>NZ_JACTVI010000105.1 GCF_014495685.1 Streptomyces sp. TRM68367 | reverse complement strand
ACCCCAGCGACCTCGCCAGCTACGTCATGCACGCGACATCCCAGGCCGCCGAGCACGACACGCCCCACTAATTCATCGACAGGCCCCGAGCGGGGCGGCGAAGAGGTTGACGAACACCATGTCGCAGTCCGCCGCTTCCGGCACCCGGTCGCGTTCCCACTGGTAGTCCGCGTACAGACCGCCGATGTCCTCGCCGACCGGGATCCAGCGAGGCTTACGGGTCTTGGCCAGGGCCCCGTTGGCGTTCTGCCGACGCCGGACGTGGATGTGCGGCCCGGCGACCGCGCAGCCCAGCACCTTGGAACTGGCCAGCAGGTGCATGTCCTCCCGGCGCAGCCCCAGAGCCTCGCCGATGCGGATGCCCGTGACCGCCAAGAGCGCGACCAGCAGGCGGTCGCGGGCGTGCACCGTGCAGTCCAGGACCTGCCGGATCTCGTCATCCGTCAGGTACTCGTAGCCAGGGACCACGATCTTGAACTTGATCGTCTTGACGTTGACGGTCGAGAACTGGCCCTCCTCGCCCCGATCGTACCCAGGAGGCGCGTAGCGCAGCTGCTTCGGCTCGTACAGCTTCGTGGCCAGGTCGGCGGACACCGGACTGTCGTCGAGCAGCGCGCAGTACCGAAGGAACCGGAAGACCGTACCGACGATGGCGTTGGCGGTGCCCTTGGAGCGGTACTTGGGCTCCACGCGTACCACCTGGCCCCTGGGCGGCAGCGGCTCATCCACCAGCCAGTTCAGGAATCCGGCGAGCTGTCGCATCGAAGGGTCAGCCCAGTCGACGCCGTGATCCCCGCAGTAGCAGAGGTACAGGGCGATGCGGCCGGCGTAGGTCCGCTCGGTGTTCACCGACGCGTCCTCCGCACTGCGGAGGGAGGCCAGATACGCCGATGAGTACTGGTGCAACTCATAGGCGGCGTCCACCACGACCCACATGGGGGAGCCGTCGTCCGGAGACAGTGCCTTCTCGGAACGGAACGGAAGAGGGGGTGGGCTGATGGATTCATACGTCACTTGAACCCCGATGTATCTGTGAGGCACGTTGGTCTTTACCCTACATGCCTCATGTGCCAGAGACTCTTTCAGGCACCCAAGATAACGGTGATGCCGTGCGCGAGCCCTGCGTTGGCGTGGCCGCCCTGGGCGACGGTCTTGTTGGCGGGCGAGTGGCCGACCCACCAGCCGGGCAGCTGCTCCCCGTTGGGCCCGGCGATCGGTTCGGTGAGCCGGACCAGGTACTCCAGCACTCCTCTCAGTTCGTGGCCCTCCGGCTGTCGACGTAGCAGGAGGGCACCGAGGCCGGTCAGTCCACGGAACAGGTCGTACTCGGCGAAGGCGGCGTAGCGGCCCTGGTCGATGCGCTCGTGGGCGGCGACCAGGCGAGGGCGGGTGTGCGCGGCCACGATGCCGTCAAGGGTGTCCAGGGCTCCGGCGTACCGGTCGCTGTCAGCGGCGGCGAGGTGAAGGACATACGCCATGGCGGGGGCGCCGAGGAACAGGCCGGCCGTGTCTCCGTCGATCAGCGGGCGGATGTCGGCGAGTTGCTCGTGGACGTCACGCCATGAGGTGAGGCCGCGGTGGGCGCGTTCGATGGGGAGCAGGGCGGCACCGAGGGGGCCGTGCGCGAGAGACTGCCGGGCGGCGATGGCTGTGTCGGTGATGGGCGGGGCGGTGGTCACCGCTTGGCTCCTTCGGTGCGGATGGTCCAGGACAGGGCGGCAGCGCGGGCGAGGCGTCGGCAGTTCGCTTCGGCATCGGGGGCGATCCCGGCAGCGCGGTTGTGGTGCATGTGCAGCAGGGACGGCAGGACGGCGCCCGGGTCAGCGCCGACCGCTTCGAGCGCCTTGCGGTACTCGGTGAGGGCGTCGCTGCGCAGCTGCCACACCTCCGCCACGTGTTCACCGCGTGGGAGTGCCCGAACGGCCGGGTAGCCGGAGGCTCCGTCAGCGAGACGTACGGTCATGGCCTGCACGTCGCGGGGGGCGGCGGCGCCCTCGCCCTTCGGGAAGTTGGCGGCCAGCCATGCCCACGCTTCCTCCGGAGAGCCGAGGAGGGCGGCGGCGATGTCGACATAGCTGGCGGCGGTGACCGCGGGGCGCTGGCTGTCAGGCAAAGGAAGGACGAGCTGGGCAAGCGCGGCGGCGGAGTCGGCGGCGAAGTATCGCTCTGCGGCCTCAAGCGCGGCCCCCGTGCCGTAGCGGCCGATTTCCAAGGCGTCGGTGTCCCACTGCACCCGCTGGATCAGGCCCTCGTCACGCAGTCCGGCCGCCCACACTGCAACGCGGTGGGCAGCGTCACCGAAGGCCTCCGGGGACGGCAGGTGCAGACGTATACGCAGATGGCTGCCAGGGTCGGCGTAGCGGATGAACCACCATGTGGGCGCCTCGGTTCCCCAGTCGAGGAACAGCCGCGGCACGTGGGTGGTCAACACCTCGGGCTCCCGGTCGGCGTTGCAGTACAGCTTCAGGTACGCCCACTCCGTCGCGCCGGGCAGTCGGCTGGAGGTCAGGCTCACGACGGCAGCCGTACAGCAGATGGGGGCGGGGGAAGGCTGTTGGTCGGAGGCGAAGGACATGGTGACTTGGTGGGCGCGACCCAGCCAGCCGAACGCGGCCTCGTCTGGTGCTTCGTGCAGAGACACGGTTCCGTGGCGATCGAGTTCGGCGCGCAGGAGCTGCTGGTGGGCAGTGAAGTCGAGGTCCAGGCGTAGCCGTTGGTCGTTGCCGCCGGCGTACACGGTGCGGGGCACGCCGTAGCGGATGCGCCAGTCGGTGAAGCGGAACATCCAGTCCCGTCCGTCGTCGCTGTCGTCGCTGAGGTCGCGTGCGCTCAGCCGCCAGCAGGCGGCGGACAGGATGGTGCGGCCGACGCGGACTTCGGGCAGGAACGGCAGCCGGGCCGCCGGCCCCCAGGCGAAGGGGGTGAGGATGGCGGTGTGGGAGCGGTGCAGTTCGCTGACGAAGCGGACGAGTGGGTGGGTGGCGTTGCTGAGTTCCACGGCGTTCATGACCGAGAGCTCGATGAGCTGGCCCGTGGAGAGCGACACCAGGTACAGGCGCCGGGAGTCAGCAACGACGCCGAGGTCGTCCAGGTCGAGGGTGGCCTGCGGGTTGTGCTCGCCGACTGAGAGCACGTGCGGTACGACGGCCGGGGCGCGGCCGACGTTTCGGGTCGGGAGCTTCAGCGGAGGGCTGGACACCTGCCCGCGCACGGCGTCGGCGGCCAGCGTCGGCAGGGCGGCGTACGCGGCGGTCATCCGGTCGCGGTCGGGCTGGTCCAGCATCGCCAGGAAGCGGCCCGTCGTGGTGCCGGCCGCGAGGGACAGCCCCGCCGTGACCAGTTCGAACCGGCCGTGCTCCACGTCCTCCAGTGAGGGGGACAGCACGGTGAAGCACAGTTCGACGTGCGCGGGGACCTGCGTGGGGTCCCCGAAAGACAGGGCCTCGATGTTCCCCTCGGTGAGGACGACTTCACGCTGATCGTTGAGGGCGGCTGCCTGGGCGAGCGCGAGAAGGTGTTCGTCGCGGCGGGTCGTGGCCAGCACCGGCCGCTTCAAGACCGTGCCGCGGTAGCCGACAGGGAAGCCGAGGCCGGTGTCCGGGTCGGTGAGGTCGCGCAGGGGGACGATCGCACCCATGCTGTAGCGCTCCAGGAACCGCGCGCGGTAGTCCTGCCACGCCGGGGAGCCGTTCGGGTACGGCGAGATGCGGGAGATGACCTCCAGGGCGCGCTCCGCCTCGCGTGTGACGGTTGTCGGCAGGACGATGTCGCAGTCGGGGCGCACGTTCACCACCAGGGTGCCGGATGTGGTGCCGGTGAGGGAGCTCATCCGGGCGGTTGCCTGGTCGCGAAGGGCTTGCTGCTTGCCTTGGGGCGCGGTGTCGTGAAGGGTGAGGAGCTGGTGGATCTGGCGCAGTTCCTCGGTCATCGCGGCTCCGCCCGCTGTAGCGGCGGTGCCTGCGGCGTCGAGCTGCGCGACGAGATGCCCTAGTGCGTCGTCACACGTCATGGGGGCGTTCAGGCTGGTTTGTAGGACGCGGTGGGCGACAAGGCTGCCTACCATGTCCTCGATCACCGTGGTCGGGGTGTCCGGGTAGTCGCCGTGGAGCTTGGCCACGAGGTCGCCGGCGGTGATCGGGGCCCGGGCGTGGGTGAGTAAGGCTTCCACGGCTGGTGTGCGCCGTAGCGTGGTGTCGGTCGGGCCCTCCGTACCCGGCTGGTTCGCTACGCCGACCCGGTTGCCTCGCACGACGCAGGCGGGGTCGAGCATGACGGGCAGGCGCCGCAGCACTTCCCGGTTCTGCTCGATGGCGGTGGTGACGTCGTTCAGCCACTCGGCATCGGCCCGTGCGAAAGCACGGTGCTCCGTTCCCCACTTCACCCGAGCTGTGCGGCCGACGCCCACGGGGGCTACGCCGGCGAACAGACCGAACGGTGTGGCGCGGTGCTGCGTTCGCAACAGATAGCGGGCCAGTGAGGCCGCGGTGCGCCGGACGGCGCGCAGCCTCCGCTGGTCCCTGCTGAGCACGTCGCGGATGGCAGCGGCAAGAAGCGGAGCGGCGAACTCGATGGCTGCGGCCCTGGTGTCGTCCGCCCACACCTGGCTGGCCCACTCGCGCCAGCGCTCGACGTCGGCGGGGGCGTCACCGTCAAGGTCGGGCCAGGGAGGCAGCGTGGCCGCCAGCGGGAAGAGCGATGTTCGGATCATGTTCGCGTCAACGGCGCGGTACATGGCTGTGCCTCCTTCTTTGTCGCGGTGGTGCGGGGCCGGGCCGTTCGGACTCGGCCCGGCCCCCGCACCAGTGAGTCAGCCGCCGATGCAGGTGCTGTTGGAACAGGCGGACTCGCAGGTCGACGTGCAGTTGTCGCTGGTGTCGTTCAGTAGCGAGCCGATGACGGGGGCGGAGGCGACGGTCTCGATGTTGAGGTCGAAGTCCGACCCGGCGGCAGAACCGAAGTCCGTAGCGGCCTTCAGCGTCGTGCTGGTGCTCTGCGGTGCCATCACGTTCTCCTCACTGAGAGAGGTTGGGTGGATGTGCTGTGCCGGCCTGGCCGCGACGTTGGAGGCGTCACGGCCAGGTGATCGTGACCCGCGTGTGGGACCGGTCGATGACTCGGCCTGCGGGAAGCTGGTAGTCCGGGGTGCCCGCCGGGTGGACCTCGATGTGCGCGCGATGCTGGCGGTGATCGCTGTGCCAGACCTGGATCTCCTCCACCAGGCGGGTCGCGACCTTCTGCCCCTGCGGCCCGTGGCCGATCGCCCCCAGCTCGTACCGGTCGGGGTCGTCTGTGGGGCGTGCGGTCCGGTAGGCGAAGCTGTCGCCCTCCACCAGGGTGGGCACTCCGATCGGTGACGCGGAGGCGAGCAGGCCCCGCTTCCGCGCGGCGATCTTGGCGGCCATCAGAGGGAGGTTGTCGAGCGCGGTCGTCAGCCAGAGGTGCAGGTGGTCGGTGGACTCGTCACCCGCCACCGTGACGCCGGACCAAGCCTCGATACGAGGCATGCTCAGCGCGACGCGCAGGGCCTCGACGTCGGGCTCGGGATGGTCGTCCAGGCGGAGGGCGATCTCCTCCCCCTCTGCATCGTGGAGAAGGGCCAGGCGCACGCGGTTCTCGCCGATGCCCTGCATCGGTACGAAGCCGCACTGCTCGAACCCGTCGCTGACGAGCCGTTCGCCGTCGCGGACGAACGCCACGGTACGAGTCATGCCGCGCATCCGAAGCGGGACCACGAGCCGACCGCTCTCCTTGAGCTGGTGGACCCAGGCGGGCGGAATGTCGGCGGCCTGCACGGTGACCACGATGCGGTCGTACGGAGCATGGCCGGGCACGCCGTGCTCACCGTCGGCGGTGATCACGGTGACGTTCTGGTGGCCGGTGATCTTGAGGAATTCCGCCGCCCGCTGTGTGACCTCACCGTCGATGTCCATCGTGACGACGTGGCCCTGCTCCCCCACCATCTCCGCAAGGTAGGCCGCGTTCACCCCTCCGGAACCGATCTCCAGGACGTTCATCCCCGGTTGGATGTCGGCCTGCTCGATCTGCATGGCTTGGACGCGCGGGGAGGAGACCGAGCTGATGTCCACGCCTGTCGGGTCCGTCTTCGTGACGGCGGCGAACTCGGGCTCGTAAGTCTTGGCCATGTCCACTTCGGGGGTGGCCAGGTGCCGGGGGACCGAGCGGAACGCGGCCACGACGCGGGGGTTTCGGGCGGCGCCGAGTTCAATGAGCTGCTGCACCATCGTGTCGCGCAGTTCCTGCTCGGAGGCTGGGGCGTTGTCGTTGTTCTCAGTCGTCATGCCGGGGACGTTATCCACGAGCGGTCTCCTTCTCGGCGCCCGCGCGCCGAGGGGTTAGGGGGCTGATGTTGACGTAGGCCGGGGAGAGCCGGAGGGCCTGCCGCTCCGCGCCGGAACAAGCTCTGGTTACTCCGTAGCTGTTGCGTCCTCGTCGTCGCCGTAGAGGCTGTCCGGGGTGTGGCTGCGGACGTGCCGGTCCGCAAGCGCTCCTTGGGTCTGCTGCGTGGTGGGCTCGGCCTTGGTGTTCTTGGTCTCCCGCCGAATCTCGGCCTTCGCAGCCTTGACGGTGCTGTTCTTGTTGTCCTTCACGCGGCGCATACTCTTTCTGCTCGGTTCTCATCGAGTACCGCTCCGGCCGCCGACCGTCTCAAGGGGACGGCCGGAGCGGGGTCTTGCTAGCCCGCCGCCTGTTGGGGACGGTTTCAGCCGACCGTGACCCACTTCATCGTTCGCCGATCCTCTCGGTGCGGTGCTCGGCCCAGGCCTGTGCCGCACGCTGCATCGGCTTCGCCCAGTCGTCGGTGCTCTCGGCTGCGATGGAGTCCCACAGTCGGCGCTGCACGCGGGCGAGCGCGTCAAGGCCTGCGGGCGGGGCCGTCTCCCACGCCGGATGGGCGGCAGCTTCGCTCTCGGCCTGGCCGGGGGTGTGGCCGTGGGCGATGAGCCACAGCAGCCACAGCGCCGGGTCGATCCAGGCCGCACCGATCGATGCCCAGCCCCAGTCGACGAGCAGGGCTCCACGGTCCGTCATGAGGACGTTGTGCGGATTCCACTCGGTGTGGATCAGGCTGTTCCCGGCGAACCACGACAGCTCGCCGGGGTCCTCGACGTACGTCCTGAGCCGGTGCGGCATGGTCTTCAGTTCGACGGCCGGTGCCGGTACTTCGGCCAGCCACGCCATGGTGGCCATGACCGCCGGCAGGTCGGGTGAGCCAGGCGTGAAGTCGGCGTGCCCTCCCTGGACGTGCTCGAAGCCGAGGAGGCTCCACCCGTCCTCTTCCACGTGCCAGAGAAGTTCAGGCGCGACGCTGCCCACGTACGGGCCGACGTCGGCCTCCCGCTTCTGTGTCCACACCCACGGGTGATCGAGCGGCAGGCCCTTGACGAACAGCGTGCGGTCCGTCGTCCTCACACGCGCGGCGATGGTGCTGTTAAGGCCCGCGGTCACGATCTCGATGTCGGCGACGGGGCCACTCGCCTTCTCGATCAGCCGCAGCGCTGCGTCCGGGAGATCGGTCAGACGCGGGGTGGGCATGGAGCCTCCAAGGTGCAACGACCTGCCCGATGGCCAGGGCCGGACGACATCCGGGCCACCGGACAGAAGCTAAGCGGCGCTCATCGGTTCGCGGTCGGCCGCATCGCGCCGTTCCTCTTCAGCAGCCATCGCGCGCAGCTCCTCCAGGGAGACCGGCGTAACGCGGTGGAGGCTGACCACCGTGAAACTGGCCAGCGTCCACCGGATCCGCTCATCACCGATGGGCACATGAGTGAGTTCGAAGGGGCGCCGTCCGGGACTGGGCAGTGGAGCCAGCGTCACCGGGTCGTGCACCACTCCGGCCACGCCCCACAGCGGGCTGTACTCGACGAGAGCGGCGGCCCACCCGCGCCGCAGGTGGCGGCAGGCCTCGATCGACTCCAACGCGCAGCGGGCGTGCAGGGGCGGCGCGGCGGTCGTCTCGCCCTCGCCGATCGACGTAGCGCCGCCCAGCAAGTGCAAGGTCCGCTCATCCGCTCCCGAGTCGAGAACGGGCTCTTCGCACACCTGACACAGGCTGTACCTCATGGCCCGCTTCTGCCGAAGTGAGCTGATGCGGGCGAAGTCCGGGCGGCCACGGCCCCGCGCAAGGCCGGAACGTACCCACAACGCCTCATGCCAGCGGTCCGTGACGGGATCCTCATCCTCGTAGCCGATGCCCTCCCCGCCGCGCCCGCGAATCCGGATGAGCTGCGGCTGTCGGACGGCCTCCGCCGTCCACTGATTGATGTAGGGAACGTGGATGCCGTTCCAGTAGTACTGCTGCGCGGTCATGAGTCCACCTGGTCCAGGGCCAGTCAGGCGACGGCCGGTTGTCTCTGCATGAAGTAGTCGATGGCCTGTTTCATGAGGCGGTTCAGGCACGGCTCACACGCCATGAACGGGGCGTGCTGCCCCTGCCACTGCACCGGCCCGAGCCAGATCACGGGCACGCCGGTGCGCTCGCACCCGAGCCAGCAGTCGCCGGTCACCCACACCTCGCCCTGCGGGTTCATGTCCCGGCTCCCTTCTGCTCGGGCCGCTGCTGGGCGGGCGGATGGAACGGGCCGGCGACGGGCGAATGGCAGCCGGGGTCACAGCCCCACAGCCGGAACGGCCGGCCGCGGTGACGCACATCGCCCAGAACCCGGCCGCTCGCCCCCAGGTACCGGGCACACAGGGCGCACTCCATGGCCATCTGCTGCCGGGGCCGCAGGCTGCCAACCGCGGGAAGCGGCATGGTCGCCGCCGTCGGGGCGCTCACTCGTCCCCCTTGATGAGGAGTTCGGCCCAGACCTCCTTGCCCCATGGGCGTCGTCTGGGCCCACCGCGCAGGTCCCAGCCCCAGCGGTCGGCCATAGCGTCGATGAGAAGCAGGCCGCGGCCTGACTCGTCGTCCTCAGCGACCCGGCCAAGTACCGGCAGGTGTAAGGGGTCCCGGTCCACCACCCCGACACGCACGCGTATCTCGCTCGGCCGCCCGACGCTGAGGCGGATCGAGTGGCACCCGGTGTGCCGGACGGCGTTCGCAACCAGTTCCGACATGAACAGCTGAGCAAGGCCGACGGCGTGGTCCAGGTGCCATACGCCGAGCGCGTCACGCACGAGCTTGCGGCCTATCTCGGCCGTCTCCGGCTGGCACGGGAAGGTTTGCATGTAGGCAGGGTGGCCGGTGGGGGCGGCCTGAGTTGGCGTACTGAGACTCGTCATGGGGCTGGAGCCTTCGCATTGTCTCGGCGACCGGCCCGCCCCCTGGGGGGAATGGTCAGGGGGCGCGCCGCGCCGCGGGGTTGACGATCAGCGTGTCGCTGCACGGGGTGCCACCGCCATGTCGCGCCCGTGCCATTCCAGCGGCCATCTCACGGCCACGTGCCACCAGACGGCCAGTCAAGTGCCACCTGCCACAGATGTGTTGCACTAGAAGAGAACGGCGGTATCCCCTTCACAGGAAGGGATCGATCCGTAGGCGAGCCGCCGAGGGTCAGGCTCGACGAAGGGGAGCGACGTGGGGACACCACCCGAGACGCTTTTCAAGCAAGAGTGCGACCGGCGCGGCCTGGGCTGGCCGGAGTTCGAGGAGCTGTTCCGCAGCACCGCGACCGAGGTCATCGGCAAGGGCGTCAACAACCCCACGTGCAGTGAGCGCACATACCGCCGCTGGAGAGGTGGGCAGGTCGGCGCAGACCAGCTGTCACACGACACCCGCCGTGTCCTCAAGGCCATGTTCGGCCTGGACGCCGTGGCCCTGTTCGCCCCGCCTGAGCGGACCGATTCCCCGGCACCCGCGTTCTACCTGAATGAAGAGATCGAAATGACCGCTCGCGAAGCCCAAGACGACGCCAGCGCCGCCGCGGCGTCCGTCTCCGACACAAGCCTGGACCAGCTCACCGACGATGTGGCCGCCCTGGCCCTCCAGTACGCCTCCATCGCGCCGGGCGAGGCCTTCCGGCGCGGCCGGGAACTCCGGGAGGAGGTGTTCGGTCTCCGCGACCGGACCCGGATCCCTGCCCAGCAGCAGCGTCTGCTCGAACTCCTTGGCCAGACCATGGCCCTGCTCGCAGCTTCGGCCTTCGACCTCGGCGCCTTCGACGCCGCCCGCCGTATGGTGCGCTCCGCCGACGTGTATGGGGAAGCCGCCCGCTTCGAGCCCCTGCGCGCGTTCGCCGACGGGATACTCGCGTACATCGCCTACTTCCAGGGCATGCCCACCGAGGCCGTCAGCAAGGCTCGCCGCGCCCAGTCCTACGGCGGACTCGGTGACGTCGCGATGCGTCGCCTGCTGGCGATCGAGGCCCGGTCACACGGATACCTCGGTGACGTGGAGTCCGCGCGCCGTGCCCTGCGCATGTCCGCCGAAGTCGACACCGGCGCCCGGGACGACCTCCACGACGGCGTGGGCGGAGAGTTCGGCTTCACCCCGGAGCGCCTGGCCATGTCCAGCAGTTCCACCGCGCTGCTGATCCACGACGGGGACCAGGCCGCACAGTCCGCGACCCGGGCCCTCGAACTCATCGCCCAGAAGCCGCAGGCGGACCGTTCCGCTCACGTCCTCGGCGGGGCCGCGTCCGATCTGGCCATGGCCCGGCTCCTCGCGAACGACGTGGAAGGCGCCGCCGATGCGCTCACCCCGCTGTGGAGCATCCCGGGAGACCAGCGCGTCACCGGCGTGCTCGTGCGCACGGGCCAGATCCGCGAGTACCTGACGCAGCCCGCGTTCCGAGGGGCGACGCTGCCCCGCGAACTCCGGGACCGCGTGGAGGACTTCACGAGCACCGCGACCACGCACCAGATCAGCGGCCGGTCCTCCCTGCTTCAGCTGGAGGCCTGAGCTTGACTCTGTCGGGGATCTTGGAGTTTCGCGGCGCGACAGTGTGATCAACGGGCATGCTCGTGTGGTTCCGATGACCGATGCAGCCGTCGAGGTGCCCGTTGTCCCTCCGTCCCCGTTCCGGTGAGCAAGTCCCGCCTCTGACCGCGCAGATCGCGCGGGCGAGCAACCCGGATGGCACGACGGCGATATGGGTGCGCGACCGGCTCGATGGGCTGTGGCGCGACGAGGACTTCGCCGACTGGTACCCGCGCGACGGGCGCCCGGGCCTCTCGCCCGCCCAGCTGGCCACCGTCTGTGTGCTGCAGTTCCTGCTCGGCCTGTCGGACCGGCAGGCCGCCGAGGCGGTCCGCTGCCGCATCGACTTCAACTACGCCATGGCAATGGAGCTGGACGACCCCGGCTTCCACCACAGCGTGCTGGCCGACTTCCGTGACCGTCTCACCGAGGGCGACCGCGCCGACCGCCTCCTCGACCTCGCGTTGGCGCGGCTCAAGGAAGCCGGGCTGGTGCGTGAGCGCACCACGCAGCGCACCGACTCCACCCACGTCCTGGCTGCAGTCCGGGACCTGACCCGCCTGGAACTGATCACCGAGGCGGTCCGCGCGGCGCTGGAAGAAGTCGTCTGCACCGCCGGTCATCTGCTGGACGATCTGGTCGATGAGGACTGGGGGCGCCGCTACGGCCGACCGGTGGCGTCTGGGCAAGAACCCCACCAAGCCCAAGACCAGGATCCTGGCCACTGGCAACGACGCCGTCCGGCTCCTGGAACACCTCTACCGGCACGGGACGGACCGGGCGTTCGGCCCTCGCGTCCAGGCTCTGCGCCAGGTAGTGGTGCAGAACTACTACCGCGACGCTGCGGGCCGCTTGCTCTGGCGCACCGAAGAGGACAGCGGGCCCGGGCTGCCGCCCTCGTCCCGGGCGATCGTCTCTCCCTACGACACGTCGGCCCGCTACGCGCGCCACGGACACATCATCAGCTGGAAGGGATTCGCCGCTCATCTGACCGAGACCTGTGCCCCCGACGGCCCCAACGTGATCACGGACGTGGCCACCACCGCGGCTACCACGCACGACAGCAAGGTCCTGCCGGCATCCACACCCGTCTGCGCCGCCGTGGCCTGCTGCCCACCGAGCATCTGGTCGACAGCGGCTACACCTCCCTGGTTCACCTGGAACAAGCCGCGCGGGATCACCAGGTCACCGTCTCCGGGCCGCTCCGGGGCAACCCCACCCGGCAACACCGCCGGAACGAGGGCTTCGCCCGGGACGACTTCCACATCGACTACGACCGCCGGCAGGTCACCTGCCCCCAAGGCCAAGTGAGCCGGGGCTGGCACGGCCCCTACCCGACCTCCTCGCCGACCGCGGCCCCGCTGATCGTGGCTCGGTTCACCAAGGGCCAGTGTCACCCCTGCCCGGCCCGGACCCAGTGCACCACCTCCCGCGAAAGCGCCCGGAACGTGGGCTTTCCTCCGCGCGAACTACGCGACCTGCAACTTCGCATTCGAACCGAGCAGCAGACCGCCGAGTGGAAGGCCCGCTATGCGGTCCGCTCCGGGGTCGAGGGCACGGTCAACGAGTTCGCCCACGGCCACGGCCTGCGACGCTGTCGCTACCGAGGGCAGAACAAGGCCCACCTCCAACACGTTCTGACCGCCATCGCCGTTAACATCGGGCGACTCAGCGGACTGCCACCGACCGCAGCAGGACCCTCGCCCCGGCAGCCGACCGCCTTCCAGAGCTACCTTGATCAACGCGAGATCCCCCACCTCAAGTCCTGGCGAACCCCTCGGCAGCTGACCTCTCCAGTTCCAAGATCACCGACAGAGTCAAGCTCAGGGCATCAACTTGGCAGAGTGGCTGAGCGCAACTATCGAAGGTGCGCTGACTGTCGAGGGCATCCTGGACAGTGAACCCGCGTGCTGAAGGAGGGCAATCGCGCTTCTGAGCCCCGAGTTTGGACGATCAGGCAAGCCTGGTTCCCTCGCGGTCGGTTTCTTCTTGTCTCGTTCGCCTTGGTTTGGTGCCGACCTTGTGGTGGGCAGGGCGGCTGAACGCCTCGCCGGTCGCGAGGACTCGGCCCACGTCATAACGGAGGGCCCGGCGGCCGTTCTTCGAACCTGGTGGCCGACCGGCCCCGGGGCGAATGGGTTTCGGTGCACCGGTTGGGGAGCCGGTCTTCGCGTGCAGGTTTCTGAACCCTCTGCGGACGCGGGCGGGTGTCAGTTTATTCGGCGGGGCCGGTTTCTCCCAGGGCCGTCGAAGGTCAGTGGCGAGCGGGCGGGCGAGTCGGAGCTGGGCGTAGGCGGCGATCACCAACCACGTCCACCGGTGAGCGTACAGACCCTTCATCTACACCGTCCTCCCCCGCGAGGACTCCGCACGCGCGACGTCCTGAGGCACCGGACCGGAAGACAGGAACGAGCGATGGCGGAGGTGCACAGCGAGGAGGTGAACGGTGCGGGTGATCCACACCGCACAACCTGACGAAGATCGCTCCAGTCCTTCGCCTTCGGCTCAGGAGGGAGGGCCTGGAGCGTACCCGCACGGTCAAGTCCCGGCCAGTGTCTAGCCGTCAGCAGCAGGCGGCTGTCCCATCAGCCAGGCGTGGGCGGCTTCGATGGAGTTCTTCGAGTGGGCGAACCGGGCGCCGATCTGGAAATGCGCGTCAGCGAGTCCCGGCCAGCCGCCAGCCTTCCGGGCGGCGGCCTGGAACGCTTCGGTGATGTTGTTCGCGACTTCGACGTAGGTGTCGGAATCGGGTGCCACCCATCCGTCGACGATGTCGTGGACTGTGTCGATCATCGCTTGGTCCAAGCGGCGCGGTTTGTCCGCGAGGTCGACTCCGAGCCCCCAGCTTGTGTCAGCAGAGATCGTGTCCCCCGCAGGTCGTGTCGCCTTCCACCAGGGCCGAGCCTCGGGTGCGTGTCGCGCTACGACGGGCCATCGTGTTCCATTCTCCGCCGCTGCCTGTGGCGGACATCACGTCTCGCCGAACCCGGCGGCCGAGGAGGACTCTACGGGCGAGAGGCGCCCAGGCGGTTGATTTCGGTGCTGTCCTCGGACGCGGCCTTCTGTACAGAGAAGGTGCGGCAGGTGTCGCAGCTGCTCTCCATCCAGGTGCGCGGCCCGACGCCGCGGAGGAGACCCGCCTGACCATCGGCTGGTGACGACCGGGATAGCGATAGGCGTCAGCGCGCGTCCTCGTCCAGACGAGCAGATCCCGGCGAGGGGATGCTCGATCCGGGTGGGGCTGACGACAGCAACCTCTTGCCTGATCAACCTCAGCCTTGGCCCGCTCCCGCTCTTGGTCGGGGAGCACCCTGTCGGCGAGTGTGATCAGGCCTCAGGGGTCAGTCTTCCGAGTCGGTGCCGCTTCGGAGGTCGGCGCGGCCGTCGGCGGCGCGGATGAAGCGGGTCATGCCGAACTGGCTCGTACCGGGGGTACACGGAGGGGTGGTGGGCGTCGGCTCGCTGGAGCCGGGGGTGGACGGCAGGACGTAGGGGCGGCGGAGTACTTCGTCGAGGATGATGACGGTCTCGGTGGCGCGTACCGCTGGAATGGTGGACAGCTGGTCGGTGACCAGGCGGTGCACGGCGGCGACGTCGGCCACGCGGATCTGGATCATGGCGTCGTGCTGGCCCGTGGTGACGGCGCAGTACTCCACCTCCGGCATCTGGGCCAGAGCGGTGCGGAACTGTTTCCACAGCTCCTGGCGGACAGTGACGAAGATCAGGGCACAGATCTCCAGGCCCACCCGGGCATGGTCGACCCGGGCGCTGAACCCGCTGATCACCCCGTCGGCTCGCAGGGCTTCCACGCGGGTGTAGGCGTTCGCGCGGGAGACGCCGACGCGCTGGGCGAGGGCGGCGACGGAGATACGGCCCTGGGTACGGAGGATGTCAAGGATCTTGAAATGCACCGAATCCAGGGCAAGGCCGATGCCGATCCGTCCAGAGCGGCGATCGCCGGACCCATCAGGGCTTGACATATCTCCCACAGTTGCGCCCTTCCTTTGATTTTTGTCTTGCACTGGTCCCGACAGCAGAAAGTGTTGGTTAGTTTCGCCCCACCCTAACGGTGAATCGTCCAGGGACTCCTCCCGGCGGCCGTCGAGCTCGCCTGGTCTTCTTCCGCTCTGCTCTGCTCTCGGAGGCACGCATGTCCAGATCGCGCACCGGGTCGTACCCGGCGGCACTCCCGCTCATCGCCGTCGCGGCGCTCGCCCTGAGCGCCTGCTCGGGTGCTGCGAGCCCCTCCGGCTCCTCGGGCGGCAAGACCCTGGTGGTCGACACGTCGTTCAACCTGAAGACCGCTGACCCGGGCCGTGAGTTCGAGCCGACCGGGCAGATCGTGGACAAGGCGCTCTACGAGACGCTGCTGACCTTCAAGGGCAGCGACGTCACCAAGCCGGTGCCGGGGCTGGCGTCCTCGTATGAGCAGTCCGACGACGGCAGGACGCTCACCCTGCACCTGCGCGACGGCGCGAAGTTCTCCGACGGGAGCGCCGTCACCGCGGACGACGTAGTGTTCTCGCTGAAGCGGGTGATCGCGCTCAAGGGCAACCCGTCGTTTCTGCTCGACGGCGTGACGGTGACCAAGACGGACGCCTCCACCGTCACCCTGGTCTCCAAGAAGGCGAACCCAGCGCTGCCATTCATCCTGCCCAACCCTGCTCTCGGCATCGTGAACGCGAAGACGGTACAGGCCCACGGCGGTTCCGCGACCGCGGCGGACGGCGCGGAGAAGTACCTCAACACCACCTCGGCCGGCTCCGGCCCGTACACGCTGACCTCCTTCAACACCAACACCCAGGTCGTCCTGACGAAGAACCCGAAGTACACCGGGTCGCAGAAGCCCGCCTACGACAAGATCGTGATCCGCAACGTCCAGGCGCCCGCCCAGAAACTCAACGTGCAGCGCGGCGACAGCCAGATCGCCCTTGACCTGACCTCCGACCAGGTCAAGGGACTGACCGGCGGACTCAAGGTGAGCAGTGGGGCCTCGTCGGACGTGATCTTCCTGCTGCTGAATCAGAACACCAAGGTCAGCAGCACGACGGCTAACGCCAGATTCGCCGAGGCGGTACGCAAGGGCATCGACTACAAGAGCCTGCTGACGCTGGCCGGCTCCGGCTCGGTCCAGCCCGCCGGAATCATCCCGTCCACCTTCCTCGGGGCGCTGCCCGCCTCGCAGGCCACCAGCCGCGACCTGGCCGGGGCCAAGGCGGCACTGAAGGCCAGCGGGATCAAGAAGCCCTCGGTGACCCTCGGTTACGCCAGCGACCTGACCGTCGACGGACTGTCCTTGCAGACCCTGGCAGAGCGGGTCCAGGCACAGCTGAAGGAGGTCGGCATCACCGTCACCCTCGCCCCCGCGCCGACCACCACGGAGCTGGACAACTACCGCAACGGCAAGGAGCAGATGGGCCTTTGGTACTGGGGCCCGGACTACCCGCACCCCAGCGACTACCTGGTCTTCCTGCCCGGCAATCTGGTCGGCCTGCGGGCGGGCTGGAAGGCCGGCGCGGACAACACGCTCACCGCCCTCGGGGAGAAGGCGGCGAGCACGATGGCCGACAACTCACGCAAGACGCTGTACGAGCAGATCCAGACCCGGATGAACGCCAGTGGCCCCTTCATCCCGCTCATGCAGCCCAGCCGGAACACGGTCTCCGCCGCGTCGGTCACCGGCATCGCTTACAACCCCGTGTGGACGATCGATGTCGCCGCGCTGGGCACCAAGTAAGGGCGTGAGCGGTGGCGGGCGGCTCCTCGCCCGCCACCCGCTCGCACGGTTCCTGCTACGGCGCACCGCCACCGCCGTGCTCCTCGCGTTCGGCGTGACGCTTGTGACCTTCGTCCTCACCAACCTGGTCCCGGGCGACCCGGCCGCGGCAAACCTGGGCCAGCGCGCGATCGGCGATCCGGCCGTCGTCGCCCAGTTCCGGCACCACAACGGCCTCGACAAGCCGCTGCCCGTGCAGTACGTGACCTACCTCGGCCACCTGCTTCAGGGGGATCTGGGCGAGTCGCAGCAGAGCCATCAGCCGGTGCTGACGGATCTGTCGACCGCCGTCCCGGCGACGCTGGAGCTGGCCGGGGCCGCGATCGTGGTCTCGCTGGTGATCGGCGTGGCCTTCGGTGTGGTCGCGGCACTGCGCCGGGACCGGTTCACCGATCAACTGCTGCGGGTGGTGAGCCTGCTGGGGGTGTCGGTGCCGACGTTCTGGCTGGCGCTGCTGGCCTTCTACGTCTTCTTCTACCGGCTCGGCATCGCCCCGGGCAGCGGCCGTCTCGCGCCCGACATGACCGCTCCGCCGCAGGTCACCGGCATGTACACGGTTGACGCGGCGCTGGCCGGGCAGTGGCCGGTGTTCTGGAGCGCGGTCGGTCACCTGATGCTCCCGGCGCTCGTGCTCACCGCGTACACCGTCGGCCTGCTGACCCGCTTCACGCGCTCCGCGGTCCTGGACGTGCTGGGTCAGGACTTCGTACGGGCTGCCCGCGCCAAGGGGCTGCCCGGCCGGACGGTGCTCTTCCAGTACGTGCTCCGGGCGGCCCTCGTGCCCGTCATCACGGTCGCCGGGCTGGCCTTCGGGACGCTGCTGTCGGGCACCGTTCTCGTGGAGTCGATCTTCGCCTGGCCGGGCCTCGGGGCGTACGCCTACCGGAGCGCGACCACCCTCGACCTGCCGGCCGTGATGGGCGTCGGGCTGGTCGTCGGCATCGTGTATCTGACCGTCAACCTCGCCGTGGACGTGCTGTACGGCGTGATCGACCCGAGGGTGAGGGTGCAGTGAAAGGCTTCAGCCTTCTCAAGCGGCTGCCGCGCGCCTGGCGCAGGCCGCTGGCGGTCATCGGCGGCGCGGTCGGCGTCGTCTGGCTGGTGATCGTGCTGGCCGCCCCGCTGCTCGCCCCGCACAATCCGCTGGCGCAGGATCTGCCCCGGCTGGCCGGGCCCGGCGCCGGGCACTGGTTCGGCACCGACGAGCTGGGCCGGGACGTGCTGAGCCGGGTGCTGTACGGGGCCCGGGTGTCCATTCCGCTCGCGCTGCTGCTGGTGGCGATGTCGCTGCTGATCGGCGGGGTCCTCGGAGCCTGCGCCGGGTTCTTCGGGCGCTGGGTGGACGAGACCGTGATGCGGATCGCGGACCTGGTGTTCGCCTTCCCGACCGTCATCCTGGCGATGGTCGTCGCCGCCGCCCTCGGCGCGAGCCTGCAGAACGCGGTGCTGGCCGTCCTTGTCGTCGCCTGGCCCTCGTACGCCCGCGTCACCCGAGGGCTGGTCATGGGCCTGCGGACACGCGAATTCGTTCTCAGCGGACGGCTGCTGGGCTTTTCCGCCTGGCGCTCGCTGCGCGTGGACGTACTGCCCAACGTGCTCGGGCCCCTGCTGGTGCTGGCCACCCTCGACATCGGGACCGCGACGCTGCTGCTGTCCGGGCTGTCCTTCCTCGGGCTGGGCGCCAAGCCGCCGACCCCGGAGTGGGGGGCGATGGTGGCGGCCGGCACGCAGCAGTTCGACAAGTGGTGGATCGGGGTCTTCCCGGGACTGGCGATCCTCACCGTCGTGCTCGCCTTCAACTTCCTCGGCGACGCGCTGCGGGACGCCCTCGACCCGGGCACCGCCCGCAGCCTCGGCGCGGAGAAGGAGCGTGTGGCGTGACCACCACCGAGACCACCGACACTGCCGAGACCGCCGGAAACGCCGCCAACGTACTGGAGATCACCGGGCTCACGCTCGACCTGCCCGCCGAGAGCGGCGTCCACCGCATCCTGCACGGCGTCGACCTCGCGCTCCAGCCCGGCCGCATCCACGGCCTGGCCGGCGAGAGCGGCTCCGGCAAGACCATGACCGGCCTCGCCGTCCTCAGCCTGCTGCCGAACGGCGCCCGCACCAGCGGGCGGATCCAGCTCGATGGCACCGACCTGCTGACGCTGCCGCCCCGGCAACTCGGCGCGCTGCGCGGCCGTGCAGTGAGCATGGTCTTCCAGGACCCGTCCACCAGCCTGCACCCCATGCTCAGCGTCGGGCATCAGCTCACCGACCACCTGCGCCACCACCTGAAGCTGGACCGGAAGACGGCGCGGGCCAGGGCCGCCGAGCTGCTCGGACAGGTCCGCATCCCCAACCCGGGCGAGGCGCTGCGGCGTTACCCGCATCAGTTCTCCGGGGGGATGCGGCAGCGCATCGCCATCGCCATCGCACTGGCCTGCGAGCCCAAGGTGCTGATCGCCGACGAGCCGACCACCGCGCTCGACGTCACCGTGCAAGCCGGAGTGCTGCGGCTGCTGCGCGGCCTGTGCGACGAACTCGGCCTCGCCGTCCTGCTGGTCACCCACGATCTGGGCGTGATGTCCGCCGTCGCGGACACGGTCAGCGTGATGCGCCACGGCCTCGTCGTCGAGACCGGCCCGCGCGGCCAGGTGCTCACCGAGCCGCGGCACGACTACACCCGTACGCTCCTGGACGCGCTCCCCGGAAGGAGCACCGCATGACCCCGCCGACCCCGCCGCCAACGCCGCCGCTGCTCTCCGTCGACGACCTCGTCGTCCAGTACCACCGCCCCGGCGCGCCCCCGACCCGCGCGGTCGCCGGGGTCAGCCTGGAGGTGCGGGCCAGGGAGGTCGTCGGGCTGGTAGGCGAGTCGGGCTGCGGCAAGTCGACGCTGGCCCGCGCGGTCTGCGGGCTGACCACACCCAAGGAGGGCGGGATCACCTTCGACGGTACGCCGGTACGTCCGCTGAAGGTGCGCCGCCGCGCCCCCGCGCTGACCGCCGTCCAGATGGTCTTCCAGGACCCGTACGGATCCCTCAACCCCCGCCGCCGGGTGGGCGCCCAGATCGCCGACGGCATCCGCACGGCGGCCGGGCGCGGCGAGGCCGCAGGCCCAGAAACCCCGGAGGACTTCCTGACCCGCGTCGGCCTCCCGGAGAGCGCCGCGCAGCGCTACCCCCAGGAGTTCTCCGGCGGCCAGCGGCAGCGCATCGCCATCGCCCGCGCCCTCGCCGCCCGGCCCCGCCTGCTGGTCGGCGACGAACCGATCTCCGCCCTCGACGCCTCCGCCCAGCTCCAAGTGGCCACGCTGATGCGGTCGCTGGCCGTCGAGTCGGGCGCCGGACTGCTGTTCATCAGCCACGACCTGTCCGTCGTACGGCTCATCGCCGACCGCATCGCCGTGATGTACCTCGGCCGGATCGTGGAGATCGGCCCCACCGCCGAGGTCTGGGACAACCCCCGCCACCCCTACACCCAGGCCCTGCTGGCCGCCGTCCCCCAGCCCGACGGCGCAGGCCGACTGCCCGCCGAACTCCCTGGCGACGTACCCGACCCGTCCGCCCCGCCGAGCGGCTGCCGCTTCCACCCCCGCTGTCCGCGGGCCTTCGACGACTGTGACCGCGAGGAACCGCAGCTGATCGCCGACGGTGTCGCCTGCCACCTCTACGCGGCCGCCTGACCAACCAAAGCAGTCAGCCCGCGGCCCGGCGCCTGTCCGCCGGGCCGGCGAACACAGGCGAACAACCCCGCGGCGCCGCCGTGCGGGCAACGCTCGCCAGGACTCGGCCCAAGCACTGCACGCAGCTGCGGCTTCACAGGGTCCCACCGGCCGGAGCCGAGAACTGCCCCCTCTATCCCGAATCGGCGGCAGCCTGAACCGACCACGCCGCTGCCGCGGCATCCGCTCGCGGCCCTCCCGGCCGCCCACGTCTACGGAGAATTGATGCACGACCGGACCAACACCACCGAGCCCGGCCAGGACCTCTATCCGGCCAATCGCCTCCATGACGCCCGCGCGGCCGCAGCCGACGCGGGGCTGGACGCCCTGCTGATCTCCCCCGGCGCAGATCTGCGCTACCTGACCGGCTACGACGCCAAGCCGCTGGAGCGGCTGACCTGCCTGGTCCTCCCCGCCGAAGGCCACGCGTTCCTGGTCGTACCGGCCCTGGAAGAGCCTGCCGCGCAGGCATCCCCGGCCGGCAGCCTCGGCATCGAGATCACCGGCTGGAACGAGACCGACGACCCCTACGCCATTGTCGCGGCCCGGCTCTCCTCCCGGACGGCGGTCGTGGGCGTCGACCATCGCATGTGGGCGGAAAAGGTCCTGGCCTTCCGCGCCGCTCTGCCTGCCGCCCGGCAGGAACTCGCCGGAGCCGTGCTGAACGAGCTGCGGATGCGCAAGACCCCGCAGGAGGCCGAGGCCCTGCGCCGGGCCGGGGCAGCCATCGACCGAGTGCATACCCGCATGGGCGAATGGCTGCGGGCCGGTCGCACCGAGCGAGAGGTCGGCCGGGACATCGCGGCCGCGATCGTCGCCGAGGGCCATGTCCGGGCCGACTTCGTGATCGTCGGCTCCGGACCCAACAGCGCCAGCCCGCACCACGAACTGTCCGACCGGAAGATCCTGCCCGGCGACCCGGTGGTCGTCGACATCGGCGGCACCACCCAGCAGGGTTACTGCTCCGACTCCACCCGCGTGTACGCAGTTGGCGAGCCGCCCGAGGAATTCCGCCGACTCCACGACGTGCTGCTGCGCGCCCAGACCGCCCAGACCGACGCGGTACGGCCCGGCATCACCGCCGAGCAACTCGACGCCGTCGGCAGGGACATCATCGCCGGCGCCGGATACGGCGAGTACTTCATCCACCGCACCGGCCACGGCATCGGCCTAGAGACCCACGAAGAGCCCTACATCGTGGCCGGCAACCAACTGCCCCTGGCCGCCGGCATGGCCTTCTCCGTCGAGCCAGGCATCTACCTCCCCGCCCGGTACGGCGTCCGCATCGAGGACATCGTGATCTGCGCCGAGGACGGCGGGGAGCGCCTCAACCGCACCGGCCGCGACCTGGTCGTACTCCCCTGACACCCGACACCACCGCCAACGAAACGACAGACAGGTACTATCGTTGACCAGCGACAACGCCACCCGACTCACCTTCCCCCCACAGGTCCGGCTCGAAGGTGAGGGCCTCGTCCTGAGGGAATGGGCCGACGCCGACCTGCCCGCCATGGCGGAGCTGTTCGACGACCCCGACATCGCGTACTGGACCCCGCTCGCCTCACCGTTCGACACCGCCGCCGCCCACGCCTATCTGGGCAGGGCACGACAGGAACGCGCCGACGGCCTGCGCCTGCGACTGGCCATCACCGCCGACGGTGGCCTTCCGCTGGGCGAGGTCCTCCTCATCCGCAAGAGCGCCAACGACCCCGCCGTGAGCCTCGGTTACACCGTCGGAGCCGCCCACCGCGGTCAGCGCCTGGGGGCCAGGGCACTGAAGGTGATAACGGACTACGCGCATCACGCCCTCGGCCTGCCCCGGGTGACGCTGGGCATCGAGGCGGAGAACGGTGCCAGCATCGCGGTCGCCCGCGCCGTGCGTTTCCACCTCACGGACGAGCCACCGCTCAACGCCGTCATCAAGGGACGCCCGCTGGCCCTTCAGACCTGGGCGCATGACCGGCCCTGACCCACGCACCAGCACCGCACACCTCCCACCGAAGGACCTAGCCATGCCCGCTACACCACCCCGTCCCGCCGCCCTGTCCATGTCCATGGGCGCGCGCCCTGGCGGCGGACCTGCCGACCTCGCGGCCGTCTGGGCGGTGATCAACGGCATGTACGAGGCCTACCCGTCCGGCGACCGAGAGCGCGTCGACTCCTTCCTCGACCCGGAGGCCACCGTCTGGGACTCCGCGACCCCCGGACTGCTGTTCGGGAAGGCCGAACTGGATCGCATCCGGGACAGTCGCCCGGCCGCCGAGGGCGGTCCCGTGGAATCCGGGCTGACCGCGTACGGCCAGGTCATCGACGTCTTCGCGGACCTGGCCGTGGCCCGTTACTGGTTGCGAGTCGACTTCCATGCCGCCCCGCCGGAACTGGTACGCAACACCGCCGTCCTGCGGCGCGGTGCCGGCGACGACGGATGGCTGATTATCCATCTGCACGAGGACGTCCAGGGTGCTGTGGGCACGTAGCTCCGGCGGTGCGGTGAGCCGCGAGCCCACCACCTCCTTAACTTGCGGACCACATCGCGGACCACATCCTGGGGCCGGCGCGCAGCTCTGCACCCCCGACCATCGGCGACACGGGCGCGGTCTCGCTCCAGGTATGGCTGACCGCGCTGCTGGAGGAGAACGGACCGGTCCCGCTGGTCCGTGCCGTCGCACTCCCCGAGGACAACCTGTGGACGGCCGTGGGGGCAGGTCGGCTCCGGTATCGCGCTGGCCGACCTGCCCCCGACGGGAGACGAGTGCCGTCGCCGGTCTCATGCAACGGCAGGGCCACCCCGTCGAGGCGGTGTTCCCGCTGGCTGCCGCCAGTCGGCTCGGGCTACGGGTGATCGACAGCGCCGGCATGGGCCTGGTCTTCCCCCTCGTACAGCAGACCTCCCTGCACCACGTGGGTGATGTGGCGGGGCTCGGCCAGGACATCGATGTCGGTCAACGGGTCGCCGTCCAGCACGATCAGATCGGCCAGCGCACCGACCTCCACCGTGCCGATCTCGCCCGCCATGCCGAGCAGTTCGGCGGCGGTCGTGGTGGCGGACCGGATGATGTCGATCGGCGGCTGGACCTGGTTCCGGAGGCGGAACTCCTGGTTCTGGTGACGGTGCATGCCGCCGAGCAGGTCGGTGCCGTAGACCAGCCTGACTCCGCCGCGGGCGGCCCGCTCCAGGGCGGCGAGCCCGCCGTGGAGCACGTCGTCGACTTTGCGGTGGCTCGATGATGGGAGACCGTGGGCCGGTCCTTCCTGTTTGAGCGCCCAGTAGGTGGTCAGGGTCGGAACCAGGAACGCGTCGCGTTCGCGAAGGAGTTCGACACTGCGATCGTCGATCAGGTTGCCGTGCTCGATCGACCGGACGCCCGCTTCGAGCGCGCAGTTCACCGCCCGCGCGGTATAGGCGTGCGCGGTCACATAGCGGTTGGCCGCCTCGGCCTCCTCGACAGCCGTGCGGAGCTCCTCCATCGAGTACTGGGTGGAGTCGATCCGGTCTGTCGGCGACGCGACACCGCCGGAGGCCATGACCTTGATGTGGTGGGCTCCCTTGCGCAGTTCGTCCCGTACCGCTGTACGTACCGCGTCCACTCCGTCGGCCACCCGACCGAGCCCGGCGCAGCAGGGATGTTCCCCGTCAAGTTCTTCTGTTCAGTCTCTTGAGTGCGCACTTCCGAGGTCGCTGGAGTGCTCTTCCTGCGTCCTCGTCCGGCGGCACAGGGTTGAGGAACATCTGTGTCAGATCGTGCGCCAGGCCTTCGTTTGCCCTGGAGGACGGATGACGGGACGTCGGCTTCGGGACCGGTCTGAAGTCGTCCCACATATAACACGGCGGAGGCGATCTCCGAGGTCACCAGTCTGCTGACGCCCGGCGGCAGCAGACGCTGAGCCCTGCTGCGGTGACGGACGGCCGCGTGGAGGAGCCAACCGCTGTTACTCGGTGTCGTCGGCGCGGAGGGCCAGGTCGAGGAGGCCAGGGAAACGGGCGTCGAACTCCTCGCGGCGCAGCCGGTTGAGCCGTTTGGGGCCCTGGTCGCGCTGTTCGACCAGGCCGGCGTCGCGCAGGACCGAGAAGTGGTGGCTCTTTGCGGCCCGGCCGACCGGTACGTCGAAGTTGCTGCAGCTGAGCGCCCATTCGGGGTGGCTGGCCAGGTCGCGGATCAGCTGGATGCGCACGGGATCCGCGAGCGCGGACAGGACGGTGAGAAGCGGGACGTCGTCGGGGTGTGTGTGCACGGGCGCCGGGCGGTGACTGGCGCCTTCAGCCTGGTCCGACATTCCGATGTCCTCCTCCGCCCAGTGTTCGATGGCCATCATACAGTGCTAGTGTTCGCTTCTGGTTGAACACTCGCGGAAGGTGGATTTGCGTATGCGTGCGGTCGAGTTCCAGGAGTACGGCGGTCCCGAGGTGCTGCAGGTCGTGCAGACTCCGGCACCCGAGCCGGGCCCTTGCCAGGTGGCCATCGAGGCCGTCTGGGCAGGGGTGAACTTCGCGGACGTGAAGGCGCGTACCGAGGGGTACCGGGTGGCGTCGCTGCCCTACCGTCCGGGCCTGGAGGTCTCCGGGCGCATCCGGGCGGTCGGGGAGGGTGTCGAGGGTCTGCGGGCGGGGCAGGAGGTCGCCGCGCTCGTCGACGGCGGCGGCTATGCCGAGGTCGTGCTCGCGGAGGCCGCGAGGGTCTTCCCGTTGCCCGATGGGCTGGACCTGCGGACCGCGGCCACGCTGCCGACCGTGCTGCCGACCGCGCACGCCCTGGTCCACGAGGTGGGGCGGCTGCGGGCCGGGGAGAGCGTGCTGGTGCACGGCGCGGCGGGCGGCATCGGCACGGCCGTCGGGCAGTTGGCCCGGGCAGCGGGCGCCGGCGCGGTGTACGGGGTGGCCTCCAGCGACGCCAAGGCCGACTACGCACTCAGGCACGGCTACGACGAGGTGTTCCGGCCCGACACCTTCGAGACGGACGTCCGCCGGGCGACCGGCGGCAGGGGCGTCGATCTGGTCCTGGACCCGGTGGGCGGCGACACGCTGCGCCGCGGCCTGGAGGCACTGGCCGTCTTCGGGCGCCTGGTGTCCTTCGGCAACGCCAGCGGCGCCGAGCCCTGGCGGGCCGGGCAGGGCGAGCTGTACGCGCGGGGCCGCTCCGTCGGGGGCTTCTCCGTGCTCGCCCTCGCCCAGTCCGCACCCGACGCCCTGCGTGCGCTCACCGACCGCGCCCTGCGAGCCGTCTGCGACGGAGCGGTCGCCCTTCCCGTCACCGCCGACTTCCCCCTGTCGGACGCGGCCGGCGCACACCAGCTCATCGGCGGACGCACGTCCACGGGCAAGCTGCTGCTGCGCATCTCCGACTGACCATAGGTTCCCGCACACGACGGGCCGGCAGGCGGCGGGTTCATCCCGCCGGTCACCCCCGACAGAAGCAAGAGGCCCGGGCGCGTGCCGTGCCTCGGGCTCCAAGGACACGGACCCAGGAATGCAGGAACGCTCCCGGTCGGGATCGTCGCCACGATCGAATTACTCGGCCTGTTCACCATCGCGCTGGTCGGCTCCCGCCACGTGATCGACTTGCTACCGGGAGCTGGGCACCAGAGCCCCCTAACTATGGAGCGCCGATGTCATCGATCAAGCAGTTCCAAGTCACCTTTGACTGCGCAGAACCTGAGCGCGTCGAACCTCAACGGCTCCTTGCGCGAGGACCTGCGCCAACTGCTCATCAACAGCCGCCCGGAACAGTACGACGCGCCCTTGTGGCGCATCACATCCACTACTGAGTAACAACCTTCTTCACGGGTTCAAGGCCCGCGCACGGCGCGGGCGCGCGCCGCCTTGTCGGCGCGGCCTGCCTCCTGTCTTCGCCCCGGCTGGCCGCGCCCGGCGGCGCGCTACCTGCATGCGGGCGAAGAAGAGGAACCCGCGTCAGTCGGCAGGGGTCAAGACCAACGCCTCAGGCGGGGGATCGGCCGGCACCGGGATGGAGGGGGCGCCGTTTCCGTCTGCGGGCCCGTGGTGGCGTGCGCGGGGAGCTCCCATCCCGTCCGCCATCGACCCAGGCGAAGCCGAGCAGACGCGGCCCCTGGCGTCCAGGTCGTTCGTACAGTGGCGCGCTCCACCTGGACGCCAGGAACCACGCCCGCTCCACGGTGTGTGGGTCGACGGCGGACGGGATGGGAGCTGGGGAGGGTGGTGGGCGGCGGAAGGAGTTCGGCTGTGTAATGCCTGCTAAACTTGTCGTTTATCCAGTTCGACGGGGCTTTGTGCCCGTCTTGTGGTGGGCGGGTCGTGTATATGCCTCGCCGGTGGCAAGGACGCGGCCCACGTCGTAGCGCGATGCGGTGCGGCGGTTCTTCGAGCCGGGAGGGCGTCCAGGGCCGGGGCGGGAAGGTTGTGGTGCACGCGTTGGAGAAGCCAGAGGCTGTCGCACGGCTCCTGCCCGGTGAAGGTCAAGAGTGCGTCTTGGGCGTGTGGTTGATGAGCTTGTTGAGGTTGTGGACTGTGCNGAGGCTGTCGCACGGCTCCTGCCCGGTGAAGGTCAAGAGTGCGTCTTGGGCGTGTGGTTGATGAGCTTGTTGAGGTTGTGGACTGTGCCGAGGAGCTTGATCTCGGCGTCCACCGCCGGGCGGCCGCGGTAGTTGAGGTGTCGTCCGAAGCGTTGGAAGATCTGGGCGAATCCCGGCTCGACCAGGGCACTGCGTTGACGGTACTGGGCCCGTCCTGTTGGGGTGGCGAGGCGGGCCGCCATGTCCTGCTGGCCGGCAGGGGCCTGCTGACGTTTCGCGGGAAAGCCTGCCTGGTCGGCATCGCTGGTGACCGAGACCAGTAGCGGGAGGTCGGCGAGGGCCTCGAAGGCGGCGGCGGAGGCGTACCCGCTGTCGGCGAGCCAGAGTTGGATGTCCCCGGGGAGCCCTGCGGCCTGGTGATTGTGCTGCGTCTTCTTCACCATCGGAACGAGGGCCGTCCTGTCCGAGGGATTGTCGTGCGCTTCTATGGCCAGCAAGAACTGACGGCGAGCGCACACGATCTGGATGTTGTATCCCTGCAGGTAGCCGCCGCGTTTGCCGGGAACCAGCCGGGAGTCGGGATCGCTCAGGCAGGCACGGGACTCCGGGGAGGGGGCCGGTCGGGGTGTGCGGGCCCGTTCCAGCCAGGCCCGCATCTTCACCAGTCGCGTTCGCTGGCGAACGAGGACGGTCTTGTGCTCCATCGGGACCGGCGGCCGTCCGTTCGCTCCACGACGTCCTGCCGCCCGGTCCTCTCGGGCGCGGAGCTCGTACTTCTTCAGCTTCTCCTGGTGAGCCTCGGTCTCGGCGACCAGGCGCTTCTCCGCGCGAGCCACCATCCGCTCGGCGGCCTCGACCTTGATCCGGATCTCGGTGGGTGACGGCATGGCCCGTTCATGCAGTCTGTCCCTGGCCAAGTGCGCCCGGGTGAGCCGGTCGCACAGCCGCGACAGGCGAGGCCAGTTGTCGCACCCGTCCTCGCCATCGCGCTGGGGTGCCGCGCCGTCGGCCTCGACGCTCAGCGCGTGGTCGACTACGTCCTCCATCAGCGCGTGGATCTCGCTCTCGCACTGGGAGATGGTCTCCTCCAGGCGCTGGAGGCGCTGGTTGGCGTCGCGTGAGGCGTTCGCCTCCATCGGTGAACCGTCCACGGCCACCGCCGAGAGATCGACCAGGCCGCGTCGGCCGCACAGCGACAACACCTGCACGAACAGCGAGTTCAAGGCGGCACGGTGACGTCGTACGAACCGCGCGATGGTGGAGTGGTCCACTCGGCGGTTCGCGGTGATGATCCGGCAACCCACGTCGTCCCAGCACGCCTGCTCGATACGGCGGGAGGAGCGCACTCCCTTGCTGTAGCAGTACAGAAGCAATGCAACCAGCCTCGCGGGAGGGTAGGCCACACCGCCCCGCCCGTCGTCACGGTAGCTGTTCTCGAACGCCGACAGGTCAAGTAGCTCGACGACATCGAGCACCTTCCAGCACAGGTGCTCGGGCGGCAGCCAGTCCCGCACATCCTTTGGCATCTCAAGATCACGTTCATGGTCGCACGACAAGAAATTCCGCCCCACCAGCCAAGAATCCGACGCCTCCCTGATCCTCGGAACCGAACAACGAATCGCTCTTGACCTTCACTGGGCAGGAGCCGTGCGACAGCCTCGCC
>NZ_JACTVI010000104.1 GCF_014495685.1 Streptomyces sp. TRM68367 | reverse complement strand
CCAGCGCGGCCCGCACCGCCATCGCGGACCGCGCCGCCCGCGCGGACCAGCGTCGCATCGCGCAGGCCGCGGGCGACTCCGGCCGGGAGGACCCGGGTGGTGTACCGGCGTTCCGACTCAAGGCCCTTGCCGGCGCCGACACTTCGCGCCACCAGGGCCTTGGACAGGCCCTCCGCGTACGCGCGCGTGCGGAAGTAGGCAAAGTGCTCGCGTGCCCGGGGCACCCGGTGGTGGATCACCGCCCGGTCGTCGATCAGCAGGATCGCGTCGGGCCGGGCGCGGGCCAGGCGGATGCACAGCTCCGTCTCCTCGCAGCCCAGCGGTCGCCGGTCGCCGTCCCGCCCGATGCCGGTGGCGAAACCGCCCGCCGCGGCGAAGGCGCTGCGGCGGAACGAGGCGTTGCCGCCGAGCACGTTGCGCACCCGGACCCGGCCGGGCGGCAGCCCCCGGTAGGTGCAGCCCACGACCCAGTCGAACTCCTCGGGAAACCAGGCGGGGCGCCTCCCGGACGCCCAGATCGGCACCGTGCGCCCGCCTACGGCCATCACCCGCGGGTCGGCGTACCCCTCGGCGAAGTGCCTGAGCCAGTCCCGCTCGGCCACGGCGTCGTCGTCGAGGAAGGCGATGATCTCGCCGCGCGAGGCCGCGATCCCGGTGTTGCGGCCGGCGGACAGCCCGCGCGGGCCCGCGTTGGCGAGCACACGCACATCGCCGGCCTCCTTGTATTCCTTGCCCAGCCGGTCCAGGAGAGCCTGGTTGTGGTCGACGACCAGCAACGTCTCCAGAGCCGGGCGGGACTGCGCCCGCACCGAGGCGACCGCCGCGAGGATGTCCTCCCAGCGGTCCTCGGTGTAGACGCAGATCACCACGGAGATGCCGGGGTCGCTCAAGACACCTCTCCCCGGACCGTGTCCAGCATCGGCGAGTGCTCCCGGCTGCGCCGCAGAGCCCGCCGGTTGGAGCGCTCCTTCAGGATCACGTTCAGCACCCGGAAGCCGTCGCGCACGGCCCGCAGGTTGCTGGTGCCGTGGATCCGCAGGTACTCGTGGCTGGGGATCTCCTGCACCTTCAGCCCCGCCTTGACCACCCGGATGTTCATCAGGGTCTCCACCTCGAAGCCGGTGCAGTCGAGGTCGATCTTGTCCAGGCAGCGCCGCCAGAACGCGTTGTAGCCGTAGCACAGGTCGGTGTAGCGGGCGCCGAACTTGCGGTTGACAACCGTGCACAGCGCCCAGTTGCCCAGCTTGCGGATGAAGGTCATGTCGTCGGTGCCGCCGCCGTTGGCGAACCGGGACCCCTTGGCGAAGTCCGCGCCGGAGACCAGCGCGGAGACGTACGACACGATCTCGTTGCCGTCGGCCGAGCCGTCCGCGTCGACCATCACGATGATGTCGCCGGTGCACGCCTGAAAGCCGGTGATCAGCGCGTCACCCTTGCCCTTGCCGCGCTGTTCGACGACCTTGACGTCCGGCCACAGTTCGCGGGCCACCTCGACGGTGCCGTCGGTGGAGTTGCCGTCCACCAGGACCACTTCGTGTACCCAGTCCGGAAGGGTCTTGAAGACGTACGGAAGGTTCTCCGCCTCGTTCATCGCGGGAATCACGACGCTCACGGGCGGCGCGATGGCCAGGTGCGATGAGACTGGCCGATAGGTGATGGCGGTCGGCGGATCGTGGCGATCCGGCGCCGCCGGCTGCAGAACGGAGCTCATGAGTCTGGTCCCTCTCGTCCGGTGGGCCGCCCTCCCCAGGGCCGCCCGGCTCTACGTCCGGTTCGAAAGGGGGGTTCTCACCCCACGGCACCACGACAAGACGTCGCGTGACCGCCGGGTGAGCTGGCAAAGCTGGCCGACTGCGAAAAACGGCAGCCGACCGCGCGGCACGACTCGGTCACAGAATTGGTCACCGAGCACGGCACCCCCCTACCGCGCCCCGCCCGGTCGTCGCGGTCCTCCAGCCCTCCCCTAGAGCCGCGCAACTGACGAACCGATGCGGGTGAGATGTACGACGGTATTGATGCTTGAACCAGTATGGCAAGACCTGGATCGTCGTCTCACGTTTTTGTTGATTTGGCCGGTGCGTGGTGGACCGCTGCAGGCACGAGCGGCTCTCGTGTCGCCTTTGCCCCCGAAGCACCGGATGCCGGGCTTCAATGTCGCGCAGCGCGCAAGGGCCGTCAAGGTACGGATTACGGTCACGCGGGGGAGTTGCCCGGGCCGTGAGAAATCGTTCCCCGGAGGCTCAAGTGGCCCCCGGAGAACGGGATTTCAGGCAGAACGCGCAGCTGTTACGGCACGAGCTTCAGCAGGCGGTTGGGGGAGGCGGGGCCCGCGCTGGTGACCTTGCCCGTGGTGGCGCCGCCCGTCAGGGCCGAGGCGACCTGGGCCGGGGTGGACGAGGTGTGGTTCGCCAGGTGGACCGCCGCCGCGCCCGCGACGTGCGGGCTCGCCATCGACGTGCCGGAGATGGTGTTGGTCGCGGTGTCGCCGGTGTGCCAGCCCGCGATGATGGACGAACCGGGCGCGAAGATGTCCAGGGCCGTGCCGTAGTTGGAGTAGCTCGCCTTGGCGTCGGTGTTGGTGGTGGCGCCGACGGTGATCGCCTCGGCGACCCGGGCCGGGGAGGACGAGGAGGCGGTGGTGCTGCTGTTGCCCGCGGCCACGGCGTAGGTCACGCCGCTGGCTATGGAGTTGCGGACCGCCGCGTCCAGGGAGGCGGAGGCCCCGCCGCCGAGCGACATGTTGGCGACCGAGGGGCCCGAGTGGTTCTTCGTCACCCAGTCGACGCCGGCGATCACGCCCGCGGTGGTGCCGCCGCCGCTGTCGAGTTGAACACGTGTCAACGATTCTGTCATGGGCACGTAACAAGGGGAGGGTGTAAACGCGCCATCCCGCTCCGGAAGGGCTGAAACGGTTGGCGTGGACACTTCCCGTCAACACGCGTAGTTGCTACGACGGTTATGGCAGAGATCCTGCTAAAGGGAGGTTCCATGAGACGTTCCCGACTTGTCGTCTTCGTGAGCTCGCTCCTCCTCGCCGCCGGCAGTGCCCTCACCGGGGCCACGGCGGCGCAGGCGTCCCCACTCGCCCCAACTGGCGGCTATGTGGCCCTCGGTGACTCCTACTCCTCCGGAGTCGGCGCCGGCAGCTACGACGCTTCCAGCGGCGACTGCAAGCGCAGCACGAAGGCCTATCCCGCCCTCTGGGCAGCCACCCACTCACCCTCGTCATTCAGTTTCACCGCCTGCGCGGGCGCCCGTACGGGTGATGTTCTCGCCGGGCAGCTCGGCCCGCTCAGCTCCGCCACCGGCCTGGTGTCGATCACCATCGGCGGCAACGACGCCGGATTCTCCGACGTCATGACGACCTGTGTGCTCCAGTCCGACAGCGCCTGCGTCGCGCGGATCAACACCGCCAAGGCGTACGTCGACTCGACGCTGCCCGGCCGGCTCGACAGCGTCTACTCGGCGATCCGCAGCAAGGCGCCGAACTCCCGCGTCGTCGTCCTCGGCTACCCCCGCTTCTACCAGCTCGGCACCACGTGCATCGGCCTGTCCGAGACCAAGCGGAAGGCGATCAACGACGCCGCCGACTACCTGAACACCGCGATCGAAAAGCGCGCCGTCGACCACGGCTTCGGCTTCGGCGACGTCCGTCCCGCCTTCACCGGCCACGAGATCTGCTCCGGCAGCTCCTGGTTGCACAGCGTCAACTGGACCAACATCGGCGAGTCGTACCACCCGACCGCGGCCGGCCAGTCCGGCGGCTATCTCCCGGTCCTCGGCGGCAGCGCCTGACCAGCTAACCGGACTCCGCGTCCGAGTCCGTATCGGAGGGATCCGTACCGGAAGGATCCGTACCGGAAGGAGAAGGGGAGGCCCCGTCCGTCGGGGTCTCCGACTCGCACGTCACCGAGAACGGCACCGAGTTGGACGTCGCGCACCGGATCCCGCACCTCGGCACCGATCTCGTTCTCGAACGTCCCGGTCTCCGAGTACGTCGTCACGATCACCGTGTCCTGCTTCGTCCGGCCGCCGCCCTCGGCGAACGACAGCGTCTTCCAGCCGCCGTCGGACACCGAACCGTCCCGAGACACCCAGCGGTAGACCACGTCGGCCGGCAGCCGCCCCACCGTGAACGTCGCCGTGAACGCGGGCGCCTCCTCGCTCGGCGGCGGACAGGTGCCGGAGTACTCCGTGCGCGTGCCCGCCACGGTCACCCGCACCGACTGCGGCGCGGGAGTGGTCCCACCCCCGGTGCTCGGCGGAGGCGGGGGATTCCCGGTGGCACCCCCGCCGCCCTGCGGCGGCCCGTCCGTCCCGCCGGTCTCGGCGGGCGAACTCACTCCGGCACCCTGCGTCTTGGTACCGCCCGGTGTCTCGCCCCCGTCGTCCCCGTTCAGCAGCGCGTACGTCAGCCCGCCCAGCGCCAGCGCGAGCGCGGCCACGCCCGCGACCAGGGCGACGGCGGCGCGGCGGTTGCGTGGCCGTGGGGGCGTGGTCGTCGTCGTGGCGGAAGGGACGGGCCCCGTCGGCGGGCCCGGGACCGGCATCGGGGGCATGGGCGGTGGCTCTACACCGTCACCACGGTGCGGTTGGCGACCCGCGCCGCGGCCCACGCCTCGCGCTCCAGGCGGGCGTACATCCGCTCCACCTCGGAGGCCGGCAGCCCGGCCGGGGCGCGTACCTCCTTGACGGCGACCTCGCGGCGCAGCGCCTCGTCGCGGGCGCGCCACACGGTTCCCATACCGCCCTCGCCGAGCGGGGACAGCAGCCGGTAGCGGCCCGCGATCACACGCTCGGTGCCTGGTTCTTCGGACACGGTGCCCCCATTCGCATCCGGTGAATTCTCCGCTCCGTCTGTTTTCCTCACGAAAGTAACTCAGCCGAGCGCGGATGCCGCCCCCTTGAACACCAATCCGGCCCCCAGGGCCACGACGACACAGGCGGACGCCAGCGGCGCGGCCCTGCGCACCAGCCTCGCCACCGGGTTGGCCGCCCGGAGAGGGCGCCTGTCGAGCAGCCGGGTCATGCCGGTGCCGAGCCGGACGACGGCGAAACCGGCCGCGGTCAGGGTGAGGGCGAGACCGGCGCCGTACGCGACGACGAGCAACAGCCCGAACCAGGCCTTGCCCAGCGCGGCCGCGCCGACCAGCACGACCACGGCCGACGGGCTGGGGACGAGGCCGCCGGCGAAGCCGAGCAGGATCGTGCCGCGAAGGGTGGGGGCGACCGGGTGGGTATGGGTGAAGCCGCCGTGGCTGTGTTCCAGGGTGTGACGTGGGTGAGTGTGACCGGCGTTCGGTCGTGGGTTGCTGTGCTCGTGCGGGTGCGGGTGGTGGTGCGTGAGACCGTATACGGCGTTGCTCTGGGCCGTGGCCAGGACCAGTTGGCGCTCGGGGGTGTGGTCGGCCTCGTGCTGGTGGTCGCCGTGATGGCCGTGATCGTGGTGGTGTGGATGGGGGTGAGGGTGCTCGTGTGAGTGGCTGTGCCCATGGTCGTGCCTGTGCCCGTGCGTGTGACCGCGGTTGTGCCATGCCCGTCGTACGAGGGTCAGGCCCGCCACCGTCACCAGGACGCCGCTCGCGATGCCGAGCCAGGCGATCACCGAGGGCGCGGCTGCCGAACCTGCCGTGACGAGCAGGCCGAGGGCGACCACGCCCAGAGTGTGGGTGACCGTCACCGAGGCGGCCAGGGGCAGGACGTGCTTCATGCGGGCCCGGCTGCCCCGGGCGGCGGCCGTCGCGGCCATGATGGTCTTGCCGTGGCCCGGTGCGAGCGCGTGCATCGCGCCGAGCACGACGGCGATGAGGAGGGCGAGCGCGCCGAAGCCGACGGTGAGGTCGTGGCGGGCGACCAGCGAGTCCAGGGCGCGGGTGAAACGGTCGGCGCCGCGCGGCAGGACGGAGGCGGCGGGCGCGTCCGCTTCCCCCGCGGCCGCTCCCTCCGCGTCGGCGAGCGCCGGGCCGCCGGGGCGCACGCGCAGTGCGGCGCTCGCGGTGTCGGCCGGTGAGGACAGCAACTCCTCGGGGTAGCGGGTCAGTTCACGGGAGACGGACTTCGCCGGTACGTCGGACGCGGCGAGCGTCATGCGGTCGCCGCGCGCGGTGATCTCCCGCCAGCCGGGCCCGGAGGAGGCGCCCGCGCCGCGGAAGCCGAGGGCGACGCTGCCCCGTTCGGGGAGGGAAGCGGTCAGCCTGCACTCCACGCGCAGGGTGTCGAGCCCGGCCTGCCCGGGCCGCACGCGCGCGTGGCTGCTTTTCGCGGTGAGGGCGACCGTACGGCCGTCGACGGTGAGCCCGCTGTCCGCGGCGGCGTCGGCGCACCGTTGCCGGGCCCACTCGGTCATGCCGAGGCGCTTGACGTCGGGCCCCGCCTGGGTCGCCGGGATCTCGGCGAGGTCCTCCACGTGGTGGACGCGGAGTTCGCCGGGGGCGGCGACGAGGCCGTCGTAGCGGTTGACGGTGAAGTTGCCCAGCGGATGCGCGCTGGCCGGTGCCGAGGGGACCAGGGCGAGCGCGCCGGCGGCCGTGAGGACGGCCGCGCCGGAGGCGAGGAGTCGGCGGAGGATCACCGGTTCGCCTCCAGGTCCTTCAGAGCCGTACGGGCCTCGCGGGCGCCCAGGGGCGAGAAGCCGGGGTTCAGCTCCAGGGCCGCCGTCAGCGAGGCGCGGGCCTCCTTCGTGTGGCCGGTGGCGCGTTCGATCATGCCGCGGTGGTAGAGGAACGCGGCGTTGCGGTAGCCGGTGGCAGTGGCCCGGCGGGCGTACGGCAGGGCCTCCTCGGCGCGGCCGTTGACGTGCAGCGCCCAGGCGAGGGCGTCGGCGGTGTGCACGCTGTGGCGGCGGTTCCACTCGGCGCGGGCCGCGCGCAGGGCCGCCGCCTTGTCGCCGTGGTCGGCGGCGGCGAGCGCGGTGTCGAGGTCGGCGTTGACGCCGCCCGCGCGCGCGAGTGCCGTCCAGGCGTTGACCAGGGCGTACTGGTCGCCGGCCGTCACCCGGTCGCCGTCGGCGCCGCGGTCCTCGTACAGCTCGCCGAGGGCGACGAGCGGGGCGGGCAGCGGGGAGCGGGCGACGATGTGCTCCAGTTGCTCGATGGCGCCCGCGCGGTCGCCGCTCGCGGCCCGGGCGCGGGCGCGGCCCTCCAGCGCCGGGAGGTAGTCCTCGTCGGCGGCGAGGGCACGGGCCCAGTGGCTGAGCGCCGCCTTGTAGTCGCCCTGGTTCCAGGCGAGCTGCCCGAGCGCGGTGGCGACGTACGCCACGTCGGCGGGCGAGGTGGCCGTGTCGAGGGCGCGCTCCAGCACGCTGCGCGCCGTCCGTACGTCGCCGCGCAGCTCCCGCACGTACGCGTACCGCGTGAAGACCGGGATCCCGGGCCGCCTGCTGTCGGCGGTGTCGGCGGCCTCGGCGGCGTCCTCGTACCGGCCGAGTTCGACGAGGGCGTCGATACGGCAGGACAGCGCGCGTTCGCTGTACGGGTTCTGGCGCAGGGCCCGGTCGGCGTACCGCAGGGCGCCGGTGAAGTCGTGCCGCGCGGCGGCGAGGGCCGCGCGGCCGGACAGGGCCTGGTCGTTGTCGGGTTCGAGGTCCAGGGAGCGCTTCAGCGCCCGCTCGGCCTGCGGGTAGCGCGAGGGGTCGCCCTTGGTCCGGGCCTGCTCGACATAGGCGAGCCCGAGCGTGGCCCACCCCCCGACGTCCTTCGGCTGGGTGCGCAGATGGGCCTGCAACGCCGCGATCCCCTTGTCGAGATCACCCCCGGCCAGCGCACGCGCCGGCACGGCACCGGGCGCGGCGGCGACCCGAGCGTCCCGCCCTTCCGCTACGTCCCCCATGGCAATGGCCCCACCGGTCAACGCCACGGCCAACAGCACGGCACACCCCACAAGATGCAGCCCCCGCCAACGCCGCCCGACCGCACCGACGCGCCGCACGGCGGCGGCACGGGGGTCGTCTGGCCCGGCGTCCGTGCCGGTACGGGGGCCCGGGCAGGGCGTGGCGTCCGTGCCGCTACGGGGGCCGGGGTTGGGTGCGTTGCCCGTGCCGGTACGGGAGCCGGGGCTCGTCCCGGCGTCCGGACCACCCCCGCGTTCGCCGTCCGGCCCGCGGCTCCGGCCGTTGGCGTGGCGGCGTCCCCGCGCGGTGCCGGCGAGACGCCGCACGGCGACGACAGGGCCGTCCACGGCCACGTCCGCGTGGGATGTCTGCGCCTCCGGGGCTGCGTCCGTGGCGGACGGCCGTGGCACCGACTCCCTGTCCGTGTCGGGAGTTTGTGGCTCCGGGCCCGTGTCCGTGTCGGAAAACCGCGCCGCTTTGTGTTCCGATGCGGGATCTGGCCGGCCCTCGTGCCCGCTCGCTGCCGGGCAGTCACCGCGTTCCGTCGCCGGGTCCGGCCGGCCCCCGCGCTCGGTCGCCGCGCCGACGGCGGAGGCGGTGCCGCCGTCGTTCTGCTGGGCCGGGGCCGGCCGGTCGGGTGTCTCCGCGCCCGCCTCGCGTCCCCGGGCCGCGGCCGGTGCTCCGTCCCGGCCGGTCGTCGGCCCGGACGCGGCGTTCCGGCCGCGCTCCGGTGCGCTGTCGTTCGTACGCGGAGGCATGCCCTCTCCTCAGTCGGCTTGCTGAACGGGAGTTGTCGTAAAAGGCGCGGCCCGTGCGCCGTGGGGGGATGGGTGCTTGCGTACGGGCCGCGCCAGATCGTGGGGCGGCGGGTCAGTACGCCCGGCCGCGCATCCGGCGCCACCACATCAGGGCCGCGCCGATCAGGAGGATGCCGCCCGCACCCGCGCCCGCCGAGGCGGCGATCAGGGTCATGTCGTCGGAGCCCCGCGCACCGGCCGGCTGGAGCGCGTCGCCCAGCTGGTTGCGCACGTCGTTGCCGCCGGACGTGCCCTTGGCGAGCGGACCGCGCGAGCCCTCCGTCGGCAGGGCGACGTACGGGAACGCCTTCTCGAAGTCCTTGTCGTTGGCGTCGACCGCGTCACCCAGGTCGTTCTTGGCGCCCAGCAGTTCGCCCTCGACGACCTGCAGCGAGGCGTCGATCACGTCGTCGGTCAGCCGCCGCCCGTTCGGGAAGCCCGCGTTGTCGCCGTCCAGGACGCCCAGCCGCTTCGGCTCGGCGGCCGGCTTGATCGAGGTGTTCAGGCGCAGCATCTCCGACGGTGTGACGTGCGGCGGCTGGTTGAGGCCCTCGACGCCCTTGAGGAAGACGTCGACCAGGTCGTTGCGCGGCTCCTTGGGCGCCGGGATCTTGTAGATCCCCTCGATGAGCTTCGGCAGCTCCGGATTGGTGACGTTCGTCAGGAACTGGGCGTCACCGCGCGGTGTGGACGCGTTGAACGTGTCCTTGTCCTTCATCGGGTTGACGACCTCGTTCACCAGTGGCATGCCCAGCCGCGAGACCTGCGTGAAGTCGCCCTGCGCGTTCTTGCGCTGCGTGGTCGACCAGATGCCGACGACCGGCTGGTCGTGCGACTCGGCGATGAAGCTGTTGGGGACCTGCAGGGCGATCGAGTTGACGTTGTAGCCCTTGAGGGTGTCGTTGCCGACCTCGGACAGGTTCCCGCCGTACAGCAGGTCGAAGACGCGCAGGTCAAGGAAGAACGGGTCGTCGGCCTGGCCTGCGAACGTCTGGGCGCCCCCGGCAAGCTTGTGGATCGCCTGCTTGCGCAGCGTGTTGTAGTCCGGCATCGAGGCCTTGCCGACGTTCGACGGGGCCACCGGCACGTCGTCGGCGACCTTCGTCTTCGACACAGCCTTCAGGTGGCGCAGCTTGATCAGCTCGATGTCGTACGTCTGTGTGATGTTGAGGTCGGGGTCGTCGAGGCTCTCGACCGTCCCGGTGTTGTACAGGAACGTCTTCTCGTTCTTGACCTGCGTCTTGAACGTGTACCGGAACAGCAGGTCTTCCTGCGCGTCACCGTTGCTGTCGATGCGCAGGTCGTACTCGGCGTCCTCGGCGAAGGTGAAGAAGTTCGGACCGCCGGCCGGCTCCTCGAAGGGGATCCAGTTCGCGACGATCGTGGTCGTGTCCGGCTTGTCCGGGCTGACGAACGCGTACACGTCCGTGTTGTCGTACTGCGGTGTCCCCGAGATCAGCGGGGCCTCCCGGTGGCTGGAGGCGGAGGCCGCCCCGGGTGCCAGCGCGGTCACACCGGCGGCTGCGAGCCCGCCGGCGGCCAGCGCACCACAGATCAGGGTCGCGAGGCTCCTGCGTCCCGCACCGGTCCTGGAGATTGGTGTCATGCCGTCCGTCCTCAGTGCCAACTTGCCTGACGCCGGGGGATTCGGAGCGGGTGGCGGACCGGATTGGTGGAATCTCAAAACTTCTTGCCGCCGTACTTCTTCCTGACTTCATCCTGCCGCCGACCCGCGTTTTCGGCCCGCCGATCCGTAACCCCATCCGGAGGCGCGCTCGCTGCGAATGCCTGGTGTGAGAGGGAGGGGCGCATGCCGCGTGTGAGGGGACGGGCCGGGTGCGGCCGGAGAGAGGGGGACCGGGGGGAGGCGGACGAGCTTCTGCTGCGCGTCGCCGGAGGCGACCAGTACGCCTTCGAGCAGCTGTACGGGCTGGTGTCCGGGCCCGTGTACGGGCTCGTACGGCGCGTGGTGCGTGACCCCGCGCAGTCCGAGGAGGTCTCCCAGGAGGTGCTGCTCGAACTCTGGCGGTCCGCCGCGAAGTTCGACCCGGGCCGGGGCAGCGCCCTGTCCTGGATCCTCACCCTCGCCCACCGCCGCGCCGTCGACCGGGTGCGCAGCGCCCGCGCGGCCGGCGAACGCGAGCAGCGCGAGGCACAGCGCGCTGAGGGCCCCGCCTTCGACCACGTGGCAGAGGAGGTCGAGGCCGGCCTGGAGCGCGAGTGGGTGCGCCGCTGCCTGGACCGGCTCACCGCCCTGCAACGCCAGTCGGTCACCCTGGCCTACTACGAGGGCTACACGTACCGTGAGGTGGCCGAGCGGCTGTCGCTGCCCCTGGGCACGGTGAAGACCCGGATGCGGGACGGACTGACCCGGCTGCGTGAGTGCCTGGGAGGTGCCGCATGAACGTCCTGGACCGCCTGCTGCGCCGGGAGGACCTGCACTCCCTCGCCGCCCCCTACGCGCTGGACGCCCTCGAAGGCGACGAGCGGCGCCGCTTCGAGAAACACCGCAAGAGCTGCGACCGGTGCGCCGCCGAGGTGCGCGCCCTGTCCGAGGACGCCGTCCGGCTGGCCTGGTCCACGGCCGCCCCGCCGCCGGCCGCGATGCGCTCCCGGGTCCTGGCCGCCGTACGCGCGACTCCGCAGGAGCCCGCCCCCCGGGAAGCACCACGCGCGCATGCGCCGCAACTGCCGCCGCACGTGTGGGGCACCCAGCCGCCGCCCCGCTCCCGTGCGCCCCGGCTGCGCACCCTGCTCGTGCCGTTCGCCACGGCGACGGCCGCCGGGGCCCTGGTCGTCGCCTCGCTGTTCGCCGTCCAGGCGGGCCGGACCGAGGACCGGCTGAACGCCGAGCGGTCCCAGTCGCGTGAGATCGCCCACGTTCTCGCAGCCCCGGATGCCCGCGTGGCCACCGGCCGGGACGCCCGGGGCCGGACGATCGGGGTGATCGCCTCCGCGTCGGAGGGGCGCGCGGTGGTCACCCTCGCCGGATACGGCGAGTTGCCGGGCGGCCGGGTGCACCAGCTGTGGCTCATGCGCCCCGACGTGCAACCACGCTCCCTCGGGCTCTTCGACGGCGACACGCCCCTGGTCGCGGCCGGTCTCGACCGCTCCGCGACGTCACTGGCCGTGACCGTCGAGCCGGGCGGCGGCTCGCCGCAGCCCACTACCCAGCCGGTTGTCCAACTCGCCCTGAAATCAGTTGGATTCGGAGGATGATGAGCAAAGGGGCGTCAACCGTCTTGCGGGGAAGGTGAATCCTGTGACCGCGATACACGAGTGCCCCACGGGAGCGATAGGGTTACTCTGCCCGGGCCGGGTGGACTCGTACGGGTGGGGAGTGACATGGAACAGATAACAGTGCGCAGCAGGGCCAGGGTCCCTGCGATCACCTGCGGCAGCAGCGCGACCAGTTCGCGCCTCGACCGCCATCTCTCGGTGCTGGGGGGTCCCGCGGTCCCGCAGGGCGAGACGGTCGAGGCGACGTCGCTGATGCGTGAGCTGACCGCGCGTGAGCCCGAGCAGGAGCGCGGCAGCAGGCGTGCGCGCGTCCGCCGGGTCTCGCTCTTCGCGCCGCTGCGCCGGCTGCGCCGTTCCCTGTTCGGCGGGCGCTGAGCGTCCACGGCGCCCCTGGAGGGCGCCCCTGAGTCCCGCGCCCGGCGGCCACACCGGCCCCGGCGTCACGCTGCGCACGCGTCGTCCGTCATCCCCACGGCGCGTAGCAGCCCCCGGTGTGCACCGGGCGCGGGCACGCACGTCCCCCATCCGCCCCGCTCGACGTTCGCCGCTGCCGGGGCGTGTGTTCACCGCCCGCCGCGCGCGTACCGGCGCACGGCCAGCGGCACGCACGCCGCCAGCAGCACACCGCACCACGCCAGCGACCCGGCGACCGGACGCGCCACCGGCCAGGCGGCCCCCTCGGGCACGGGTGCGTTCCCCACAGTTCCCGCACCGCCGTCGTCACCGCGCTGATCGGATTCCACTCGGCAACCGTGCGCAGCCAGCCCGGCAGTCCGTCGACCGGGATGCAGGCGTTGGACAGCAGCGGCAGCATGAAGGTCGCACCGCCCAGCTGACCGGCTGCTTCCTCACTCTGCGAGGCATAACCGAGCAGGATGCCGGCCCAGGTGGCCGCGAACCGGAAGAGCAGCAGCAGACCGAAGGCACCCGCCGCCGCGAGCCGCCCGCCTTCGACCCGCCACCCCATCGCGAGCCCCACCAGCAGCAGCGGGACCAGCCCGACCGCCGTCGTCAGCAGACCGGCCAGCGCCTGGCCCACGGGCACCGCGGAGCGACTGACGGGCAGCGTGCGGTTGTTGGATTCGTTCTCGCCGCGGGGGTGACTTGTTCGGGGGCGGCTGCGGGTACGTGGTGGTTGCTCGCGCCCACGCGGCGGAGCCGCATATCGATACAGCCCGGCGCCCCTTTGGGTCAGATCAGTGCGAGTTGGCCTTCAGGGCCCTCCTCGTTGGTGTCGAGCACCGACGCCGGTTTGCGTGATGGCTGTGGTGCGGGGAGTACGCCCGCCTTGTGCAAGTCCGTCGTTGTGATCGGGGCCGTGATCGTCAACTCCTTCTGGTGCGGGCGGAGTTCCGCCAGCAACGCCAGGATGGTGATCAGTTCCAGGAGCTCCGATGTCCACGTCTGCGACCACGTGGTTGGGCGGATGGCCGCCAGTGTGCCCGGCTCCGGCTCTGTGGTGCGTGTCGTGAACCACTGGTCCAGGACGCGGACCCCGCTCACCTCGAAGTCCCACGCCTGCGGTGGTACCGGGGAGATGCGGCCCTCGTCCAGGAGCAGGGCTTCCTCGGCGCGGTCGTAATGCAAGGTCAGCGGGCGGGAGGGGAGGGGCGCGCGGACGTACGGGCGGCGGCCGCCGGGGAGTTTGGGGCGGTTGCCGTTGCGGCGCATCAGCCAGAGGATGCGGTGGCCCAGTTCCACGCCCCGCGCCCAGAGGTCGGGGTCCTCGGTGAGGGGGACGGTCAGGTCGGGGCCTACGGCCGCCATGGCCCAGGCCAGTACGTCCACCGGAGCGGGGGAGCGGCCGAGCCGTGCGGCCAGTGTCTCCAGAAGGCCCGGTGCCAGGTTCGGTTCCGCGCCGCACGGCCGCCGGTACAGGGGCCGGACACGGCCCGGGCGCAGCACGGGCAGCAGCGAGGTCGCGAGCAGCGGCGGGCCGGTCGAGTCGGCGGCGGTCGCCGTCTCCACGGCGAAGATCTGCCGGTCGTCGGCGACCCGCCACAGTTCGGGGCGGGCCGCGTCGATCAGGCGGTGGTCGGGGATCAGCCACTGTTCGTCGAAGGGCGCGTGCAGCACCCGTACCGGCTCCGGGCAGGGGCCCGAGGCGCGGGCCAGTTTCTCCGTGCCGCCGGACTGGCCGGGCAACTGCCCGACGGCCGTGTGGAGGGTGCGGGAGCGGGTCGGCTGCAGCAGGGCCTCGCGGTCGGGGCCCTCGGCCTTCACGAAAGCGTCCCAGCGGGCCTTCAGGGATGCCGCGTCGGGGGCCGTCGGCCACCCTCGGCCGAGCCGCGGCGGTGCGACGGACCACGGCATGAGGTCCGCCAGCAGCGGAGCGTCGTCGTGCGTCACGCTGGGCATCGTACGGCCTGGGTGCGACAAAGGGGTCAGGTGGCTTCCAGGCTCACCGTGAAGGAGAAGCGGTCGCCCCGGTAGTGGATGACGGCCACGTCCAGCACCCGCCCGTCCGTGTCGTACGTGATCCCCGTGTAGTGCAGGATCGGGCTGAGCAGCGGCACCTGGAGCAGCCGCGCCGTCTCCGGGTCGGCGAGCCGGGCCTCCACCGTGTCCGTGATGCGGCTGATGTCCACCCCGACGACATCCCGCAGGACCTTGGTCATCGGCCAGCGGACCAGGTCGTCCAGGTCGATGCGGGCGGCCAGTTCGGGACGGACGTGGTTGCGGGCGTGGTTGGTCGGCTCGCCCGTCTTCTCGTCACTGCGCAGCCGGTGGTACGTCGCCACCTCCCCGAGGTCCGGGAAGTACGCGGCGAGTTCGGCCGGCACCGGCCCGCTGCCGTGCTCCAGCAGTTCGGTCGTCATGCCGGACTGCTGGGCCACGATCGCGTCCACCGAGCCCAGCAGCCGCACGGGGGCGCCCCGCAGGGCGTGCGGCTCGATGAACGTGCCGCGGCGCCGGTGCCGGGTGATCAGCCCCTCGTCCTCCAGCTCCTTCAGCGCCTGCCGCATGGTCAGCACGCTCACGCCGTAGTGCCCCGCCAACTGCTCCTCCGTCGGCAGGCGCAGCGGGTCCTCGGGCGACCGGCCGAGGATCGAAGCACGCAGCGACTGTGACACCTGGTACCAGAGCGGCAGTTTGCGGTTCAGGGCGATCGAGTCCGGGGCGAAGGAGGTCACGGGGCCATCCGTACCGGCAGGAATGGGTCAGTGCAAGGGGCGGAAGTGCCGTTCGAGGCCCTGCCACACGTCGTCGTACCGGCGTTGCAGGTGCTCCGCCTGTGCCGCGTGCGGTGTCAGGGTCACCGGCCAGCGCGTCTCGAACATGAACGCCAGGCCGTCGTCGACCTTCTGGGGCCTCAGCTCGGCGGCGCTCGCCCTCTCGAACGTCTCCCGGTCAGGACCGTGCGCCGACATCATGTTGTGCAGCGAGCCGCCGCCGGGCACGAAACCCCCTTTTCCGGCAGTCTTCGCGTCGTAGGCCCCCTCGATCAGGCCCATGTACTCGCTCATCACGTTCCGGTGGAAGTACGGCGGCCGGAAGGTGTCCTCGCCCACCAGCCAGCGCGGGGCGAAGACCACGAAGTCGACGCCGGCCAGGCCGGGGGTGTCGGACGGGGACGTCAGTACCGTGAAGATCGACGGGTCGGGGTGGTCGTACGAGATCGTGCCGATGACGTTGAAGCGGCGCAGGTCGTAGACGTACGGCACGTGGCTGCCGTGCCAGGCGACCACGTCGAGCGGGGAGTGGTCGTACACCGCCGTCCAGAGGTTGCCGCAGAACTTGTTCACCACCTCCACCGGGCCCTCCACGTCCTCGTACGCGGCGACCGGTGCGCGGAAGTCGCGGGCGTTGGCGAGGCCGTTGGCGCCGATCGGGCCGAGGTCGGGGAGTTGGAAGGGGGCGCCGTAGTTCTCGCAGACGTAGCCGCGGGCGGTCTCGTCGAGGAGGCCGACACGGAAGCGGACGCCGCGCGGGATCAGGGCGACGTGGCCGGGCTCGGCGTGCAGCAGGCCGAACTCCGTGCGCAGCAGCAGGCCGCCGCGCTCGGGGACGATCAGCAGCTCGCCGTCGGCGTCGCTGAAGACGCGGTCCATGGAAGCGTCGGCGTGGTACACGTGCACGGCCATGCCGGTGCGCTGCGTGGCGTCGCCGTTGCCGCCGAGGGTCCACAGGCCGGCCAGGAAGTCCGCGCCGGCCGACGGCTGCGGCAGCGGGTTCCAGCGCAGGCGGTTCGGGTCGGGCACAGTCTCGGTGAAGGGGGCCGTACGGATCCAGCCGTTGTCGGTGCGGGTGAACGACGGGTGCGCGGCCGACGGGCGGATGCGGTACAGCCACGAGCGGCGGTTGCGCGCCCGCGGCTCGGTGAACGCCGTACCGCTCACCTGCTCCGCGTACAGCCCGAGCGGGGCGCGCTGGGGTGAGTTGCGGCCCTCGGGCAGGGCGCCCGGGACGGCCTCCGAGCTGTGTTCGTTGCCGAAGCCGGAGAGATACGTGAGCCCCTCGGCAGTCTTCCGCGCGTCCCCGCTCATGATCGCTGCTCCCTTTCGGTCTGATTCCTATGGTTCACCGTAGGATTGCGGTTGCGAGGGCGCAAGATATGCACCCGGCCTCCTCACTGCGGACGATCGTGAACGGCGGGAACCAGCCTCCAGGGGGATCCAGGTTTCGGACCGTTGTTCTACGCTCCCGCCATGGCGTGGACGCGGGGCCTGCTCGCCGCGCTCGTGGGCTGTGTCCTGCTGCTGACCGGATCCGCGGGCTGCGGCTCCAGCGATGGACGCGAGCAGAACAACCAGAACAACAACGACGGAGAGAACGGGGAGTCGCTCACGCCGGTGGGCAAGCTCCTCGACGACACGGACGAGGAAGGGCGGCGCTTCCGTGAGGTGGACGACAAGAGCGCGCCCGAGGTCGGCATCCAGGTGCAGCCGGCCGCCCGCGGCGACTGGGGCGTACGCCTGACCCTGCACCGCTTCCGCTTCTCCCCGGCCGGCGTGAGACCGGAGGCGACCGTCGGCCGCGGCGTCGCCCAACTGTTCCTGAACGACCGCCTGGTGGCCCGGCTGCGCACCCCCGAGTACCGCCTCGCCGCCGCCCTCGTCCCGCGCGGCACACACCACGTCACCGCCCGCCTGTACGCCGACGACGGCACGGTGTGGGCCGTCGACGGCAAGCCCGTCGAGAGCACCGCCGACATCACGGCGTCGTCGCCCGAGCCCACCGCGACGGACGGTGCGGGCGGCACTCCGGCGAGGGGTGCGAGCGGCATCCCGGCCGGCACCCCGGCGGACGGGGCCGATGCCGACCGCCGTACCGAGGGCCGCGGTTCACCTGACCGCGCCGGAAGGGCATCATGGTGGCTGTGTCCCACGCTACTTCGCTCCGCCGCGCGCCCGTTCAGCGACGCAGCGCCGAACGTCTGACCAGGATCCTGGACGCCTGCGCCGACCTGCTCGACGAGGTCGGCTACGACGATCTGAGCACCCGCGCCGTCGCCCTGCGGGCCGGCGTGCCCATCGGCTCGGTCTACCGCTTCTTCGGCAACAAACGGCAGATGGCCGACTCGCTCGCCCAGCGCAACCTGGAGCGCTACGCCGAGCGCGTCACCGGGCGCCTGCAGGAGGCCGAGGGCGGGGGCTGGCGCGCGGCGCTCGACGTTGTACTCGACGAGTACCTGGAGATGAAGCGCACCGCGCCCGGTTTCTCACTCGTCGACTTCGGCAACCAGATCCCGGTCGGCGCCCGGCACACCGAACCCAACACCCGCGTCGCCGACAGCCTCACCGACCTGCTCTCCGGCTACCTCGGCCGCGAGCCCGACGAGGATCTGCGGCGCACCTTCCTCATCGCCGTGGAAACCGCCGACTCCCTCGTCCACCTCGCCTTCCGGGTCTCGCCGGAGGGAGACGAGAAGATCATCGAGGAGATGCGGGAACTGCTGCGGGCTTATCTGGCACGGGTGCTGGACCAAGGGCGGGCCGGGCGGCGGACAGAGGACGGACTGCGCGGCGGTCGGCTGACGGGCCGAGTGGCGGCCAGGTGATGGGCCGAGCAGCGGCCGGGTGAACGGACCGAAGCGCGTTCAGGTAGCCGGTTCGCGAATTTCCGACCTCACCCACGGCGATCCCTCCCCGTTGCGCATACCAGTCGGTATGCTCGCCGGGTCTTTGCGTCACCGTCGTCGCACCTCCGGGAGGACCCGTGTCCCGCACCGCCCTGCGCATCTGCCCTTTGTGCGAGGCCACCTGCGGCCTCACCCTCACCATCGACGGCACCCGGGTCACCGCCGCGCGCGGTGACCGCCACGACGTGTTCAGCAGGGGCTTCATCTGCCCCAAGGGCGCCTCCTTCGGGGCCCTCGACGCCGACCCCGACCGGCTCCGCGCCCCGCTCGTGCGCGAGGGCGGCGAGCTGCGCGAGGCCACCTGGGAGGAGGCTTTCGACGCGGTCGCCGCAGGCATCCGCCCGGTGGTGGAGCGGTACGGCCCTCATACCGTCGGCGTGGTCCTCGGCAACCCCACCGTGCACACCGTGGCGGGCGCCCTCTACCCGCCCGTCCTGGTCGGCGCCCTCGGTACCCGCAACCTGTTCACCGCGTCCACGGTCGACCAGATGCCCAAGCACGTCTCCAGCGGGCTCCTCTACGGCGACGCCCTCGCCATCCCCGTCCCCGACCTGGACCGCACCGACCACCTGCTCCTCATCGGCGCCAACCCCCTGGAATCCAACGGCAGTCTGTGCACCGCGCCCGACTTCCCCGGCCGGCTCAAGGCGCTCAAAGCCCGCGGCGGCACCCTCACCGTGATCGACCCGCGCCGCACCCGCACCGCCCGGCTCGCCGACCGGCACGTCCAGATCCGCCCCGGCACGGACGCGCTGCTGCTCGCGGCGATGGCGTACGTGCTGTTCGAGGAGGACCTCGCGGACCCGGGCGAGCTGACCCCGCACGTCCAGGGACTCGGCGAACTGCGCTGCGCCGTAAGGGATTTCACGCCGTCGGCGGTCGCCGGGGCCTGTGACGTGGACGCGGACACGATCCGCGCCCTCGCCCGGGAGCTCGCCGCCGCCCCCACCGCCGCCGTCTACGGCCGTATCGGCAGCTGCACCGTCGCGCACGGCACGCTCGCCAGCTGGCTCGTCGACGTGCTCAACGTCCTCACCGGCAACCTCGACCGGCCCGGCGGCGCCCTCTTCCCGCAGGCCGCCACCGACAAGACGCCCCGCCCCGCCGGACCCGGCCGCGGCTTCGCCCTCGGGCGCTGGCACTCCCGGGTGAGCCGGCACCCCGAGGCGAAAGGGGAGTTGCCGCTCGCCGCGCTCGCCGAGGAGATCGACACCGCGACCGGGGACGGGGAGCCGATCCGGGCGCTGATCGCCGTCGCCGCCAATCCCGTGCTGTCCGCACCCGATGGCGACCGCCTCGACAAGGCCCTGGACTCGCTCGACTTCATGGTCAGCGTCGACCCCTACCTCAACGAGACCTCGCGCCACGCCCACGTCGTCCTGCCGCCGCCCCCGCCCGCCCAGAGCCCGCACCACGACTTCGCCTTCAACACCCTCGCCGTCCACAACCAGGTCCGCTACACCCGCCCAGCGATCCCCCTGGAGCCCGGCCGCATGGCCGAGACCGAGATCCTGGCCCGGCTCACCCTCGCCGCCACGGGCATGCACGGCGCCGACCCGTCCGCGGTCGACGCCCTGGTCATCGACCAGACCCTCGGCAAGGCGGTGCGCGCAGAGCACTCACCCGCGTACGGCCGCGACCCCCGCGACCTCGCCGCCCGGCTCACCGGCGCCGACGGCCCCGAGCGGCGGCTCGACATGATGCTGCGCCTCGGCCCTTACGGCGACGGCTTCGGCGTACAACCGGACGGACTCACCCTGGAGAAACTGCTGGCCCACCCGCACGGCATCGACCTCGGCCCCCTCGAGCCCCGCCTGCCGCAGCCGCTGAAGACCAGGAGCGGCAAGGTCGAGCTGCTGCCGCAGCCCATCGCCGACGATCTGCCGAGACTGCATGCGGCGCTGGATCAGCGTCCCGCCGGGCTCGTTCTCGTCGGCCGCCGTCACCTGCGCTCCAGCAACAGCTGGCTGCACAACGTGCCCGCCCTGACCGGCGGTTCCAACCGCTGCACCCTGCACCTCCACCCCGAGGACGCCGAACGGCTCGGCGTGCGGGACGGGGCGGCCGTACGCGTCAAGGGCGCCGGGGGAGAGGTGACCACGACCGCCGAGGTCACCGACGCGGTGCGCCGGGGCGTGGTGAGCATGCCGCACGGCTGGGGTCACGACCGGCCCGGCACCGGGCTGACCCACGCCGCACAGGACCCCGGCGTCAACGTCAACCAGCTCCTCGACGGCAGTCTGCTCGACCCGCTGTCGGGCAACGCGGTCCTCAACGGCGTACCCGTCGAGGTCGCCCCCGCGCACCCGAGTGAGACCGCCCGCGTGACCGAAAAGCTCACCCCGCTGACCTGAGCAAAGCTGTGACCAGGAGTTTTGCGCTTATTGCTCGCATGTCAACGTCTTGTTAACGCCGCTTGACGGCACCTAACGTCCTTCGCACCGCCGGCCCTGGTGGGATGTTCAAGGGCGAACGTTAGGTATCCATACATGCTGACCATCCTCGGCTTCGCCATGATCGCGACCTTCCTGGTCCTGATCATGATGAAGAAGATGTCGCCGATCGCGGCGCTCGTGCTGATTCCCGCGCTGTTCTGCGTGTTCGTCGGCAAGGGCGCCAAGCTCGGCGACTATGTCATCGACGGCGTGACCAGCCTCGCCCCCACCGCGGCGATGCTCATGTTCGCGATCGTCTACTTCGGACTGATGATCGACGTCGGGCTCTTCGACCCGGTCGTCCGCGGGATCCTCAAATTCTGCAAGGCCGACCCGATGCGGATCGTCGTCGGCACCGCCCTGCTCGCCTCGATCGTGTCGCTGGACGGCGACGGCTCGACCACCTTCATGATCACGGTCTCGGCGATGTACCCGCTGTACAAGCGCCTGAAGATGAGCCTGGTCGTGATGACCGGTGTCGCCGCCATGGCCAACGGCGTGATGAACACCCTGCCGTGGGGCGGCCCGACCGCCCGCGCCGCCACCGCGCTCAAGCTGGACGCCAGCGACATCTTCGTCCCGATGATCCCGGCGCTGCTGGTGGGCCTGCTCTTCGTCTTCGTCCTGTCATACGTCCTCGGCGTGCGCGAGCGCCGGCGGCTGGGTGTGCTGACGCTGGACGAGGCGCTGGTGGAGGAGAGCGTCGAGGAGAAGGAGACCGTCCTGGTGGGCTCCGGCTCCGGTTCCGGCAAGGCCGCTGCTCCGACGGGCGGCGCGGGCTTTGGCGCCGGTGCTGACGCGGACGACGACTTCAAGGGCCTGGACCCGAACCGCGCCACCCTGCGCCCCAAGCTGTACTGGTTCAACGCGCTGCTCACCGTGGTCCTGCTCACCGCCATGATCATGGAGTGGCTGCCGATCCCGGTGCTGTTCCTGCTGGGCGCCGCGCTCGCCCTCACCGTCAACTTCCCGCGCATTCCCGAGCAGCGGGCCCGGCTTGCCGCCCACGCCGACAACGTCCTCAACGTCTCCGGCATGGTCTTCGCCGCCGCCGTCTTCACCGGCGTGCTCCAGGGCACCGGCATGGTCGACCACATGGCCAAGTGGATGGTGGACGTCATCCCCACGGGCATGGGCCCGCACATGGCCCTCGTCACCGGCGTGCTGAGCCTGCCGCTGACCTACTTCATGTCGAACGACGGCTTCTACTTCGGCGTCCTGCCGGTCCTCGCCGAGGCCGGCGCCGCGCACGGCGTCACGCCGCTGGAGATGGCCCGCGCCTCGCTGGTCGGCCAGCCGCTGCACATGTCCAGCCCGCTCGTCCCGGCCGTGTACGTCCTGGTCGGCATGGCCAAGGTGGAGTTCGGCGACCACACGCGGTTCGTGGTCAAGTGGGCGGCCCTCACATGCCTCGTCATCCTCGGGGCAGGGATGCTCATGGGAATCATCTGAGCCCTCATGGAGGACGTCATCGTGAGGCCCGGTGGGAACCGCGGCTGGCTGCTCCGCCTCGTCATCGCCTTGGCTTCGCGCAAGGGGCGGTGTCGATGGCCCGGCCCGCCGTCTCCTACCGGGCCCTCGCGCTGGGCGCGGACGAGCGGGCCGTCGGTGTCATCGCCGGTGCGTACGCCCTCCTCCTGCTGGCTGCCCTGCTGTGCGCGGGCATCGCGCTCCCCGTGCCCGTGTGGGCGCTGGGCCTGATCCTGGCCGCCCTCGGCTTCTGCCTGGGCGTGGGCCAGCCGCTGTCCATGACGACGGTCGTCCGGGCCGCCCCCGACGATGCCCGCTCCACGGCCCTCGCCCTGGGCTGACCGGCAACCGCCTCGGCCAGGTCGGCGCCCCCGCCGCCGCGGGCCTGATCGCCCGGGTCGCGGGTGTGGCGGCGCCGTTCGTGATGCTCGGAGCGCTGTTGCTGCTGTCATCCGCCACGTCCTTGCGCGCACCGGGTTCGTCGTCCGGGCCCGCGGGGGAGGGCGAGCCGTCCCGGGAGCCACCGGCCCCGCATCGGTCTTTGAGCCGCGGCAGCGACACCTGACGGCGTGGCGGATCGGCCCGCACACGCGGGCCGTACCCGCAACATCAGCATGGTCTGCCGCTACATCAGCCGCCCGGCGCAGGAAGCCTCCGGGCGGCATGCCGACCAGCTCGGTGAAGCGGGTGGTGAACGTGCCCAGCGACGCGCAGCCGACCGCGAAGCAGACCTCGGGGACGCTGAGGTCGCCACGCCGCAGCAGCGTCACCGCGCGCTCGATGTGACGGTCCATCAGGTATGCGACGACTCGCCGTAGGCGGCCCCCGGACCGCCGGCGGAGATGCCCGCGGACATGTTCACGTCGCGAGCGCGACGCCTCCGCGCTCAGCGGCGTGCGTATTACGGGATGCTCCTTCAGCATGTCGTCGGTCGTTGCATAGAGTGCTGTCGCGAGGGTGTCCACGTCGTTCGTCACAAAACGATCTTGGGCACCCTCGTTCTCGTCTCCGCAGGCACCCCTTGGACCACACCACCAGGAGGAACCAGTGTCATACCCGCAACTGCTCACCCCCGAGGAGAAGCTCGCCGACGCGAAGAAGCTGTTGAGCCTCCCGCGTATCGTCGTGATCTGCGGCTCCACCCGCTTCATGACCGAGATGAACTTTACTCACCGGCCTTACGCATGCATGCAACGTGTGTGACTGCGCGATGATCATGGCCAGTAGGATCATTTCCTGCACGCTCATTCGACGTGTGTGACGTTCGGGGATGTCGGAGTATGCGTGGCGCGCAGGCTGGTGTTGGGGGACCTGCGAGTGCAGGAGTTGGAGCACTCGTCGGGACGCGTGTCCTACACGATCTTGGAGGCGGACGGCTCCGTCCGCCGGCTGGCTGACGGATTCCTGCGGTCCTGCAGCGGTGGGACTGATCGGACCTACGCGTACTTGCTGGTCGACCATTTGAGGTGGCTCGAGTTCGAGGGCCTGGCGGCCGAGACGGTCTCGCTGCAGGACCTCAAGCGGTACATGGGGGCGGTCGGGGCGGAGTTCAGAGGTCCGTACGGACGACCCTGGCGGCAGGGCAAGCGTCCGTACGGGCAGAGCGCCTTGGACACCACGGCGGCTTGCCTGAAAGGCTTCTACCTGCACGCCAGCGCCCATGGAGGAAGCCGGGAGCTCGCCGAGGAATTCTCGCGGACGCGGCTGCCGACCAAGTCCGACCGACGACGGCACTTCCTTGGCCACGCGATCCAGGAGATGCCGACCAACCCGTTGCGACCGACCCGAACGGTTCGTCGACGGCATCCGAAGATGCCGCCCGAAGGCGCCCGGGGTGCGCTCTACGAGGAGTTCCACTCGGCGAGGGACCGCATGATGGTGACCTGGCTGGCAGACGGCGGATTCCGCATCGGGGAGTTCTGCGGCTTCCACCTCATCGACCTTCATCTTCGGGAAGGAGCCGCCTGCGGCGAGTGCCGCGGGCCGCACGTCCACATCTGCCACCGGGAGGTCAACCCCAACCGGAGCCGGGCGAAGACCAAGCCGGAATGGACGATCAGAGACGGCGTGGTGACGGGCGGGGCCGTGCGCCGGGCAAGCCCGGCGATGATCCACACCTACTTCGACTACATGACGACGGAGTATCCCCGCGACGCCGGCCACGGCATGCTCATGGTCCAGTTGCACGGGAAGAACAAGGGCCAGCCGTGGTCCACGGCGGGAGCCCGGCAGGTGCTCAACAGGGCCGGCTACCGCCTGCAGCTCGGGAAGATTAATCCGCACGAATTCCGTCACCTCTTTGCGACGAATGTCCTCGATGCTGCCGACGGCAACACGCTCATCGCGCGGGACGCCGGCGGCTGGGCCTCGGCGACAACCGTCGACGAGATCTACGGCCACGCCGATGTTCACGACCCCAAGTTCGCAGCGGCGTTGGACCGAGTCTGGGAAGAACAGCGATGACCTCTCTGACACTGCTCACCGAACCCGTCAGCCGGGTCAAGAGGGATCGACTTGAACTGCTGACCGCAGTGATTGAAGGCCCCGGCTTTGACCCTCTCTACCGACCCGACCTGATCGAGGTCCCGCCCCACCACGCCGTCTACGCCTGGCGCTGCGACGTCGTGAAATGCGAACGCTATCGACGCTTGGGTATCCGGTTCTGCGAGGATCACCATCGCGAACGGAAGGCCAACGGGATGGGGCAGGCCGCGTTCGCCAAGGCCGCGTCTCCGCTCTTCCCGAAGGACGGCATCGATCTGGGGCTATGTCGCATCTGCCCTGGGCTGCCGGCGAGTTCCAGTACCACGCGGCTCTGCAAATCACATGACGGCCGGTGGCGTTATCAGCAGGAACTCGACCCTCAGCTCCGATTTGAGGAGTGGCTGGAGTCTGCAACGCCCTTCGAGAGCTTCGGCGCTTGCCGGGTCCCGTCCTGCCCCTACCTGGCGGCTTCGCCGCCCAGGTTGTGCGCGCCGCACCAGGACCGCTACTACCGGGATGGGAAGCCGGGTGGTGCGGTCGTCCCGTCGCAGTGGCGGCGGACCGCAGCCTCCCGCGGAGAACCGGTACAGGTCTTCTTTGACGACAAGGCCGCCTTCCTGCGGTGGTGCGCGAAGCAGAATCCCGTACACCGGATGGGCTTGCTCAACCTGACCGGGCTGCACCCGCTTATCAAGGCGGAGATCAAGTGGGGGCTGAATTCCCATGCCCAGCTCAAGCACCGCACCCACTGGGACATTGGGTCCGTCCAAGGTCTGGCGAATTACTGCCGACAGCAGAAGATGACCTCGCTGGTTGACTTCGCCAGCACCGGAGAGAGCGACGGACGGTCAAGGAAGGGCTTCGACTCACGCGTTCGGAGGATCGTCCTGGAGATCTCGAACGGTCTGCGCTGCGTCTACTACAGCCCTGCGGACACCAAAGAGGCCGGCTTCATCGAGACCGAGCACTTCGGCCGCCGATTCCCCAAGGCCCAGAGCCACTTCGACCTCGCGGCCATCTCGCAGCAGTGGCTCCGCGACGTGCTCTGGGAGTACATCGCCGGCATGCTCCGGTCGGCCCAATGCCCGCGCTCTCGCGGCCCGTTCGACTACGTCAGGCGAGCCTGCGTCGAGCTGGGTGCGTTCCTCGAGGTCGACGCGCCGCAAGGCGGCCACGACCCCACCCTGTTGGGCGCCGAGCACGCCCAGCGGTTCGCTGCCGATCTGCTGAACCGGGAACGGCACAGCCTTCCCTCCCTGGGCATCGTCCGGTCTGACGGCAAGCCCTCCACGGTCACTTTCGGCAGCCGCCGCACCACGTTCGTCTACGCCCGCAAGCTCATGCTGGACGCGCTGAGCTCCGGCCAGTGCGCCCAAGTCGGCCTGGATCACACCTTCGTCTCCGCACTGCCGACCGGAGGCAAGGACCGCAAGGTCTCCCGGAACCCGTTCACGGACGAAGTCGCCCGGGCCCTCGCCGACGACACCAATCTGAAGATGTTCGCGGCGAACTTCGATCCGAACGACCGGGGCTTGCGCGACATCTGGGAGGCCATCGTCGCGACGGGCCGCCGTTGCAGCGAGATCATCGAGCTCAGGCTGGACTGCACCGGCCGCTACCGCGGCCTGCCGATGCTCTGGCACGACCAGACCAAGGTCGGCAACTACAACGAGGGCATCCGGATCCCCGAATACCTCTACACCCGACTCGGTGAACGCCGGGACAAGACCCTTGCCTCATTCGAGGACCGGAACGGGCGGGTCCCGAACCCGGACGAGCGCAAGCAGATGGCACTTTTCCCGACTGATGTCCGCAGCCCCTTCGGAGACCTGTCGATCTCCTACGGCTTCTTCAGCTCCTCTTTCAAGGAGTGGGTGGACGGGCTGAACCTCGGCGGGAGCGTCATCCACCAGGCCCGCCACACGATGGCCACCAAGCTCCTGGCAGCTGGCGCCAGCCTCGCCCATATCCGCCGCTACCTCGGGCAGGTCAGCGACCGGATGGCCGAGCACTACGCCAAGGTCGCTCCCTCCGACCTCGACGATCTCCTCAGCACTGTCTGGGTCGCCGGGCCGGGAGCCGCCGAGCCCGGGGCGCCCCTCTTCGGAGGGCTTGAACCTCTGTCTCGCGCCGAAGCGCAGGCTCTGGCGATCGACCTCAGTCGAACCAGCACCCCGGCCGAAGGCGGAGTCTGCACCTACCAGCCCGTCGTTAACGGCGACGCCTGCCCCTGGAAGATGAACTGCGAGGGCTGCGACAAGTTCGTCCTCTCGGGCGCCGACCTGCTCTATTGGCGTCGTAAGCAAGAGCAGTGGCGGTCATACGCTGAGCGCGCTCCCACCGACGAGATCGCCGACTACCTGCACCAGACCTTCGAACCGACCGCCCGCGCCATCGAGGGCCTGGAGAACGCCCTGGCCGGGCTCGGACTCCTCGAACAGGCCCTCGCGCTCGATCTCCGCCGCCCCCAGGACTACTACCAGCGGATCTGGTCGATCAACTTCCGGGCCTCCGACCTCGCCGCGGCCGACAGCGACCTGCTCGAGGAAGCGACATCATGAACAGTCCCGCACCACAGACCGAGGCCGCCAACGAAGCTCGCCGGCAGACGACCGAGGCCATGCTCGAACGCATCCAGACTGCTCTCCGTCACATGCGCCGCGATCGGACCCCCATCACCAAGGCCGCCGTTGCCCGCCAGGCCGACGTCTCCCGGAGCTTCATCTACCAGAACGACCGGGCCCGCGCGTTGATCGCCAACGCGGCGCAATCCACCGCCCGGCCTCACGAATTCACGGCACCAGGAGCTTCAGTGACAGCCAGTCACTTCATGGAGGAAGGGTGCTTCCGACCTGCGATGATTCA
>NZ_JACTVI010000103.1 GCF_014495685.1 Streptomyces sp. TRM68367 | reverse complement strand
CAAGCCCTCGATCAAGTAGACATGGACGAGGTCAGGACCTGGGGAATTACGTGACGCCGGGCCCGGGGAATTACGTGATCGTTCACACAGCCATTGGAAGTTCTCTGCTGTCCAGCCGCCTTCGACAGGATGTCGGCCGCGTGCGGCGGTAACGAGGGCCTGCCGGTGGGCGGCGTACGTTTTCTCGACCACGGTGCGGCAGACGGTGGTGAGGAGGTCCCACTCCTCCTCCGCGTAGGGAGGCAAGGGCTTGCGGTAGGGCTGCGGGTTGAAGTTCCTTCCCTTCGCGAGTTCTTCCACCCCCGGGGCAAGGCCCCCACCACCTGCGGTGAAGCCCAGGATCATGTGGCGCGTGTGGGCCTCGCGGCCCATCGAGGTGCCCATCCAGTACTCGGCGAGCATGCCACGACTCAACTGGCCGACACCGCCGGTGAATCCTCGGCTTGCGAGGGTCCGCACCATGTGACGGGCGGAACTGACGTAGTGCATGACACTGCCCGCGGCATCGACCGTCCCGTGCGGATGGACGAGTTCGGCCAAGCCGCAGGCCAGATCCCGGGCCAGCCGTGGGTTCGGCAGGCCGTCCAGGACGAACTCCGCGCGGCGGCCGTTACTGAACACGCAGGCGATGCCGAGCGGTTCATCGATGAGCATCGCTGGCATCAGGCTTCCCCGTCCTCGAAATCGTCGGAGAACTCCGCCGCGGCCTCATGTTCGGCCGCCGCGTCGCAGGTCAGCCCGGCCGCAGCCCCGGCACCCTCGTATGCATCCCGGTAGATGCGAGTCGTATCCAGGCGCCGGAGGTACTTTTCCGTCGTCAGAACAGTCGAGTGACCCAACAAATCACGCAGCACCAGCAGCGGGTCCGCCTTGGAGAGGTAGAAGACCAGCGCGGCGTCCGCGTCCGTGTCCCGCACCAGCTTCGCGGCATTCCGGTAGTGCCCGGTGACCAGGTACTCAAGGGTCCTCATCGAAAACGTGTGACGACATCGGTGGGGCCAGACATGCGGGAAGCGGGGCTCGAAGCGGGCCCGGATCCGGTCCGAGGTCCGCTCGAAGACCGTCGCCCAGGCGGTGAAAGGGCCACCCCCGTTTTTCACCGCGAGCAGGCACGATCCGCCCTCGGGGGCGACCAGACGGCGGCGCTCGGCCGGGGTGAGCGAGTCCCACGAGCGGCGGACTCCGTTGACCCGGCCGCCCCGCGGGTCGGGGTCGGTGACCATGAGCGGTTCGCCCCACCGGCGCGGCGGCATCCAGCCGGAGCCCTCCGTGGTGGCCGCCCGGTCCAGTTCCAGGTACTCGTGCAGCCCAGCGAGGGCCTCGTAGGAGGTCCACGTGGTGCGGAACTTCTTGCCCTTGGTGATCCCGGCCGGCACCGGGAACGGGATGGGAATTGCGGTCGGCTCCGACGGCAGGGCGGGGATCTCCCAGGGCAGCAGGTAGGTGAACTCCTGCAGCCGCATCCCGGTGGCCAGCGCGTGATCCCCGACCGCCGCATTGCGGGTCAGCTCCCGCCCGTGGAAACCGGTGTCCTGCGAGCCGTCCGGGGCCAGCCCGCGCAGCCCCTTGCGGAACAGCTCGGTGAAGTCCGGCTCCAGGTACTTGATCGTCACGTGCGGCTTCGGGGTGCGGCGGACCGCCAGATTCACCTTCACCTCCCGGCCGGTCCCGGCGAACAGAGCCCGCGCGGCCCGGTAGGTAAACGGCTCAGCCGCCGCGTACCCCTCGTGCATCGCCCACCGGTAGAACAGCGACAGGATGCTCATGTGCTGGCCCCACGTCGTCGCCGCGAACCGGGCCTTCAACGGACCCGCCACCCGATGCTCGGCGTACCGGCTCAACGCGGCCTTCAGCCGTACCCGCGAGTCGAACAGGCCCACGCCGTGCTCGGCCAGGAACTCCACCCATTCCTTGACCACTCGTGCGTAGTTCTCCCACGAGCTAGGCGCCGGCGCCCCGCTGGCCGGGAGCTCACGCAGCCACTGGTTCACCACCGTCGTCGGACGCGGCGCAGCCGGGCCGTCCTCGAAGCGCAGATCATCGTCGATGAGCACGGGCATCCCCTCGGGGATCAACGGCCGGTACTCGATGTCCCAGGATTGCCAGCCCTGGGACGAGAAGAAGTTCAGGATCATGAGCGCTGACAGTAGAAACACCACACGACCGAGCGCAAAGCCCAAACACCCTGGTCAACCGCTCAGCCGGAGACTATCGCCACACGGAAACTAAGCAGAGACAATGTGCCGCAGGTCATGCAGGCTCCAGTCGGCGCCGAGCGAGGCGTTGACGCGCCCTCGAACATCCGGTGGGCACCGTGGTAGGTCAGGGGTCGGATCGGGTCTCGTCGTGTCCACCACACCGGCTGGGTGCGGCCTCGCGCAACCTGGCCTTGTACTCAGGGACAACCTCGCCGATCGCATCGCCGAGGCCGGACGAGAAGGCTGGCTCGGTGAGATCGAAGGCCTCAAGGTCAGCCTCGCTGCTGCCAAGGACAAGCTCACACAAATGGATGCACACAGCAAAAGCTCAGCAGGCGATCTACCTGGGGATGCCTTCGTTCGGTGAGATCGCCGCACGAGCCAACTGACACCCGGCTCCGCCAGGACACTGGCGGAGCCACTTACGTGAGGGAGTCCAAGTGACGTGCAGTTCTTTTTAGGGATCGACTCACTCTTCGGGGGCGGCAGTCTGGCGGCGCGCGAGAATGATCCCTCCGAGCTTGCTCTCGGCCGAGGTGAGAGTTCTGTGTTCCTCGACGGAGAAGCCGGCCTCGTTGAGCCACGCGATCATCTGGTCGTGCTGCCGACGATGGACATAGACCTTCATCGGGTGCCCGCCATAGCCCTCGGTTTTCAACTTCGACTCATCACCGACATGGAAGCTGAGTAGCAGCGGCCCACCGGGCCGCACCACTCGCCGGAAGTGCGCGAGGACCGTGCCGATCTCGTCGTCGGGGATGTGGATCAGCGAGTACCAGGCAACCAGGCCTGTCATCGAGGCGTCGGCGAGGTCGAGGTCCGTCATGGAGCCGAGATCGAACCGGAGACCGGGGTGATCACGCCGGGCCACCTCGAGCATCCCGGGCGACAGGTCGATCCCGAACGCGTCCAAGCCCAGTTGACACAGGTGAGCCGTGATCCTCCCCGTCCCGCATCCCACGTCAGCAACCGGCCCCCCGCCCCGGGCACCCACCAAGTCCGCGAACAACGCCAGAACAGCGCGCTCCTCGGGTGTTTCCTCCAAGAGGTGACGCGTCAGATCTGCATAGCTAGCAGCCACGGTGTCGTAAGACATCCGCGTGTCTTCCAGCCAGCCGTCAGTGTTCAGTCCCATTCCCACGGCCGCAGGCTACCCAACAGCCCCAGTGGGACGACCTCTTAGCCTCGATTCACCGGGTGATGGTCCGTCCAGTGTCCGGACATGAAAGTGGAGATGCACTCTGACCTGGGAGAATAGGAGTTCTCTAGGCTTCTACTCGACCAGTTCGGAGGTGCATCTCCGGGATGCATTCTTCCATGCCGCCACGTGCGGTGTCCGCAGCGTTTGATGACCCCAACCTGGTCGCGCACGCGGGTCTGGTCCCCGTGATGCGCCTTGCCGCACGTGGGCGACTGTCGGAGCTGGTCCGCGAAACCGTACGCATCGAAGGGGCGGACAACAGCGGTGGGGCGAACCCGGCGGCCAGGTGACGTCGCTGATCGCGGCGATGTGTGCCGGGGCCGACAGCATCGAGGACGCCGACCGACTGCGGCACGGGGCGATGCCCGTGCTCTTCGAGTCACACCACACCGGGCTGGCCCCCAGAGAAGCCGCCGCTGCCCGGGCCGGGTGCGGTGTCTGGAGTGGGCGCTGGACACCGGGCAGTCCATCGGCATCTGGGGCGGGACGAGTGAGACCGAGCGGCGTGCGCTGAAACGGTGGCGCGCGGCCTCCCTCCGGAGCCGGGGATAGCCCCGGATGGGCCGTCAGCGGTGTGCCCTGCCGCAGCGGAGCCCCTCCCGGTCACCGGCCGCCTCGCCGGCCTGTCCCCGCGTCGTACGACGCGCCGGTCGCGCCCCGCCGCAGTACGCTCGCGGCAACCGTCCGTCCGCGTCCGGGGAGGCCGACCGTGAGTGTTCGTGTGCGCCGTGTCTACGATGTGCCCGAGCCGGACGACGGCGTCCGTGTGCTGGTCGACCGGCTGTGGCCGCGCGGCCTGGCCAAGCACGCGGCGCGCGTCGACGAGTGGCCCAAGGCGCTCACCCCGTCGGCCGAACTGCGCCGCTGGTATCACGCGGGCAAGGGCACGTACGAGGAGTTCGCCGACCGGTACGAGGCGGAACTCGCCGCCTCCGAGGCCGCCGAACTCCTCGGCCAGGTGCGCGCCCTGGCGCGCAAGGGTCCCATGACCCTGCTGACCGCCTCCAAGTCGCCCGAGCAGAGCCACGCCGCGGTGCTGGCCCGCCTCCTCGAGCGGTGAGAAGACGGGCCGTGCGGCACGGTCAGGCGGTCTGCCGGGCGGCGGCCCGCCCCGCCGCCCGCCCCGAGAACAGGCAGCCGCCGAGGAAGGTGCCCTCCAGCGCGTTGTAGCCGTGGACGCCGCCACCGCCGAACCCGGCGACCTCACCGGCCGCGTACAGGCCGTCGACCGGGGTGCCGTCGGTGCCCAGCGCGCGGGAGTCGAGGTCGGTCTGGATGCCGCCGAGGGTCTTGCGGGTCAGGATGTGCAGCTTGACGCCGATCAGCGGGCCGGCGGCCGGGTCGAGGATACGGTGCGCGGTGGCGACCCGGCCGAGGCGGTCGCCGATGTAGCGGCGGGCGTTGCGGATGCCCTGCACCTGGGCGTCCTTGCTGTAGGAGTTGGCGATCTGGAGGTCGCGGGCCTCGAGCTGGCGGCGGATCCCGGCGGCGTCGAGGAGTGCCTTGCCGGTCAGCTTGTTCATCTTCTCGACGAGCTGCTCCAGGTTCGGGGCGGTCACGAAGTCCGCGCCCTTGCGCAGGAACGCGTTCACCGGCCCCGGCGCGCCCTTGCCGAGCACCCGCTCCTTCAGGAACCCGGCCCGGTCCTTGGCGGTGATGTCGGGGTTCTGCTCGGAGCCCGACAGCGCGAACTCCTTCTCGATGATCTTCTGCGTGAGGATGAACCAGGAGTGGTCGTAGCCGGCGATGTCCTCGGTGGTGCGCAGGTACTTGAGGGTGCTGAGGGTGTCGTAGCCCGGCAGGCACGGCTCGGGCAGGCGGCGGCCGAGGGCGTCGAACCACATGGAGGACGGCCCGGGCAGGATACGGATGCCGTGGCCGGGCCAGATGGGGTCCCAGTTCTGCAGGCCCTCGGTGTAGTGCCACATACGGTCGCGGTTGACCAGCCGTACGCCCGCCCCGGCGCTGATGTCGAGCATCCGCCCGTCGACGTAGGCCGGGACGCCGGTGATCATCTCGGTGGGCGGGGTGCCGAGCCGCTCGGGCCAGTAGCGGCGGACGATGTCGTGGTCGGCGCCGATGCCGCCGCTGGTGACGATCACGGCCTGGGCGGTGAGTTCGAAGTCGCCGATCGCCTCTCGGCTGGAGGCGACACCACGGGGCGAGGTGTCCTCGGCCAGCACCGTGCCGCGCACGCCGTGCGCCGAGCCGTCCGCCAGGACCAGCTCGTCGACGCGGTGGCGGTGGTAGAAAGTGAGCAGTCCGTCGCGCGCGGCCTGTTTGGCGTGGCGGACGAACGGCTCCACGACTCCGGTGCCGGTGCCCCAGGCGATGTGGAAGCGCGGTACGGAGTTGCCGTGGCCGTGGGCCGTGAGGTCGCCGCGCTCGGCCCAGCCGACGGTGGGCAGGAACGTGATGCCGTGCCCGTCCAGCCAGGACCGCTTCTCCCCCGCCGCGAACTCGACGTACGCGCGTGCCCAGCGCACCGCCCAGGAGTCCTCGTCGTCGAGCCGGTCGAACCCCGCGCTGCCCTGCCAGTCGTTCCAGGCGAGGTCGAAGGAGTCCTTGATGCCCAGGCGCCGCTGCTCCGGGGAGTCGACGAGGAAAAGCCCGCCGAAGGACCAGAAGGCCTGCCCGCCGAGGTTGGCGGCGTTCTCCTGGTCGACGAGGGCGACCCGCCTGCCCCGGCTGGTCAGTTCGTGCGACGCGACCAGGCCCGCGAGGCCCGCTCCGACCACGATGACGTCGGCATCCATGGCGACCTTCCCTTTCTTGACGGGTCATTCCTGAGGGCTCATCCGGAGGTGCCGCTGCCGTCGGTCAGCAGCGCGGTGAGCAGCTGTCCCAGCCAGGCACGAGCGTGCTCGACGTCCCGGTCCAGGAGCAGTTGGATGGTGACTCCGTCGTAGGCGGCGACGACGGCGCGCGAGGCGGCGTCGACGTCGCCGAGGACGGCGGGCAACGGGGTGTGTCCCTGCGCGCGGGCGAGCCGGTCGGCGATCGCGCCCCGCAGCCGCGCCCGGTGTTCCAGCAGGCTCTGCGCGACGGCCGGGTCGCGGGCGGCGTGCACCAGGAAGTCCGTCTTCACCAGGAGCCAGTCCCGGTCCAGCAGCAGCACGTCGGTGACGCGGTCCACGGCGGCGGGCACGTCCAGGTCCGGACCGTCGAGGGCGAGCGCGCCCGAGACCTGCTCGGCGATCACGTCGGCGCGCTCGCGGTAGAGGGCGAAGAACAGCTCGTCGAGGGTGGCGAAGTTGGAGTAGAAGGCGCCCCTGCTGTATCCGGCGGCCTCGCAGACCTCCTCGATGGAGACCCGGCCGAATCCCTTGGCGGCGAACACTTCGAACGCGGCCTGGAGAAGGTTGGCCCGCGTGCGGACACGACGCCTGGTCACGCGCCGCGTCGTTCTCTCCACCGCCATGTCCCGACCTCCGTTCGATACATGAATGTATCCGATACATCGATGCATCCAAAGAGCCTGTTCGCCATCGCGTTCGGCACGCCATGGGAACGGATTTTCGATTCACGGGTACGCTGGATCCATGACCACGCACCTCCAGGCCTCACTCTTCGACCAGACCGACGAGCTGCGGCTCGGCCCTCTCGGCGAGGTGCGCCGGACCGAGCTCGGCCCGGGCGCCTGGATCGACGTACTGCCGGGATGGCTCGGCGGATCCGACGCTCTGTTCGAGCAGCTGGTGGCCGAGGTGCCGTGGCGGGCGGAGCGGCGGAAGATGTACGACCACGTGGTCGACGTGCCTCGGCTGCTCTCGTTCTACGACGCGGACGACCTGCTGCCCCACCCGGTGCTGACCGAGGCGCGCGCCGCGCTGTCCGCGCACTACGCCGAGGAGTTGGGCGAGCCGTTCACGACGGCGGGGCTGTGCTACTACCGAGACGGCCGGGACAGCGTCGCCTGGCACGGCGACCGGATCGGGCGGGGCGCGCGCGAGGACACCATGGTCGCCATCCTGTCCGTGGGCGCGCCCCGGGACCTGCTGCTGCGTCCGGTGCGCGGCGGCGGCGAGACGGTGCGCCGTCCGCTGGGGCACGGCGACCTGATCGTGATGGGCGGGTCCTGCCAGCGGACCTGGGAGCACTGCGTGCCCAAGACCGCGCGCGCCGTGGGTCCGCGCATCAGCGTCCAGTTCCGCCCGCACGGTGTGCGCTGAGCGCGTGCACCGAGGGTTCCCGGGCGGGGCACCGAGGTTCCCGGGCGGCGTGCTCCGGGGCGCAGAGGCGGCTGCTCCGGATGCGCGCGGGGGCCGCCTCCGGTCGACGGTGCCGGAGGCGGCCTCGTCCGTGCGGGCAACTGCTGTCCGGGATGCGGCCGGGGCCCCAACGCCGCCTGGGCGCAGAGGCGTTGGAACCGGACCCACCGGTTCCGCCCGCGCGGTGATCTGCTTTGCTGTTCTCCCCCAGGGGCAGGAACGACAGGACGCGAGACGGTCATGAGCGCGGACGTGCAGCACGTGGCGGACGGCACCTACCTGGTGCACGGCTCGAACACCACTGGGTGATCCTCACGGACGGGGACGCCGTAACACTCGTCGACACGGGCTATCCCGGCGATCGGGAGCAACTCCTCACCTCGCTGGCGGCGGTGGGGTCAGCGGCCACCCGCCCTCGCGCGCGAAGGGCCCGCAGCTGCTGCCCGACATGTTCCACCACGAGCGCGCCCGTGCCGTGGCCGCTGGACATCCTCGCGAAGCTGGACGGCGACCTGATGCTGCCCGGACACGGGCCGGTGCACCGGGGTCCGATACAGGACGCGGCCGACCGGGCCCGCGAGCGGGCCGTTTAAGGTGAGGTGACGATCACCCCGGTCACCCCGGTCACCTCGGAGCAAGGACACCCGGCCCATGGCACTGCAGATCAGCGCGACGAACCCGGAGCACCCCGCGCTCCTGCTGGAACTGCCATGGCACCTGCCGCTGGAGGAGTGGCCGGAGGAGTACCTCGTGCCGCTGCCGCGCGGCATCTCCCGGCACGTCGTGCGCTACTCGCGTGCCGGGTCCGAGGTGATCGCCGTCAAGGAACTCGCCGAGCGGCCCGCGCAGCGCGAGTACGAGCTGCTGCGCGACCTCGACCGGATCGGCATCCCCGCGGTGGACCCGCTCGCCGTGGTCACCGGCCGCACCGACACCGGCGGCGAGCCGCTGGAGAGCGTCCTGATCACCCGGCACCTCGGCGGCTCCATGCCGTACCGCTCGATGTTCGAGACGACCATGCGGCCGACAACCATGCACCGGCTGATGGACGCGCTCGCCGTGCTGCTGGTGCGCCTGCACCTGGCCGGGTTCGCCTGGGGCGACTGCTCGCTGTCCAACACCCTCTTCCGGCGCGACGCGGGCGCGTACGCCGCGTACCTGGTGGACGCCGAGACCGGTGATCTGCATCCGCGGCTGAGCACCGGGCAGCGCGAGTACGACCTCGACCTCGCCCGCGTGAACATCAGCGGTGAGCTGCTGGATTTGGAGGCGTCCGGGGCGCTGCATCCCTCCGTCGATCCGATCGAGTTCGGCATGGAGATCTGCGCCCGCTACCGCAGCCTGTGGGAGGAGCTGACCCGCACCTCGGTGTATCCGGCGGGCAAGTACCACTACATCGAGCGGCGGATCCGGCGCCTGAACGACCTCGGGTTCGACGTGGCCGAGATGCAGATCGAGCACGCCTCCAACGGCGACACGGTCACGTTCGTGCCCAAGGTCGTGGACGCCGGCCACCACCAGCGGCAGTTGCTGCGCCTGACCGGCCTCGACACCGAGGAGAACCAGGCCCGGCGGCTGCTGAACGACCTGGAGAGCTGGATGGCCACCCAGGACGACTACGCCCCCGGCGACCCCCTCGGCGCCCGCCCGGAGGTGCTCGCCCACCGCTGGGTGCGCGAGGTTTTCCGGCCGACCGTGCGCCAGGTGCCGCACGAGCTGCGCGGCGGCGTGGACCCGGCCGAGATCTACCACCAGCTGCTCGAACACCGCTGGTACCTGTCCGAGCGGGCGCAGCACGACATCGGCCTGGACACGGTGGTCGAGGACTACATCAAGAACATCCTGCCCAAGTCGCGCACGACACTGGGGCCGACGGCGGACTGAGCCGCACGGCACACGGAGTCGGACGGGCAGACGGAGTCAGGCGGCAGACGGAGTCAGGTGACGGGCCGAGCCGGACGGCAGGCTGCGTCACGTGGCGTGCGGAACCACCGCCACCGGGCAGTCCGCGTGGTGCAGCACGCCGTGTGCCACCGAGCCGATCCGCGCGCCCACGGCCGTACGACGGGCGCGGCGGCCGACGACCATCAGCTGGGCCCGCCCGGCCACCGACAGCAGCACCTGGCCCGCGCTGCCCAGCTCCACGTGCTCCACCACCGGCACGTCCGGGAATCGTTCCCGCCACGGCCTCAGCGCCGCGTCCAGCGCCTTCTTCTCGTACGGCTCCAGTCCCCCGGCCTCGTCCAGCAGCTTCATGGAGGCGGGGCTGTAGGCGAACACCGGCGGCAGGGTCCAGGCCCGTACGGCGCGCACCGCGGCACCGCGCGCCGCCGCCGTCTCGAACGCGAACCGCAGCGCGTCGGCGCTGTCCTCCGGGTCGCCTTCCTGGCCGACGACGATCTCGCGCCCGGCGGCCTCGGCGGATGCCCGGTCACCGGCGCGGACGAGCACGACCGGCCGGGCGGCCCCGGCGATCACCTGCTGGCCGACGGAGCCGAGCAGGAAGCCGACGACGGGTCCGTGGCCGCGCGAGCCGAGCACCAGCATCTCGGCGTCCGCCGCGGCGGCGACCAGCGTGTCGGCGGTGCCTCCCGCCACGATGTCGGTGGTCACGTCGAGTTCGGGGCTGGGGTCGGTGACGCCGCGCACCGCCTCGCTGACCGTGTCCCGCACCCACCGCTCCTGCGTCTGAGGGTCGCTCACGCCGATCTCCTCGTGCGGCTGGAACCGCCACGCGTGCACCGCCCGCAGCGCCAGCCCGCGCCGGACGGCCTCCCGTGCGGCCCACGCCAGCGCGGCGAGGCTCTCCTCGGATCCGTCGACCCCTGCGGTGATCGGGCGCGTCATGCCTGCTGCCTCCCTGTGATGCGGTCACGTCCGGGCCCAGTCTTCACTACCCTCCCCAAAACGCCTGCACCTCGACGCCCGGCCAGACGACCAGGAGGCGGAGGTCGCCCGGCTCCTCGCGCTCGGCGCCCGCCACGCCGACGTCGGGCAGGGCGAGCAGTCATGGGTGACCTCGCGGACCCCGAAGGCAACGAGTTCTGCGTGCTCGGGGCACGGCGCCCTGACGCCTCGGACCTCAGACGGCACTACGGCGCGTCGTACCGGATCGTGCGCGCCGAGTCCGGCGAGTCGGCGCTCGACGCACTGCTGGAACTGAAGCTGCGCGGCGACCAGGTGGCGGTGGTGCTGGCCGACTACCGGATGCCGCAGATGAACGGCATCGAGTCCTTGGAACGGGCCATGGACGTCTACCCGGGCGCGCGCCGGGTCCTGCTGACCGCGTACGCGGACACGAACGCCGCGATCGACGCGATCAACGTCGTCGACCTGGACCATTACCTGCCCAAGCCGTGGGACCCGCCGAGGAGAAGCTCTACCCCGTCCTGGACGACCTACTGCAGGCCTGGCGGCGCAGCGACTACCGGCCGGTGCCCAGCACCAAGGTCGTCGGCCACCGCTGGTCGGCGCGCTCCTCCGACGTGCGGAAGTTCCTCGCCCGCAACCAGGTGCCCTACCGCTGGTACCCGTCCGACGAGCCGGAGGGGGCGCGGCTGGCCGCCGCCGGACAGGACGGGCAGCGGCTGCCGGTGGTGATCACGCCGGACGGTACGCCGCTGGTGGCGCCTCAGACGCCCGATCTCGCCGCCCGGGTGGGGCTGGCGACGACGCCGACGGCGGACTTCTACGACCTGGTGGTGATCGGCGCCGGCCCGGCCGGGCTCGGCGCGGCCGTCTACGGCGCCTCCGAGGGGCTGCGGACGGTGCTGGTGGAGCGGTCGGCGACCGGCGGCCAGGCGGGCCAGAGCTCGCGCATCGAGAACTACCTGGGCTTCCCGGACGGCGTGTCGGGCGCGCAGCTCACCGACCGGGCGCGGCGCCAGGCGACCCGGTTCGGCGCCGAGATCCTCACCGCGCGCGAGGTGACGGGGTTCGAGGTGAGCGGCGCTGCCCGCATCGTGCGGTTCTCGGACGGCTCGGCAGTCGCCGCGCACAGCGTGATCCTCGCGACCGGCGTGTCGTACCGGGAGCTTGCCGCGCCCGGCCTTGAGGACCTCACCGGCTGCGGGGTGTTTTACGGCTCCGCGCTGACCGAGGCGGCCTCCAGCCAGGGACGCGGCGTGTACATCGTCGGCGGCGCCAACTCCGCCGGGCAGGCCGCCGTGTATCTGTCCCGGGGCGCCAAATCGGTGACGCTGCTGGTGCGCGGGCCGTCACTGTCGGCGTCGATGTCGCACTACCTGATCCAGCAGCTCGACGAGGCGCCGAACATCGCGGTGTGCTGCGGCACGGCCGTCGAGGCGGCGCACGGCTCGGACCACCTGGAGCGGCTAGCGCTGCGGGACGTGGAGACAGGTGCGACCGAACTCGTCGACGAGGGCTGGCTGTTCGTGCATGCGGAATCGCTCCTTGTCGAACCCGGGCGCGCATGCACGGCGGGCTCGGTGGTGTTGCCAACAGTCTGTTCAGGGGTGAAGCGGCTGATAAGGGCGCGCGAGGCGAACCCGGTGTGCTGTCCTATGCGGCGGTGCCGGACAGCACACCGGGGGCGGTCACTTCCAGATGGATGCCAGTTGCCAGGCCCGCATACCGGTGAGGGTGGCGGTTCCGTTTTCGGCGAAGACGTCGACGCCGGTGCTGGACGGGTCGGGGAAGATCTGGTCGGTGAGGACGACCTGTTGGCCTTGGGCGTTCTCGGCGTAGACCTCGACGGAGGAGGCGTCCACGAGGACGTGCAGGTGCAGGGGCTTGCCGTCGAGTGCGAGGGGGGGCGTGCTCGGTGCTGGAGAAGGTGGGGTCGAAGTCGGTCGCGCCCGAGGCGGTGCGGTCCAGGTAGACCTGGCCGGTGCTGGTGTCGTAGCCGATCCGGGTGCGCTGTCCGGCGCCGGTGCGGACGTCGAGGCCGAAGCGGGTGGCGGTGCCTGGGGTGAGGTCGGTCTTGAGTTCGAGAGTGCTGCCGTGGACGCCGAGCGGGGTCGTGCCGTTGGTGACAGTGGTGCCCGGGAGGTCGGTTTCGGAGCCGCGGAGGGTGTGCAGTTCGCTGACCGGCTCTTGGACCAGCTGTGTCTTGCCGTTGACGGTGCGCAGGGCGAGCTGGCGGGGGAAGGTGTCGGCGCTGCGCCAGGGGCTGGTGGGGATATTCCCGCCGTAGTTCCAGTTGTTCATCCAGGCGATCATGACGCGCCGTCCGCCGGGGGCGTCGTTGAAGCTGTTGGCGGCGTAGAAGTCCTGGCCGTAGTCGAGCCAGTGGGCGCGCTGGACGCTGGAGAGGGCGGGCTTGTCGGCGGCGGTGAACTGGTCGGCGAGGACGTGTCCCCAGCCGGCGGTGTTGGCGTCGACGATCTGGATCTGGACCTGCTTGCCCTTGTAGGCGGCGGTGTTGAAGGAGGCCCAGTCCAGGTTCTCGGAGTTGGCGCCGGTCGCACTCTGCACGACCTTGCCGTCCACGAGCAGGTTGACGCCGGTCTCGTCGGAGTGGGGCTTTGCCTGGGTGTCGGAGAGGACCACCTGGTCGAGGTTGATATGGCCCCAGCCGCCCGTGTTGGCGTCCACGACCTTGATCTGGGCCTGCTTGCCCTGCAGGTCGGACAGGTCCCAGGAGGCCCAGTTCAGGGCCTCGCCGTTGGCGCCCGTGGCGGAACGCACCACCTTGCCGTCGACGACGAGTTCGACGGCGGTGGGGGCGTCGGAGCTGGCGGCGTGGTAGCCGCCGCCGATGAGGAAGTCCAGGTACTTCTTGTCGATGGTGACGGGCGCCACGGGGGCGGCGAAATCACATGCCCGGACGGTGAAATCGACGGATCGGGTTTGAGAAGCGCGTCACAGCCCGCCCAGCACCGGCTCCGGACTTCGGCCGTGGCCGTCCGCGTTGTCGGTGCCGTCGGCGAAGGCGAGGTCCGCCGCCGTCAGGGTGCGTGGGCGGGCTGGTGGGGGCGCGGCAGGGCGGTGGGCGGGTCGGCGCCCATGCGCTCGCAGGTGAGGGCGGAGACGAGCACAGCGTCGTCCACGGCGGTGGCCAGCACGGCCGTGGCGGCCGCCGCGAGGGTCTGCGGGGTGTACAGCTCGCTGCGGAGCAGGGCGCCGAGCAGCCCGGCGGTGAAGGCGTCGCCCGCGCGGACGGTGTCCACCACCGCGGCCTTGCGGCCGGGACGGCTGAAGCCTCCTCCACTGGTGTGGAAGGCGTGGGCGCCGGCGGCACCGTCGGTCACCACGACGAGGAGCGCCCCGAGCACGATCCAGCGGGCGGCGATCCGCTCGATCCCGGTGCCCGGGTAGAGCCACTCGGCGTCCTCACGGCTGGCCTTGACGATGTGGGAGACGCCGACGCTGCGTTCGACGGCGTGCCTGGCGCCCGCCGCATCGCCCAGCAGGGCGGGGCGGATGTTGGGGTCGTAGCTGATCAGCGCCGTACCCTGGGCGCGCAGGCGCTGTACGGCGGTGTGGATGTGGTCGCTGCCCGGCGGTGTCCAGGAGGCGACGGAGCCGAAGTGGAGTACGGCGGTGTCGGCCGGGATGCGGGCGGTTTCGTCCTGGGTCCACTGCCAGTCGGCGGTGCCGTCCAGGTAGAAGTCGTAGCTTGCGCGGCCCTGTGCGTATCCATGGAAACGACAGCCAGCGTGGTCGGTTCGACGGCGTGCGGACAGGACGTCAGGTCGACCCGGCTGGCGGTGGCGTGGGTGCGCAGCATCCGGCCGAAGGTGTTGTCGGCCAGCCGCGCCATGAGCGCGGTGTGGTGTCCCAGCCGGGCGAGGCCGACGGCGACGTTGAACGGGCTGCCGCCGGGCCGGGCGCGGTAGTCGCCGGGCGCCTCGAGCCGGGGGACCATGTCGAGGAGGGCTTCGCCGATCACGGTCAGGGTGGGGGCCTGCCCCGTTGCCTGCGTCGGTTCAGTCATGACGCGGGCCTATGGGTGGGATCTCGCCTGAGCCCCGCTCGATCAGCAGGGTCGGCAAGGTGACGGTGCGGGTAGCTGACTGGTCGCCGTCCAGCCTGGCGAAGAGGATCTCGGCCGCGGTACTGCCCATCCGCTCGATGTCCTGGGCGATGACGGAGACACCGGGACTGAGCATGTCGGCGAGGGGGAAGTCGTCGAAGCCCACGTGGGCCACGGTGTCCTGCAGGCCGAGGGCGCGCAACGCGCGGCTGGCCCCTATGGTGACCATGTTCTGGCTGGTGAAAAGCGCAGTGGGCGGATCCGGAAGGGCCAGCACTTGCTCGGCGGCAGCGATGGCGGCCTCCTCACTGGCCCCCGCGTGGCGGACGACCTCGTCGTCGTACTCGATATGCGCGACTTCCAGGGCGTGCCGGTAGCCGTCGAACCGCTGGGCGGCGGTGGGAATCGACTCCCGGTCGCCGAGGTAGGCGATGCGACGGTGACCGGCCTCCAGCAAGTGGTTGACGGCCGTGATGGCACCATGCCGGTTGTCGGAGACGACGGCGTCCGCGTCGAGCAGGCTGGGCTCGCGGTCGACGAAGACCATGCAGGTGCCTGAGCGCTGCTCGCTGAGCAGGTAACTGTGGTCGCGTCCGGCGGGGACGATCACCAGCCCGTCGACCCGCCGGTCGACGAGTGCCCGGGCGAGTTCCCGTTCCCGGTCCGGGTTCTCGTCCAGGCTGCCGACCAGCACCAGGACTCTGCGCTCGCGGGCCACGTTCTCGACGGTGCGGGTCAGGGCGGCCGAGAAGGGGTTCGCGGCGTCCTCGACGAGCATGCCGATCATCGAGGTCCGGCCGTCCCCGCGGCGCAGACTGCTGGCGGTCAGGTTGGGCCGGTAGCCCAGCTTGTCGGCAGCCTCGCGGACCCTGGCGGCGATCAGCGGATCGACGGTGGGAACACCGTTGACCACACGCGAGACCGTCTTGATGGCCACGCCGGCCAGCGCCGCCACCTCACGCATGGTGGGGCGGCTGCGAAGAGACCGTGGCGGCGGCTCGTCCTGGGGCATCGTTGTCTCCCACCGGCTCATGTTTACCGACTCGTTGCGGGCGTATGTCTACCAGCGTCTTGACGCACTCGTCCATGGGGATCAGTATCCCGGTCAGTCAACGTTGTCTCAGCGTCGACCAACGACGGCTCCGAAAGGGCTCAAGACATGAACATCTCCACCAGCCAGGCGTCGGGCCGCCGCAGTCGGCGCACCCGGGCGGCAGCGATCGGCATCACCGTGTGCCTCGGCGCCACGCTCGCGGCCTGCGGCTCCTCCAACGGCAGCTCCTCCGCGTCCGGGTCGGGCGGCAGCGGGAAGGTGGGTGTCTCGCTGATCCTGAAGACACTCAGCAACCCGTATTTCGTGAGCATGGAGAAGGACGCCAAGACGCAGGCCGCCAAGGACAACGTGAACCTGACGGTGGCGGCGGGCCACAGCGACGGTGACACCCAGACCCAGATCACCGCCATCGACAACGCCATCTCGCGCGGCGACAAGGGCATCTTGATCACTACCAACGGCGACGCGGTGAACGCCGCGCTGAACCGGGCCAAGCAGGCCGGCCTGTTCGTGATAGCCCTGGACACCGCGCCCAACCCGCCCAGCACCGCGGACATCACCTACGCCACGGACAACGAGCAGGCGGGCAAGCTCATCGGTCAGTACGCCGCGACCGCCCTGAACGGCAAGCCCGCTGTCATCGCGATGCTGGACCTGTTCAACAACCAGGTCGTCTCCGTTGACATCAACCGCGACCACGGCTTCCTGGAGGGCATGGGCATCGACCCGGGCAGCAAGACCGAGAACGGCAAGGAAGCCAAGTCCGGCAAGTACACCGGCGGCAAGGGCGGCACGTACACCATCGCCTGCCACCAGCCCACCCAGGGCGCCATCGACGGCGGACGCACCGCGATGGAGAACTGCCTGTCCGCCAACCCGAACATCAACGTCGTCTACGCGATCAACGAGCCCGCGGGCGAGGGCGCGTACAACGCGCTGAAGGCCGCCGGCAAGGAGAAGAACGTCGCGGTCTACGCGATCGACGGCAGCTGCTCCGGCCTGAAGAACGTCACCAGCGGCGAGTTCGCCGCCGACGCCGTGCAGTACCCGGGCAAGATGGCCGCGCTCGGCGTCAGCTCCATCGCCAAGCTGGCCCGCGGCGGCAGCAAGCCCAGCGTGACCAACGGCAAGTCGTTCTACGACACCGGCACCGCTCTCGTCGCCGCCAAGCCCCTCGACGGCCTCACCGTCCAGTCCCCGTCGCAGGCCGCGTCCGCCTGCTGGGGCAGCTGATCCGGTCCGAGCCGGGTGCGCCGCCGGTGAGTACACACCGGCGGCGCACCCGCACCACACGAGCCGAGCCTTTACGAGGGAACGAACCGGAAGGACCCCCTGTGACCACCCACGTGGACAGTGAAGCCACACCAACGCCGTTGGAGGAGTTCCTCAACCGGCCCGCCACCCTGACCCAGCGCATCCACTCGGTACTGCACCGCCAGCCCGCACTCAGCCCGGCGATCGTCCTGATACTCGCCGCCGTGGTGTTCTCCCTGGTCAACGAACGCTTCTACGCGCTGCAGAACCTCTCGCTGATCGCCCAGCAGACAGCCGTCATCGGTGCGCTGGCCGTCGGGCAGACGGTCATCATCCTCACCGCCGGCATCGACCTGTCCATCGGCGCGGTCATGGTGCTCGCCTCACTGCTGATGTCCAAGCTCGTCGCCGACAACCACCTGCCGGGCGTGGTCGCACTGCTCGCGGGGGCGGCCGTTGCCATCGCGGCGCAGGCCGTCAACGGGCTGCTGGTCACAAAGATCAAGCTGCCGCCCTTCATCGTCACCCTCGGCACCCTCAGCGTCTTCACCGCCATCACCCTCATCTACGCCAAGGGCCAGACCGTCGCCCTGCACCCGGGCAACATCCTCATGTGGACCGCCAACACGGTCTCCCTGGGGCAGCTGAACCTGACCAACGGCGTCCTGGTCATGATCGCCCTGTACGCGGTGATCGGCTACGCCCTGCGCTACACCGCCTGGGGCCGGCACCTGTACGCCGTGGGCGACGACATCGAGGCCGCCCGCCTGGCCGGCATCTCCGTCAACCGGGTACTGCTGAGCGCCTACATGGTCGGCGGTTTCGCCATCGCCGTGGGCGCCTGGATCCTGGTCGGCCGGGTCGGCGGCGGCGACCCCAACAGCGGCCTCAACGCCAACCTGCAGTCCATCACCGCCGTCGTCATCGGCGGTACCAGCCTGTTCGGCGGACGCGGCGTGGTGCTCGGCTCGCTGATCGGCGCGCTCATCGTCCAGGTCTTCGTCAACGGCCTGGCGCTGGCCGGGATCGACCCCAACTACCAAGTCCTCGCAGTCGGCATCCTGGTGATCGCGGCTGTCTCCGTCGACCAGTGGATCCGGAAGGTGAAGTCGTGACCCAGAGCGCACCCGTTCTCGAGGCCAGGGGGCTGGTCAAGCTCTTCGGCAAAGTCGTCGGACTGAACAACGTCGACCTCACCCTCTACCCCGGCGAGGTCCTCGCCGTCATCGGGGACAACGGCGCCGGCAAGTCCACGCTGATCAAGACCCTCTCCGGGGCGCTGACCCCCGACCAGGGCAGCATTCTCGTGGACGGCAAGGAGGCCAACTTCAAGCGGCCGCAAGACGCCCGCGAAGCCGGCATCGAGACGGTCTATCAAACCCTTGCCGTCGCCCCGGCGCTGGACATAGCCAGCAACCTGTTCCTTGCCCGGGAGATCCGCCGCAAGGGCGTGCTCGGCTCGGTGTTCCGGATGCTCGACACCGGCGAGATGAGGCGTCAGGCGTCCGATCACGTCAAGCGGCTGGGCATCAGCACCCTGCAGAACATCAACCAGGCTGTGGAGACGCTCTCCGGTGGCCAGCGCCAGTCGGTGGCCGTGGCCCGCGCGGGCGCCTTCGGCGGCCGAGTCGTCATCCTCGACGAGCCGACCGCCGCCCTCGGCGTCCGCGAGACCGGCCAGGTGCTGCGCCTGGTTCGCGACCTGCGCGACCAGGGCCTCGGCGTCATCCTGATCAGCCACAACATGCCCAACGTCTTCGAGGTCGCCGACCGCATCCACATCCAGCGCCTCGGCGCCTGCGCCGGGGTCATCACCCCGCAGTCGCACTCCATGGAGGACGCGGTCGCCATCATGACCGGGGCGAAGAAGCTCGCCCCGGAAGCCGGCTGAGAGGAAGGGGCGGGATGGCCGCCGAGTACCAGATCGCCGACGGCAGCCTCGGCGGCGAACCCACCGTGACCGTCTCCGCGCCGGACGGCTCCGCGCGCGCCGTCCTCGCCCTGCGCGGGGCGACGCTCCTGAGCTGGCAGGTCAGACGCGGAGCGGGCGGTCAGTTGACGGAGCTGACGGACGGCTACCGCGACGAGGCGGAACTGCTGTCACAGGACGGCGTACGGGCGGGCCTGCTCGCCCCGTTCCCCAACCGCGTCGCGGACGGCCGCTACCGGTGGAGCGGCCGCGACCACGACCTGCTGCCCGGCCGCGGCGGGGACCGCACGATCTACCACGGATTCGCCCGCGAAGCCCTGTTCGAACTCGTCCATGCCGCCACGAAGTCCGACTCCGCCCACCTGCTGCTGCGCACCAGGCGCATCACGCCGGACCGGTACCCCGGCTACCCGTTCACCCTCGACCTCGAGGTGGAGTACACCGTGAGCGGCCGCGAGCTGGCCATCGAGATCCGGGCGACGAACGTGGGCGACACCACCGCCCCCTACGCGGCGGGCTGGCACCCCTACTTCACCCTCTCCCAGCCCATCGACGACCTGGTCCTGCAGATCCCCGCGCACACCCTGATCCGCACCGAAACCTCCCTTATCCCTCTGCGCGGTGAAGACGCCCTGCTGCCCCTGGATCACTGCCCCGGCATGGACTTCCGTACGCCGAGACGGCTGGGCGACGCCGTCATCGACGCCTGCTTCGCGGACCTGTCCCCCGGTCCCGGCGGCCGGGCCGAGACCGTACTGAGCGATCCGGCGACCGGTGATGAGCTGCGGGTGTGGCAGTACGGCGGGTACATGCACGTGTTCACCGGAGACACCCTGGCGCGTGACCGGCGCGCCTCCATCGCGCTGGAACCCGTCGAGACGATGACCAACGCCTTCAACCGCCCAGAACACACCACCGCCCTGTCCTTGGAGCCTGGCCGGCAGCGGGAATTCCGCTTTGGCGTCACGTACATGTCTCCAGGGCACTGAGCTCGTTCGTTTACCGCCTGCGATGCCATTTGGCGCCCTTCCTGTGGCGGGTTGCCTGGAAAGGGCTGAGCTTTTCAGGATGTGGATCCGGTTGTTGAGGGACTCTTGCCGTGCGGTAGGTGTTCCGGTCTTGTGCGGCCCGACGGGTTCACTGCAGCTGCGGCATCTCGAGGCGGCCCTGGACCTGTCGCCGGCGGTGGATCCCGCCACCCGGCCCTCGGGCGGCGGCGTCGACCACGTGGCCCTCACGCTGCGGGCCTCGGCCACCGCCGCGCACGCGGGAGAGCTGCACCGCGCCGTCTCCCTGACCCGGTCCGCGCTCGCGGACCTCGGTCAGGACGCCGACTCCGAACTCGGTGCGGTACACCCCGGCCGGCAACCTCCTGCGCGTGGACAGTCTGCCGGCGGCGTTCACGCACAGCAGCAAGGCGCTGGCCATGATCCCCGCCGAGCCCGCGTCGCCCACGTGGGTGTGGGCGGCGGCCACGCACGCCATGGCCGCGCGGCAGGTCGGGCGGAACGACACCGCCCTGGAGGTCGCCCGCAGGGCCCTGCGCGTCGCCGAGCAGCTGCGCATGACCGACGCCCGGGCCGATCTCCTGATCCCGGTGGCCGACCTCGAAGGGGACGGCCGGCGCAGCCCGGAGGGCCGTGAGCGGCTCCGCGCGGCCCGGGAGCTGGCGCGCGACGCGGGCAGCGCACCGGTGGAGCTGCGCGCGCTGTTCAACCTCGCCATGGGCTGCTACGAGTCCGGCCTGCTGGAGGAGTGCCTGCCCTGGCTGGCCGAGGGCCTGGACCGGGCCCGCCGTACCGGGCTGCTGGCTTCGACGTATCCGCTGGAGATGCGGTACCTCCAGCTGCTGGTGCTGCACACGCTGGGCCACTGGGACGCGTGCCTGCGCGCGGCCGCGGCGGACGCCGAGGTGGTGCCGCCGCGGGCGGATACGCGGACGCACCTGTGCTGTACGTGGCGCTCGCGCGCGGTGACTTCACGGCGGTGGACCGGGCGCGCGCCCTGCTGGAGGGGCCGTTCGACTGGACGGGCACGCTGGTCGCGGGCATCGTGCTGACCGACGCGGCCGCGCTGCGGGGCGATCCGGCGGCGGCCGTCGAGCGCATGCGGTCCACGGTGACGGCGCTCACCGACGACGCGGGCGCGCGGCCCGACGTCACGGTCCGGCTCGCCGCCCTCACGCTGTCCGCGGTCGCCGATGCGGCGGCCGGGCTGCGGCTCACCGGCGACACGGCAGGAGCCGGACGCTGGACGGACACGGCGGACGAACTCGTCGGACTGGCGCGGGCCACGGCCGCGGGGCGCACCTCAGGGCCCCGAAGGACAGGCGTGGCTGGCCCGGGCCGAGGCGGAGCGGGCGCGGGCCGAGGCGGAGCGGGCGCGGGCCGTGTCAGGGCCGGACGCTGAGGCCTGGGCGAAGGCGGTGGCCGCTTTCGACTACGGCGAGGTGTACGAGCGGGCGCGCTGCCGGCTGCGGCACGCCGAGGCGCTTGGGCCTGATCGCCCCGGAGCCGTCGGCGTCCGGCTGAGCCATCCCTCCCGCGTCCTGAAATACACACTTTTCGTACCTTTCGAGGCAATACTGTGCGCATCCGCGCTGCACGGTGATCAGCGCATGGCCAACTGTGCGTCGACCGCGGACCTGTGACGGCATGTGAGAGGCGGGAGAAGAGCCGGATGAGCCGGATGGTCACAGCAGCAACGGTGCGCAGGAGTACGGCGGCAGCGGCGACAGCCCTGGCCCTCATGGCGGTCCCCGCCCACGCCGCACACCCGGAGCCGGGCGCCGCGCGGGCCGGCGCGGTGCTGCCACAGCCCGATAAGAGCGGTCTGCGCGGTGTGCTGAGCACGGCCCGGACGCAGGGCGCGCCCGGCGCGCTGGCCCGGATCGATGACCACGGCACGGTCCTGCGCATGGCCGTCGGCGTCGCCGACCGCGGGACCGGACGGGCGCTCAGCACCCTCGACCGGTTCCGCATCGGCAGCGTCAGCAAGATCTTCACAGCCGTGGTCCTCCTGCAACTCGCCGACGAGCGACGGCTGAAGCTCGACGCGCCGGTCAACCGGTATCTGCCGGGGCTGCTGCCGGACGACCGCATCACCGTGCGGCACGTGCTTAGTCACCGCAGCGGCCTGTACGACTACACCAACGCCATGTTCGCCCGTACGGTCCCCGGCTTCGAGGCCGTCCGCACCAAGGTGTTCACCCTCCGCCAACTGGTGAAGCGGTCCCTGCGGCACCCCCGGACCACCCCGCCCGGCGGCGCCTACTCCTACTCGAACAGCAACTTCGTCGTCGCGGGAATGCTGATCAGGAAACTGACCGGCCACTCCCTGCGCACCGCGTACCAGAACCGGATCATCGAGCCGTTGAAGCTGCGCGACACCTTCTACGTGCACCCCGGCACCCGGATCCCCGGCCGGCACACCCGCGGCTACCTCACCCCGGACACGGTGGGCGCGCCGCTGGTCGACGCCACCGAGCAGACGGCGTCGTGGGCGCAGAGCGCGGGCGCGCTCGTCTCCAGCGCGCGGGACCTGAACACGTTCCTGGCGGCGCTGCTCGGTGGCCGGCTGACCTCCGCGGCGCGGCTGGCCGAGATGCGGCGCTGGGTGCCGGCGGGCACGGGTCAGGCGTACGGGCTCGGCCTGCGGCGCCGCGACCTGTCGTGCGGTGTGTCGGTCCACGGCCACACCGGTGCCGTCCAGGGCTACTACACCTACGCGTTCGCTTCCAGGGACGGCCGGCGCAGCCTCGCCGCGCTCGCCACCACCTCCAACAGCGGGCCGGTGATGAACACGATGCTGCGCACTCTGGAGTCCGCGTTCTGCGGCCGGCGGGCGAAGGCGGCGCGCGGTACGGCGGTCGTCGAACGACATGCGGACGTCGCCCCGGGGGTCGCCCGGGACTGACCGTGCGCGCGGCGTGCGGCGGTCACGGGAGCGGGGCGAGGCGCCGCCGGGCGGGACCCGGGCGACGTCGGCCGCGGGAACGGGGCGCCGTGCGGAAGGGCGGGCCCAGACGACATGGACCGCGAGAACAAGGAGCCGTGCGGGAAGGCGAGCCCAGCCGACATCGACCGCGGGAGCGGGAAGGCGGTGCTGACGGGCGGGAACCCGGGCGGGCCGGTGAGCGTTCTCCGGACGACACCCCACCACCGTCCGGACACCACCCCCGGACCCGGACCGCATCCCTCGGGCCCGGACCGCACACCACCGGCCGGCGAAACGACGACACCAGGGCGGCACGATGAGCGAGTTGGTCCCCGGCGGCAATCTGCCCCTCCCGGGCGGTGCGGTGACCGTCCGGGTGCCCGGCCCGTTCGACGTGTCCGCGCTCATCACGGACGACGGCGGCAAGGTGCGCGGCGACGGCGACTTCGTGTTCTACAACCAGCCGTCCGCGCCCGGAGCCGCCCTGCGCGGCGACACGCTCACCGTCGACCCGCAGGGCCTGCGCGCCGGGGCCACCCGGGTCACCGTGGTGGTCAGCGCCGCCGAGCCGGGAACTCCCCTGGGCCGCCTGCCCGTTCCCGCCGTCCAGGTCGCCGACGCGGCGGGCCGCCCGGTCGCCCGGTTCGTCCCGCCCCGCCCGCGCGAGGAGACCGTCCTGCTGCTCGCCGAGATCTACCGGCGCGGCGACCGCTGGAGGCTGCGCGCCCTGGGCCAGGGGTACGCGGACGGACTGGCGGGGCTGGCCCGGGACTTCGGCGTGGATATCGTCGAGGACGACACGGTGACGCCGGCGGTCTCACCGCCCACGCCTGCGCACGGCGCGTACGGCCGTACCGGCGGCGTGAGTGGCTCCGCCGTCCGGACGGCCGGTCCGCGGCCCCCGTCCGCCCCAGCCCCGGACGTCTTTCTCGGCCTGGTCAACTCCGCCCGTGCCGCGGCCGGTTCGTCACCGGTCTCGCTTGACACGCGGCTGGCCTCCGCGGCGCAGGCGCACGCCGGCGCCATGGCCGCGGCCGGACGCCTCGGCGTCGAGACCCGCGACGGCGTCTCCGTCTACCAACGGGTCATCGTCGCCGGATACCCGTACATCACCGTCGGCGAGCTCCTGGTCTCCGGCCCGCGCACGCCCCCCGAGTTCGTCCAGTACTGCCTGCGCACCGAACAGCCCCGGCGCACCCTGCACGACCCGGCCTTCACCCACGCGGGCCTGGCCCACGTCAGCGGCGGCCCCTCCGGCGACACCTTCTGGACCGCGCTGTGGGCGAGGCCCCTGTCCCCCGCCGAACTGGCCCGGACGGCCGCCGACGTCATCGACCTCACGAACCGGGAGCGCGCCCGGGCCGGGCTGCCGGCGCTGGCCGCCGATACCGCGCTGACCGCCGCGGCGCAGGCGCACAGCGCCGACATGGTCGCGCGCGACTTCTACTCCCACACTGCGCCCGACGGCAGCAAGCCCTGGGACCGTGCCGCCGCGGCGGGTGCGTCCCGGCGCTCGATCGGCGAGAACATAGCCTGCGGTCAGCGCTCCCCCGCCGAAGTGGTGGAGGGCTGGATGAACAGCCCCGGCCACCGAGCCAACATCCTCAAACCCGACTTCACCCACATCGGTATCGGCTTCGCCGGCGGCGGCCGGGCGGGCACCTACTGGACCCAGCTCTTCGGCGCCTGAACCAATGCCGGAAACGGCACAGGAATCCGTACCCGGTGCCGGCCCTTCTCCGTACCTGAGGCCGGCCCGCTGCGCCCAAAGTCGGCCGTCTCCGTATCTTAAGTCGACCCTTCGCTTCATGATCTTGGCGGAACGCCTGCTTCCGGGCGAGGATGCCCGTATGAAGGGCGACCTCTTTTCCAGTGAGCACATGGTGCAGCCCGCCGTCACGCCGGGCATGGCGGTCGAGAACGCCAAGTGCATCCGGTACACGGTGAACGGCGAGATGTTCGCGCGGCAGGGCGCGATGGTCGCCTACCGCGGCGGTCTCCAGTTCGAACGCAAGGGCCAGGGCGGCGTGGGCGGTTTGCTCAAGCGCGCGGTCACTGGCGAGGGGCTGCCGCTGATGACGGTGCGCGGGCAGGGCGAGGCCTGGTTCGCGCAGGAGGCGCAGAGCTGCTTCGTCGTGGAGATCGAGCCGGGCGACGAGTTCACGGTCAACGGCCGCAACGTCCTGTGTTTCGACGCCACGTTGTCGTACCGCATCGCGACCGTGAAGGGTGCGGGCATCACCGGCGGCGGCCTGTTCAACAGCGTGTTCACGGGACATGGCGCGCTCGGACTGGTCTGCGAGGGCAACCCGCTGGTCATCCCGGTCTCTCCGCAGCATCCGGTGTACGTCGACACGGACGCCGTCGTCGGCTGGACTGCGGGCCTCGCGACCTCGCTGCACCGTTCGCAGTCCGTCGGCTCGATGCTGCGCGGCGGCTCCGGGGAGGCGGTGCAGCTGGTGCTGCAGGGCGAGGGGTACGTGATCGTGCGGCCGAGCGAGGCGCCGCCGCAGAAGCCCCAGCAGCACTGAGACACCGTCATGTGATCCGCGGCGCACAGGCCAACCCGGTCCGCTCCGCCGGCGTCTTGATCGACAACAGGTGACGGGGCGCTCTCACCACCCTGTCGGTCAACTCCTCGCTGACCGACGTCCTCGCGGCCGGGACCGAGCAGCTGCGGGCGGCCGAGCGGGCCGGGAAGCCCGCCGAGATGGCACGTTGCCGCCGACCTCGGCGAGCGCGGCGGCGACGCCGTCGTACGCGGCTACTCGCTGGCGGGCCTGGCCGAGACCGGCCGGATCCAGGGTGACTACGAGGCAGTCGGCCGGCTGCACGAACAGCTGCTGACGGGGGCCCGGCGGCGCGGCGAGGCCCGGCACACGGTGTGGGCGCTGGAGGGCATTGCCCAGATGCCCCGCAACACCGGCTCGTACGACACGGCGTACGAGCTGTTCGAGGAGGCGGCCGGGATCACGGCGGGCGCCGACGACCGGCGCGGGCACGCATGGGCGCTGCGCGGGCTCTCCGATGTGGTGTCGGTGCGCGACGGGGACACCGGGCGGGCGCTGCGGCTGCTGTCCGAGGCCGAGCGGACGTGCCGCCGGATGGAGCTGTCCAGCGCGCTGGCCTACAACCACAAGATGCGCGGCAACGTCCTGTACCGGGCCGGGCGCTGGGCCGAGGCCCGCGGCCTCTACGAGCAGGCGCTGGCGGAGTTCCGGGGCATGAACGAGCCGCGCGGGGAGGCGCTGGCGCGGCTCGGGCTCGCCAAGTCCCTGGCCCAACTGGGCCGGGACCGCGCCGAGACGGCGGCCGAACTGGCGGACCTCGCCGGCACGCTGGAGCGGCTGGGCCCGCGGCACGCGCGGGAGATGGTGGCACGGGCGCGGGAGGAGTTCGGCATACCGGGCGCCGCGGACGGGACGGAGGCCGTACGGTGACGGCGTTTCCCCCGGCGACGGAGGTCGCCGCGCCAAACGTGCCCGACGTACCCGACGTGCTCGACCGCTGCCGGGCCCTGGTCCGGCCCGCGCTGGCCGAAGCGGTCGGGCGGCTCCATCCGTGGGTCGGCGAGATGGCCGCGTACTCCTGCGGCTGGTGCGAGGTGGGCGGCGCGCCGGCTGTAGCCTCCGGCGGCAAGGGGGTGCGGCAGACGCTGGCGGTGCTCGGGGCGGAGGCGGCAGGGGCGCCCGGACGAGCCGGGGTGGCGGCGGCCGTCGCGGTGGAGCTGGTGCACGCCTTCTCGCTGCTGCACGACGACATCGTGGACGGCGACCCGGCCCGGCGCCGCCGCCCGGCGGTGTGGAAGGCCTACGGCACCGGTCCCGCGGTGCTCGCGGGCGACGCCCTGTTCGCGCTGGCCGTCGAGACGCTGGCGACGGCCGGGCGGTGCCGGGGCGGTACGGACGCTGTCCGCGGCGCTCGGGTACCTGGTGCGCGGCCAGGCGGACGACCTGCTGTTCGCCGCCCGTCCCTGGACGGGGCCGCGGCGGGTGCGGCCGGCGCAGTACCGGACGATGGCCGAGCACAAGACGGGTGCGTTGCTGGGCTGCGCGGCAGCCCTTGGGGCTGTCCTCGGCGGTGCGGCGCCCGGCACGACCGCCGTCCTGGACCGCGCCGGGGCGCCATCTCGGGATCGCCTTCCAGATCGTCGACGACGTGCTGGGCATCTGGGGTGATCCCGCGGTCACCGGCAAGCCCGTGCACGGCGATCTGCGGGAGCGGAAGGCCCTCCCGGTGCTGGCGGCCTCGACACGCCGGGCCCGCACACCGCGCGGCTCGCCGCGCTGTCGGAGACCGGCGCCCGTCCCGCCGAGGCCGCGGCACTGGTCGAGCAGGCGGGCGGCCGATCCACGGCGCCGACCGAGGCACGGACACACCTGACCGAGGCGGAGCGGTCCCTCGCCTGGACGTACTTGGGCTTTCGGCCGGTGCGGCGAGAGGGCGTGCCGGGCGTCGCGACGGGGCGAACGTTGCCTGCCGGGGCACTAGCC
>NZ_JACTVI010000102.1:1701-27558 GCF_014495685.1 Streptomyces sp. TRM68367 | reverse complement strand
AGCCCTGTCTGGCAAAGGGGAAGGAATCTGCCAGACACCAACCTCCCAACCAGACACACCGTAATTAAGCAGCGACACACCACTAGCTATCCGATTTGACTTTCGATGGGAGTGACCTGATCAGGGCCGGGATGATCCACGCCGGGCACCATGGGGTTCTGGTAGTCGAACTCCACCTTGCCGAAGGAGTCGCTGGTGATGGGCGGGGGGTCATTGTCGGCGATGATCAGTTGCAAGCGTTCGCCATATGCGTCAGCCAGCGTCCTGAAGCGACTGTAGATCTCGGCCGCGCGTTGCCGGTCGGAGGCGTTGTTGCCAAACGCCTTGCGCGGTGAATCGATCACGAGGAGCGATGGAACGAGGACGTCGGAGTGGTCGAGTCCGAAGGCAAGGAGCGTGAGGCTGTAGGCGAGGTTGACGGAGGTGGCGATGCCCCCGCCGGAAGCCTGGAGGGTCTCGAAGGGCCGTCCGTTGACCACCGGCAGGTAGGTGTCGCGGTTGATGACAGCCGTGTCGACCCAGGGCAGGTTCCAGCCGGTGAGCAGTCGGCTGAACTCAGTGCTGAGGTCACCGAGCAGAGTCTGGCTGGCCTTGAGCTGCTCGGACTTCTCCTTGATGTCCTTGTTCACCTGCCGGCGGTCGGCCTTGAGTGAGCGGATGTCGGCGTCGATGGTGCGCACCCGTGCCCAGGATTCGCGCAGTTGGGTGATGGCATCAATGCTGGCCTTGAGCGAGGCCACGCGGGAACTGGCCTCGGCGATGGCGTCGAAGCGCGGGGCGACCGCATCACGAGTCTGGGCGTCGAGCTCCCGGCGCAGGCTGGTGACGGCGAAGCTGAGTTGCTGCGACCGCTCCTGGACGGTCTGCAGGTGCGCCTCGTCCGACTGCTGGATGCGCTGTGCGTCCTCAAGCTGCTGCTGCAGGGCCGTACGTGTCTCTTCGATGGCAGCCGGGTCGATGTCGGCCTCAACTGGGTCGGGTTGAAGACAGACGAGGCAGTGACCATCCTCGACGGCCCGGGCCGCCAGCGACTGCATGCACCGCGGGCAGACGACGAACTCGAAGGGGGAGAGCTGGTCGATGGCCGTGACCGACCGTGCGAGACGGGAGAGGTCGAGCTGTACCTGAGCAACGACGGCATGCCGCGCCTCCACGAGGTCGGCGGCCGCGGACACTTCTTCTTCGGTCTGCCGCGCGGCGCGGATGGCGTTCTGCAGCTCGTCACGCACCGCGGTGTCGGCGGCGGTCTGTTCCTCAAGTTCGGTGCGGAGGCTGGCCAGGGCGGACGATGCCCGCTCCAGGGTGTCGCGCAGCTGAGTGAGTTCGGCCCGCAGTTCGTCGTCGCTGCGGGGGTCGGAGGCTGCCAGGAAGGAGCTGACGTTGTCGTGCTCGGCGGTTCTGGCCTTCAGTGTGTCCAAGAGCTGGTTCCTGGTGCGCTTGAGCTCCATGAGCGCACTGTCGGTGAGCCCGAACATCAGGCGGAAGAGCTCTCTGCGCTTGGTCTCAAACCAGCTGTCCAGGTGACCGACGACCTGGCGGTCGATCTCGCGTGCCTGGAGGTAGGCGTAGGCGTACAGGTCGTTGAAGGTGAGGTTCTGCGGCCTCGCTGCTCCTTCTCGCCGTGCGGCGATCTGTTCGCGCGGGAAGCCGAGCGCGTCCAGGAGGTGGTCGGAGAGCGTGGTGACGCCTTCCGAGGCCCGCAGAGGCAGGGTGCGTTCCAGAGCGAGGGAGTGTGGATCGAGGAGATCCACGGAGTCGGCGGTGTCTCCCTCGATGGTCCGCCGGAGGACGACACGTTCATCGCCGGCCGCGACCTCGGCCTGGACCGACAGGACGTGGTCGCGGACCGCCGGGGTGAGCATGGCACTGCCGCCGAGGGCGTGCTTGAAGAGCATCAGCAGACTGGACTTGCCAGTGCCGATGGGGCCGGTGATCACTGTGGCCGGACGGCCGAAGCGGTAGGTCTGTTCCGCCTCGGCGGTCGTGACGGTCAAAGAGACGATGCGCAGGTGGACGGCCATGTCAGATCTCCGTCCGCCAGGGCCGGTCGACGGCGTCGGGCAGACGGTCGTAGATGAGGTTCTTCAAGGCCGATCCTGACTTGTTGAAATGCCGCTTGAGCAGCTTGATCCGGCTGGCGACAACGGCCCATTCCGGCGTTGTGGCAAGAGAGGCCGCGGCGGCGGCGCCCTGCGGCGTGGCGCGGAATTCGGCTCTGGCGCTGTTGCTGTAGACGATCAGGCCGCGGGCGGCGAGCGAGCCGAGGACGCTGTAGTAGCGCTGGTCCCAGGGACCGTACTTGTAGCGGGTCATACGGCTTTCGACCGCGAGGCGCTCGGGTGGTGTGGGGGCGGTTCCTGCCGGCCACGACGCCTCGCCAGCGGGCAGGAGACGTTCCAGCATCGCTGGATAGCGCAGCAGGAAGTCGAGTTTGGCGAGCTTTGTCAGACCGTCGAGCCCCCCTTTGGGGGTGGTGAACTGCGAGATGAGCAGGAGGATGCGCGCCTCGTGGTAGTGGACCTCACGCTGCTCTGCCTGCCGCCGCTGCGTCCGCATGCGCGCTACCGCGGTCTCGAAGTCGGCGCTGTGGGTCATGAGGCTTCCTCATCCGTGTTGAAATTCTCGGACCCGCAGTGGGGGCAACAGCGGCGGAGCAGACGGCGGTGCTCGACGCAGGCGAAGACGACCGGCAGGTGCCAGTGCCTCTTCCAGGGGCCGCCGAGCCTGGCTCCCAGAGGGCTGCCCTTCCCAGCCAGGCAACGCTCACAGAACTGGGTGGTGCGGAGGTGGACCCACCGCCGGGGCTGGGTGAGGAGTTGAGGTCCGTACCACGGTGCGTGCTGCTGGCTGAGCGGTCCGTAGCGCACGCCGAGGGGAGCCAGCAGGAGGTTCTCCATCTCGGGGAGCGACAGGCCTGCCACATGCGCGGCTTCGGCGAGTCTGCGCGGAAGGAGGGTGAGCAGCGATCCTGCCGGAACGTGGATTCCGCGGCGGTCCGAGAGGCCCATGCGTGCGGCGATGGCAGCGGGCGTACTCCCGCTGTGGTGGGCCAGGCGCAGGATGAGCCCCACCAGCGACTCGTCCTCGAGAGGCGTGAGCGTGCGGGGCAGGGGACGCAGGGTCATGCCTCGGCCGCCGGAGGGGTGCCGCGGTCGTCGAGAACTGTGTTGCGACCCTTCTTGGCCTTCGGTGTCTCCCCGGCCGGCTTCACCTGCGGCTGCGGCTGCGGGGCGGTGTCGACGTCGGGGATCTCTCCTGCTTCAGGGTCCCGTACGCCGTCCTTGCCGGGGATGTTGCCCAGGTTGATGGTGACCTCGTCGAGGAGGTCGATGGTCAGGTCCTCCAGGCCGCTCTCCATCGCCTTGGCCAGCCCGTCCTCGACCAGGCGCCGCAGGAGGCCGACGATGCCGTGGGTGCGGAGGTAGAGGTACTCCGGTAATGGCTCGCTGTTCGGGTTGAGACGCGAAGTAGCGGATTTCTGCTGTGCCCGTTCCCGCGGCCCGCACAACGCTAGCGTTGGGTCCCGTGATCGTATGGATCAACGGCACCCACGGCGCAGGCAAGACGACGACCAGTGCACTCGTGCAGCAGCTGATCCCGGATTCACGGGTGTTCGACGCCGAGAAGGTCGGCGAGACACTCATGGACATCACGCCGGGGCTGCCCGGGCCCGGGGCGGACAACTTCCAGCACTGGCCGCCGTGGCGGCCGCTCGTAGTCGAGACCGCCCGCCGCGTACTCGACTACACCGGCGGCACTCTGGTGATACCCATGACTGTCCTTATCGAGCAGTACTGGCGCGAGATCAGCACGGGCCTCGCCCAACATGCCATTCCGGTACGGCACTTCGTCCTCCACGCCGACCAGGGCACCCTCCGCGGGCGCATCGAGGGGGAGCACCCCGTCCCCTCCCCATTCCGTCTCAAATACCTTGAGCCCTACGCCGAGGCGGCCCGCACGTGGCTACACGGCGAGGCCGAGGTCGTCGACACCACGCATCTCACGCCCGCCCAGGTGGCCCGGCAGATCGCAGAGGCCGTCAAGAGTTGAGGTCCGCCGTCACCGTCGGAAACCGATCCGCACCTCGCTGCGGCCGCACTCCGGCAGGCAGCCGAGAACGCCGACGGGGCGGCGTACACCGACGCGGTCTCGGAGTGCGCCGCCCTGGGGTGGGACGAGTTGCGGGAGGTGGCCCGCGCTGTCATGGCGGTTACTTGGGGTCGCGGTTGAACAGCGCCGTCGACCAGCGGTAGCCGAGGGCGCTCAGCCCCAGGCACCAGACGATCGCGAGCCACCCGTTGTGGCCGATCTCGGTGCCGAGCAGCAGGCCGCGCAGGGTTTCGATGGCCGGGGTGAACGGCTGGTACTCGGCGATCGGCTGGAACCAGCCCGGCATCGTGTCGGCCGGGATGAAGGCGCTCGAAATGAGCGGGAGGAGGATCAGCGGCATGGCCATGTTGCCGGCCGCCTCGGCGTTCGGGCTGGCCAGGCCCATGCCGACCGCGATCCAGGTGAGCGCCAGGGCGAACAGCGCGAGCAGCCCGAACGCCGCCAGCCACTCCAGGGCCGTGGCGTTGGTGGAGCGGAAGCCGATGGCCACCGCGACGGCCCCGACGAGGACCAGGCTGGCGAGCACCTGCAGCACGCTGCCGACGACGTGCCCCATGATCACAGAGCCGCGGTGGATCGCCATCGTACGGAAACGGGCGATGACGCCCTCGGCCATATCGGTGGAGACGGACACCGCGGCCCCGATCACGGTGCTGCCGATGGTCATCATCAGGATGCCCGGGACGATATAGGCGATGTAGTCGGAGCGGTCGGCGCCGCCGCCACCGATGCCCGCGCTCATCACGTCGCCGAAGATGTAGACGAAGAGCAGCAGCAGCATGATCGGCGTGAGCAGCAGGTTCAGGGTCATGGACGGGTAGCGCCGGGCGTGCAGGAGGTTGCGGCGCAGCATCGTGGACGAGTCGCGTACGGCGAGGGAGAGGGAGGTCACCGGGCGGTCTCCTTGGGCTGGTTGGGCTGGCGCGGCACGGTGGAGCTGGTCAGGGCGAAGAAGACGTCGTCGAGGTCGGGGGTGTGTACGGTCAGCTCGTCGGCCTCGATGCCGGCGGAGTCCAGCCAGTCGAGGAGGGAGCGCAGCTCGCGCTGGCTGCCGTCGCTGGGGATCTGCAGTGACAGTGCCTCGTCGTCCCGGGTGACCTCGCGCAGCGCGGAGGTGGCGCTCTGGTACGCGGCCGGGTCGGAGAAGCGCAGTCGCACGTGGCCGCCGGGGATGAGCCGCTTCAGCTCCTCGGCGGTGCCCTGGGCGGCGATCTTGCCGTCGTTGAGTACGGCGATGCGGTCGGCGAGTTCGTCGGCCTCTTCCAGGTACTGGGTGGTGAGGAAGACGGTGACGCCGCCCGTGACGAGCTCGCGGATGATCTGCCACATGTTGTGGCGGCTGCGCGGGTCGAGGCCGGTGGTCGGCTCGTCGAGGAAGATGATCCGCGGGTCGCCGACCAGGGTCATGGCGATGTCGAGGCGGCGCTTCATGCCGCCGGAGTAGGTGGCGGCGGGCTTCTTCGCGGCCTCCACAAGGTCGAAGCGCTCCAGCAGCTCGGCGGTGCCCCGCCGCCCCTCGCGTCTGGACAGGTGGTGCAGGTCCGCCATGAGGAGCATGTTCTCCTCGCCGGTGATCAGGCCGTCGACGGCGGAGAACTGGCCGGTGACGCCGATCGCGGCACGCACCCCGTCCGGTGATGTGGCGAGGTCGTGGCCCGCGACCTGGGCCTGCCCGCCGTCGGCGGTGATGAGCGTGGACAGGATCTTCACGGCGGTGGTCTTGCCGGCGCCGTTCGGTCCGAGCAGGGAGAAGACGGTGCCGGTGGGGACGGTCAGGTCTATGCCGTCGAGCACGACCTTGTCGCCGTAGGACTTGCGCAGCCCGTTCGCCGCGATGGCCGGGTTCGTCATGATGGGTGCTCCTCAGAGGCTGCGGGCGGCGATGCTGCCGTAGGCGGTGGTCGCGTGGATGTTCAGTCCGGCGGCGGCGCCGTCGGTGTTCTTCAGCGCGTTGGTGATCCGGCCGTAGGTGGTGCCGGCGTCCAGGGAGGCGGAGACTCCGCGGGCGGCGCCGACCGAGATGTCGCCGGCCTCGGTGCGCAGTTCGACCGTGCCGCGCACGGCCTCGGCGATCCGGATGTCGCCCTTCTGGGTGCTGATCTCCGCGGGGCCGCCCAGGCGGCCGACCGAGACGTCACCGGCGAGGAGGGTGAGGCGGGCGTACGCGGCCTCGTCGAGCTTGACCGAGCCCTGCGCGCCCTCGAAGGCGACGTCGCCGAGCCGTCCGACGCCCCGGAACTCGGCGCTGGCCGCCTGCGCCTCGATGCGGGAGCCGACGGGCAGCTGGATGGTCACCTCGACGGATCCGGAGCTGCCGAGGATCCGGTTCTTCGCCGGTGCGGCCGCGATCCGCAGAAGACCGTCGTCGTACTCGACCGTGGTCCGCTCCGCCGCCTTCACGTCGCGGCCGTTCGAGGTGTCCGCGGGCCGCACCTCCACCGTGGTGTCGGCCCGGTGGGCGGCGATGAACTGGATGCGCCCCGCGGGGATGTCCAGAACGGCGGAGACCGGGGCGGGGGTGTCGAACTTCTGCATCGTGCTCTCCTTCGGCTCCTTGGTGCTCTTGTTTCTGACAGCGGAAAAGCTACGTTGCGTTCAAAGATCTAGCAACAAATTCGTTGCACTCAATCGACATTAATGCAGGTAGAAGGCGAAAAATCGTTGCAATGGTTTGGCAACTAACGCAACAGCAACTGCTCACTTCGTTGCAATGGATTGGACATGAACGCTATCGTCGAGGCATTCGGAGAGCACGAAGGAGACCGCGATGCCGGGAAGCAGGCTCACCCAGCAGGAACGTCAGCAGATCGCGCTGGGGCTGGCCGACGGCCTCGCCTACGCGGAGATCGCCAGACGTCTCGACCGTCCGACCTCGACGATCACGCGTGAGGTGATGCGGAACGGCGGCCCCACCGCCTACCGCGCCGACCTGGCCCACCGTGCCACCGAACGCCGGGCCCACCGCGGCCGACAGGCCGCGCCCCGGGGCACGGGGGCGTCCCCGCAGGCCTACGGGCGCGACGCCGAGGCCGTCCGCGCGTACGAGGAGACGTTCACGACCGTCATGATGCAGTCGGGCATGCCCAGGATGATGGCCCGGGTCCTGGCCACCCTCATACTCACCGACTCCGGCAGCCTCACCGCGTCCGAACTCGTCCAGCGCCTCGATGTCAGCCCGGCGTCCGTCTCCAAAGCGATCGCGTTCCTGGAGAGCCAGGGCATGGTCCGCCGGGAGCGCAACGAACGCCGCCGCGAGCGCTATGTCGTCGACGACGACCTCATGTACGAGTCGATGATGGCCAGCGCCCGGGCCATCGCCCAGGTCGTCCAGACCGCACGGCAGGGCGTCGGCATCCTCGGCCCCCACACCCCCGCGGGCGCCCGCTTCGAGAACATCGCGCGCTTCCTCGACTTCGTCAGCGAGAGCACCGCCCGCTCCGCGGAGCAGGCCCGCGCGATCCTCCACACGAAACCCGAAACGACCGCGGGCGGCACTGCCACGCCACATTCGGATGCCGGATAGCCGGGCAGAGGCCTGCTTACCTCGCGAGTTCAGCAGGCTGGTCCAGCCGCGTCAGCTTCCGTGGGTTGCGCACCACGTAGATCCGGGTGACCCGGCCGTTGTCCACAACGAGGCTGACCGCGGTCGGTTCGCCGTCGAAGTCGATTCGCCCGGCAGGCGTGCCGTTGAGCCATACGGTCGTCGTGTCGAGTGCGGTGACCGCGCGGTGCGCGTTGGCCAGCAGCGTCGCCACCGGTTCGGCTCCGTGGATCGGGGCCAGAGCGGCGGCCACCAACCCTCCGCCGTCGGTGACCAGGACCACGTCCGGTGCCATGACCTCCAGCAGCTCCTGCCACCGCCCGGTGCGCAACGCGGTCAGGAACCGCTCCACCACGGCCTGCTGCTCCGACGGGGTCACCCGCACCCGCGGCTGCCGGGCCGCCACGTGCGCACGAGCCCGGCGCGCGCTCTGCCGTACCGCCGCCGCGGACTTCCCGACGGCCTCGGCGATCTCGCCGTACGGCAGCTCGAAGACCTCGCGGAGCACGAACACCGCCCGCTCGGTCGGCCCGAGCGTCTCCAGCACGGTGAGCAGCGCGATCGAGACGCTCTCCGCGAACTCGACGTCCTCGGCGACATCGGGGCTGGTCAGCAGGGGTTCCGGCAGCCACTCACCGACGTACTCCTCGCGGCTGCGCGACAGGGTGCGCAGGCGGTTGAGGGCTTGCCGGGTGACGAGCCGGACGAGGTAGGCGCGCGCGTCACGCACCTGCGCGTGATCGACGCCGGCCCACCGCAGCCAGGACTCCTGGAGCACGTCCTCCGCGTCGGCCGCCGAACCGAGCAGCTCGTAGGCGACGGTGCAGGCTGCGGTGGGTGACGTACGGGTCGTTCTCGGTCATCGCGTCGACGCCGCGCCGGACTGCTCGCCGGACTTCTCGGGACGCGCGGCCAGCGGTATCCCGCACGCGGTGGAGAAGCCCTGCGACCGGACCCCGTTCGCCACGTTGGCCCTGGTCGCCAGGTTGACGAAGGCGATGTACGCGGTGAGCTCGACCAGTGCCGCCGCGCCGAGCCGGCCGAGCAGGCCCGCGTGCAGCTCGTCGGTGACGGTCGGCGGCGTGTTCGTCATGGCCTCGGCGTACTCCATGACGTCCCGCTCCAGCGGCGTGAACGCCTCCGGCTCCCGCCAGCGCGGCACCTGGCTCGCCTTCGCCAGGTACAGGTTCTGGTTCTGCGCCTGGAAGTAGCCGACGTCGAGGCACCAGCTGCAGCCCACCTGTGCGGCGACGGCCATGTGCGCGAACGTCTTGAGGCTCGCGTCGGCCGCGTCCCAGGCGCCCACCCTGCCGCCGTAGTCCAGGCTGTCCCGGGCGACCGTGGGACTGTGCCACAGCACCTCGGCATTCTCGGGTACGGCGCCGAACTGCTTGATCAGGTTCTCCCTGAGCTCGACGGGGAGTTCGGCCTTCGGGACGCGGAGCGTCATCGGTGTCCTCCCTGGACGTTTGACTCGGTCGGCATGAAGACACCGACGGGCCCCGGATGTGACAACGACCGCCGGCCATGTCACAGACAGCCGGTGCTGTCTCGTCCGAGGTCGTAGAGACAGCGGACGGGAAACAGGAGGAGGGTGACGGTCATGCGAGTGTTCGTGGCAGGCGGGAGCGGGGCCCTGGGGCGGCGGCTGGTGCCGCAGCTGGTGGCCCGGGGACACCAGGTGACGGCTACGACGACGAGCGCGGCCAAGCTGCGCCTGCTGGAGGAGCTGGGCGCGCATGGCGTCGTGATGGACGGGCTGGACGCGGTGTCGGTCGGTGAGGCGGTGGCCCAGGCCCGGCCGGACGCGATCGTGCACCAGATGACCGGGCTCGGCACCGGCAAGCCCGACATGCGGCACCCCGACCGGTTCTTCACCCCCACCAACCGGCTGCGCATCGAGGGCACGGACCACCTGCTGGCCGCCGCCGAGGCGACCGGCGTCCCCCACGTCGTCGTGCAGAGCTTCGCGCAGAGCTACGGGCCCGGCACGGGACTGCTGACCGAGGAGGACCCGATCGACCCGGGCTCGGCTGCGGTGGTGCGCAGGCTCTCGGAGGGTGTCATGCACATCCAGGATGTGGTGCCCAAGGCCGGCGGCACGGTCCTGCGCTACGGCGGGTTCTACGGGCCGGGCGCCAGCGACGACGTGGTCGAGATGGTGCGCAAGCGGAAGTTCCCGCTCGTCGGGGAGGGCAACGGCTGGAACTCGTGGGTGCACCTCGACGACGCGGCGAGCGCCACCGTCCTGGTCGTGGAGCAGCGGGCGAGGGGCGTGTTCAACATCGTCGACGACGAGCCCGCCCAGGTCCGCGACTGGCTGCCGTATCTCGCCGCGTGCGCGGGGGCGAAGCGGCCGATGCGGGTTCCCAAGTGGCTGGCCAGGCTGCTGGCCGGGGAGTTCGCGGTGTCCATGATGACCGAGGGCCGCGGATTCTCCAACGCCAAGGCGAAGCGGGAGCTGGGCTGGGAGCTGCGCTATCCCTCGTGGCGCGACGGCTTCAAGGAAGAGCTGGGCGTGAACCGGAAGACCGAGACACGGGCATGACCAGAGCCGGGGAAGTCGGGGAAGTCAAGGAAGTCAGGGAAGTCGAGGAGGAGCCGGTATGACCGGGGCCGTCGAGTTCGAGGAGGAGTCGGCGTGACCCAGGGGCGAGCAGTTCGAGGAGGTACCGGCGTGACCCAGTACCGAGGCGCCCGAGGAATAGCCGGCGTCGCTCAGAGCCGGGGAGGGCAAGGAGGCGCCGGTATGAGCAAGGCCGAGGAGTTCGAGGAGCTGCGGCCGCTGTTGTTCGCGATCGCGTACCGGATCCTGGGCAGCGTGAGCGAGGCCGAGGACGCGGTCCAGGAGACCTGGCTGCGGTTCGCGGGCTCCGCGACGTCGCCCAGATCGGTCCGGGCGTTTCTCTCGGCCGTGGTCACCCGGATCTCCATCGACGTCCTGCGCTCGGCCCGCGTACGGCGGGAGGAGTACGTCGGCCCGTGGTTCCCCGAGCCGCTGCTCGCCGACCCCTACGAGGATCCGGCGCGGTCGGCCGAGCTGGCCGACTCGGTGTCGATGGCGGCGCTGGTGCTGCTGGAGCGGCTCAGTCCGCTGGAGCGGGCGGTGTTCGTGCTGCGGGAGGTGTTCGGGTTCGGCTTTCCCGAGGTCGCGTCGGCCGTGGGGCGCTCGGAGGCGGCGTGCCGCCAGCTCGCGGTGCGGGCGCGGCGGCACATGGACGCGGGTCGCCCCCGGTTCGAGGCGGACCGGCGGGAGCGAGAGGAACTGGCGGCGCGGTTCTTCGACGCGCTGCGGGAGGGCGACATCGACGGGCTGCGGGAGCTGCTCGCCGCCGACGTGCAGATGGTCGGCGACGGCGGCGGCAAGGCACCGCAGCTGGCCAGGGCCGTCGTCGGCACCGAGAAGGTGGCCCGGCTGCTGGGCTCGGTCGGCCCGCTGCTCACCCGGGTGGATGTGGCGTTCGAGCCGCACGAGGTGAACGGCCAGCCGGGCGCGATCCTCCGCGACCGCGACGGCCGGGTCCTCACCGCCATGGCGTTCGACGTCCTCGACGGGCGGATCCAGACCATCCGCTCGGTGCTCAACCCCGACAAGCTCGCACACGTGGGGCCGGTGGGGGACGCCTGGGCGGTCGACCGTGAGGTGAAACAGGCCCGCCGGCCTTCGAGCTGACCCGCCGGAGCACGATCGCTCCCGGTCGGCGGGGCGGTCCGCCGCTGGGACGCGCTCTCCCCGCTCGCCCGGATCTTCGCCGACGCGGCGCGCGCCCCCTCGTCCCGGCGCGCGCCCCCTTGTCCCGGCGGGCGCCCCCTCTCGGAGGACGCCCTCACCCCGTAGGGCGCCGGTCCGGTTTGCGGGCCAGGATCGTCGCGGCCCTCCGCCGCATCCCCTCCTCCGGCTCCTGCACGAGCCGCGCGGTGACGGCCAGCCCGGCCCGCTCCAGCAGGTTGGCGATCCGCCCGGCCGGCAGCAGATGGGACTCGTACGACACCGGATGGCCGCCGTAGGCCTGTGTCGGGCGCAGGTGCTCGCCGTCGCCCACGTGACCGGCCAGCATCAGGTGGCCGCCGGGCGCCAGGGTGCGGTGGAACTCGGCGAAGACGTCCGGCAGCCACCGCGGCGGCGTGTGGTGGGTGGAGTAGTAGGCCAGGATGCCGCCGAGTTCGTCGTCGCCGATGTCCAGCGCGGTCATCGAGCCCACGGTGAATCGCAGGCCGGGATGCGCCGCGCGGGCCAGCGCGACCATCTCCGGCGACAGGTCGACGCCGAAGGCGGGCAGCCCCAGCGCGGCCAGGTGCGCGGTCACCTTGCCGGGGCCGCAGCCCAGGTCCGCGACCGGTCGCCCCGGTCGCCCCGGTCGCCCCCGCCCGTCGGCCCGGACGAGGTCAGCGAACGCGCCCAGCACCGCGCGGGACAGGGGATCCAGCTCGGTGGGCGCCTTGACGCGGGCGGCGTAGGCGGCGGCGACGGTGTCGTACGACGCGCGGATGGCGGCGAGGTGGGCGGAGTGGGTGTCGGTCACGCGGTGAACCTAGCAGTGGCCTGGTTGCCGTTTGCCTAAAAGGCTTAGGCAAACACATAATCCGTTAGGGCAGATGAAGGGACGGTTATGGCAGCACGCGCAGGACTCACCACCGAACGTCTGGTCCGGGCGGGGGCGGAGCTGGCGGACGAGGTCGGGTTCGAGCAGGTGACCGTGTCGGCGGTGGCCCGGCGGTTCGACGTGAAGGTCGCGAGCCTGTACTCGCACCTGAAGAACTCCCAGGACCTCCGCACGAGGATGGCCCTGCTCGCCCTGGAGGAACTCGCCGACCGCGCCGCCGACGCCCTGGCCGGACGGGCCGGCAAGGACGCCCTGGCCGCCCTCGCGAACGTCTACCGCGACTACGCCCGCGAGCACCCCGGCCGCTACGCCGCGGCCCAGCTCAGGCTCGACCCGCAGACGGCGGCCGCGAGCGCGGGCGTACGGCATGCGCGGATGACCCGGGCGCTGCTGCGCGGCTACGACCTGACCGAGCCCGACCAGACGCACGCCGTGCGGCTGCTGGGCAGCGTCTTCCACGGCTACGTCAGCCTGGAGCTGGGCGGCGGCTTCAGCCACAGCGCCCCCGACACACAGGAGACCTGGTCGCGGATCCTGGACGCCCTCGACGCCCTGCTGCGCAACTGGCCCGAGCCCACACCCTCGCCGGAAAGCTGACCCCATGCCCACCGGGAACACCTGGATCACCACCCCCCTCACCGCCGGCCTCGTGCGCGGCGCCCTCGACCTGGAGCGCACCGAGCGCGGCGTACTGCCGCACCGGCTGCCCGCCCGGGCCCGCGCGCAGTGCGCCGACGGTCAGCTCGCCATGGCCGAGTCCCAGCCCTCCGGCGTACGGCTGGCGTTCCGTACCCGCGCCACCGCCGTGGAGCTGGACACCGTGCCGACCAAGCGGGTGTACGTCGGTGCGCCGCCCCGCCCGGACGGCGTGTACGACCTCCTCGTCGACGGCCGCCTGTGCGGGCAGGGCACGGTGACCGGCGGCGACACCGTGACCATCGACATGGCGACCTGGGCCGTGGAGCATCGGTCCGGCGAGCCCGGCACCCTGCGCTTCACCGGCCTGCCCGACGACGTGAAGGACGTCGAGATCTGGCTGCCGCACAACGAGACGACCGAGCTCGTCGCCCTGCGCACGGACGCCCCCGTCGAGCCGGTACCGGACCTGGGCCGCAAGGTGTGGCTGCACCACGGCAGTTCGATCAGCCACGGCTCCGACGCGGCGAGCCCCACCACCACCTGGCCCGCGCTCGCCGCCTCCCTCGGCGGCGTGGAGCTGGTCAACCTCGGTCTGGGCGGCAGCGCCCTGCTCGACCCCTTCACCGCCCGGGCGATGCGGGACACCCCCGCCGACCTGATCAGCGTCAAGATCGGTATCAACCTGGTCAACGCCGACCTGATGCGGCTGCGCGCCTTCACTCCGGCCGTTCACGGTTTCCTCGACACCATCCGCGAGGGCCACCCCACGACGCCGCTGCTGGTCGTCTCCCCCCTCCTGTGCCCGATCCACGAGGACACCCCCGGCCCCGCCGCCTTCGACCCCGGCTCGCTCAGCACCGGACAGCTCCGCTTCCGGGCCACCGGCGACCCCGCCGAGGTCCCCGCCGGAAAACTGACCCTGACCGTCATCCGCGACGCGCTCTCCCGCATCGTCGACCAGCGCTCGGCCGACGACCCACACCTGCACTACCTCGACGGCCGCACCCTCTACGGCGAACCCGACGCCGCCGAACTCCCCCTGCCCGACGGCCTCCACCCGGACGCCCCCACCCACCACCGCATCGGCACCCGCTTCGCCGAACGGGCCTTCACGGCAGGCGGCCCGCTGGCAATCTGAGCGAGGCCACGGCCCCCAACAGGCAAGTCCGCCGGCACCCACCGGGAAGAACACCACCAGCACAGGCGGCGAGCGGTCAGTGACGGCCGACAGCAACGGCTTGACAACCGAGAAGGCCACCGTTGGGTTTGTGCGCCCGGGAGCCGGATAGCAACAACAGAACGGAGGCGCCAAGAACGAGTCTGAGAGCGTCCATAGCAGAGCCGCCGCCCGTCACCTGGCCCGGTGGATCTTTGGTGCGATCACCCTTGGCGCTGTGGGGTATACCGTCCTTGCGGCGGTGACGACCGGCGGTCGCGGTGCTCTGCTGCCTCTGACTGCGTTGCTAGAGGGAACAGCTCTCTGCGGTGCGGTGTGGCTGTGGTTGATCTTGCACGACCGATCCGCGCCAGGCCGTCGGCGCCTCAGGCGCCTCCGACGTAGGTAGATGAAACACGCACCCATCGGTAGCCCCGCGCATCTCGGCTTGGTGCGGGGCTGCTTCTGGGCCGTAAGCGGCCATCCGCCAAGAGTCTCAGCCCCGATTGTCACGGACCGTTCGCCGTTCTCGATGCGGGACAGCATGCTCGGCGAGATGTGTGCCTGCCTGCCGAGTTCGGACAGTGAGTAGTCGCGGATGGCTCGGAACTCCCGGATGCGTTCCCCGATGCGGTCTGGGGCAGCGGAGTCGGCGTCGGGCATACTGACCCCCATTGCGATGGTGACACTTCGCAATGTACTCGCGTCGAGTTGCGCGAGGACGTACTGCGCCGCCTGCCCGACCACGGCAACGTACCCGAAGTCCGCATGCACACCCGTCACCCGCACACCCCGCCGAGCCACTCCTCCACCACCGCGAGGTCGGCGTCCGTGAGCCCCGCCCCGGGATCCACCCGGTGCAGGAGGGCCCGCCCGGGATGGTGGGCGGCGACCCACGCCCGGTCGGCGTCGGTGATCTCGTCGTCGAGCCAGACGAACGGCCGGCCCGCCGCCCAGGCGACCAGGGGCCGGGTCTTCCAGTGCGGCCCGCCCGGCTCGGCCACGTCCGCGCTCTGCTCCGGCCAGTCCACCACCGGCAGCCGGGGCAGCCGGAGCCGGGGCGCGACGCAGTCGTTGGCTTCGTCGCCCCAGGTCGTGGCCCACACCAGTGTGCAGTCCAGCGCCGCGAGCCGGGGGCCGAGCGCGGGGTCGATGCGGGACAGCAGGGGATGGCCGGAGGCCTCGGGCCATACGGGATCCCTCCCGTACACCGGAGACGGCCGCGCCGCCCCGAACGGGATGAGCGTTCCGTCGACGTCGAGGAAGAGGAGCATCAGCACCAGAATCGACCGTTGTGCGCTCCGGCGACAGGGGTCCGACCTCCGTCCCTGAGACGGGTCAGCCCACGAACCCGCGCTCCGCCAGGATCCCGTCGATCCGCGTCCGGTGCGCCGCCTCCCACGCCTCCAGCGACTCCTCCGCCTCCTTGGCCAGCTTGCCCCGCGCGGCGGCCAGCACCTCCTCGCGCCGGGCACCCGGTACGACCACGACCCCCTCCTCGTCGGCCACGACCACGTCCCCGGCGTCGACGGACACCCCGCCGCACCGCACCCGCTCGTTCAGCGGCCGCACGGCCGACTTGGTGCCCGGAATCGGGATGACGCCCCGGGCAAAGACGGGGAAGCCCAGCTCCCGCACCTCGGCGAGGTCCCGGATCAGCCCGTCGGCGACGAACCCGCGATGCCCCGGCGCCGGGCGACGGCGCAGACGTTGCCGCCGGCCAGCGCGTAGCGTTGAAGTCGCACGTCACGGTGCGCTTGCCGCGGGCTGCCTTGCGTCCGGTGTCCCCCCGGCTCCCGGCATGGCCGCAGGAAGTCGCCCCATTCATGTGTCTCGCGGCTGGACGACGCACAGGGCCCAGATGATGAAGCCGTAGATCGCGATCAGGACGACCGACCAGACCGGGTAGTAAGGCAGGGTCAGGAAGCTGGAGATCAGGAGCAGTCCTGCCAGCCCGACCCCGACGACGCGGGCCCAGGTCCGGGCTTTGAAGAGGCTGAGGCCGACCAGAACGGCCAGCGCACCGAGGATCAGGTGAATCCATCCCCAGCCGGTCGTGTCGAACCTGAACACGTAGTCCGGCGTGAGACGATGATGGCGTCATCGCCGAGGGCCATGATGCCGCGGAATATGTCAAGAATGCCTCCGATGACCAGCATGACCGCGCCGAATGCCACCAGTCCGCCGGCCACCTCCATGGAACGCTGTGGGCGTTGGTATGTCGTCTGAGCCATGACGTCCTCCTTGTCACTTGCGCGTGGGTCACTTGCGAGTCAAACGAGGATCAGGACGATGAAGATCACGCACACGATGATGCTCACCAGCCAGCTGTGTGTGTTCGTCCAGTCGCGGATCCTCCGCATGGCAGCTTCGGCGTGCCCGGCGAACGACAGACGCACCAGCAGCGGAAGTGCTGCGACCAGGATCGTCAGGGCGATGAACGGCAGTGCCTCGGCGAAGGAGCCCCCGCCCTGCTCCAGATGGACACCGACGGTCAGCATGATCACGATGTCGGACGGCATCAGGAGGATGACCAGCAGGCCGATTTTGAACGCCTTGCCCGGGTCCGCACCCATCAGCCTGCCGAGCCACTTCGGCGGCTCGATGCTTTCGCGTCTGATCCAGTTCTTGAGCGCGGCGGCTGCCAGGAGAGCGACGAGTGCGTACTGGATGATCCGGCCGACGGAGCCGTTCTCGGATGAGTCGCCGAGATCGACGGCGTTGCCGAAGGCGGCGGCGATGCCCGTCATGACGGCCACGCCCGCCGTGGTGGCGATCGCCACTCCGGTCAGGAACCCCAGGGACACCCGGACCGCTTTCGGCGCCGTCACGAAGATGATGGCCGACATGATCTGAGGTCCCACCATCATGGTGATGGCGAGAGGGAGGATCCGCAGGCCGTCCACGGCTGGTGTTCACCCGGTGAGGACCTGGCGCTTGTGGTTCTCGTACCCCGTTTCCGTCAGCACGCCCTGTGTTTTCAGTTCGCCCAGCTCCGTCAGCAAGGCGATCTTGTCTTCCGGTGCTGCGGACGGATGCTGAACGGCTGCGGTCTGTTGTGCGTCCTGCCGGGCCCACCGGCCCACCTGGCGCCGGGAAACGTGGTTCGACACCGCCGCCGACGTTCCGGCGACGGCCGCGGTGCGGGCAACGCCGCGAAGCGGACCTGGCATGGCAGGCACCTCTCTGTCACTGTCCGACTTGTCTCTACGCTGTTGCCGTTCACGGCCGGGTGCCGGCCATCGCGGCCTCCAGTCGAGCGCCGCTGCGCCTCATGGCATCGGCGAGTGGTGCGGCCCAGAAGCTCTCGCACATACCGCTGCTGCGGCCACGCGAGGATCGGAAGGCAATGGCAACGCCGTTCCAGTGGACCACCCGACCAGAAGATCCGCATGTCGGCCGACTCCGTCGGGACCGACATCCACCGGGTTCGCACCGGACCCGCGCAAGCTCCGGGGGCACACACGCCGCACCGTGGTCAGGCTGATCGTGGCCCTGGTCCGGCTCCGGCCCGGCGAGCTCGGCAATGCGACGTCCGCACGCCCTCGGTACGGTCGAGTCACTAGAACGGCAGCGCCCGCCCGTGCACCACCACCAGCCGCGACACCGCCCGCGTCAGCACCACGTACAGCCGGTGCAGACCGCGTTCCTCGGGTCTCTCCGCCTCCGCGATCGCGGCCGGTTCGACGGCGACGACATGGTCGTACTCCAAGCCCTTGACGAGCGTTGCCGGTACGACGGCCACCCGCGCCCCCGGCTCCTGCGGGCCCGCCGCGGGCAGGCCGGCCGCGTCGAGAGCGGCCCGCACCCGGTCCACGTCGGCGTCGGCCGCGACGACCCCGACAGAGCCCTCCCGCGCGAGCGCGTCCCGTACGGCGTCCACGACCGCATCCGGCAGCTCGCCCGGCGACACCTGACGGATCACCAACTCCCCGTCCCCGCACAGCGACCGGGCCTGCGGCACGTCGACGTCCAGGCGCCGCAGCAGCCGGCCCGCGAGCTCGGCCACCGCCTTGGGCACCCGGAACCCGGTGGTCAGCGGCACCACGGCCGCGTCCGGTCTCCCCAGGTGCCGCATGACCGTGTCCCACGACCGGCAGCCCACGGCGTGGTCCCCTGCGCCAGATCGCCCAGCACGGTCAGCGAGCCGAAGGCACACCGGCGGGCGATGGCCCGGCACTCCATCGGGGAGAGGTCCTGCGCCTCGTCGACGACGACATGGCCGTAGCCCTCGGGGTGCTCGATGAGCCCGGCGACCTCGTCGAGCAGGACCAGGTCGGCGGCTGACCAGCGCGCAGGTCCTCCTTGGCCGGGAAGTACCGGAACAGCGTCGGCTTGGACACCTCGGCCGCGGCGGCCACCTCCGCGACGGACACCGCGTCGTACCCCTTCTCCAGGAAGAGCCGCACGGCGACGTCCGACAGCACCTGATACATCCGCCGCTTCTTGCGCTCCCGCAGCCCGGCCCCGCCCGCTCCCGTCTCGTTCATGCCGGTGAGCCTACGCCCGCCTCCACGGGCGCCCGCTATGCCGGCGCACGCCCCAGACCTGGGGTCTCACCAGGTCGTACGGGCAGGCCGAGCGTGCCCTTGGCCGCCGCGAGGGTCATCGCGTACGACTCCACCGCGCGGCGCACGTTGGGCGCGTCCAGGCCCGCCCCGGTCACCAGCCGGTCGAGGTCGACGTACGCGGAGCGGACGATCTCCAGCCAGCGGTAGACCCGCCAGTCCCGCCGCCAGTCGCGGGTGTACTCGTCGGGCAGGCCGCTCTCCCAGCGGCGGAACATGCGGTCCCGGATCTCCGGTCTGGTGGGGGTGAGGTGCATGTGCCGGACGAGTTCGTAGAGGGGGTCGCCGACCACCGCCAGTTCCCAGTCGATGATGGTCAGCGCCAGGGAGTCGGCGCGGCGCACCAGGTTCCACGGGTTCAGGTCGCCGTGCAGCAGGGCCGGCCTGCGCTCGCTCACCCGGTGGCGGGCCAGCATCTCGTGCAGCCGGTCCGCGTCGGGCAGCCCCAGGTGCCGGGCGGCCTGCTTGGAGTCCTCGGGCAACTGCTCCACGAGCGCGACGAGATGACCGCACAGCCAGCGGTGGAAGCGGCCCTCGCCGGCCGCAGGGTCGACCTGCTCGTACTTCACGCGGGTCAGCGCGCACAGCTGGTCGACCAGCCCGTCCGCCTCGTGCGGCAGCAGTCCGTGCACCGGGTGGCCGGGCAGCCGGCCGGGGTCGCCGGGGACCTCGTACGTGTGGATGGCGAAGGGGTCGCCCGGGTAGCTGGTGCCCAGCGCGAGGACCCGGGGGGCGGCCACGGCGACCGGCGCCTCGGCGATGGCCCGCAGCACGCTGTGCTCGCTGAGGAAGCCGCCCTCGCGGCGGCAGTCGTCGGGGAGCTTGCGGCGTACGACCACGGGGAAGCCGACGCCCGGCACGCGGACCACCGTGTTGAGGTGCCCGGTGCCTTTGAACACCCGGCTCGCCGGGGCGGCGCCCTCCTCGGCCAGCGCCGCCTGCACGGCCCACGCGGGCAACTCGGGGTGCTCGGGAACCCGCCGGTCGGGCTGCCAGGGGAAGGCCCGCGCGATCCGGCCGCGTTCCTCGCCCTCGCCGCGCGAGAGCAGCCACCGGAAGAGCGCCCCGCTGATCTCCGACCGGCTCGGCACGTTGCCCAGGCGCAACGGTTCAGCGGCGGCCTCCAGGGCCTCCTGAACCCGCAGCGCCGCCGCGTCGAGCCGCCGCTCCGCGTCGTCGAGCCCCTCCCCTTCGGTCCCGTTTGCGCCGAACGCCCGCCGCACGTCGTGCGCGGCCCGCATCACGTCCGGGTAGACGGACTGGGCGCGTTCGAAGGCGAGGTAGTGGTCCAGGTCCCTGGCGAGGCCGGCGACCGCGGCGGGCCGGACCTCGCGCATGGCTCTTGCCCACTCCTCGACGACCTCGGCCCGCTGGTGGTCCGGGTACCGCATGCGCACCAGGTGGGTCGCCAGGTCGTGCAGCGGGTCGCCGTACGTCGCCAGCTCCCAGTCGACGCAGACCAGGGGCGTGCCGGGATCGTCGGTGACGATCACGTTGTCGCGGTGCAGGTCCGTGTGGAGCAGGCTGTACGGCCGCCGGGACATGGCCGGGACGCGCTCGGCCAGCCGGGGCAGGGCGTCCTCGGGCACGCCGAGCGCCGCGAACAGCCCGCCGAAGACGGGCCAGTTGGGCTGTCTGATCTGCCGGTCGGCCAGGTGCGCCAGGGTCCGCAGGAAGCCCTGGCTGTCCGTGTCGCGGGGCCAGAACGCCGGCAGCGGCGGCAGCGTGCGCCGCCGTACCCGGGTGGTCCGGGCGAGCAGGGCGGCCAGTTCCCTGACGTGCAGGGTGTCGACGGGTTTGCCGTTGCCGGTCAGGCGGGAGAGCGGGACGCCGTCCACATAGCTGTGGATCGCGAAGCCGTCGCCCGCGCACAGGCACTCCGGCGCGTGCGGCAGAGTGCCCTTCAGGGCGCGCAGGATGTGTGTCTCGTTGCGCCAGGTCCGGATGACCACCGGCAGCGCGTCGGGGCGCGGGATGCGCACGATCACCCGTGTACCGGGGCCGCGGCCGAGCCGTTCGGCCACGGGCTCCGTCACGTCCAGCACGTGGTTGTGGTTGTGGTGGCCGCTGCCGGCCGACTCCAGCCGCCGGGCCCGTGCCACGAACGCCCGGAGCTCGTCGTCGGGCGTGGCGCGCTCCCCGCGAAAGGGACGGGGAAGAGGAGGTGCGCCCACTGGCCGCTCCGGGTACGAGGTGAGGACGGTATGGCAAACGGTAAACACGGGGGTGTCGGTGCGCATGACGAGCGTGGCGTTCGGGGGCCACGCGGGGCGGGGTTCCACCCGTCTGCGTGATGTCCGCGCGTAGTCGTTCGAGAGTGACCTGTCGGTTTACTGATACGAACGACGACGAGACTTGACCCGACTGGCGAGCGGTTGCTCAGTAGGTTTCGGCATGCTACAGCACCCCCATGAGGTGCCCCGCGCCCCTTCGCCGACCCTCCATCGGGCTCGTACACGCCTATCCCCGGAACGTCACGAGCAGCGGTTCGAGGGAACTGACGACGGCCGTGGCACCGGCCGCCCTGAGCACCCTCGCCTTGTGCTCCTTGCGCGCGAAGCCGAGAAACGGCACCCCCGCCCGGCCCGCGGCCTCCACGTCCGAGGGGGAATCGCCGATCATCAGGGCGTCGGACGGGGCCGAGCCCATCGCGCTCAGGGCACGGTTGAGGCAGTGCGGGTGGGGCTTGAGCCGGTGGAGGTGGTCCTCGGTACGGCCGTAGATGTGCGGCGCGAAGCACTCCTCCAGGCCACGGCTCCTGAGGTACGTGCGGACGACACGCGGCGAGTTGTTGGTCGCGACGGCCATCCGGGCGCCGACCGCCGTCCAGGTGCGTATCAGGGGGTCGGCCCACTCGGTGGGCATCGCCGTGGGCGCGGCCTTCAGCTCCTCGGTGGTGAGACGCTCCTCCAGCTCCGCGACCAGGTCGCTGCCGGAGTGTCTGCGGTCCACCGCACGCAGCACGACGTGCGGGTCCGGGGAGTCGCGTTCGTGCTCCGTGAGCAGGCCGTGCAGGCCCCGCCCCTCCAGCCACTCCACCAGCCCCATCGCCACCTGCTCCGCCGAATGCCCGGCGAACAGGCTGCAGATCGGTCCGTCGAAGTCCCAGAGCACGACACGGGCCCGCGTGATCAGCTGCTGGAGTTGCGCGGGATCGTTCTCGGTCTGCGCTGCCGCCGCTTCAGTCCGCTCAGAAGTCACTAGGAGAGTGTGAGGTCCGAGGTGATCGTTTCCCAGAGGGCGTTGAACCACTTCTGTGATTCCTCCACAAATGCCGCGTCCCGCTGACCGGCCCCCTTCTCGAAGGAGAAGAGCAGGGACTCGGTGCCCAGCGTGTCGTACATGTCCAGCGTCCCCTCGTCCGACGGCTCCTCCCGGCGCGTGATCATGTAGTACGAGAGCAGCGCCTCGCGCCCGTTGAGGAGGTACAGCTTCATCGGCGGGGTGAACGGCAGCGCCCGGAAGGTGACGTTGACGTCGATCTTGTGCGAGTAGCGCAGCGCGCGGAGGTTGTGCTGGAGGACCTGGCCCTGGGAGTTGCGCATCGCCAGCCAGCGCTGGTGGACCGGGTCGTCGTCGCCACGGCCCTCCACCGGGACGGGGAAGGCCAGGTGGATGTCGCGGCTGGGCAGCAGGATGCGGGCGTCGATCGACTGGGGCCGCAGGGTGCCGTCGTAGATCAGGCGGACCGGCTCGCCCAGCGCCACCATCAGACTCTCCGCCGTCAGGCACGCGGCGTCGATGCGGACGTGCGGCTCGGCGAACGCCGCCGTGAGCCGCGGGGCCAGCCCCACCATCGTCGGCTGCGGCTCCCCGCTCACGGGCGCGGGCTCGGCGATGCGCGGCGGGCTGCCCTTGCTGACGTTGCTGAGCAGGCCGTCCCCCTGGAGGGCGCGCAGGGCCTGGCGGACGGTGCCGCGCTCCACGCCGAACTCCTCGGCGAGCTCTGCCTGAGTGGGCAGACGGTCACCGGGCCTGAGGTCGCCGGCACGGATCCGCGCCCGCAGCGCCTCGGCGACCTCCTCGGCCGAGAGCCTTCTGCTGCCGTTCACTGCCACGTTCTCCTGGGCCACGACCAAACGTTACAACTTCGATCCATCTAACGGGAGTTGTTTTGAAGTTGTTTATAAGTAGGAGCCAAGTGGGGACAACATAGAGTGAGTTGGTCACCAACTCGACCAAGTTGGCGGAGGTTTTGCTTCCGAAATATGCCCGAAGTTCGCCCCCTCCCCGCCACAACCGCCTCGCTCCAGCAGCCCGAAGGGGGGAACGACCATGCCCGCCCTCGCCCTCGTCTCCGCCGTTTTCGTCATCGGCTTCGAGCAGCTCGTCCAGTGGAAGTACGGTGCCGTCGGCATCGTCGGCCTGCTCCTGCTCACCATAGGCATCAAGGCCAACAGCCCGGCCGTCAGCTCCGTCGGAGCGGTCCTGCTCGCGATCCTGGTCGCGGGGCCCGCCCTGTGAGCAGAGCGCATCCCGGCCGGAACCGCCCCGTGGGAGACGTCAGCTCGTGAGCACCAGCTCCGAACTGATCGTCTCCCACAGTGCGTTGAACCACAGGTGCGACTGCTCCACGAACGTGGTGTCGCGCAGCCCGGCGCCCTGCGCGAACGAGAACAGCATGGACTGGGTGCCCTGGGCGTCGTACATCTCCAGCGGCTCGTGGTCGATCTCCGCCTCGCGGCGGGCCACCCGGTAGTAGGCGAACAGCGCCTCGGCCCCGTTGAGCAGGTACAGCTTCACCGGCGGCGTGAACGGCAGCGCGCGGAAGGAGACGGTCACGTCGATGCCGTGCGTGGAGCGCAGCGCCAGCAGATTGTGCTGGAGCACCTGGCCCTGGGCGTTGCGCATCGCCAGCCACCGCTCGTGGACCTGGTCGCCGTCGCTGCCGGCCACCGGGACCGGGAAGGCGAGGTCGATGTTCCGGCTCGGCAGCAGCACCCGGATGTCGATCTTGGCCGGTTTCGGTTGCCCGGCGTGGATCTGGCGCAGCGGCTCCCCGATGGCGAGGTTGAGGGAGACCGAGGTCAGACAGAGGGCGTCGATCTCGACGTGCGGGGCCCTGAAAGCGGCGGTGATACGCGGTGCGAGGCCCACCGTCGTGGGCAGCGGAGGTGCGGTCGGCCCGGTCAGCGCCCTGCCGGGGAAGGAGGCGACCGTGGCCGGGCTGCCCTTGGAGACGTTGGTGAGCAGGCCGTCCTCCTGAAGGAGGCGCAGCGCCTGGCGTACGACCCCGCGCTCGACGCCGAACTCCTCGGCCAACCGGGCCTGGGTGGGCATGCGTTGTCCCGGCTTGAGCGCCTTGGACGTGATCCGGGCGCGCAGCTCCTCGGCCACGTCGCGGGGCGTCTTCTGTTGCTGTTGTGACCGCCGTGACCTCTTCCGTCCATTGACGGTGGCGTGTTCCGGGTCCACAACCAAACACTACAACTTCCCGCCATCTTTGGGCAGTTCAACGGAAGGTGGTTATGAGTCGCTTCCAATCGGAGATAAGTACAGTGAAGTTGGTCGCCAACTTTCAGAACATGGTCAAAGCTCCAAGGGGTTGGCCATATCGAAGGCAGTTGGAGGCCATGGCCGAAGGAGGACTGCCCATGCCGCTCATCGCCATCGTCCTCGCCGTCCTCGTCTTAGCCTTCGAGCAGCTCGTCCAGATGAAGTTCGGGGCGATGGGCGTCGTGGCCCTGGTCGCCCTGACGGTGGGCATCAAGGCGAAGAACACCATGATGAGCGGCATCGGCGCGGTGATCCTCGTGATGCTGCTCGCGCAGACCGGCTGACGGGCTCCCTTCCGGAGGGGAGCCGGGAGCCCGTGCAGCCAGCACAGCCACAACTGAACACCGACAACCGAACACCGACCGCACAGCCACAACCGAACAACAACCGCACAGGCGCACAACCACCACAACCGATCAGCTCGCTACGGATGAGCGGTCCCTGTCGTCGGCAGAGAGGAGGAGCAGTCAGAACATGTCCGGGCACCACGGTCGCCTGGACGTACGCAGCAGGGCGTCGGCCTCACGGGCGGCGCCCGCTCGTTCTTCCCGCACCCGGCCCAGCGCGGCCAGCCGCACCGCCGACTCGTCCCCGAGCCACAGCGTGGCCAACTCCCCCACGTCCAGCGTCAGATCGGCGCTCTCGGTGGTCGCCGCGCAGGACGCGCCCTCGGCGGACGCCGTGAGCCGGTACCGTCCGCCGGTCAGCCCGTCCCGGTCGGCCACCTCCAGCACCAGCGACCCCTGACCGCCGTACGTACGTGCCTCCATGGCCCGTACGACGTCCAGGATCCGCACCCACAGCCAGTCCGCCTGCGAGGTGATCCTGGCCGCGCGCGGGTCCGGCAGGAAGAACGGGAGCAGGTCGTCGGGCGCGCGCGGACCGCTCTTCACCGTCACGACCCAGTCGATCGAGCACAGGTGCCGCCACAGGGCGCGTTCGGCGGCCGGGGTGACCGCCATCAACCACTTCACGCTCGCCGTGTTCAGAGGCTGCTTGGCGTCGCCCCAGCGGTCGTCCACCGTGTACGACACCATCCCCTCGACCTCGCCGGACGCCGAGCGGTACACGGCGTAGAAGGGCTCGGTCCAGGGCGAGCCGAGGAGGCTCACGACGCCGGTGTCCGCCTTCCACCACAGCTCGTCGCGGCTGACGGCACCCGGCTGGGCGCGGCGCAGCCGCTCGTGCAGGTCGGGGCCGAGCTTGCGGACGTCCTCGCCGTCCACCAGGTCGATACGGCCGCCGTCCTCCGGGCCCGACGAGCGCGGGTCGAGGCCGGTGCGCGGTACGTCGATCGCCCACTCGGCCACCCAGGTCGCCGGGCCGAAGCCGTAGCGGCCATAGATCGGGTACTCGGCGGCGATGAGCGTCGCGACGACGTCCCCGCGGTCCTTCGCGGCCGCCAGGTCGTGGGCGATCATCCGGGTGAGCAGGCCGCGGCGGCGGTGGGTGGAGGTCACGGTGACGTTGGAGACGGCGTCGGCGGGGACGGGTTTGCCGCCGACGGCGGTGAGTTCCTGGGCGAAGGAGCGGTACGTCGCCACGATGGGGGTCCCCCCGCTCGAGCGAAGCCGAGAGTGGGGGAGGCCGTTGTCGAACGCGCCGAGGAGACGGCCGGGGACGAACTGGCTGCGGCGGGCGTCGAGGACTGTCTGCGTGGGGGTGGGCTCGCGAAGGAAGCCGGTGTTCAGGGCGCGGTTCCAGTCGGCGAGCTCGGCCTCGGTGATCGGGCGGACGTCGATG
>NZ_JACTVI010000102.1:0-1549 GCF_014495685.1 Streptomyces sp. TRM68367 | reverse complement strand
GCCCCCTGGCCCCCGCCGGGGCTCCGCCCCGGACCCCGGCCTTTGCCCACCCACCACCCGACACTGCCGGCCAAGGGGTGGGCGCCGCCCCGACACTGCCGGCCAAGAGACGGGCGTTCCCCGACACCGCCGGCCAAGGGGCCGGCGTCGCCCGGAACTGCTGGCCGAGATGTGCCCCTCCGCCCCGCTGGGTTTCACGTCAGGAGGTCGCCCACCTGGGCCTCTCCCTCGCGGTAGCGGCGGGCGATCTCGGCGCTGCAGTCGTCGGCCGTGCGCTGGAGGCGCTGGCGGCGGCTGGATACCTGCTGCTCGTACCGCACGAGCCGACCCATCGCGGTGTTCAGCTCCAGGTCCGTGCGCGCGCCCAGGTCGGACAGCTCGATCTCGGCGAGCATGTCGGCGGCCAGGCGGCGGTACTCCTCGCCTTGCGGGGTGCCCAGCGTCACGTGGCGGGCCGAGGAGCGGTGCCGGGCCGGGGCGTCCTTGAGGATCTCCGGGAGCCGCTCGACCACGGAGGCCTCCGGCGGGGCGGCAACGGAGGCGGCGGCGGCACCGGTCGGCGCGCGCCGGGCCAGTTCCGCGCGCAGGATGTCGATGCGCCCCTGGAGCAGCCGCCGTACGTAGCTCAGGTCCGCCTCGTCCCGCTGCGCCTCCCGGCGCAGGACCCGCAGCTCGGACAGGCTCAACGCACCCAGCTCCTGCTCCGGCGGCTCCCCGGACAGCAGCGGCTCACCGCCAGTCGCCGGCCGATCGTCGTCCGCGGGCAACCGCCGCTCACCGTCCGCCGCCCGCCCGCCCTCGTCCCCGGGCAACCGCGGACTGTCGGTGCGCTGTACGGGTGGCCGCTGGGTGCCCAGCCACTCGGTACTCGATGTGCTCATGTGCCTCTACCGTCCCTCGACCGGCGTGTGAGAAGCATCGTGCCACCCCAAGTGGCCGCTATGTGACCGAGTGCCCCCGATCAACCCCAGATGGACGGTTAAACGTTCATTGAGAAGCCCCCTGCTGGGCGGCGCCGGCGGCACGGCATGATGGTCGGCATGCGAGCAGTGGTGCAGAGGGTGGACGGCGCGAGCGTCGTCGTGGACGGCGAGACGGTGGGCGAGATCAGCGGAGAAGGGCTGTGTGTCCTGGTCGGCGTCACGCACGAGGACACCAAGGAGAAGGCGGCCCAGCTCGCCCGCAAGCTCTGGTCGATCCGCATGCTGCACGACGAGAAGTCGTGCAGCGACATCGACGCCCCGCTCCTCGTCATCAGCCAGTTCACCCTGTACGGGGACGCCCGTAAGGGCCGCAGGCCCACCTGGAACGCCGCCGCGCCCGGTGACATCGCCGAGCCCCTGGTCGACGAGGTCGTCGCCCGGCTCCGCTCGCTGGGCGCCACGGTGGCCACGGGCCGCTTCGGCGCCCGGATGCGGGTGTCCCTGACGAACGACGGCCCGTTCACCGTCCTGCTGGAGATCTAGGTTCTGTCTGGAGTTCGGATCAGGAGTTCGGTAGATCGCCTGCGCGCGAGGGCTCGGTCTTGATAGGCCGTCAGTCATGGCGC
>NZ_JACTVI010000101.1 GCF_014495685.1 Streptomyces sp. TRM68367 | reverse complement strand
CGCCCTCGCCAGCGCGGCAGGACTCACCCACCCACCGGAGATCAAGACAGCGAGTTATTAATCGGCAAGCCCTAACTACACGGCATTGACGCTAGTCCGGGCGAGGGCGCACAACGGGGGCGCATTTCGAAAGGTGCTGGAATATGACTCAGATATGTTCCGGAACGATCGCGCCAAGCTCGAACGTGCGCGCAGCGGCGTCATCCGTGCCAGTGAGGGATCATGCGGAACATGAGCGACGACCACACACACGTCCGGGAGTTCTTCACCGCGCGCGCCGCCGGCTGGGACAGCCGGTTTCCCGACGACGACCTGGCCTACGCGGCCGCAGTGGCGGAACTGGGGCTGCGGGAGGGCGACCGGGTGCTCGACGCGGGCTGCGGCACCGGGCGCGCGCTGCCGCCGCTGCGGGCGGCCGTGGGAGCCTCGGGCGTGGTCGTCGGGGCCGATCTGACACCGGCCATGCTGGAGGAGGCAGTGCGCGCCGGGCGGGACCGTGACGGGCGGCTGCTGCTCGCCGATGTCGCCGCGTTGCCGCTGCGTCCCGGGGCGCTGGACGCCGTGTTCGGCGCGGGCCTCATCTCGCATCTCCCGCATCCCGCGGAGAACCTGCGGGAGTTGGCGCGGGTGGTGCGCCCCGGCGGGGTGCTGGCGCTGTTCCACCCGATCGGCAGGGCGGCACTGGCCGCACGCCACGGGCGGCAGATCACCCCGGACGACCTGCGCGCGGAGCCCCGCCTTCGTCCGCTGCTGGCCGGTTCGAGCTGGCGCATGACGTCGTACGTCGACGAGGACAACCGGTTCCTGGCGCTGGCCGTCCGCGAAGGCTGACCCCACGCCAGTAACCGCGCCGTCTCACTCGGCGGCCGGCGTGTCCCTTATGCCCATGTGGCGACCCAAGAGGCGGTAGTGGACGCTGCCGGCGACGGTCTCCTGGCGGGACAGCCTGCGCCAGCCGTAGGCGTCGATCCAGCACTGGGCATCACGACGAACGTGCACCGCACGTACACAGAAACGCCACGACGACACCTCGCTGCCGCTGGACGCCATCGTCGAGCACGGCTTCGGCAGCACCGGACCGCGATCCGCCGGATCAACCAGATGCACCGCAGCTACGACATCAGCAACGACGACATGCGGTCCATGCGCCGGATCTGTGCGAGGCGTTCGTAGCGCTTCACTGCACCGTTCCCCTTCTGCCGCCGGGGCACCAACTCTACGTTGAGGAACAGGAGATGTCCGGTCGGCCAGGGCAGCCACACAGGGGGAAGGTGGCCAGCGTGTTGGGCAGGGTACGCAAGGCCTGCGCCAGACTCCTCGATGCCGCGCGCGGGGAGTGCGCACCGGCCGGGACAAACGTCCACACAATCTTTTCGAGGCCGCCGCCGCGTACGTCTCGGCGTGTGCGGAGGATGATCAGGAACGCATCGACGGGGCTGCGGGCTGGGTGTCACCGGAAGCGCTGTCGTTCGGGGTGAACGAGCTGGCGTGCCGGGCCGTCATCGCGCTCGCGCGGGAGCGGGAGCGAGTCGCCGCGGACCGTGGCCCGTGCGCTGCTCGGGCTGCCGGCGGCCTGACGCGCCGGGAGGCGGGGGGCGATTCGCCCGGTGCGGCCGGGAAGCTGCAGCTCCAGGTGCGGGTACGAGTCGTGACAACCGGCTTCCGGTCGCACTAGGGTGCGCGCCGTTGGACGAACTGATGGGGAGGCTGGGATGGCCGGGACGGATGAGGTCGCCGTCGCCGCCGAGGACGATGCGCTCTATGTGCTCACGGCGGTGCTGCTGACGCCGGCGCAGTTCCCGAGTGTGCTGGGCGACGACTATCCGGAGGCGTGCGCGGCGCTCGGTCTCCCTCCGCTGGCAGACGGGTACGGGCTGGTGCTCGGGCAGGACGGGGACGGCGCGCGCTGGACCGTCGTCGTGGACGACGTCTCGCTGGTCGCCGTCGCCATCGCGTCCTGGGACTGCGGCATGGAGTACGACCTGTCGCCGGACGAGCGCACGGTTGTGGCCGCCCTGCCCGGCTGGCCGCTCGCGGTCGCCGTCGCGGCTCCGGGCGTGCCCGCCCCGCACGATCCGGCTCCCGAGGTCGCGGACGGGCCGCCGCTGGGCCCGCCGGACACCAGCACCTGGGGCCCGGCTCAGCGCCGTCTGGGCGCCGACGAGATAGCTCTGCAGTGGGCGCTGTGGCGCGAGCAGGTGGACGACTCCCGGTTCCGGTCCGCCGACGATTCCGGTGCGCAGGACCGGGGTTCCGCTGCGACGGGCGGGGCGGACAGGGGCGAGGCCGGGACGGATGACGGCGGGAACGCGGCCGACGGTGGCCGTCCCGGGGCGGACGGCAGCGGTCCCGGAGCGGACGGTGGCGGGATCGCGGCGAACGGCGGTGGGACCCGGACGGACGCCAATGGGACCGGCGCCGCAGAGGCCGGGAGCGAGGCCGGCAAGGGGCGCAGCGCCATACGGCGGGTGCTCGCGGAGGCGCGTGCCTACGTCGACACTCCGCCGCCCCTGGGCCGGGTCCGGTCGTCCTTCGCGACGGGCGACGCGCGGATGCTGCGGGCCGACGGCCCCGGCTGGTCGCTGGTGGCCAGGACTGACGACATCGCGTTCGTGCTGGTCGACGAGGAACCCGGCGAGGTTCTGCCGGTGGGCCGTGGACCGGAGCTGCCGGGTCTGCTGGAGGCCCTCGACAAGATGGCCGTACGCCCCAGCTGACCCGTCCGGGCCGGGACGGCGACCCGGCCCGGCCGAGGCCACGGCGAGGGCCGCCCGCAAGGCGCAGCCCTCCGCCGCCGCCCGTTCGGCGACCCGGTACAGGAGGCGTTCGGCGGCGGCGAGGGTGGCGGCCGTCGAGTCGCGGGACTGGACGGTGGTGAGGACGGCGTCGCGCAGGGCGCGTTCGGGTACGGCGGCGAGCAGTCGCGGTGCCGTACAGGCGAGTTGTTCGAGTACGGGGCGGCGCACCTCGTCCTGGTCGTGCCAGGCCCGTTCGCAGCCGGTCGCGATCCGGGCGAACTCCTCGGGGTCGCCTTCGAGTTCGGCACAGGCCAGCAGGCCGGGCCAGGCCATGGCGCGGATGTGCGCGCGGTGGTTGCCGACCAGCTCGCGCAGCGCGGGCTCTCCGTCGGCCAGGGGCAGGGCCACCGCCAGCCGGGCCGTCATCCACGGGCTGCCGCGGTAGCCGTCGGGGTGCGATCAGGGCGGCGCGGTCGGCCGGTTCGAGCGCCGCGAGGGTGCTCAGGGCGGCTCTGCTCAGCAGGCGGCGTGCGCCCGTGCGGTCCTCGACGACCCGCCGCCGCTCGGCGGGCGGGAGAAGCAGTAGCAATCCGTCCGGAGCCGTCTCGTGGGGGCCCGGGGCGTGGTGCCGGTTGCCGGTGGGTGGCACAGTTCGGCGAGGGCCACGCGGTCCTCGACCAGGAGGGCGAGCAGGGCGCGGCGCAGGCCCGGGGGCAGCGGCCCGGCCGGGATGGAGTGCTGGGTCCGGTGGCCGTCGTGGCCGGGCCGGGCCGCACGCAGGACGGTCAGGGCTTGGGCCGGCCGGTGCAGGGCGGCCCGTACGGCGTGCGGGGTGAGCAGGTCGGGGGCCCGTTCCAGCAGCAGAAGCGCCGCTTCGGGGTCGCGGTGCGCGGCCAGGGACGCCACGGCGCGATGGCGGCGCGTGAAGCGGTGCGCCTTCTGATGCGCGTACCGCTCTCGCTGGGCCGCCAGGTGTGCGGCGAGGGCGCGTGGTGCGGTGCGGGCCAGGGAGTTGAGTGTGCTGGGGCCCGCGTCGACGCGGGGCAGCCAGGCCGTCACGGTCTCGGCGGGGCAGGCGGGCAGCAGGGCGGCCGCCTCCCGTGCGCCGTGGCGTTCACGGACCGTCGGCAGAAGTCTGGCGGCGAGGTCCTTGCGGCGGCTGAGCCTGAGGAGACGGTACGTGTCCTGACGGACCGCGCTGATCTCACTCAGGGCGAGGCGTTCCACGGCCTGTTCGGGTACCGGCAGACGGAGCGCGGCCGAGCGGGCGCGGCGGCCGAGCAGTGGGTCCGTGAGGGCCTCGGCCACCCGTTCCAGGTCGCGGCGGGCGACGGCCAGGAACAGGGCGGTGTGCCGCTCGTCGGGGTCGCCGGTGTCGAGGGCGTGGCAAAGGGTCTCGTAGGCGGGCGAGGTGAGGGCGCGGGCGTAGCGTGCCAGGGCACTCATGCGTGCCGGGAAGGGCAGGGGGTCGAAGTGGGTCCTCAGCCAGGCGGGCGTCAGGGGCACCGGCGGGGTCTGGGGCTGTCGGGACGGCGTCCGGGACGCCTCGGGTCCGGCCATCAGCGCTCACCGTGGAGTCGCTGGGCCTCCTTTCCTGAAGTCATGCCGGTCATGGTGATGTCGGGATGATCGATGGCGCAAACGGTTTTCGGGGCGTGGCACGCCGCCGCCCTCGGGCCCACGGGCGGCGGCGTGTCCGGTTGATCCCTGCGCCGTGGCCGCATCCAAGTGTCAGCTCGTCAGCGGCCGAGCTCCTTGCGCGTGACACGGCGCAGCCTGCGCCGCTGGGACGGGTCCAGCGTGAGATACGCGGCGGCCGGGACTCCCAGAATGATCAGGAGCGCGGCCCACCAGGGCAGCCAGATCAGCAGGATGAGCCCGGCCGCCACACCTCCTGCGGCGATCTTGGCGTTCTTCGACATCGTGTCGCCTCCTTCGCGGCCATTGCCGCTCTCTGTCCTGAGAACGGGCCCGCGCTTCCCGCGGTTCCGACGGCAACCCTGAGACGACCCTGAGGTGCGACCCCTACTCTCCCCTGAGAGCCCGTCGCCGACTCCGCCCTGGCAGGACTTCACTGCACCTACATAGTGTGCTGGATCACAACGAAATCGTGCCCGTCGTCCTTGGGAATGCTGTACTCTTGGCCGCTCCCGACTCGACTAGTCAAATTTGAGGAATGCGCCATCGCTGTGCAGATGACTTCCGTGGCACCTCCCTCCGATCCCGCCGAGATCTCCGAACTGGGCCGCTGCTGTGCCGTGTTCCTGCCCGGTGATCCGGCCCGCACCGGCAGCCTCGCCTTCTGGCAGCCCGACGGCACGGCCCCTCCGGCCGTCGCCTCGGCCACCGTCGAGGACCTGTCCGTGGTCGTGCCCGCCGATGACGGGGTCGGCCTGGCGACCGTACCGGCCGTCCTGCTCCCGGTGAGCGCGGCCCTGCCGGTCCTCACGCGCGCGCGTGCCGGTGCGCACGGACATCGCGCGGCCGTGTTCTGGGGTGCCGCCTCCCTGTACGCCCTGCACCTCGTGGCGCGGGGACTGCTGCTGCCGGGCCTGTCACCCGGCGACCACGACGCCTGGCGCGCGGGCCCGCTGCGCGCGGAGGAGACCGAGCACATCCGCCGTCTGGCCGCCGCGATGCCGCCCGAGGCGCACGCCGTACCGCTGGACGGCGGCGAGCCGCTACGGCTGCCCGACCCGGAGCGGCTGCTGCGCGCCTTCCTTGACGCCGTCGCCGACACGCTGCCCCGCTCCCCCGCCGCGCCGCTGGTGACGGGCGGCCCCGCCTACGCGGCGCGGGAGCCGTCCCACCTGCCGGAGCAGCGCGCCTGGGCCGCCGATGTGGCCGCCGGCCACGACGCGGGCGTACGGCTGTCGCTGCGGATCGAGGCCCGCGGGCTTTCGGCCGCTGAGCCCGACGAGGCGGAGGTGTCGTTCCGGGCCGTGCTCCAGGTGCACGGCGTGAGCGATCCCGCGCTCGTCGCGGACGCCGCCGAGGTGTGGGCCGGCGCGCGGACCGAGGCCTTCGGTCCGCGCGCGCGGATGGACGCCCTGCTGGCGCTGCGCCGCGCGGCGCGGGCCTGGCCCACGCTCACGCCCCTGCTGTCGGCGACCGTGCCGGACGCGGTCGACCTCGTCGACGAGGAGGTCACTGAGCTGCTCGGCGAGGGCGCGCGGGCGCTGGCCGGCGCCGGAGTCGACGTGCACTGGCCCAGGGAACTCGCCCGCGGCCTCACCACGCGCGCGGAGGTCGGGCCGCCGGACGACGAGACGGGCCCCGGATCGTTCCCCGCGCAGCTGCCCTCGTTCCTGTCCGCCGACGCGCTGCTCGCCTTCAACTGGTCGTTCGCCCTGAGCGACCAGCGGCTCACGCGCGCGGAGCTGGACCGTCTCGCCGAGGCCGACCGCCCCGTCGTACGGCTGCGCGACCAGTGGGTCCTCGTCGACCCGCAGGAGGTGCACCGCGCCCGCGCGCAGCAGGACCGCAAGGTCACGCCCGTCGACGCGCTGGGCGCGGCCCTGACGGGCTGGGCGGAGGTCGACGGCAGCCGGGTCGAGGTGCAGCCCACCGGGTGGCTGGCGGCGCTGCGGGAGCAGCTCGCGGACCCGGAGACGCAGGAGCCCGTGCCACAGCCGGCCGCACTCGCCGCCACGCTGCGCGACTATCAGCGGCGGGGCCTGAACTGGCTGGCCCGCACGACGTCCCTCGGTCTGGGCTGCTGCCTCGCCGACGACATGGGGCTCGGCAAGACGATCACACTGATCGCCCTGCACCTGCACCGGCAGTCGGATGCCGCGTCCGCCGGGCCCACCCTCGTGGTCTGCCCGACGTCCCTGATGGGCAACTGGCAGCGGGAGATCGAGAGGTTCGCCCCCGGCACACCCGTGCGCCGCTTCCACGGCGCCCGGCGCGGCCTGGAGGACCTGGCCGACGGCGAGTTCGTCCTCACCACGTACGGCACGATGCGCCTGGACGCGGCCCGGCTGTCCGGGGTGCCGTGGGGCATGGTCGTGGCGGACGAGGCCCAGCACGTGAAGAACCCGTACTCGTCGACCGCGCGCGAGCTGCGTTCCATCGGCGCACGCGCGCGTGTGGCGCTCACCGGCACTCCGGTCGAGAACAACCTGTCGGAGCTGTGGGCGATCCTCGACTGGACGACTCCGGACCTGCTGGGCCGGCTCGGCACGTTCCGCCGGCGCTACGCCGAGGCCGTCGAGGGCGGTCAGGACCCGGCCGCCGCGCAGCGGCTCGCCCGGCTCGTCCGGCCGTTCCTGCTGCGACGCCGCAAGTCCGATCCGGGCATCGCGCCAGAGCTGCCACCGAAGACCGAGACCGATCACGCCGTGTCGCTCACCACGGAGCAGGCGGGCCTGTACGAGGCCGTGGTGCGCGAGGCGCTCGCCGGGATCGCCGGCGCGGACAGCATGGCGCGGCGCGGACTGATCGTGAAGCTGCTGACGGGTCTGAAGCAGATCTGCAACCACCCGGCGCAGTTCCTCAAGGAGGAGCGGCCGACGATCACGGGGCGGTCCGGGAAGCTGGAGCTGCTGGACGAACTGCTCGACACCGTCCTCGCCGAGCAGGCGGGCGTGCTGGTCTTCACGCAGTACGTGCAGATGGCGCGCCTGCTCGAACGGCACCTCCACACCCGGGGCGTGTCCACGCAGTTCCTGCACGGCGGGACGCCCGTCGCCGAGCGCGAGGCGATGGTGCGGCGCTTCCAGGAAGGTGAAGTGCCGGTCTTCCTGCTGTCGTTGAAGGCCGCGGGCACCGGCCTGAACCTCACCCGGGCGGAGCACGTCGTGCACTACGACCGGTGGTGGAACCCCGCCGTCGAAGCGCAGGCCACGGACCGCGCGTATCGCATCGGGCAGACGCGGCCGGTGCAGGTGCACCGGCTGATCGCCGAGGGGACCGTCGAGGACCGCATCGCCGCCCTGCTGGCCCGCAAGCGGGAGCTGGCCGACGCGGTGCTGGGCTCGGGCGAGGCCGCGCTGACGGAACTGACGGACGTGGAGCTGGCGGAACTGGTGGAACTGCGAGGGGGCGCACGATGACCCGGTACGACGGTGATGCCGTCACTCGGCACGACGGTGACATGGAACGCACGTTCGCGGCGCTGTCGCCCGGGCGCGGGCGGGGCTTTGCGCAGACGTGGTGGGGGCAGGCCTGGCTCAAGGCCCTGGAGGACACGGCGCTGGACTCCGGACAGCTGAGGACGGGCCGCGGGCTCGCGCGCGCGGGAGCGGTCGGCGCGGTGTCGGTGCGGCCGGGGCGCATCACGGCCGTCGTCCAGGACCGCGGCAGTACGGCGCACCGGGCCGACGTGCTGTGGCAGGAGCTCTCCGGCGAACAGTGGGACCGGTTCCTGGACCTGGCCGTCGAACGCGCCGGGCATGTCGCGGCCCTGCTGGACAAGGAGATGCCGCCGCACCTGGTGGAGGACGCGGAGACGGCCGGTGTCGATCTGCTGCCGGGCCTGGGCGATCTGGAGCCGGAGTGCGACTGCGGTGCCTGGGACCACTGCCGGCACACCGCGGCGCTCTGCTACCAGATGGCGCGGCTGCTCGACCAGGATCCCTTCGTCCTGCTGCTGATGCGCGGACGCGGTGAACGCGTCCTGTTGGACGACCTCCAGACGCGCGGCGGCCCGCCCGTCGAGGAGCGGGCCGAGCCGGAGGGCGTGGACGCCGCCGAGGCGTACGCGGCCGGGCACATCCTGCCGCCGCTGCCCGCCCTGCCCGAACTGCCCGGGCCGGGCACGCCGCCGTCCCTGGACACCGAGGCCGCACCCGCGCCCGGCGTGGACCCGGCCGCCCTGGAGTTCCTGGCCGCCCGGACCGCCGCACGAGCCCATCGGCTGCTCGCCGAGGCACTGCAGGACGGGCACGAACGGCGGGGGCCGGCCGGGGAGTCGACGGTTGCCGAGGATGCCGTGAGGCTGGCCGCGGCCGATCCGGAGCCGACGGTGGCCGGCCGGCTCGCCGAGGAGTCGGGGCGAGGCCGGGAGGGGCTGGCGGTGGCCGTGCGCGCCTGGCGGCACGGCGGTGCGGCCGCGCTGTCGGTGCTCGACGAGGAGTGGGCCGTACCGGGTGAGGAGTTGGCACGCGCGCGTGCCGCGCTGGAGTCGGCCTGGGACGAGGAGGAGCGGCCGCAGCTCCGGATGCGGGGCAACCGGTGGACCGTCGTCGGCGCGGCGAGTCAGCTGCGGCTCGGGCGGGACGGCCGGTGGTGGCCGTACCACAAGGAACGCGGCCGCTGGGTGGCCGCGGGCGACGCGGCCCAGGACCCGGCGACGGCGCTGGCCACGGCGGAACTCGCCGCCGGGGAGGAAGTCCTCGAGTGAGTCCGGGACCGTGGTGCTCCCGAGTCACAGGAGTGACCGTCTTGGGCGGCCCCTGGCCTACGACGCCACGAGGCCGCCCCGCCTCAGCAGCGGCAGGACGTGGTCCCTGAGGGCGGGCGAGAGCCGGACGTCGCGTTCGTGGCCGGAGATCCAGCGCAGGTCGGCCAGTTCGGCGGCGAGCCGGGGGGTGCGGTCGATGCGGGCCTCGAAGACCGTCAGCTTCATGGGCACGCCCTCCAGGGCCGCCACGGACTCGACGTCGGCCAGGACCCGCGGCTCCAGCGGCTCGACGCCCAACTCCTCGTCCAGCTCCCGCAACAGGGTCTGCACCGGTTCCTCGCCCGCGTCGGGCTTGCCGCCGGGCAGGTAGAAGACGTCCGGCGCGGCCTGCTTGCTCACGACCAGCAGGCGGCCCTCCTGCACGATCACGGCCGCCACCACGGTCATCGTCTCGGCCTCGCCGGGCATGTGCGGACCGGCCGCGTCTTCGTCCTGTGCCATGCGGGCCATCCTCTCAGGACCCCGGCGGCACTCGACTCCACCCCGGCGACGCTGCCGCACCCGCGCGCTACGGCAGCCCCTCGCCCAGGGACGGCAGCAGCGATCCGAGGTCGCTCGGCAGGTCGCTGGGGAATCCCGAGGCAGGGACGGCAGATCACTCGGCAACGCGGTCGGGAGGCCGGGCGACGGCGAGCGGCTCGGGCTCGCGCTGCTCCCGGCGGGCGGCTCGCTGTCCGGGGAGTCGTCGCCGGACGCCATCAGTACCACGGCGCCGACCGCCACGGCCGCGACGATCTCGGCGAGGAGGATCAGCTGCGGATTCCGGCGCCTGCGGGGGCCGGGACGCCCACCCGGGTGGGCCGGCGGGGACGGCGGCCCACCCGCCGTGAGTGGGCGGTCCGAAGCCGCCGCCGGCAGGCGGCGCGTCCTCCGGCGGCCCGGGCGGCTGGGGCGGTACGGGAGGAATGGACATACCGCCCAGGCTCGCCCCGGGACGGTCACGGGGGAGCCCCGCGCGGAGGTTGCTACGGGCTCATGGCATGGATCGCACGATTCCGGAGCATTCCGCGCGGGGAGCGCGCCGCGGGGCGACGCGTACGGCGGTTGCCGCGCGATACGGACGGGGTGTGCATGCCGACGGCCGGTCACGGCGCCCACGGAGGGCGCGCGCCGAGCGGCGACCGCCGGTGCCGGCCTGGTCGGCGATGTGCCATGCGCGCGTGAACGGACCGGCGCCCGGGCCATCGGCGGAGCGCCCACACGCACGCGTGTGGGCGCAGGATCAGTCCCCACGCGCGCGTAAGCGAGGTCAGCCACGTGCCCCCAGCAGGTGGTCCATGGCGAGTTGGTCGAGGTGTTCGAAGGCCATGCCGCGGGCGGCGGCGGCCTCGACGTCGAAGTCCTCGAAGGCCGACCGGTCGGCGAGCAGGGTGCTCAGGCCGTCGGCGGCGGTGGGCTGGGCCAGCTCATCGAGCCGGGCCGCGCGCAGGGCCTGCTGCACCTCCGGGTCGGCGCGGAAGGCGGCGGCGCGGTCCTTGAGGATGAGGTAGTTGCGCATGCAGCCCGCCGCCGAGGCCCACACGCCGTCGAGGTCCTCGGTGCGCGGGGGCTTGAAGTCGAAGTGCCGCGGACCGCTGTAGCCGGCCGATTCGAGCAGGTCGACGAGCCAGAACGCGGCGCGCAGGTCGCCGGCGCCGAAGCGCAGGTCCTGGTCGTACTTGATGCCGGACTGGCCGTTGAGGTCGATGTGGAACAGCTTGCCCGCCCACAAGGCCTGGGCGATGCCGTGCGGGAAGTTCAGCCCGGCCATCTGCTCGTGCCCCACCTCCGGGTTGACCCCGTACAGCTCCGGGCGCTCCAGGCGCTCGATGAAGGCCAGCGCGTGCCCGACGGTGGGCAGCAGGATGTCGCCGCGCGGCTCGTTCGGCTTGGGTTCGATCGCGAAGCGCAGGTCGTAGCCCTGCTCGGTGACGTACTGGCCGAGCAGGTCGAAGGCCTCCTTCATCCGCTGCAGCGCGTTGCGCACGTCCTTGGCGGCGCCGGACTCGGCGCCCTCCCGCCCGCCCCAGGCCACGTACACCGTCGCGCCCAACTCGACGGCGAGGTCGATGTTGCGGATGGTCTTGCGCAGGGCGTAGCGGCGCACCTCGCGGTCGTTGGCGGTGAACGCGCCGTCCTTGAAGACGGGGTGGGTGAACAGGTTGGTGGTGGCCATCGGCACCTTCATGCCGGTGGCGTCCAGAGCCTGCCGGAACCGCTTGACACACGCCTCACGCTCCGTGTCGGAAGCACCGAACGGGATCAGGTCGTCATCGTGGAAGGTCACCCCGTAGGCACCCAGCCCGGCCAGGCGCTGCACTGTCTCGACCGGGTCCAGGGCACGCCGCGTGGCGTCGCCGAAGGGATCACGCCCCTGCCAGCCGACGGTCCACAACCCGAAGGTGAACCTGTCCTCAGGGGTGGGCTGGTAGCTCATGCCGCGGCTCCTTGCTCGATCGGACTATTTCGTCATGGCCATTTACAAATTAGTATGCGAACGCATCCCTGGGAAGAGAGAAGCTGTCTCCGGGAGCACATCCGGAAGAGCACATCCCGCTGAGCCGCGGAAGAGGGAGTAGCCCGATGTCAGCAGCCGAGGGTCCGCTCGTCGTCGGCGTGGACACGTCCACGCAGTCCACCAAGGCGCTGGTCGTCGACGTGGCCACGGGGCAGGTCGTCGCGAGCGGCCAGGCGCCGCACACCGTGTCCTCCGGGGCCGGGCGCGAGAGCGACCCACGCCAGTGGTGGGACGCCCTGTGCGATGCCCTGCGCCAGTGCGGTGACGCGGCGCACGAGGCCGCCGCGGTGTCGATCGGCGGACAGCAGCACGGTCTCGTCACGCTGGACGCGCAGGGCGAGCCCGTGCGCCCGGCCCTGCTGTGGAACGACGTGCGCTCGGCGCCGCAGGGCCGCCGGCTGACCGAGGAGCTGGGCGGCGCGAAGTTCTGGGCCGAGCGCACCGGTTCCGTCCCGGCCGCCTCCTTCACGGTCACGAAGTGGGCCTGGCTGGCCGAGCACGAGCCGGACGCCGTCCGCGCCACCAAGGCCGTGCGCCTCCCCCACGACTACCTCACCGAGCGGCTGACGGGGCAGGGCACGACGGACCGCGGCGACGTCTCCGGCACGGGCTGGTGGGCGTCCGGGTCCGAGTCGTACGACGCCGAGATCCTCGGGCACGTCGGCCTCGATCCGGCGCTGCTCCCCCGGGTGGTCCGGCCCGGCGAGGTGGCCGGCACGGTGCGCGACAGCCACGGCCTGCCGTTCTCCAAGGGCACCCTGGTCGCGCCCGGCACGGGTGACAACGCCGCCGCCGCGCTGGGCCTCGGGGTGCGCCCCGGCACGCCGGTGATGAGCCTCGGCACGTCGGGCACGGTGTACGCGGTGTCGCAGCGGCGGCCCGCCGACCCGACCGGCACAGTGGCGGGCTTCGCCGACGCGCGCGGCGACTGGCTGCCGCTGGCCTGCACCCTGAACTGCACGCTCGCCGTCGACCGGGTCGCGACCCTGCTGGGCCTGGACCGCGACGCCGTGGAGCCCGGCACCGCCGTCACCCTCCTGCCCTACCTGGACGGCGAGCGCACCCCGAACCTGCCGAACGCCTCCGGGCTGCTGCACGGGCTGCGCCAGGACACGACCGCCGGCCAGCTGCTCCAGGCCGCGTACGACGGTGCCGTGCACTCGCTGCTGGGCGCGCTGGACCTGGTCCTGGACGAGGACGCCGACCCCTCGGCCCCGCTGCTGCTGATCGGTGGCGGCGCCCGGGGCGCGGCCTGGCCGCAGACGGTGCGGCGGCTGTCCGGGCGCCCGGTCCAGGTGCCCGAGGCGAAGGAGCTGGTCGCGCTGGGCGCGGCGGCGCAGGCGGCCGGGCTGCTGACCGGGGAGGATCCGGCCGCGGTGGCCCGGCGCTGGAACACGGCGCACGGTCCGGTGCTGGAGGCGGTGGAGCGGGACGAGGAGACGCTGTCCCGGATCGCCGGGGTGCTCTCCGACGCGGCCCCGCTGCTGGAGCGGCACGCGGACTGAGGACGGGACCGGGCATGACCGCACCGCTGCACGAGACACACCCGGCCGGTCCGGGGCGCGCGACGCCGGACACCCAGCAGGGCATGCGCCGCCGCAACCTCGCGCGCGTGATGCACGCCGTCAGCGCCGAGGGGCCGCTGTCGCGCGCCGCCGTGGCGTCCCGCATCGGGCTCACCCGTGCGGCGGTGTCGACGCTCGTCGACGAGCTGATCCGGGCCGGCCTGATCGAGGAGCTGGGCCCGGAGCGGCCCGGCCGGGTGGGCCGCCCCGGCTCGGCGCTCGCCGTCAGCGGGCACGGTCCCGCCGGGATCGGCGCGGAGATCGGCGTCGACCACCTCGCGGTGTGCACGGTCGACCTGCGCGGGCGGGTGCGGGCGCGGGCGGTGCGGCGCGGTGTGAACCGGGGGCGCACGCCCGAGCCGGTGCTCAAGGAGCTCACGGAGCTGGTGCGCGGGGTCGTCGCCGAGGCGGAGGGCGAGGGCCTGTGGCCGGCGGGGCTCGCCGTGGCCGTGCCGGGTCTGGTTGCGCGCGACGCCCGTACCGTCGTACGCGCACCGAACCTGGACTGGCGCGACGCGGACCTCGGTGCCCTGCTGCCCGAGGGGTTCGCACTGACCGCGGACAACGAGGCGAACTTCGGCGCGCTCGCCGAACTCTGGCTCGGCGAGGGCACTCCGCGTGACTTCGTGCACGTGTCGGCAGAGATCGGCATCGGTGCGGCGGTGGTCGTGGACGGGCGGCTGCTGCGCGGAACGCGCGGATTCGCGGGCGAGTTGGGGCACATGCCGGTCCGTCCGGACGGACCGGAGTGCGCGTGCGGCGGGCGCGGCTGCCTGGAGCAGTACGCCGGTGAGGACGCGGTGCTGCGCGCGGCCGGTCTGGAGCCGGGCGAGGACCGCGTCGGCCTGCTGGCGGGGCGCGCGGCGGCCGGCGACGAGGCCGTACGGCGCGCCCTGGCCGACGCGGGCACGGCGCTCGGCATCGCGCTCACCGGGGCGGTCAACCTGCTGGATCCCGAGGGTGTTGTGCTGGGCGGGGCGCTGTCCGGACTCGCGCCGTGGCTGCTGCCGTCGCTGCGGGAGGAGCTGGCACGGCGGACGGCGGGACCGGCATGCCCCGTGTCCGTGTCACGCCTGGGCCCCGAGGGACCGCTGCTGGGCGCCGCGCACGCGGTGGTACGAGCGGTACTGGACGACCCGGCCGCCGTCGCGGAACGGGTCTGATCGACGGGGCCGGCAGCGCCGCGCCGCGCGAGTCCGTGCGGTCCCGGTCGGTGGGGCGCCGAATGGCGCGGGTCTCGGCCCTGGTCCGTGGAACGCCGAACGGCGCGGGTCCGGACCCCGGCCCATGAAACGCGAACGACGCGGCTGTGAGCCCCGGCCTGTGGGAAGCCGAACCTCAATCACCCGATCAGGTGGCCGAGTTGTCCACAGTCCGGCGGCCGTCCACCGAAGCACCTCGTCCGCTTCTGCCCACCCGGCAGGCGCCGTACCGTGATGCACGCGCCGCCTCTCGGCGATCACCCACCTGCCTCCGCAAGAAACGGAGCTGTGCAGCGATGAGCGACCCCCGGATCCTGACCGTGCGGCCCGAACCCGGCGAGTACGCCTGGACGTTCGGCGGCGCGCCGCCCGTCGCGCGGATCACGCCCGGCACGGTCCTCGACCTGTACACGGAGGACTGCTTCGCCGGCCGGGTGCGGTCCGAGAAGGACCTGGTGTCCGAGGTGTGCGAGTTCCCCTTCCTCAACCCCCAGACCGGCCCCTTCCACGTGGAGGGCGCGGAGCCGGGCGACACGGTCGCCGTGCACTTCGTGCGGCCACGCTGCGCGGGTGAGGCCGCACAAGCGCTCGGGCTCCGGGGTGGGACGGCGAGCTCACCGTTCGTTCGGATGACCCTGGTCGAAGAGGTTGTCCCCGCGCACACCCGGAGTGACGATGTCCCCAGCCGCATCGCCGTCCGGGGAGGCCGAGTTGACCGATCCATGGGTGGCTCTGGAGCGGGGAGCCGACCCCGCCGAGCGCGCACGGATGCTGCGCCGCGCGCATGAGACGTTCACCGAGGCGGGCACAGTGCCGCGCCCGGTGCGTTCCGTGGTGGCCGACTCGTGGCGGCGTTCGGCCCGGGCGGGCGTCGGGCCGGACGGCACGGCGAGCGTGGAACTCGTGGACGGCGACCTCGGCGCCTACCGCGCGGAGCATCCGCTGGCGCGGGTGATGCCGCTGGTCCGGGAGCTGCTCGGCACGTTCGCGGCCGACGGCGCGCACCTGCTCGCGGTGTGCGACGCGCACGGCAGGCTGCTGTGGGTCGAGGGCGATCCGGCCACCCGGCGCCGGGCGGGGCGAATGAACTTCGTGCCGGGCGCGCGGTGGGCGGAGGCGGCGGTCGGCACGAACGCGCCGGGTACCGCGGTCGCCCTGGACCATCCGGTGCAGGTCTTCGCGGCCGAGCACTTCATCCGGCGGGTGCAGCCGTGGACGTGCGCGGCGGCGCCGGTGCACGATCCGCGCACCGGGCGGGTGCTCGGCGCGGTCGACATCACCGGCGGGGACGGGCTCGCGCATCCACACAGCCTGGGCTTCGTGCAGGCGGTGGCCCGGGCCGCCGAGTCGCAGCTGGCGCTGCTCACCCCGGAGCGGACCGCGGTCGACGCGGCGGAGCTGAGCGCGCTCGGCCGCGACGAGGCCCTGCTGGTCACCGGCGGCCGCAGGATCAGGCTGAGCCGCAGGCACAGCGAGATCCTGGTGCTGCTGGCCCGCCACCCGGAGGGGCTGACCGGCGACGAGTTGCTGTGCGCGCTGTACGAGGACGAGTCGGTGACGCCGGTGACGCTGCGGGCCGAGCTGGCCCGTCTGCGCCGGATTCTCGGGCCCGGCCTGCTGGCGTCGCGGCCGTACCGGCTCACGGTGCCGGTCGAGTCCGACGTGGCCGTGGTCGAGCGGCGCCTGGAGAGCGGCGCGGTGACGGCGGCCGCGACGGCGTACGCCGGCCCGCTGCTGCCCGGCTCCGCCGCCCCCGCGGTCGTACGGCTCAGGAGGCGGCTGGCCGACGGGCTCCGTACGGCGCTGATCGCCCGCCGCGACCCGGACCTGCTGGCCGACTGGGCGCACGCGCCGTGGGGCGAGGACGACCTGGACGTGTGGCGGGCGCTCACCGCGACACGGCCGACGCCGACGGTGCGGGCCCGGCTCGCGGCGCTGGAGTCCGAGCTGGCGGCACCGGATGCGTGGCCGTGTCCGGCGGTGCGCCGACGGGTCCTGCCGGACGCAACGTCGTTGCAACCTCCCGCCCCCTAGCGTCCCCCGGGAGAGCTGCCCAACGGCGGGCAGCGCGGCACCGGGAGGCAGACCCAGCATGACCCGTTACGCGGCGCCCGGCAGCGAGGGCGCGATCGTCTCCTATCAGGCGCGCTACGACCACTTCATCGGCGGCGAGTACGTGCCGCCGCTGCGCGGGCAGTACTTCGAGAACCCGTCCCCGGTGAACGGGCTGCCGTTCACCGAGATCGCGCGCGGCACGGCGGAGGACGTGGAGCGGGCGCTCGACGCGGCGCACGCGGCCGCCCCCGGGTGGGGCCGTACGCCGGTGACCGAGCGCTCCGACATACTGCTGAAGATCGCCGACCGCATGGAGGCGCATCTGGAGCCGTTGGCGGTGGCCGAGAGCTGGGAGAACGGCAAGCCGGTGCGCGAGACGCTGGCCGCCGACATCCCGCTGGCCATCGACCACTTCCGCTACTTCGCGGGCGCGATCCGCGCGCAGGAGGGCTCGCTCGGCGAGCTCGACGACGACACCGTGGCGTACCACTTCCACGAGCCGCTCGGGGTGGTCGCGCAGATCATCCCGTGGAACTTCCCGATCCTGATGGCGACGTGGAAGCTGGCGCCCGCCCTCGCCGCGGGCAACGCGGTGGTCATCAAGCCCGCCGAGCAGACCCCGGCATCCATCCACTACTGGCTGAGCCTGATCGCGGACCTGCTGCCGCCGGGTGTGGTGAACGTCGTCAACGGCTTCGGCGTGGAGGCGGGCAAACCGCTGGCGTCGAGCCCGCGGGTGGCGAAGGTGGCGTTCACGGGCGAGACCACGACGGGGCGGCTGATCATGCAGTACGCCTCGGAGAACATCAAGCCGGTCACCCTCGAGCTCGGCGGCAAGTCGCCGAACATCTTCTTCGACGACGTCTGGGCCGCGAACGACGACCTCCGGGACAAGGCGCTCGAAGGCTTCACGATGTTCGCGCTCAACCAGGGCGAGGTATGCACCTGCCCGTCCCGGGCACTGGTCCAGCGCGGCCACTACGCCGAGTTCGTCGAGGCCGCGGTCGCCCGCACCGAACTGATCAAACCCGGGCACCCCCTCGACACCGGCACGATGATCGGCGCCCAGGCGTCCAACGACCAGCTGGAGAAGATCCTCTCCTATCTGGATATCGGCCGGCAGGAGGGCGCCCGGGTCCTCACGGGCGGCGAACGCATCGAGTACGACGGCGAGTTGAAGGGCGGCTACTACGTCCAGCCGACGATTTTCGAGGGCGACAACCGGATGCGGATCTTCCAGGAGGAGATCTTCGGGCCGGTGGTGTCGGTGACGTCCTTCGACGACTTCGACGACGCCATGAAGCTCGCCAATGACACGTTGTACGGGCTGGGCGCCGGTGTGTGGACGCGGGACATGAACACCGCGTACCGCGCGGGCCGCACGATCCAGGCGGGCCGCGTGTGGACCAACTGCTACCACGCGTATCCGGCACACGCGGCATTCGGCGGCTACAAGCAGTCCGGGATCGGCCGTGAGACGCACAAGATGATGCTGGAGCACTACCAGCAGACGAAGAACCTGCTGGTGTCGTATTCCCCGAAGCAGCTGGGGTTCTTCTAGACGCCCGAAAGAAGGCGCCTGACCTGGTCTTTTACCGGTCAGGCGCCTCTCACTCAGCCGATTCACGGCCAGATCATCACCCTGGAGCGCTTCGCCGCCGGCGACGACCTGGAGACGGCGTTCGACGCCGCCGCGCACCTGCCCGCAGCGGATCAGCCGCCCTATCTCGCCGAGGTCCTCCGCCGGCGTTCGGCCGGGGCGCTGTACGACACGGTGCTGTCGGAGGAGGGGGGCGTTTTCTGCACGCGCGGAGCCGCTACATGATCATTGAGGTGGAGGAGGACTTCCCCGCCTCGGCCGCAGAGGACTTCCGTTGGGTGACACCATGGCAACTGGACGCACTGCTGAAGTGACAGCCATCATCTGAACGTGCAGGCCAGGACTTTGGCCGCGGCACTGCGGACGCTGTGACGGACCGGGCAGTCCGTCCGCTGCGGCTGGGCGCGCTCGGCACCTCGTCCATCGCGTGGCGCCGCACGCTGCCCACCGCCGTGCGCGTACCCGAGGTTGACCTGGTGGCCCTCGCGGGGCGGTCCGCCACAAAGGCGCATGGTTTCGCCGCACAGTTCGGCTGCGCGGCGGAGTCCGGCTTCGACGCCCTGCTCGAGCGATCGGACGTGGAGGCGGTGTACATCTCCCTGCCCACCGCGCTCCACCACCCGTGGGCGGCTAAGGCGATACGGGCGGGCAAGCACGTCCTGGTGGAGAAGCCGATCGGAGTGGACGCCCGCGAGGCTCGGGAGTTGTGCGCCCTCGCCGAGCAGCACGACGTGGTGTTGCGGGAGAACTTCATGTTCCTGCACCATCCTCAGCACGACTTCGTGCGGGACCTGTTGGAGAAGGCCCGCCTTGGTTCACTCACTTCCTTCCATGCCGCCTTCTGCATCCCGCCGCTGTCCGCCGACGACATCCGGTACGCCGGCGACATGGGCGGCGGTGCCCTGCTGGACGTGGGGGTGTACCCGCTGCGGGCGGCCGGACTGCTTCTCGGACCGGGGGTCCGCGTGGCGGCATCGACGCTTCGGACCAGGGCGACGGACGGGCTGGACCTGTCGGGTCAGGCGCTGCTGGTGTCCCCCTCCGGAGTCCTGGCCGACATCGCCTTCGGCTTCGAACACGCCTATGCGTCCACACACCCTGTGGGGTGACCGTGCGCGGGTGACCGTGGACCGCGCCTTCACTCCTCCGCCGACGCACGAACCGGTGGTGCTGCTCGAGGAACAGGGGCACCAGGAGCGATTCACCCTTCCGGCCGCGGGCCAACTCGGCACCTGTCTCACCTCGTTCGCCGCGGCGGTGAGAGCGGAGGGCGCCGCCTCGGCGCGGGAGGCCGACCACAGACATGACGCCGTGGCAGCGATGGAGTTGGCCGACGAGATCCGCCGGAAAGCGGTACGCGTGACCGTCGGCCAATAAGGGGACCGGGCTGCCACTCGTCGGACGCACGGACAACCGACCGCATCATCACCATGATTTTGGAACATGAATTCAAAGACCAGGCGGCAGAATTCTCGTACCTTCACCCAAGAGGCCAGGAGGGCCCAGATAGTACAGGCAGCAATCGAGACAATCGCCGAGCTCGGATACCCCAGGACAACCTTCGAAGAGATCACCAGACGTGCCGGCCTCAGCAGCACCGGGATGATCTCCTATCATTTCGCCGGAAAAACGGAACTGCTCGCGGAGATCGTCAACACGATTCACGGAATCGCCGCAGAGACATGCCGATCCCACATCAGCGACAAAGATACCTACCGGGACAAGGTCGGCGCATACATCCAGGCCAACTTCGACTTCATTTCCAGGTACCCCATACACGCCAAGGCTCTGGCGGAAATCGCCGCACTCAAGCGCTGCCGGAAGATACATGGTCTTGAGAGCGTCGAGGGGCACGCCATGTCGGAGGACCGACTGGTCGACCTCCTCGAAGAAGGCCGCGCCGCCGGGGAGTTCGGGATATTCGACTCTCATGGCGATGGTGATACGCACGGCGATCGACGCACTTTTCCAGCGTCACCTCTCCCGCACCGGGCCCGCCCTCGACCGCTGCGCACAGGAGTTGACGGACATCTTCGACCATTACACACAGCCGGCCGCCGAACAAGCCCAGAAGGTGCTCCCTTGACGCCCTCCGCCGGCTCCCGGCCCGCCGAAGAACCACGCCGCGCCCCTTCCGACCCAGCAGACGGCGCGCCCACCCCTGCCCATGCCTCCCCCGACCGTCCTCCACCCGCCGAAGAGGCACAAGGCGCCGCGCGCTCCTCCTCGCCGGGCGGGGGCTTCCTGCTGACCGTCCTCTTCGACGTCGGGCTGCCGATCGGTCTCTACTACACGCTGCGTGGCGCGGGCTTCAGCGAGGTGTCCTCGCTCCTTCTCAGCGGCTCCGCCCCCGCCGTGCACACGCTCCACGGGTTCGTCAGAAAACGGGAGATCAACGCCATCGGCGTGTTCACCCTCTCCGTCCTGGCCGTGAGCGCTCTGGCCACCCTGCTGACCGCAAATCCCCGCGCCGCGCTGGCGCGCAACGGCGCCTTCACCGCCCTCGCCGCCGTCTGGCTGCTCCTCACTTTGTTCACGAAGCGGCCCGTCACGTATCAGGCGGCCAAGGCGATGCTGCCGCGCCGGAGCGCGGCACTGGAACACCTGCTCGCCACGGACCCGCCCTTCGTACGCGTGTGGCGAGGATTGACGGTGTTGTGGGGGTGCGGTCTCCTCGTGGACGCGGCCCTGCGCGTGGTGATGGCCTACACACTGCCCGTCGACACGGTGCCGGTGCTGGACGGCGTACTGTACGCCGTCACGTGGCTCGCACTGCAGGTCGTCACTCAGATCGCGCTGCATCGCAGTGGAACTCTGCGCAAGATCTTCGCCGACGATCCGTCGCCCGCCGCGCAGGCACGACAGCAAGGCAGATGACCGTGCCTGAGTCGCCGTGACCAGGACCAAAGGCGACAGGTCCAGTAGGTGGTCAGCCGGTCTTCCCGATCGCCTCAGAAGCCGTTTCACTGGTCAGCACTTAGGGCGGTGCGTGCACCACCAGCAGACGAAGAATCTGCTGGTGTCCCACTCGCCGAAGAAGCTGGGCTTCTTCTGGACACAGAAGGCCGCCGGCACTGGGACGCTCCGAGCGCTGCTCAGGCCCAGATGTCCCCGACGGTGAAGCCGTCGACGAACGGGTCGTCGGGGTCGAGCACGTGGGTGCTGTAACCGGAGATCCACGCCTGGCCGCCGATGGTCGGGACTACCGCCGTGTAGGGCCCGACCTGCACCTCCCGGATGAGTTCGCCGGTGTAGACGGTGCCGAGGACCCCCTCGTGGCGGAAGGGTTCGTTGAGCTTGAGGGCGCCCTTGGCGTGCAGGGTGGCCATCCGTGCGCAGGTACCGGTGCCGCACGGGCAACGGTCGACCGAGCCGGTCCACGTCGCGGGGTTGGAGAAGTCCACGGGCCCGCTCGCCATCGTCACCGCGTTCTTCATGTCGGCTGCCGGATTGTCGGTGGGGCCGGACAACTGAGAGATCGTGATTCCGATCCCCGGGTAGTCGGGGTGCTCGACCGGCAGCTGATCCTGGGCGGCCCGGAGGATGAGGGAGGAGACGCGGGTGATCTCCCGTCCGTGGGACGGGACCAGCTCCAGCCCGTCGAACTGCCGCACGTCCGCGATCACGTAGAACATGCCGCCCCACCCGACGTCGACGGTAACCCGGCCGAGTTCGGGGACGTCGATCACGGCGTCGTGGTGAGCGGCGAAGGCGGGGACGTTCTCGAAGGTCACTTGCTTGACCTTGCCGTCGCGGCACGCGGCCCTGATGCCGATGAGGCCCGCCGGGGCCTCGAGCTTGAACTCGGTGAAGGGCTCCTGCATGGGGACCATGCCGGTTTCGAGCAGGACGGTCGCGACGGCGATGGTGTTGCCACCACTCATCACGGGGTACTCGACCTGCTCCATGATGATGTAGCCGGCCGCGGCGTCGGGGTGTTTGGGCGGAACGATCAGGTTGCAGCACAGGGGCGGGTAGCCACGGGGCTCACGCAGCATGAGCGACCGGAGCCCGTCGTCATTCTGCTCGAGCCACTTCATCTGCTCGTAGACAGACCCGCCAGGGATGTTCGGGACTCCTCCCGTGATGACGCGCATCGGCTCGCCCGAGTGCGTCTCCACGGCATGGATCATTCGCTTGAAAGACATGGTGACTGACTTCCTTTGCTGCCTCTCGCTGGGCCACGGATGAAGTCGATCCCGGCCTCGGTGAGGGCCCAGCCAGGGCTCCGCTTCGTCCTTCCAGTTCTGCCGATTTCCGAACGCGGGTGCGCTGTCCCGGCTGACCAGGGCGCTGCCGCCGATCATGGTCAGCCCGACGCCGCGACGGGCCTTCTCGACGTGGTAGGCGCGGCAGCGGTCCTTGGGCAGGCCGTCCTCGCCGTAGACCGGCTCATGGAACGTACTCAGCGCCCGTGGTTGTGCATGACGTGTTTGGTGCGCGAGTAGTCGTCCAGGGCGTAGATCGACAGGTCCCGTCCATAGCCGGATCCCTTGAATCCACCCCATGGGGCTTCGCCGGCCAGCACGAGATGGGAGTTGACCCAGACGGTTCCGAAGTCGAGACGCGCGGCGATGTCGTGGCTGCGGCGGGCGTTCTCGGTCCACACGGACGCCGACAGACCGAGAGGAACGTCGTTGGCTCGCCGTACCGCTTCCTCCTCGTCGGCGAAGGTCTCGACCGTGACCACGGGTCCGAAGATCTCCTCGCGGGCGACTTCGGCGCCTTCGGGGAGGTCGACCAGCACGGTCGGGGCCACGAAATAACCGGGTCCCTCGATGGCCCCGCCTCCTGTCGCCACTCGGACGCCTTCGGTCTTCGCACGCTCCAAGTAGCCTGTGACACGGTCGAAGTGTGCCTTCGAGACCATGGGGCCGACCTCGACCTCCTCGCCGGAGGTCGGCTCACCGACGACCAGGGACCGGACCTCGCCCACGAGTTGCTCGACGAACCGCTCGGCGATCGATTCGTGGACGAGTACGCGGCAGGCGGCCCCGCATTCCTGGCCCGAGTTCCAGAAGCCGGCTTCGCGCAGTGCCGATGCCGTGGCCGCGAGATCGGCGTCCGGGAAGATCACCACCGGGGCCTTGCCGCCGAGTTCGAGGTGCACACGCTTGAGGGTGTCGGCGGCGGCCCGGGCGACGGCACGACCGCTGGAGACCGAACCGGTCAAGGCGATCATGTCCACGTCCGGGTGCTCGGCGAGCCGGGCACCGGCGACCGCGCCGTATCCGGTGACGACGTTCACCACTCCGGGCGGCAGGAGATCGGCGACGAGTTCGGCGAACTTCAGGGTCGTCAGCGGAGTCTGCTCGGACGGCTTGATGACCAGGGTGTTGCCGGCGGCGAGGATGGGCGCGATCTTCCAGGCAGCCATGAGCAGGGGGTAGTTCCACGGGGTGATCACGCCGATCACCCCGAGCGGTTCGCGCAGAATGACCGAGAGGTGGTTCTCGGCGTAGTCACCGGCGGCCAGGGAGGTGGTCGCGCGCAGTGCACCGGCCATGAAGCGGAAGGTGTCGATGGTCATGTCGACGTCGTCACGTGACACCGCGAGCGGCTTACCGGTGTTGGCCGACTCCAACCTGACCAGGAGGTCGGTGTTCTCCGCCAGTCGGTCGGCGATGGCGTGCAGTACTTCCGACCGCTCCTTGGGAACCAGCCGCGCCCACTGGTCCTTGGCCGCGACCGCGGCGGCCACCGCTCGGTCGATGTCGTCGGGGGTTCCCTCGGGAATCCGGGCGATGACGCTCTCCGTGCCCGGATCGATGACGTCGATGACGCGCTCGGTCGATCCGTCGAGGAACTTCCCGTCGGCGAAATGGCGGGCCGGAGGAAGGTCTGCCTCGGTGATCAGCGGCGGTGCGTCCGCTGCGCGGCGAACCGTGGCTGTCGTGAGGCCGGCGGCAGTGGTCATGATCAGTGACTCCTTGAGTGCAGTCGTGTGGAAGAGTCGGGTGAGGGTGGGCCGAGGTCGGGTGGCGTGGCCGCCGGCCAGTCCACACTCCGGCCGACGCCGTGTAGTTCGGCCTGCTGATAGACGCTCCAGGCCGCTGCCGCGTCCTGCACGCCGAGGCCGGCGCTGAGATACGTCATGATGTCGCCGTCGCTGCTGCGACCAGCCACGGCACCGGTCAGGACATGGCCGAGTTCGAGGACTTCCAGCTCCGCCGTGTCGCCCTGCGCCCGGTCGGCGACGAGCGGACCGCAGTTCTGTCGCGCCGTCGGTTCGTGATCGACGACGACGTGGTGGCTGGCGCGCAGGACGTCGGGTCCGATCTCGCAACGGTGCCGGTCGAAGGATCCGACCGCGACGACCGTGGCACCGGGTGGGAGCTGACCCGCGGTGAACAGTGGCTCGGTGGCCAGCGTGGCACAGACGATGACGTCGGCCTCGGCGATCGCGTCGCTCAGGGACTCCACCGGTTCGACGTCGAAGCCCTGCTCGCGCAGACGGCCGACGGAGACGTCGAGCGGTGATCCGGGCGGTGACCACATTCCGGTCCAGGCGTAGCCCCTGTCGCGGTGCAAAGCGGCGACGTGCGCCTGCCCCTGTACGCCGGACCCCAGTACGAGGAGGCGGGCCGCGTCCTTCCTGGCCAGGGCCTGGACCGCGACCGCACTCGCGGCGGCGGTGCGCAACGTGGTGATCGCTGTGCCGTCCATGAAGGCCAGGGGGACGCCGGTGTGGGGGTCGAGCACGGTGACCACGGCATGGATGGTCGGCCGGCCGGTTCCCGCGTTCCGGGGGTTGATGCTCCCGAACTTGCAGACAGGGCCGCTCCTGCGGTCGAGGCGGGAGGCGTAGCAGAAGACGGTGTCGGGGTCGTCGGCGTAGCCGCCCAGGATCTTCTCCGGCTGCCACGCCTCTTCCCGCGCGAGAGCGATGAACGCCGCCCGTTGGGAGGCGATCGCGGTGTCGATGTCGAACACGGAACGGACGTCGTACTCGTCGAGGAATCTCATGATTGCGGCGCCCTTCTTCAGCGTGACGCCGACAGCTGCGGCAGCGTCTCGATCAGGGAGGAGATCCTGGCGGTTGTGGCGGCGTCGAGGCCGAGCAGCGGCTCACGGGGCTCTCCGACGGGGAATCCGGCCGCGTACAGGGCGGCCTTGACCGCCGGAATGAACGGAGCGGACATGATCGCGTCCATCAGCGGGTAGATCCGCGCCCATTCGGCCTGCGCGCGTGCGAGGTCGCCGTCGCGCAACGCGCGGTGGATCGAGACGAGTTCGGCCGGCATCACGTTCGCGGTTCCTGCCATGACACCGGCGGCGCCCTCGGAGATCGCCTGCAGAAGGAGGCTGTCCCAGCCGATGAAGGTGGAGATGACGTCGCCGTAGCGGTGGATCAGCTGCCCGGCCTGAGCCATGTCGGCGCTGGTGTCCTTGATGTACTGGATGTTCTCGACCTCGCGGGCGAGCTGTCCGACGGTCTCCGGCGAGAGATTGACGCCGGTGGCCGCGGGCAGGTTGTAGAGCATGATCGGAATGTCCACGGCGTCAGCGACGGTGCGCAGGTAGCGCAGCGTCTCGTCGAGCGTCAGCGGCTCGTAGTACGGCGCGACCACCATCAGGACCGAAGCTCCGGCGGCCTGCGCGTGGCGGGACAGTTCGACGGCTTCCCTGGTGCTCACCGCACCGGTCTGCGCGATGACCGGCACACGTCCGGCGACCTGGTCGATGACGGTCTCGACCACCTGGCGCCGTTCCGCTCCGCTCATCGCCGCGAACTCACCCGTGGATCCACAGGCCACGACGCCGTCGACCCCGCCGTCGATGCTGCGGTCGACCAGGCGGCGCAGTGTCTTCTCGTCGATCTGCCCGTCCGACGCGAACGGCGAGGCGAGTGCGGTCAGGACACCGCTCAGCTGTGACGACATTCAGTCTCCTCAGGTGAAGCTGTGAGTAGGCATCCGCCGGGGCGTGGATGCCAGGCTCGTGGATGTGGCGCACCGGAGCTGTCGGGCTCCGGACAGGACAGGTGGCTTACGACGCTGCGCCCACCGGCGCCAGGCCGTGCGGGGTGGTCTGCCGGTCGGTGGCGAGCAGGCTCTGGGCCTCCTGGGCGGCCGACAGGCCGGTCTGGATCGCGGTCTCGGTGTAGAGGGTGCCGAGGTAGTCACCGGCCAGGAGCACCCTTCCGGTGCGGCGGGTCAGCGTCTGCTGCAGCTTCCCGCGGCCGGGGAAGCAGTAGGGCGCGCCTGTGGGCCAGCGCTGGATCTCGGCTTCGACGACCTTGTCGGCGAAGCCGGGCAGGGCCTGGTCCAGATCGTCGAGGTAGATCCGGCGGATCTTGTCGTCGTCATACTCCAGCAGTTCGCGCGCCAGACTGCCCGGTGAGAAGGTCATCAGGCTGCTGCCGGGCCGGCGTTCCACTTCGTAACCGTGCACGACGTTGGACATGTTCAGCGCAACGCTGAAGGACCGCTTCGGCGTCGCGATGCCGTAGGCGTCGTCCCAGACCTGGCGCCCGGTCTCGTTGCTGAGGAACGCAGCGCTCACGTAGGGGCCGTAGACGATCTTCGACAGGGCCTCGCGTACGTCACGGTCGAGATCGACGGCGACCCGGTGGCTGACGGTGGCGGGAGTGGCCAGGACCACGCAGCGCGCCTCGACATCCTGCTCGACGCCGTCCTCACGGTAACGGACCACTACGGAGCCGTTCTTCTGGACGATCTCGTCGACGGACGCGTTCAGCCGCACCCGGCCTGACAGGGCTGCGGCGATGCGCTCGGTGAGGGTGGACGGGCCGCCGACGATGCTCTGGGAGAGGCCCGCACCGATGTTCCACACCAGGCTGAAGTAGCCGACACCGGCGCCGGCCGAGAGTTGGTCGATGTCGGCGGCGGAGCGGGTCACCGTGGGCTTGAACAGGGCCTCGGCGTCCTCGGGCAGGTCGCCGATGAAGTCCTTGAAGGAACGGTCGTTCATGAAGTTGTAGATCCGCTGCTGGCGTTGAGCTTCGGTCTCGCCCCGCCGGCGCTGCACGATACGGGCGTAGCGGGCCACGGACAGGGCGACCTTGGCGCCCGCCTTGACCATGCCGACCCGCGCCGACATCAGCATCGGAATGCGGAACGGGTAGCTCTCCACCCGGCCCTTGAGCAGCAGTTTGCCGTTCATCGACAGCCCGGACAGCGAGCCGGGCACCGGTACCGAGTCAACTCCGGTGCTGTTCAGCAGCCACGACGTCGCCGAGTCCCCGTCAGCGTAGACGTGCCCGCCCCAGTTGAGCCAGTACGGTCCACGGCGCTCCGATCGAATGCGTCCGCCGAGCCGTCCCTCCGACTCGAGCAGGAGCGTGTCCCAGTGCCGCAACCGCCAGCCGGCGGCCAGTCCGGCGATGCCGCCTCCAACGATCACTACGTCCTTCACAGGTACCCTCCTGGACAATTGGCAGGTGAAGATGTCGGCTGCTCGGTGAGGTGTGCCGCGCGTTGTCCCGTCGACATGTCGGCCGATACGGCCACCAGGGCGCCGCCCGGGTCCGCCCGGGCCCCCACCGAGGGTGGGGGCCACCGGAGTGTTTCCGGCCTGCTTCGCTTACTTCAGCCAGGAGTCGACGAGAGACTTGTTCTTCGCGATCCACTCCTTGGCGGCTGCCTGTTCCT
>NZ_JACTVI010000100.1 GCF_014495685.1 Streptomyces sp. TRM68367 | reverse complement strand
CAAGGTTCCTGGGGGCGAGTGGCATAAGGGAAGACTAGCACCCCGAACCCCGGACACGGAAGCGTTCCAGCCAATCTCACCGGATCACGACAAGCAGCGTGCGTCATCCTGCACACCCGGATAGACTCTGGGGCCAGAGCACACCACCCCTCCCCACTCCAGCCAAACGCGCCAATACGGCCTCAGGAAACCGAGGCGGAAAGCGGGTTCGAAAGAAAGGCGGGCTTGATTTATCCCCACGGGAATCCTCAAATGCGGGCCTGCGATACCATTTCCGTGTCACCAGAACTATCCGGAAGGGAACGGACGTTGACCGAGGAAGAGACGAAGCGCTGGCGCGAACTCTCCAAGATGCAGAAGTCCCGGCTGTGCGCGTTGTACCGCCAGTTGGGCCACGTGTGGAGCAAGCACCCGCTGGAGAAGTGGACGAAGGAAGAGATCATCTCCGGCATTCTTGAAATCGAGTTCCGCGAGGAACGCGCGGAGACGCGGGCGCACTTCGAGGACTACACCAGCGCCAGCTACGGCGGCCCCCACGCGGTCGACGTCGACCAGCCGTATGGCTACCGGGTCGAACGGCGCGACGGCACGGAGTGGACGTTCACCACGGGCTACCAGACCCAGCCGGAGGTCGAGGACGACCGCCCCCGCTGTTCGGTCGACGTCGCCATGCGCGCGGTCACGGCGACCCGGTACGGGCACGGCTACTACGGCCCGTTGCGCGTCTCCGTCTGGGCGCACCGCGGCGACGCGGAGCACTACCGCCAGCCCGTGCCGGACACCGCGGAGTGGTTCGAGTTCGGCCCGAACATGCTGCTGGAGGAGTGGCGCGCGAAGCAGCGCGTGAAGGAGACCCAGGGTTGATGCCGCGCAAGAGTGAGGGCGCCGGCCCATCGAGTCTCGGCGCCCTTCAACCCGGAAGCCCGGTGGTTCCATGGAATCACCGGGCTTCCGGGTTGAGACGGGACTTTAGGGGGAGGGCGGATTGTCGCCGATCTCCGGGGCTTGTTCGACATCGCCGATGGCGGCGAGGATCCCGTATGCGGCGCTGCGGGCTTCGTTGCTCGGGACCGCGCGGGCCCATTCGGTGAGCACCTTCTGGTTGATCGGCTCCCCGGCCTTCAGCCTGAGCACCGGCTGACGGGAGGCCGGCACCGTGGCGTCAGCGGTGCCGAGAGCGCCGCCCAGGCCGAGGCTGACGATGGCGGCTTTCAGGCCGGCCTCGGTCAGATCCCCGTTTTGCTCTGCCCTGTGCCAGACCTCAAGGACCTTTTCCGGGCCGTGCTTGTCGAATACTCCGCGCAGGGGGCGGATGGTGTATTCCTTGATTTGCTTGCGGACGTACGGTGCGAGAATTTCAACGATGGGTTTCGCGCGGATTTGCTTGTTCGCGAGATCGCCGGAATAGCCGTAGTGGGCTTGGCACCAGGCGTCGAAAGTCGGGTAGCCATCGAGGCGCCAGAGCTCTTCGTCACGGACGATGCGCAGCGGCTCGGCGACCCACAGGATCCACTGTCGCTCTATCCAGACCAGTGCCTGTTCGATCTGATTGTTTGCGTACCTGAGGGCGTCAACGCAGTAGGTCAGACGCTCGCGTGGGTCGGACGACTGAGGCGGCCGAAAGTCAGAATGGGCGTCGGAGACTTGCGGAAGACGGGGCCTCGCTGGAAGACGATTCGTCTTTTGGTCACGGTGACGCGAAGACGAATCGTCTTCCGTCTTCGGTGTCGCCTGCTGCTCGGTCCGCTTGTCCGGGGGCAGTTCGTTGCCCGTCTTCGTGTTCGCCATCATCTCGGCGATCGAGGTACGGCGTCCCTCAGTCATCAGCTGTGCACCTCCGGCAGTGCACGCTCCTGTGCTTCGAGTTGCCTGACCAGATGTGCGGCTCTGGTGAGGCCGTGCTCCATGGCAAGGTTGACGATGTCCAGCCGCGCTTGCAGCTCGGCCCGGTTGTCGTGGTACTCGGTGACGAGCTTTTGCGCGTTGGCGTGGACGCGGTAGCGGCGCGGCGCTGTGTTCGCCACGGGATAGCCGTGGCGCTCGCACCACCGCTTCGTCCCGTCGACGTACGCGTCTTCTTTGCCTGGAAGCCACTTGTTGACGACCACAACGTACGGGATGCGGCGGGGCCGCAAGATGCGCTCGATCGTGTACTCGGTCGGCTCGTAGCAGTCCGGTTCACAGAGCGTGGGCACCATCGCGTCGTCAGTCTGGCTGAACACGGCGTCCAGGATGGCTGCCGTCTTGTCGTTCTCGCCGAACGGGTTCGCGCCCTGCTCCAGCTCCGCCAACGTCGGAGGGGTCCAGCCCGGGGTGTCCACGAACACGTTCGTGTAGGGCAGGCTCTTGAGGTACTGGATGTTCTCGACATCCGAGCTGATGTCGAGCGTGTCGAAGGGGACTTGAGAGAGCTGCGCTGCCCTCCACAGGGTGGTGCCCTGGGGGTCAGCAGAGGCGACAGCCACTTTGGCGCTGCCGTCGGGGTTGGGGCCGAGGACTTCGGCGACGACTGCCGCGCAGCTCACCGCGAGGAACGATTTCCCTACTCCGCCTTTGCGGTTGACCGTTGCATGTACGCGTGCCATGAAGGGTCCTTCCGTACGCTTCGCCACCCGCACAGGCGGGCGGTTACTTCGGGGGTGCTGCGCACAGTGTGCCAGCGGGCGGGGCAGACCCGGCGAAACCAAGGCTGGTGTCGGGGGCGCGGCGGGTGCGTCGGGCGAAGTGCCGGCGCCTCGGGTCGGCTACAAACGGCGCGCAGCGCCTGGTCCACGCGGGCCATGGTCTCGGCGGGGACCGCGGGGCCGCCCGCCCCGAGGGGAGCAGGGCGGGCGGCCGGTGAGGCGGGCTCTCCTCGGGGGTGGAGCGCCCGCGCCTGGCCCACGGCGGATGACCGACGCCGAAGGGCCGTCCCGCACGGCCGGTCTTGCCTGGCCTGGCCTGGTACCGCACGGGAGCTGTGGGGCCGTCCCAGACCCGTACGCGGGCGTGGGACGGAGCTGGACCGGCGGCGGCCGGGTTGTGACGTCCGACCGGCCGCCACCGGGGTCTACAAGGGTCAGGCGATAGCCGGTTGACTCTGCATGAAGTGAGCGAGGGCCTGAGCCTTGAGGCGGGCGAGACAGTCAGCACACGCCATGAAGGGCGCGTGCTGGCCGTCCCACTGCACCGGGCCGAGCCAGATCACCGGCAGGCCAGTGCGCTCGCACCCGAGCCAGCAGTCACCAGTGACCCACTGCTGCGGCATCCGTCAGCCCTCCGCAGGGCCGACGATGAGGAGCCAACCCGTCGCGTCGGCCGCAGACTCCTCGTCCTCGTCCGCCTCGGGCTCGTCGTCCGCCTCGGGGGCAGTCATCTCGGTCAGCGTCAGCAACGCCCGCGCCGAGGTGCCGAGATCAAACAGCCGTGTCGCCTGGTCGGCCGGCCGAGCAGCGGGATCGAGGGCTTCGTCAGCGTGCCGCAGCACGACCCGCGCCAGGGCCTCCATGTCCTCGCTCAGCTTCGGCACGCGCGCCGCCACCTCGGGGGCGAGCAGCCGCACGTGCCCCTCAAGTTGCAGCACGAGGAGATCCGTCTCGACCGCCGTCCTCGGGCGCGTGTCCCACAGCGCCGCGTGGCACGCCTCCCGGATCGTCGCCCCGTCGATCGGTGCGGTGTCGTCAGATGCCACGGTGCGCCTCCTGCTCTGCCGCCGCGCGCTCCCAGCTCCATCCGATCGAGATTTCGCGGTCTTGTAGTTCCCGGAGTGCGGCGAAGCGCTGCTCGTGGTGGGACTCCGGCGCGACGGAGCACGGCCAGCGGGTGATCACCGTGGAGACGTCACCGGCCGCCAGGAAGGCGCGCATCGCGCACCAGCCGAGCCGCCGGCCGGGGTCGGGCTCCGCGCCGTACAGGTCGCCGAACTCGGCGACGATGGACAGGTCATGCGCCGCGGCGTACGCGTGGCCCTCCTCCCGCGCCCGCGCTTCAGCGTCAGAGCGCCCCGACTCCCGCAGGCGGTGGGACCGTTCGACGCACACGTACAGCACCGCCGTGCCGGTCACTAGGACACCTCCGTGACGCCGTACATGCTCGCGCACGGGAGGCAGGCGTACAGGCGCACGTCGGCCCCGCGCAGTATCCGCACGGGGAACCGCCGGTCCGGCGTTCCGGCACACCAGCAGCAGGAACGGCCATGACGCTGCCGGTCAGAAAGGCGTTCGAAGTGCACGGCCGGGGCGTTCACGAGGGCGCCGGTTTCCGGGGGCGGGGCCGGCCGGGAGCGCGCGGCCTCCGTGGTCCTGGTGGTGCTCGTACTGCGGTGCTGCTCCTGCTGCTGTGGGGTCATCGCGGCCTCAACTGCTCGCGGACGGGGTGAAGGGGCGGCCGTCCCCGACGGGGGGGCAGGGACGGCCGCAGCTCGAACGGGCGTGCAACTACCGCCAGTTGATCAACGACTGACAGCGAGTCACCAACAATGGCAGAATGCACCCATGGAAGCATGATCTGCAACCTTGGAACTAGGATCCGCAAAACTAGAACGTCAGTGCCATGGACCTGCAAATCCCGAGGCGGGCAGACTGCACCCGTGAGCACACCGGATGACCCCGAAGAGGGGGTCAAGCAACCCGAGTCGTACCCGAGTTGACCCGCAGAAGGGCAGGCCACCGATGGCAACTGTTCGCCTCGTCCCCACCGTTCGCCGGCGACGTCTCGGCGGCGAACTGCGCAGGCTGCGCAACCAAGCGGGCGTCAGCATCGACGCCGCCACGGACGCGATGGAATGGGACCCGAGCAAGCTGTCACGGATCGAGAACGCGAAAGCGCACCTGCCCGTAAAGGACGTGGCGCCGCTCCTGTCGCACTACGGCGTGGAAGACCCGACGGTGATCGCCGCCCTTGAAGGGCTCGCCCAGGACGCCAACAAAACCGGCTGGTGGACGACATACGGCTCGGTCGTGGCCGACGGGTACAAGGACTACATCGGCCTCGAAGAGGACGCCGAGAGCACCCACATCTACGCCCAGGGCATCATCCCCGGACTCCTTCAGACCGGCGCCTACGCCCGCGAGATCATCGCCGGAACCGGCCCGCACCTCACTCCTGAAGACGTATCCGCCCTCGCGGAGGTCCGCAAGAAGCGTCAGGCCATCCTCACCGACGGCAGCCGCCCGAACGGCCCCCTCAAGCTGTGGGCGATCATCCACGAGGCAGTTCTCAGCTACAGGTCCGCTGCCCGACCGATGCTGATGCGCGAGCAGCTTCGTCATCTGCTCGACATGAGCGACCTGCCGAATATGACCATCCAAGTCATGCCCAGGGATGCCCCGGCACACCCCGGGATGGCTGGCCCGTTCCACGTCGTCCGGTTCCCGGCACCCTGGCCCACGGTGATCAACTTGGAGAATCTCCGGGGCGGCTACTTCGTCGAAGGGACGGACGATGTGAAGGCGTTCGAGTCAGCGTTTGAACTGATCGTCGCCGCCGCGCTTCCCGTGGACGACTCCCGGGAGACCATTAAGAAGATCATGGAAGGAACTCCCTCATGACCACAGAAGACAGCGCCGCGCTCGACCTGACGGGCGCCGCCTGGGTGAAGTCGTCGTACTCCGACGCCGCACAGCAGTGCATCGAGGTCACCGCGAGCTTCCCCGGCGTCGTGCCGGTCCGGGACAGCAAGAACCCCGAGGGACCCGCCCTGGTCTTTCCCCAGGCCGCGTTCGCGGAGTTCGTCAACGCCGCCGTAGCCGGCGAGTTCGGCGACGCCTGATCACTGCCGCACCAACACACGAGGCCGCCCCCAGGAGGATTGGGGGCGGCCTCGCTCGTTCGTTTCCCCTCGGACCCTACCCACCCCGCCCCGGCTGTCCGCCCGCCGGGTTTACGGTCGCCGATCCGGGGTGTGTGCTGATGACAGAGGCCGGAAAGACCCCTGGTTCCCGGCCGCTCCGATCCGCAGATCTGCGGACGGCCGACCGGTTGGGAGCGTGGTCGGGATGGCGACGTGCGAGGGACCCGGGTGTGGCAAGCGGCTGCCGGCGCCGAGGGCGCGGGGCGGGCGGCCCCGTCGGTTCTGTTCCGAACGGTGCCGCGCCCGACACCGCCGGCTCATGGCCAAGATCGGCCGGAACACCGACCGCCGCGAGGTGCGCCTCGAAGACGCCGACGAGCGGCGGCACGAGATGCGGTCGGCTGCGTACACGGTGGCGAGCGCGGCGCGGCGCGTGGCGGCCGAGCTGGACGCCGAGGCCGAGCGGCCCGACTACCGGCAGCCGGCCGGGTGGCACGGTTCGAGGCTGGCTGTGTCGGCTTCCTGGTATCTGGCCGGCCGGTACACCGCGGCGGCGCTGGACGTGCTGGACGAGGTGCACCGCCTGGTGGCGTCCGCTGTCGCTGCTGACCGCGCGGCCGGGGCCGACTGGGCAGCCATCGGCGACGCGTTGGGCGTGTCCGCCGACACCGCTTCCCGCCGTTACCGCGAACTCCCCACCGACGCGGGCCGGTAGGGAGTCGGGGCGGGCTCGGCCGCGGCTACCAGTCCAGGGACGGGCCGGCCAACCGGCCGTCGTACGAGGACGGTTCCTCGCCGTAGACGGGCCGGTCGTACGCGTCGTACCGGCCGCCGACGTCGCCGGCCGCGCACACGCACACCCCGCCCTCGAACAGCGCAGCATCGCATTCCTCGTCGTGGCCCACCGGCCACCGCTTGGTGCTCATCGCCCCGCCCTCGTCGTCCTCGTCGGTGTGGCCCGACTCTAGCGCGATCAAGAACGGCTGTACGGGCCTGTGAGTGCCGAACTCCCGTCCCGGCGGGGGTTTTACCGCGACAACGGGTGATCGGCGCTCACAGGCGCGCTCAGGGGGCGCACGAGGGGAGGGAAGATGATCAGGTGTGCGCCATGTCGACGAAACGCGAGTAGTGGAGTTGCGCGGCGGCGGTCACTCGGGCGGTCGGCCCGTACCGGTTTTTCTCGATCACGAGGTCGACCTCACCGGCCCGCGCCGATTCCTTGTCGTCCGCGTCCGGCCGCTCGATCTTGATCACAACGGTGGCGTCGTTCTTGATCGCCCGCGACTCGCGCATGAGTCCGTCGTCGTTGAGCTGGCTCAGGGCGATGACGTGGCAGCCGAGTTGGACGGACAGGTTCTTCAGGCCGCGGGACACGCCCGCCACGGCCTGTTCGCGGGTGATGTTGCGGGACTGCCCGGCTTCGACGAGCTGGAGGTAGTCGAGGACCAGGACGTCGAGGCCGCCGGCGCGGGCGCACGCCCGTGCTGCGGAGGCGATGTCGCCCAGTGACGCGCCGTCGGGCCGGTAGACCCGCAGCGGCAGTGTCTGGAACAGCTCCGGACCGAGGCGCCTGACGATCTCCCATCCCTCCGGGGTGAGGCCGCCCTGATGCGTCAGGTGGTGCAGGGCGATCTTCCCCTCGGCGGCGGCGATCTTCTGCATGAGTTCCATGCCGCTCATCTCCAGCGACGAGAACATGACCTTCGCACCGGTCTTGGCTGCGGCGACGGCGGCGTTGAGCGCGAACGTGGACTTGCCCACGCCGGACTGCGCCGCCACGACGGTCACGTTGCCCGGGTGCATCCCCGACGTGACCGTGTCGAGGTCGGTGAACCCGTACGTCAGGCCGGTCTTCTTGCCGGTCTGGATGTCCTCAAGGTCCGCGACGAAGTCGAGGTACAGGTCGCCGACCTCGGGCGGCGCTTCGTGCAGGCCCGGGGTGCCCGCGATGATCTCGGTGAGCTGCTGCTCGACCAGCTCACGGACTTCGTCCTCGTCGCCTTCCTCGCTGTAGGCGTACTGCAGGATGCGCTGCGCCGCCCCGATGACCGCGCGCCGGTACGCCTTGGCCCGGACGATCTCGGCGTACCTCGGGCCGTTGGCGGCGGTGGGTACGGCCTGTACGAGGGTGTGCAGGTACGAGGCGCCGCCAACCTTGTTGATCTCCCCGATGCGGGTGAGCTGGTCCGCAAGCGTGATCGCGTCGACCGGCTCGCCCGCCTCGTGCAGATCGCAGATGGCTTGGTGAATGGTCCCGTGGGCGGGCCGGTAGTACTCCTCCGGCACGAGGCCGGTGTCGAGGATCTCGCCGAAGTACCGGTACGACATGCTGTTCGGGGTGCCCGAGAGGATCAACGAGCCGAGGGCCACGCGCTCGGCGTCGAGGTCGTTCGGGGGGACGCGGGTGAACGCGGCGGACGGCGGTTCGGAGTCACTGCCGGGGGCTTCGTGGTGCTGGGCGGGGATCCGGGCGGGGAGGTTCGTGGACACTGGAAGAGATCTCCTGTTCGGTCAAGCGTTCAGAGGGATCCGCGGGCCGCTCCCATGCCGGGGAGCGGCCCGCATTGGTTCGTCAGCCAGGCACGGCCATCGCGCAGTCGATGCAGCCGACCCGGTAACGGCGCGGATGCTCCGGACACCGCTCACCATCACCAGCCGCCGGGCCGGCCTGCCCCGGGATCGGCACCCGCGTCTTCTCCGCGTGCTGCACCAGGTCCCGCCAGCCGTTCGCCGGCATCTCCGCCGCTCGCTCCGCCAGCCACCCCACGGGGTACCCGGCGGCCAGCAGCTGCTCAGCCTGCGCCCGCAGCCGCTCACGGGAACCGTTCAGCAGCGGACGTCCCAGCGCCTGGACGTACGCGTCGACGACCGCGTCAGCCCCCGTCGCCTCCGGCGCAGCCGCCTCTCTCTCTCCCCCGTCCGTCGCGGTCCCGGACGCGCCCTCAGCGTCGGCTGTGACCGGGGGGAGAGAAGAGGGAGAAGAAGAAGGAGGGAGAAGGGGGTCGGAATCCGCACCCCCTGTCCCGTCGGATTCCGACGGGGGGGGGGTCGGATTCCGACGGGGGGGGGTCGGATTCCGACGGGGGGTCGGGTCGGATTCCGACGGGGGGTCTGAGCTGGGCGTTTCCTGCGGGGCCGCGAACGTCAGCTCCTCTACGAGGGTCGGTCCGTAGTCGGTGCGCGCGCGCTTCATGCTCGCCAGCAGCTCCAGGTTCACCCGGTACAGGTCGGCGATTCGGGCGCGGTTCTTCGGGCTGTAGCGCTCCTTCGACGCCAGCAGCCCACGCTGGATCAGCCGCTGCTTGTTCGCCTTCGCGGCCGTCATCTTCATGTGCGCCTCGTCTGCCAGCTGCTGCATGGACGCGATCACGTACCCCTTGGCGTCGGTGTGGTTGCAGCACGCCAACAGGAACGCGCCCTCACCCACGCTCAGCCCCTCGGCCTGGAACACCAGGTTCATGTGCTGAATCACAGGGCCACCCCCGCACCGGCCGCGACCACACGCGCGTACGACTCGTACACGGGGGCGTGCGCCTGTCCGATCGGCGCCGTCTCGTCGATGCTGCTATGGGCAGCCGCTCCGCGCTGACCTGCGGTTGATGGGTGGTGCTTGCCGGGCATCCGGCCGATCCTTTCCGGCCCCCTGCGGCATCTGCCGCGTGGCGAGCGCACCCACGGGTACACTCACCGGAGACCTATGCGGTCGGCCCGCCGCCACTCCGGGATGCCAGTCCCAAGTGGAGCACGGTGGGCCATTAACTTTTGGTACAGGCGACACTACGCCCCGTTGGGGAGGGTGCCGGTCACCTGAGGGTGATCTCGGTCTGGTGCCGCCGACGGCGACCGGCGGCCTGCGGTCTACGTCTCTTCATCGGCGCCCACGGTGTACACGTCCTTGACCTTCACGTCCGCCACGCTGCGCCCCTCGGGGAACACCGCACGCCAGTCACCGATCACGTGCAGCTCGTCCGTGCCCATGGCGCGGACCACGGTCAGCCCCTCGTCGTACGCCCGGTACGCCTTCATCCAGAGGTTGGCGAACGCCTGGCTGCGGATGAGGTGCATCCAGTCGGTGCGGTAGATCTCGCGGTTGAAATTCGACTCCCCGAGCGTCGAGACGAACTTGCTGTACATCGCCTTCACGTACTCAAGGGTGACCTCGTCGCCGTCTGCGATCGCTTTGTCCCGGGCGTCCCTGAGCGTGATCCGGAACTTCTCCAGCAGGGTTTCCGTGGCGCCGGACGTCCATGACTCGTGGATCTCGGGCGGGTCGCACAGGTGGTACTTGTCCGCGAGGCGCAGCAGTTGGCGCAGGGTCGGTTCCCCGATCCAGACCGGGCCGGGTTCGTCGCGGGAGCCGAGCGGGTTGGGCAGCACCGCCCCGTGCTCCCACTCGGGCGGGGTGATCAGGTAGAAGCCGGAGCGGCGCCGGTCGTGGTGGCTGCCGGTGGCGTGCTCCAGCTTGCCGAGCGGCAGCCACGTCTTGAGGGCGCTGAGGTAGGCGCCGTTGATGTCCAGCGCGGTCACCTCGTGCGCGCCTGGCGGCAGTTCGGGGCGGGTCCACTTGGGGCGCGCTTCCCAGATCTCATCCGAGCCGCGCGCGGACTGCTTGTGCAGGATGTCCGGCAGCCACGGGTGCGCCACGACGTCGTAGCGCCCACCCTTGCGGGTGTGGTCCAACAGGGCCATGGCGTCCGGGATCGCCCGCTTCACCAGTGCCTTTGTGGCTGCTTCGATGTCGCCGGAGTGCTTGGCCAGGGCCTCGGTCACGGCGGTGGAGATCGGGTCGGGCGCGTCCGCGGGCTGCACCCGCCGTCCGACCGGCGCGACCCGTACACCGCCACCGGCGCCGCGCTGTGCGGGGCGCCGCCGGGGCGCCGGGGGTTCCTCGGCTGCCGGAGCCTCGGCCGTGGGTGTCGGGGCGGGCGCGGCCGGGGTGGTGGTGACGGCCGCGGTGCACTCGGCGGGGTCGAGGTGCTGCGGGTAGCCGGCCACCTCGAACCGTGCGGGCTGTCCGCACAGCACGCACGGCCGCGGTTCGGCGAGCTCGGCCTGGTCCTCGTCGCCGTCCGCTTCCGGCGCAGGTGAGGGGGCGGGTTCGGCCTCGGGCGCCGGGGCCTCGGCGACGGCCGTGCGGGCGCTGATCTTCTCCTGAGCCTGCCGCAGGAAGTAGGCGTACCGCTCGCGCGCCTCGCCGCTCGGGTCGCGGCTGGACTCCCACCCGCCGAGCGTCGACGGGCTCACCCCCAGGGCGCGGGCCACCTGTGCGCGCGACAGCCCGACGTCCTCCCGCAGGCTGCGCCGCTCTGCTGCGGGAGGCAGCGGGGCCGGATCGGGCGCGGACTCCAGCAGTGCGTCGATCGCCTTGAAGTCGCTCATGGTTCCTCCCCTCGTCTACTCGGTCGTGCTGCCCTTGGGGCGTTTGTCGCGCACAGGCAGCCCCTCGGCTTCCAGCCATCGGTACAGGACCTGGGGGCCGATGCGCGCCAGCTCGCGGATGCGGTTGCGGCCGGCGCCGAGGCGGGCGGCCTCGATGGCGCGCGGTTGGATCTCCTCGGTCAGGATCTCCTCGGCCTGTTCGAGGAGATCGGCGCGGCGCTTGCCGGCCTCGGCGACGGCGCGCAGGGCTGCGGCCTGTCGTTCTTCGGGGATCTCGGTCACGCGCAGAGCATAGCCGAAATTATCGGCAGTGGCATCATTGCATTGCTGGTTGTTTTCGTGGTGATCCGAACATCAGTGGTCCGGGGCGATGAGGGTCCGGAGATGGGCGAGGAAGTCGGACGCGTCAGGGCTCGTGGCGTAGTTGGTTTTGAGGACCTGGCCGAGGTCACTGGCGACCATGGTCAGGCTGGGCAGTGACTGGCGGTCGCCGCCGAGGGCGCGTTCCCCGTACGACAGCGCGGAGTCGAGGTCGCCGCTCCGCGCGGCCGCGACCGCGAGCGTGATACGGGCCTCGGCGATCCGCATGGGCGCGCGCTCGGTACCGTCCCAGCTGGTACTCGCGCGGATGACCTCGCCCGCGAGCTGCTCGGCGAGCTGGTCTTCACCGACCTTCCGGTAGCAGTCCATGCGGTAGAAGTCGAACTTCGCGGGGTCGACCACGAAATGATCCTCGATGTTGTCCGGGTAGGGCAGGGCTTCGAGGACCTGGCGGCCTTTGTCGAGCGCGATTTCCGTCTGCTGCCGGTCGCCCAACCGGGACCAGGCTTTGGCCTGTTGGGCGTAGAGCTGGGCTGCGACCGATTCGTTGGGGGCGAGTTCGATGCCGTCGTTGGCGGCCTGGATGACGCCGCGGTAGTTGCCGCGCGTCAGCGCGAACCAGCACCGCATCTCGTGGCCCCACCCGATCACTCCGAGGTGGCCGGCCTCGTCACCGAGAGAGAGCGCGGCGCGGCGGGTGGCCTCGGCCTGGCGGGGATCGCCGGAGTCGTACTCGACACAGCCGACCAGGAGCGCCAGCTTCCCGGCGAGCGCGTACAGGTCGCGCATCTGCGACAGGCTCACCCGCTGGTTCAGCATGGCGACGACCCGGCCCATCCACGCGCGGCCCTCGGACAGAAGCTGGGCCGCGGGCATGTAGGCGTACTCGGAGCACAGCCGGTCTACCGTGATCCGCAGCGCGTCGAGGGTGGCCTGGTCGACGTCCGAGGCACGCATCCGGGCCACGATCTCCACCGTGTCCATGCCGGTGGCGATCTGGAGCTGCGAGCGCGACTCACCACGGGCGTGTTCGGGGAAGAACGCTCCGGTCACGCTGCCGAAGGTGGCGGCGATGTGGCTCTTGTACTTGTCCGGGAACTTCTCTCCGGACTCCCAGCGCTTCCACTGCCTCAACACGCTCTGCTCGTCCGGTCCGTCAGGGTCGTACGGCAGCCGCGCCATCAGGGCGCGCACGGCCGTGATCTGGGACCACCCCCGAGCGGTCCGTTCCTCGCGCATCCGGCGCGCCCAAGCGGGACGGTCATCCATCGTGATCACCTCCGAAATCTGGCGCCGAGTGTGGCAGCGAGAGGGGCCAGACACAGGTGACAACCACTGGTGACCTTTGGATGTCCCTTCGGTAGGTCACTTTTAGGACCGTTGTTCGAGTCGTCAAGGTGGCCCCTCAACCAGCATGCGGAACGGGTGGTTCGAGTGGCTGTCGCGGCAGGTCGGAGTATGGGGGAGCGCGTTCGTCAGCGGCTCCTTCGGGTCGTGCGGACCTCCAGGCCGGCCTCTTCGAGCCAGCCGTACAAGGTCTTAGAACTGATCTTGGCGAGTTCCCGGATGCGGCTCCGCGGCGCGTCGACACGTGCCGCCTTGACGACCGCCGCACGCAGGGGGGCGTACAGCCGCTCGGCCTCGGCGAGTAGCTCCGCGCGGCGTGCGCCGATCTCGGCTACTTCCCTCAGCGCGGCGGCGCGCTCCTCTTCCGGTAGCTCAACCATAGGCCGACGGTACCAGGATCAGCCTCTTGGGTCAGCATGTTGTTTCCGGGAAAGAGTTATGTCATCCTGGAAACAGATCGAGGACCCAAGGGGCTGAAATCGAACCGGATGTCGGTTCTTCGGACCCGGCTCCTGACACCGCCCGGAGGAAAGCCCCGCAAGGGGTGAGTACGAAGGAAGCGGCCGTGATCTTGAGAACTCCATAGGGGACGTACCGCAGCCTGCACATGGGAAGAGCGGCCGTCAGAAGTACAGGCAACTGCGACAAGCCGCAGGCCCTGCCGCGCGACTAGCTACGCACCTTCTCCTGCCGCCCTTGCAGGGCGGACAAGTGATCCATACGCGCGGTGAGACAAGGGCAAAGATCGCGGGCCCCGTAGGCAGTTCGACCGGTTCGAGTCCGGTCCGGGGCACTTGCGGCACAGACCGTGCCGCTTCGGTGGCCGTGGCTTCTCTTCGGCCGGCCCCCGCGTAGCAGGCGGGGACCGGCCGGGGCCACGGCCCCAGATCGCATGGAGGTGCGACCCGTGAAGAACCGTATCGAAGGCCCCGTGACGTGCTGCGACTGGTGCGGGCACCGGGACAACGACCCGATCAAGCCCCAAGACGACGACTGACTACGGGCGTCCGTCGCCACCAGGCCCCGACGGCTGGTGACGGCGGACGCTCGGCAGTCGGCCGGGCCCGTGAGGGGAGATCGCAGATGACCACCGAGGCCGTGACCACACCGACCGATCTGATCACCATGGCCGGACCCGTGGCGTACGCGAAGGCCGTGCAGCACGCACAGACCGCCGCCCAGTCCGCCGAGCTCGGCGATCACGAGAGCGCCCGGACCAACGCCGCGGTGGCCCAGGCCTTCGCGGCGATCGCCGGCGCCGAGGCCAACGCCCGGTGCAGCGCGCTGGTGGGCCGCTACCCCGAGGGCGGTTGGAAGCAGCACACCCACCCCGAGGACAAGCCGTGGTGGGCCCGCTGATCCGCACGAACGACCACAGCCACCGCCGACCCGCGCATGACGGGTCGGCGGTGGCCGTGGCTGCTCGTACGACAGCCGACACGACGACAACCCCCGGCGATGTGAGACCCCCGGGGGCTGTCCACCAGGACTCGACTTGGAGGACCTGATGCAGGTCAGCATGACACGCCCGTCCCGCCGGCCGCTGGTCTCGGCAGACGACGACCCGCTGTTCTCGGCGGACGCCGCGACGCACCCGTCCGGGGTGGTCGCGCAGCGCCGGGCGGAGATCACTGTCGGAGAGGTCGAGGAGATCCACCGCCGGGCGGAGATGGCCCGGGGCCACTCCGACAGCCCGCCGTCCGTCATCCCGGACGTCATCCCGGACGTCCAGATCTTCGGCACGGTCTTCAAGATGAACGTGCAGACCGACTCCAAGGGCGCCGTTCTCGTCGCGTACAGCCGCGACGCCGAGACCGGTCGCATCGGTCGGTCCTTCATCCGCTTCGACCTGGCCGGAGTCAGCTACGTCCGGCGGCGCCTCGGCGCGCTGTGAAGTTCTACGACCCGGACGGGACCGAGTTCGGCATCCCGACCTACCCGAGGAAGCTCGCGCCGGACGGCCTGGCGACGCGTCGCCAGCTCCGGGCCCGTGGACTTCGGCCCAACGGCCAGGACGTCGCCGCCCAGATCCTCTGGTACGGCCGGCGCCCGCCCGGAGAGCGAGAGCGCCCGATCCGCGTCGCGTACCTCTACCGCATCGACCTGGCCGCGCCGGTACGGCCGATGACGCCGGGCCGGTTGCGCGCGGTCGCCGCGATGATGCGCGCCCGCCGCACCTGTCCGGACTGCCAGGTCACCTACGACTACGTGATCCCGACGTCCCTGGGCTGCTGCCCGGGGTGCGCCGGCTACCTGGTCGCCCTCGCGGCCTGAAGGAGCAAGCGTGTTCAACAAGAACAAGAACAAGAACAAGAACAAGGGGGACGAACCCCGGTCCTGGTCGCCGCGGGCCTTCGTGCTCAGCGCCCTTGGAGCCCTCACGCTGGGCGTGGCGGTGCTGTCGGTGGCCGTCAGCTACTCGATTCTCGTGCCGCACTTCGGGATGCTGGCCGCGCCGACCGTCGCCGCGCTGGACGTGCTGTGGGTCGTGTTGCAGGCGACCGAGATCCTGGCCGGCAACAACCGGGTGCGCGCTCGGCGGGTGCGCTGGGCGGGTCTGGCCCTGACCCTCGTGATCGCGGCCGTCCCCACGGCCGACCTGATCCTGACAGGATCCGGCGCAGGCTTCGACCTGGCCGTGGTCCTCACCCCCGTCGCGATCGTGTCGACCAAGGCCGTGTGGTGGCTCGTACTGCCCTCGCTCGGCCGCAAGGTCTCGCCCGCCACGCGGCAGGCGATCGACGCCCGCCGGCAGGAAGTCGCCGACCGCCTTGAGCAGATGGAGGCCAACGCCGCCGACCGGATCGAACTCCTGCGGGCGGCAGGGGACTTGCAGATGCAGGTGAGCGCGGCCGAGACGGACTACCGCCGAGCGACGCTGAAGGCACAGAAGCGCATGACCGACCGGCTGCACGGCCAGGCCGTGTCGACCGCCGACACGATCGCCAGCAAGCCGCTGCCGGAACTGGTCGCCGAGATCGCGCTGCCCGAGCTGGACGGGTGGGAGCCTGCCGCGCTTGCCCTGCCCGTCACATCCGTCACGCCCGCCGTCACGCAGGTCAGCGGGGCGATCGGAGACGGGGGCGAGGAGCCGTCACGCCGTGAACGGCTGCTCGTCACGGTCGCCGAGATCGCGGCCGTGACGGGCGTGCCCACCCCCGTGACGGGCACGCCGCTGACGAACGAACAGATCACCGTGGTCCTGCGCGCCCTGCGCTACAGCGAGGACCCGCCGATGTCGTACCGCCAGGCCGCCGCAGAGTTCCGCAGGGCCGGCTACCTCGGCGGTGAGGACCGAGTGCGCCCGCTGTGGCGGGAGCTGAAGAAGCAGGAGTCCGAGGAGTCCGAGGAGTCCGAGGAGGACGCCGAGGCCGACCGGACCCACTGAGACCAGCGGTGTCAGTGCTTCATGCCATCGTCGTACGACGATGCGGAACCTGAACATCCAACGTCACGTCCGGCACACACCGTTGAGAGCCAGCCCGAGGCACGTGGCTGGCTCTCTTCGCGACTGCCGGAAAGACAAGCAGTCGACCTCCAGGCTGACCCGGTGAGCCATTCGGTGAGCGAATTCGGAAACGAATCAGTCGCAGACCCGCAGGGCAGACCCGGCGAAGCCTGACAAAAAGCCAAGTGGCATACACAAGTGCCGAGTTATCATCGGCGATTCCTTGATCTCAAAATACAGGGGGGAGTATGGGAAAGAAGAGAAACCGGCACGACGACGACCGAGTCGAGGACATCTACGGCCAGAGCGCAGGCGCGATCGGCGGACTGGTCATCGTCCTGGGCATCTTGTACGCCATCAAGGACAAGACAGGGCTGCCATGGCCGGCCGCGGTGCTCCTCACCGCGGGCGTACTGGTCGCGCTCGGGTACGCGGCCTGGCGGGTCAAGACGGAAGTCGTCCGCAGATGGGCCAGAGGCCCCGCTGAGGCGCAGTCCAAGGCCCTGGCTCAGGAATCCCCGCCCGACGCGACGAACGGCGCCGAGACGGCCGCTCCGGTCCACCCGGAGCTGACCGCGGCCTTGGCCCGTACCGGGGCCATCGCCAAGGACGAAGTCATCCTGCTGTCTGACGTGCAGGTGGAGGACCTGCCGGGCATCGGCACCCGGTACACGTTCCTGGTGCCCGTGGGCCGCACCCACGAGGACGTCGCCAGCAGGCTCGGGCCGATCGCGTCGATGTTCAACGTGACCCGGCTGCACCTCAAGCTGGAGACGTCCCGGGAGACAGAGCGCCAGGTCAAGCTCCTGGTCCTCAAAGAGCCGCCGTTCAGCCGCCTTTTCGATCCGCCGACCCGTGAGCAGATCCGTGCATTCGACGGAATCCCCGTCGGGCACGAGGTCACGGGCGAATTTGGCGGAGTGCCGACGTTCAACGGGGCCTCGATGCTGGTCGCAGGAATGACACAGACCGGCAAGACGACTCTGGTCAACGGTCTCATCACCTGCCTGCTCATCGCCTATGGCGACGAATTCGACACGGTCTTGCTCGACGGAAAGTTCGTCGGGCTCGCCGACTTCAAGAAGATCGCCCTTCGCTATGAGTCGTCCAGCGATCCGGCCGTACTGGAATCCATTCTCGACTACCTCATCTCCGTCGTGGACAAGCGGTATGCCGAGATGGAACAGGCCAAGACGGACCGGAAGCCTGCCCCGGTGTTCCGGTGGCTCACCTTCATCATCGATGAGGCGGCCGACTTCTATGCGCACAACGGATCGAAGGAATCGAAAGAACTCTGCGCGACGGTTGAGGAAAAGTCGCGTTACGTGGTCGCGAAGGGTCTGGAATGCGGCGTCTCCGTCATCATGATGACGCAGCGCCCGGACAAGGACGCGATTCCCGTCAACGTAAGGGCCCAGTTCCAATACAGGATCTGCCTGTACGTGGACTCGGAAGGCGCGGCAAAGGTCGCCCTCGGCGATTCGTACTTCACGACGATGGCACCGATCAAGCCGCAGCTCCTCAACCCGAAAATCAAGGGACAGGCCGTGCTGTACGCACACGGAACGTCCACCCTCATCCGAGGTTTCAACTTCCCGGAAAAATTCATCTGGGACGTGATCGACGAAACCATTGAGCGGCGTAAAGAGCGGCTCAACGCAAGTCCGGACACGCCGCTGAAGCAGGCCATCGAGCTGATGCAGAGCAAGGAGCTGGATTTCATCGCCACTGTCGACCTGGCTCCGTTCCTCGGAGTCACGGGAAGCGATTCGACGGACCTCGGAAAGAAGATGAAGGCGCTTCTCGGCGTTTCGCCGGGCCGGAGGAAGGACGTGCGGGGCTACAAGCTGACCGACCTCCTGGCCGCCGCTATGTCCGATTCGTGACCGTCACCCGGCACCGCCAAGGCACTGCCAAGGCACCGTCACCCCACCGTCATCCGGAGCCCCGGGTGACGGTGGGGTGACGGTCCTCTGACGGTGCCGGGTGACGGTTCTGACCAGGGAAAACACCGAAAACAGCAGGAAGGGGGAAACCTTGCGATCTGGCACCGCAGCGGTAGCGATCGGCGCGGGGGCGACCGTGCTCGTCATCGGGGCCGCGCTCCTCCAGGCCGCCGGCGACAACCCGGCCCTGAACGCTGCGCTCAGCCTCAGCGTTCCGGCCGAGTACAAAGAAGCGATCGAAGACGCAGGAAACACCTGTCCGGAAGTCACACCGAATCTGCTGGCCGCACTCCTCACTCAGGAATCCGGATTCGATCCCACAGCGAGATCACCGGTCGGTGCGCAGGGGATAGCCCAGTTCATGCCGTCCACGTGGGAGAAGTACGGGATCGACGGCAACGGGGACGGCAAGCGCGATGTAAAGGATCCTGAGGACGCCATCCCGTCATCAGCGAAATACCTGTGCACCCTGGCCAAGGACGTGAAGAACGTACCCGGCGACAAACAAGCAAACATGCTCGCCGCCTACAACGCCGGACCCCAAGCGGTCATCGACGCCGGGGGCGTCCCGAACTTCTCGGAGACGCAGAACTACGTCCGTTCCATCAGCGCCCTGGCTAATCAGGGCAGTAAGGGCGGAAAGCCCGGAACAACCGTCACGGCCCAACAGGCTGCCACGGCCGTAAACGCGGCTCAGGCAATGCTGGGCAAGCCGTACTCGTGGGGCGGCGGTAACGCCTCCGGGCCGAGCACAGGAATATGCTGCTCGCCCAGAGGGTTTTCCGGGGCCGACATTGCAGGATTCGACTGCTCCGGCCTGACGCTCTACGCGTACGCGAAAGTCGGCATCATCCTGCCCCGTACGGCGGCAGCGCAGTACGCGGCATCCAAGCCGATCGATCCGGACGACATGCAGATCGGTGATCTGGTGTTCTACGGAAAGAGCGCATCGGGCATTCACCACGTTGGTATATACGTCGGTGGTGGCTACATGCTCGATGCGCCCAAGCCCGGATCCAAAGTGGGATTCCACCCAATCGATTCCATGAGCGACCTGTTCGGCGCCGCCCGACCCATTCACACCAGCACAAAGGAGATCTGACCCATGCTCAAGTCCGTCATCCTCGCCAAGCCGACCGACTTTTCTACCGGATTCGTGGACTTCTTCGACTCCATCGGACTGACCGGCTCCGGCCTGGTCACCAAGGCCGTTGCGGCCGTGATCGCCGTGATCGCCGTCCGCATGCTCATGCAGACCCCCAACGACCCCAAGCGCGCGCTGCGGAATGGGTCCATGGCCATCGGCACCCTGTTCGTCGCCGTGATCCTGGCGATGTACGGCAGCGACCTGTTCTCCACCGTCACCGACGCCAAGGGCTGATCCGGCATGGCAGACAAAGACTATTGCTCCTTGATCAAAGGCCCGGCCAAGGAGATCTGCCAACGGGATAACGGCGGGGGAGGGGGCGCCCACAACGCTCCCGGCGTTCCGGACGGCACAGGCGGGAGCGGGCTCACCGACGGAGCCTCGGACCACGTCAAAGATCTCGCCAACTGGCTGATCGACAAGATCGAGGGGCTCCTTGCGCCTAACAAGGCTTGGGCGCCGGAGAAGGCCACGGACGCGGTGTTCGCTCCGTTTCTGTGGCTCGGCCAGCACCTGGCCGTCGCGATCTTCGTCTGTGTGATTGTCGTGTGCGCCCTGTACGCGTGGCAGGGCGCACCGCGCCTCAAGCAGATGGGGCACTCGACCGGATGGACGCTGGTGGCCGTGGCCGGCATGGCGTCCGTGCCCGGCGCCGTGATGATGCTCAACAAGGCCGTGAGCGCGGGCTTCACAGCGATGTTCAGCTCGAACGAGGCAACGCTGTTCGGCGCGATCGCGAAGGACCTCAAGGATGGCGCGGACTCGGGAAACCCTCTTGCCATTCTGATCATCATCGCGGCTCTCTGCGTGGCCCTCGGCTTCGCTGCGCTGGTGTTCGTGACGCGCCAGCTCGGGATCCTGGCGTTCGTCTGCATGGCGCCGCTGGTGTTCGCCTCCCTGGCACGTGGGGGCGACACCAGCGCCGTTCAGGCCTGGGTTCAGCGCCTGCTGGGCCTGATGCTCGCCCCGTTCGCGCTGCTCCTGGTCTCGCCGTTCGTGGCCTTCGCCGAGGGCTCGCTGGTGGTGGACGCGGTACTCCTGATCGCCGCTGATGTCCTGATGCTGCGGATGATCTTCCACGGAGTGCCGTACTTCGGGCCGCGGATGGCCCGGGCCGCACGGTCGATGGTGGAGAGCCGCACCTCCAACCCGTTGGTCCGCAGGGCCGTTCGGGCGGGCGTGCCGGACTTCCACGAGCAGGAGAACAGCCCGCGCGGTCCCCGCCTGGTGACCACTCCGGGCCGTGGGATGGGCAAGGACGCCGACGTTCTGTTCGCCGCGTACGGGGCCAGGCCGCGACCGCGGCCGGGACGGCTGACAACCAACTCGGTCATTGACCAGATCCACACCGACTCCGCGCGCACCCAACAGCTCACGGAAGCGCGCCGTCAGGCCCGCGCCTCCAACCAGCCCGCAGGTTCGCGCAGGACACCCGCCACCCCCAACCCCAGCCCCTCGCCCAGCTCGCCGCCGCCTCGGTCGGGCGGATCGAGTGGCGGGCCGTCTACCTCATAAGGAGGGTTCGAGATGTACTCCCTGACCCCCGGCTACCGCGTCCCTGCCATTCAGCGCGGGCTCAGCCCCGCAGAGGTTGTGATCAGCAAGACGAACGCCGGGGCAGGGGCCGCGATCCTGGCATCGGCGATGCTCCAGACCCCGCCCATCTGGGCGTTCGGCGCCGTCGCCGGGATCGCCGGACTGATCAACGTCGCGCCCGGACGCCGCTCGATCGCCCGATGGGCGGCGGTCGGCGTCCGGCACTGGCGCGAGCGCCGCACCACCCCCGGCCTGGCCACCAGCGAGGGCACGACCAGGACGTGGACGCTGTACCCGCACCACGGCACCATGCAGGACCCCTACCTGCGCGCCTCGTTCCATGAGGCGTTCGCCCGCGCGCTGACGTTCGCGGCCGGCCAGGCCCGGACCGCGGGAATTCAGGTGCACGTCGCCCACCACGCCACGGTGGGCGACTACACCGACCACGAGCAGACGATTTCCGTGCACATCCCCAAGGGGTTGATCGGCCAGCCGGAGCGCGTTCTCGGCACGATCGAGGGCGAGTTCGCCGCGCTCGGCGTCCTGGCCGTCGCCACTCCTCAGCCGGTACCCGCCGTGACCGACCGCTCCTCCACGTGGGTCGAACTGGAGGATGGCCGGTACGCGGCAACCGCGCGGATCACCGGCTGGCCCGCCGAGACCGATGGCGACCTGATGCCCAGGCTCTTGCTCGGCCAGGACGCCGACCGCGCCGGAGAACGCGGCGCGGACCGTTCCTTGGCGGTGCTCTACCGGCCGTTGCCCGCCGCGCAGTCCCGCCGCTCCGCGAAATGGAGCGACGCCGCGGGCGCGGCCTTCACTACCGACAAGATCAAGCAGGACACGAACGAAGCGGCCAGCGACACGACCCGTGACGCGCTCGTACAGGGCGCGTCGCTGGTCGACATCGACGCCTACCTGACCGTGTGGGGCGACAGCCCCGAAGAGGTCACGGAAGCGCGCTGGGACGCCTCGCTGACCGCCGACCGGCATCGCATCTCTCTGGACTGGCTCATCGGCCAGCAACAGCGCGCCCACGTCATGACGACCCCGCACGGGGCACCCACCAGGAAAGGGGCCATCCTGTGATCCGCCTGCCCGCGACGCATGCCGCCATCACGGCGCCCCTGGTCGCCTCCAACGCCCGGTTTCCCGGTATCCCGATCGGCCGCTCCGAGACCGACGGCCGGCCCTTCCACCTGACCCCGGTTCTGGTCGATGCCGCCATCCTGCCCGCCACCAACAGCCTCGCGCTGGGTGGGTTGGGCTCCGGCAAGTCCACCACGGCAAAGGTGCGGAGCCGCCGCGAGATCCTGCACCACAATCACCAGTACGTCGTCATCGACTCCTTCGGAGAGGAGACGGCCGCCGGCGAGTGGGGGAAGCTCACGGAGTCCCTCGGCGGCCAGATCATCGAGGCCGGCGCCTTCACCCTGAACCCGTGCTCGCCCGAGTTCGAGCCTGATGTACGCGAGCAGTTGATCCGTTCGCTGATCGCCGCGGTCGAACCCGCCGCGCTCACCCCCCAGTCCACCCACGCTCTCCAGCACGGCCTCAACAGCCCCAAGGCCGGAACGCTCGTCGGCCTGGTCGATGCGCTGGTGAGCCCGGAGGACGGCCGTTGGCCGGCCGACAAGCTTGCCGTGTGGGGTGAGGGCGTGGCGATTGCTCTGTCCCGCTACACCGAAGGATCGTTGTGCGGCCTCTTCGACGGCCCGGACGCGAGCCTGCCCCCGACCGACCTGCCCATCATCTCCTTCGACTTCAGCAAGCTCGACCGCAACAGCCCCGCCATCCCCGCACTCATGGCCGCGATCGCCTGCTGGGTCGAGCACGTGTGGCTGCGGCAGTCGACGGCCGTGCACCGGCACCTGGTCCTGGAGGAGGCCTGGCAGATCCTCCTGTCCCCCGCCACAAGCGAGCTGATCCAACGACTGCTGAAGAACAGTCGCAAGGCATCCCTGTCCCTGGACGTGGTCATGCACACGCTGTCCGACCTTGGCGAGGGCCGCGCCCAGGACCTGGCCCGGCTCTGCGAGATCGCCCACGTCGGACGCCTCGGCCCCGAAGAGGCCGCCATCGTCGGCGCCCTGCTCGGCCTGCCCGCCTGGGCCATCAAGAAGATCCCGACCCTGGCACCCGGACAGGCAGTGTGGAAGGTCGGTCCGGACTTCGTCGACGTCATCCAGACCACCATCGACGAGGAAGAGGCCCGCCTCACCGACACCTCGACCCGCCGCCGCAAGGCTCAAGAGGCCATGGCAGCCGAGGCCCTGGCAACCGACGAAGAACCCGCCGTGACCCTGGACAAGGAGGCGGTGTTCGAAGACGCCGTCTACGAGTACGAGGAACCCGCCACCGATGACGGGACCGATGACGGGCTGGACTTCGACCTGCCGCCCAACGTCATCGACACCCTCTACACCGCACCGCAGCTCGACTACCGGCATCACGCCGTTCTGCAGGCCGCGGGCCAGGGACGGTTCAACGAAGCATCCGAACTCGCCGCGCTCGGCGAGCGAGAGGACATCACCACCCACGGCATCAACTCCCCCCAGGCCACAGCCTGGCTCCTCACCCGCGCCGAGATGGCCGAACTGTTCGGCAACAGTGCCCAAGCCGCCCAACTGCGCGCTACCGTCGCCCGCATGGGGAACGACAATGGTGGCGCCTGGTTCGAGCAACCCGCCGAATCGACTGCCCAATGGCATCAAGCCCCTGACCCTCCCGAGCCTGCACCCACGGCCAGGGACGACCAGCCCCGGACCGGCGCCCGCCGCCGTACCTGGCCCTACGTCGCCGCCATCGCCGCCCTGGCCCTCACCGCAACCGGCGTATGGCAGAAAGCAGAAAACGACACCAAGCGCGATGAACGTCAGCAGAAGGTCGCCGCCTACAAAGGAAGGTCCGGCGCCAACCTGATCGTTGACTCAGTCGACGCCGACGTAGTCGCTCACTGGACCCGAGACGGAGACGCCGTCATCGTGGAATTGAGGTCGTCCTTCGACCCCGATGCCAAGTACCTGCGCCTTGACGCAGATGGAAAGAGCGCCCATAGCGTCAAAAAGGACTGGTACCCCGAAAGCCCAGAAATTGAGCTACCGGTCAAAGACCGCTACGCCGATGTGACCGTTCGTGTGGCGATAGGCGGAAAGAGCTATAAGGAAGGAAGCCGCGCCGCTTCCCGAACCATCAGGCTGTCACCGACCGGCGTCGCGTACGACGGTAAGACGGGGGAGAAACTTCCCTCTGATCTCTGACGCGCGCACTGGGCCCGGATCGGCTCCCGCGGAGCCGATCCGGGCCTTTTGCTATATGCCTTCAACTGCCCTCGTGGAACTCAGAAAAGATATGGGATCCTTGGGAGTTGGCAACAGGCACCCGAGAAATTCGATAGAATCAGTCCCGGAACCTCGACGGGCGGGACCCCAAGACTAGGGAATCGGAATGCCGGGAAAAAACATTCAGTTCGGGCTGTACGGCGCCCGTGGCATCAAAGGAAGTCACGCCGTCGCCCAGAAACTTGACCAACTCGCCGGGGGAATCGTCACCCCGGTAACCGAGAAGCGTGGATTCCTGGCGCGCGTCCGCTACCTCACCCGCTCCGGCCGACAGAAGGAAGCCGCCCGCCGCGCCGGACTCGACGTCAAACCGCGCACCATCAAGGCGTGGCTTGCTGGGAAAAGCAAGCCCAGTAGGAAGAACGTTGAAGCCATCGACCGCGCATATCGGGAAGTGCGGCGCGCTAATGTGGCACGGCACCTGAAAGAACGGCTCAACCGCGAGGGGCGGGGAACGCGCGTCGAAATCCATCCGCTTGACCAGTCCGGAGTGCCCGAGCCGCGTAAGCGGGACATCCCGACCGTCGAATACCGGCACCTGAACGTACGGCGCTGGGACAGCATCGTCGACGCGTGGGAGGCCGGAGACGAAGGGGCGTTGGACGACGCATGGATCGACGTGATCGAGGATCTCGGCTCCCAGTGGGGCCAGTACGAGTACGTGACCAACGTCGGATTCAGCGCGTAGGGCGGCAACACCAAAGGGGCCGGACACTCACCCGAGTGTCCGGCCCCTTTGGTCGTTTCGGGCCAGGTCGTGAGCCCGCTCGGGCTACCAGCGCATGCCGAGCTGGTCGAGGTCGGCGCGCCGCTCGGGGGTGAGCCTGTCGGCCCTGCGGCGGGCGTTGTCCAGGAAGCTGCCGAGCTTGACCTCAACCTCGGCGCCGTCGTCGTCCAGGCGCTCGATGTGCTTGCGGGGCGGGGTCAGGTGTCCCTCGCGGGCGTGGAACTGCCGGGCAGCCGCGATGTTCTGCGCCCACTTGTCGGCCTGGGTGCGCCGTACGGGCCGTTCCTCGGCGCCCGCAGCTTCCAGTCCGAGGGCGCTACCCACAAGCCACCGCTGCGCCGGCGACAGCTTCTCCCACCCCAGGCGCTGCGCGGCTGCCCACGCCCCGAGATCTTCGCCCTGCACGATGAGTTCACCGGCCGCCGTGGGCAGGGTGCCGCCGGCCTCGGTGTGGGCACGGGCGAGACGAAACGCGCGCTGCCATGCGACGTCCCACCCCAGCGGGCACCATCCCGGATCGATCGCTTCCAGAGCCGCCAGACGGCTCTCAGACAGCTCCCCACCACCCGGGGGGACCGGTCCGCCCGCCGCCCGCAGTTCGGCGTTCTCCAGCGCCTTGCGGCCCGCAGCGCGCTGGTTCTTGGCCCACACCCCGATGGGGAACCCGCCCTCCCCGACGGCGGTCGCCGGCGGGAGGAAGTGCCCGTGCACCTCGGCCCACGCGCGGGCCACAGACAGCCCTTCCTCCCACGCCACGTCATGGTGCGACCACACCATGCCCAGCGCCTCCAACTGCGCCACCCGCGAGGCTTCCAGCGTCCCGGCGTTGTAGTAGCGCCGCTGGTCAGCCAGCCACACCCCCAGCGGGAAGCCGGCCCCCGCCCCCTCGTCCGACGCCTCGCGCTGCGTCACGTAGTCGTACGGCACCCGCAACTGCGTGCCGCCGCTCTCGCTCAACCAGCGAGTCGCGGCCTCGATCCCGCGCCGCCAGTAGGTGTTCTCCGGGTCGATCACCCGCAGGCTCACGAACTGCGCCAACAGGGCCGGGTCGCGCGGTTCGCTGAAGCGCAGCAGACCGGCCGCCGCCTCGCTCACCCACTCCTCACCCTCGTCCTCGTGCTCGTCGTCCTGGTCCTCATCCTCGTCGCCGGCCTCCCCCAGCTCCGCCCCGTCCTCGTCGCCCTCGTCCTCGTCGCCCTCGTCCTCGTCGCCCTCCCGGCGACCGCTGCGCCGCCGAGGGTCGGCCAGAGCCTCGATCGTGTCCGTGTCATGCGCCCGCAGCGCCCCGAGCACCTTCGCGAGGGTCCCGTACGCATCCGAGGTCAGAATTTCGTCCGCGTCCTCATCCGGACCGAGGAATACCGGCACCACAAGAGAAGCGATCTTCCCCTCACCCGGATTCATCCGCAGCGCACGGCCCACCATCTGCACAATGTCGACCATGGAGCCGCGCGCATCGCAGAAAGCGACAGCATCGCAGTGCGCGGTATCCACACCTTCCCCGAGCACCTTTACCGAGCTGAGGACCCGTACCGCCGCCGGAATATCCGACCGGTCACCACCGATGAAATCCGACGCGAATTCATCCAGCACCTGACGCCGATATCCCGGCGTGTGCTCCCCATACAGCCAGTCCGCCCACACCCGATCCGCCGGCGGGTGCAACTCGGCGTCGTCCTCGGCCAGCCGCGCCGCCACCACGCCCACGCCCTGCGCCATCGCCTCGGCCTCGGCCACCCGGCTGTGGAAGGTCAAGATCCTGCGCAGCCGCTCCTCAGCCGCAGCCGTCAGCAGCCCCGTCTGAAGCGCGGCCAGCCGCGCCCCGCGCACCGTGTCCGAGCCGGCCGACTCCACCGCGAGCGCCGCGTACAGCTCCGGATCCCGGATGTCCAGGCACACCACCTGATACGGCGCTACCAAACCCCGCCGGATCGCCTCGGACAGCTTCAGCTTGTAGGCCACCGGCCCGAACACGGGGCTGTCCTCGTCCATGCTCGCCACCAACCGCGGCGTATCGCCCTCGGCCTCCCACACACGCGGCGTCGCCGTCATGTACAGCCGCCGCACCGCCGGCACCCGCGCCTGATCGTGCACCGCCGCCCACGGCTTGCCCGCATCCCCACTGGTTCGGTGCGCCTCGTCGATCACCATCAGGTCCCACACCGGCAGACCCGCCTCATGCGCCCGCTGGAGAATGCCCAGACCCACGGCCGCGTAGGTGGCGATCACCGTGACCGGCTGAAGGTCCCGCGTCCACTCGACCAGCTCGTCCGGGTCGGTCGTGCACGGGATCCCGTCGCTGTCCTCGGCGCGCAGCGAGCACACACCGACCATCGCGCCCCGCCGGCCCCCTCGGCGCCAAGAGGCCGCCATCTGGGTCAGCAGATCCAGCGTCGGGACCAGGACCAGCACACGCCCCGCAGAAAGCCGCCGGGCGGATTCCACCCCGATCAGCGTCTTACCCGAACCGGTCGCGGCGATTACCTGCGTACGCAGTCCTTCCGGAGGAATGCGACCCTCGGGCGGATTCTGAAGATGGCGCATAACGCCGTCGACGGCTTCCGCCTGATGGGGACGCAAATCCATCTGTGACATTCAAAGCCCGCTTTCCGCCTCGGTTTGCCGGAGGCTTTTCGAAGGTGCTTTCTGATTCCGGTGATTGACTGACGCTCAACGCTTGAGACGTTCGGCGCGTTGGGTCGGAGTGTGGAGGGGTGATGTGCTCTGGTCCCATAGTCTATCCGGGCATGCAGGATGACGCACGCGCTTGTCAGTGATCCGGTGAGATTGGCTGGAACGCTTCCGTGTCCGGGGTTCGGGGTGCTAGTCTTCCCTTATGCCACTCGCCCCCAGGAACCTTG
>NZ_JACTVI010000010.1 GCF_014495685.1 Streptomyces sp. TRM68367 | reverse complement strand
CCGAGTACCTCGCGTTCCTGAACGGGCAGGACATCCACCCGGGCTACCGCGGCTCCAAGCTGCGCCGCTACCGGGCGTTCATGGATGCGCCGCAGCTGGCGGACCTGCCGGACCAGAAGATGTGGCGCATCGACCGCGCCGCCGACTACGGCGCCTTCCAGGATGTGGCCCGCGGCCGGATCGATCTCGCCAGGATCGAACGGCACTGGGAGGACATTCTTCGGATCATCGGCTCCATCCACACCGGCGCCGTGCGCGCGTACGACGTGATCCGGATGCTGTCCCGCGACGGCCGACCCACCCCGCTCGGCGACGCGATCGCCCACTACGGGCGGATCGCCAAGACCCTGCACATCCTGCGCCTGGCCGACGAGCCCGGCTACCGGCGGCAGATCAAGAACCAGGCGAACCTCCAGGAGGGCCGCCACTCCCTCGCCCGGAAAATCTTCCATGGTCGATCCGGGCAGCTCTACCAGCGCTACCAGGACGGTATGGAAGACCAGATCGGCGCCCTGGGCCTGGTCCTCAACGCCCTCGTGCTGTTCAACACGCGGTACATGGGCGCCGCGGTGAACCAGCTGCGTGCGGATGGCTTCGACGTCCGTGATGAGGACATGGCCCGCCTCTCGCCGTTCGTCAGGCATCACATCAACATGCTCGGTTCTCTCGCTGGTTTGACCGTGTTGCTGATGATGCTGCCGGGGGTCCTCGGTGGGGTGTGGGGGAAGGCTCAGTCGGGAGCCCTTCGGCTGGGTGCCAGGGAGATGGAGCGGACGTTCCCCAGGAGCTCATCCCGCTCCGCGGTGACCCGGTCCAGCTCGGTGGAGAGTTCGTTGATGATCTGCGCGTAGAAGTCGGTCAGCTCCTGTCTCTCGGCGTCGGCCGCCTTGAGCTGGGCGTTGGCTTCCTCCAGTTCGCTGATCCTCATCTTCAGCTTCGTGACCGGGGGTGAGTCGCCGGCGAGAGCGCGGGCCCTGGCCTGGAACTGCTCGGCGAGGTCGCGGTGCTTGTGGGTCAGCATCCACCGCTTGACGCCTGCCTCGGCGGCGAGCTGGACCACGGTCAGTTCGCCGGTGGACCGCAGAGGAATGCCCTCAAGGAGCCGGTCGGCGGCGGCCCGGATCGCCTCGCGCACGGAGTCGTCGGCGGCCGTCATGCTGTCTCCGGTCGGGTGTGGTCGTGCTCGTCGATGATCTGGGTGAGCTGGGCGAGTTGGTGGCGTTCTCGTTCCCGGCGAGGTCCGGGGCTGAGCGGGTCGTCCACGAGCTCTTCCAGCTCGGCGGCCTGGTCGCGCAGGACGGCGATGTCGCGGTCGGTGCGGGCGATGTTCTGGCATCCCGGCTGGCAGTCGGTCAGGTCCGGCGTCCGGCGGATGTTCTCGCCGCTGCCGAGACGGCACTTGGCCTTGGCGGGGTCGAAGACGCAGGTCATGCCCTTTCCCTCATGAATCTGCAAGGTGGGGTTGTCGAGGAGGTCGCGGGCCTGCCGGGTGCTGGTGAGCACGCGCCCGGCGAACTGCCCGGATGCCTGGTGGACGCGCTGGGCGTAGGCGGGGGCTGCGGGGCCGCTGACGTGCTCGCCCTCGCGGAGGCGGCGTTCGGCGTCAGTGAGCTGTTCCAGCCTCAGCAGCCAGGTCTCGAAGGCGTGCTCGTCGGGGAACCCGGAGGCGTAGGTCCCGCTGTAACCGAGAGTTACTCCGACGTGGATGTGGTCGTACTGAATCGCTCCGGCGATCAGGCCGCGGGGGCGCCGGACGATGTGCCAGGCCAGCGTCCTGCGGAAGCGGACCGGGTAGATCTTGCGGCCGCTGGGGTCGGGTGGGATGCGCTCGTCGCGTCCGGTGTTCGCGCAGTAGGTGTCGATCCAGTTGATGAACGAGTCGATGTGGTTGGCGAGGACCTGGGTGGTGCGGGCCTTGCCCAGCCTGCGCCGGGCCAGTGCGTCGGCGATCCGCGTGTCGAAGAGCGTGGTGGGAAACAGCAGGTCCCGGTCGTGGAGCCGTTCCAGTACGGACACCGCGTCGGCGACCTGTTTGACCACCACCCAGGGGTCGGTGCGTTCTTCGCCCTCGGGCTTCTTGCCGCCGTGCTCGTCGACGGCACCCTTCCACTTGCGGCCGTGCATCAGCCACAAGCCCGTGGTGGCGTCGTGGCGCACGCATGCGCGACGCAGGGCGAGCGCCTCCCCTGGTCTCGCGCCAGAGAGATACGCGATCACGATGAAGCAGGCGGTCGACAGGTGACGGATCAGATCTTCGGCCTCGTCGAAGGTGATCGGCTGCTGCCTCCAGGGACGGCCATCGAGCCGGGCCATGACCGGGGTGCTCAAATATGCGGCGTCGGCGATCGGCAGGCCGCTGACGGCCAGGACTGCCGCGTTCGCTCGGCGTCCCAGCCAGTGAGTGGGGCAGTTGAGCAGGCGGGCGAGGTGCTGGCGGTCGAGGACGGGGGTTCCGTCGGGGCCGGCTTTGCCGGGCAGTGCCCGGCCGTCGCGGGACATGTTCTCCAGGAGAGTCCGCAGGTCGGCGTGGAACTGCTCGGGAGTGCGAGGGTCCTGGTGGCCGCCGTGGCGGTGCCGGGCAGTGAAACTGCGGGCGGACAGCGTCGCGTACTCGTCGCGGACGGCGAGGATGTCGTCGGCGAAGTCCTCGACGAACCGCAGGGACCACAGCAGCAGCCGGTCGACGGTGCCCGGCGGGATGCGCGGGGTGCGGTTCTCCCCGCGGCGCCGTTTGCGTCCGAGCAGAGCGTCGCTGTCCTCTCCCCGCCAGGGCGGGGTTGCCGGTAGCCGGTCTCCGGCCGGGAGCTTCTCGCGCCAGGCCCACAGACGCCGGACGGCGGTGACCCGGTCGCCGAGGGTGTCCCGGGACAGGCCACTGTCGAGCAGGTCGGACAGATAGCTGTCGAGGTCGGCGGGGCCGACGCCGGGCAACGCGGTGATGCCACGGACATCCAGCCAGACCAGGAACGAGGTCAGCGAGGGGAACCCGCTCACGACGGTGCGGACGGCCAAGCGGGTGCTGGAGAACCGCCGCAGGGCGGGCGGATCGGGGCAGTTCAGCAGCTGCCACACGTAGTTCTTGGCGGTCGGCCGCAGCGCTGCGGGGACGGGAGCGAAATTCAGGCTGGTCGCCGCGACGTGTTCCTCGAAGAGGGCCGGGGTCAGCTCCCACCGGTCGTCGCCGAACACCGACAAGACGGCGGGGTCCGTGCCGGGTCTGAGCGGACGGTTGAGCAGGACCGGGGTTCCGGCGTGGGGCTGGCCGTCGGCTGCGGCCAGGACTGCTGGGGCGTACTCGACGGTCATGAGTGGTCCAGCTCTCGGGCAAGGAAGCGCTCGGCCAGGCGGCGGTCGGCGGAGGTGGCCGTCTCGCGGGCGCAGGTGACGGCGGCCGGCGGGTGCCGGGAGATCAGATCGGCTAGTTGGGCATGCGGGAGAGCGAACCGCTGGGCCCACCGGGCCGGCGGCGTCTCGGCGCGGTGGGCCTCCAAGCCGTCCAGGACAAGGGTCTGCACCGGCAGATGCCGGGGTGTCGCGCGGGCGCACGGACAGTCCAGGCAGCGCATGAACGAGGCCCGGCAGGGCTGGCCCGGCGGCGCGTGAGGACCGCCGCGGTGGTCGGTGCAGGCCCCGAGCACGGTGTCCAACTCGCCGGCAAGCATCCGCTTCAAGACCGCGGAGTCCATCCCGTGGCGGGCGGCGACGGCTTCGGGATGTCCGCGGGCGAGTTCCGCCTCGTCCTCGGTCAGGACCGGCATCAGCGCGCTGGCCTTGGCCCGGGACACCTGCTCGTCCAGGACACGCGAGACGAGTTGCTGGTAGGCGCCGATGTTGCCGCGATCCCGTCCGAGGTACTCGTTCACCAGGACTTGGTCAGTGTGCGCGATGGCCTGCTGGCGTTGTTCCAGGACGGTCATCCGCAGCCGGGGCAGGCTCACCTCCCCGCCGCGGGGCAGGGCGGCGACTGGCGAGGAGACAGAGCCGAGTCCGGCGCGGTGGCTCCACTCGGCGATCGCCGTGCCGAGTGTTCCGGGGCTGGGAGGCCGACCGGTGCGGAAACCCTTGCGCCCGCGGACGGCCAGCAGCCGGTCGGTGCCAGTGATGCGCCGCACCGGTTCGGTCAGTTCGCGTACGAGCAGAAAGACGCCGAGCGGGGTGTGCAGTTCATCGCGCGCGCTGACGGGCTGTTCGGGCCCCTCATCGTCCTCGCCGGTACTGAGCCAGTCGGGCAGGTCCGCCAGCACGACGGGCATGTGGCTGCGGTGACCACGGCGGGGCTTGACCAGCTCCACGATGGCATTCGGGGTGCCGCCCGCGCCGCCGTCCGGGCGGTGGATCGCGGCCGGTGCGTCGATGATGGTGCTGCCGTTCTGGCCGGTCAGCCCGGCCAGCAGAACGACGAACGGCATGGCATCGCACCACGTGAGGTGGACCATGGCGATCAGATCACCGACGCTCCAGCGTTTCGCGAGGTCATGGGGTAGATAGCGGTAGCCGTTGCGGCAGAGCCTGCGGGGAACGTCACCAGCGGTCTCGACATGGTCCAGTGCCTGCCCGAGCTGCCACCGGTCCGGTTCCTTCCCGGAGTCGATGGCTCCGCACCGCCACTGGTCGAGCAGCTGCCGGTGTTCCCGGATGCGGGCGGCCGTGGCGCGGGCCTCACGGCGGGCCGCCGCCATGATGAGCCGGAACTCCTCGGGACGGTAGCTGGGGACCTTGGGCGAGCGGTCGCGGACGATCCCGCCGCCCCGGAGAGCCACGGTGAAGGCGTCGCTGACCCCGGTCACGGCCCGCAGCGTCCGCTTGACGCCGTTGACGCGCTGCGCGAGCGTGCGCTGTCCGGCGTACTTGGCGCGGAAGCCCTCCAGATGCTCCGGCCGCAGCTCAGCCGGACCCGAAGGCGGCGACGGCAGGGTGGACAGGTACTCGGTGAAGGTCCGCAGGCCGTAATAGCAACCGTTCGCGGAGCTGACGCTCTTGCAGGTGCCCGACGGGCCAGTGCGTCGGTCGAACGCCTCGGCGAGAGCGACCTGCAAGGGCCGGCCCACGGGCATCACGGTGAAGTCGAAGTCCTTGCTCACGCGCCCGTCCTCGCTGATGACCCGGACCGTGCACCGTCCCTCATCCAGCAGCACCCGGGCCGGGGCCTGGTAGCCGGCCGTCGGCAGTGCGGCCGGCCTTCCCCTCACCGCCACCCCTCGCGAAACGGCACCGGTCCGGCGGCCAAGGGGTCGGCGGCCACTTTGGGGTGCTGCCGCCAGACCTCGTCGAGGAGCGCGGCGACCGGGAGGCCGACGGTCTGCTCCAACAGCAGCTCGACGTCCAGGTGCCGGAACGGCTCCAAGTACACGTCCATCGTCGTGGTGACGCTGCGATGACCGAGCATCGTCTGCACCAGCTGCCAGGTGTCGCCGAACTGCACTCGGAAGTCGCGCAGTTCCTCGCCGTCCAGGTGGGCGAACCGTGCGTCGTAGAGGAGCTTGCCCACCGAATACCAGCGCAGAGCGAAAGAGTGGCGGAGCCGATGGGCCGAGCAAGCGAACCCGTCCAGCCCGAGATCGGTGATCCGGTCGTTGGCCGTAGTGAAGGTGTGTTGCCAGCCGTGCGGGGTGCGCGGGAGCCCGTCCTCGTTCAGCCAGACGGCCAGCGGCTCCAGACCGTACTCGCCCTCGCGGAACAGCCGCATCCGGGCCTGCGGGTCCAAGACGTCCAGCGACACCGAACTGACCGCCCCGGAGGCGTCACGAACGCTCAGCCGCCGGTTCGCGAAGACCTTCTCGACCACGAGCATGCCGGGGACCCGGGCGTACCGGCCCTGTCGCTGGGCGCGGCGGACCGCTCGGGCCCGTGGGCCCTCGGCGTAGGACAAGACCCCCACCAGGGCTGGCCGCGGCAGCCAGTAGCGGCGGCCCAGACCGCCCTTGGCGCAGGCGTCCGCCAGCCAGCGTGTGGTGAAGGAGCGATCCGGGTCGTCGTCCGGCAGCTCGATGTCCAGCACGCTGGCCCACTCGCTCAGCCGCAGTCCGGTCTCGAACAGCCCGTCGGCGAACGCGGCATCGCGTTGCTCGCCTCGCCCGCGCCAGCGCGGATCCTCCAGCCCGTCCAGGGCGAAGCCCCTCAGCCCGATATCGCGCCAGCGGCGGTAGCCGGCCGGGGTGAACCACTTCGCGTCCCGGCTGCGGATCCCGACCGGACCGGCCGCGATCTCTTCCACCGATCCGCGCGGGGCGGGCGTACGGACCTCGCGCATCTCCACCGGACTGACCACGCCGTGGTGACACGCGGCCCAGTCGTAGAAGACGTTCAGCGCCACCAAGTCGCCCTTGAGCGTCCCGGCCGCCACTCTCCGTGGGTTGGCCGGGTCCGCCATTCGCCAGAACTTGAACGCCTCGACATCGGCGGACACCGCCTGCTGCCAGCCCCGGCCCCGTACAGCCAGGAAGTTCAGCCACAGCCCGAGGGCGTACGCGTACTTGCGCCAAGTGTCACGGTCGCGCACCGTCATCGGATATGAGGCGAAGAACCCGTTCACCCGCCCGTCCGGCCTGCCGTCCGGACCGATCAGGAACGGCTGCCCCGGCCGACGGCCGTGCATACGCAGCAGCTCGGGCAGTCGTGCCGCGAACTTCCTCGCCAGCGGGTCAGCGAACGACGGCCAGCGGCGTTCGGGATCGGAGAAGCACACCCGCCATCCCCGCGAAACACTCTCGGTGAGCACCGCGACAACGTAGCGTCAGACCCCTGCTCGGCTTGCAACACGACATGCGACAACACCCGAACTGGGTAGAGAACCTGGGCCGGTACTCCTTCCAGCTTCCCGACCTGCCCGGCGGCCTGCGTCCGCTGCGCGATCCGGACGCGGCCGAAGAGGCGTGAATCTGGTGCGGGTGGCCGTCACCGCCGGGATGGTCCCGGCGGTGTCGTTTGCACCGGTCACCGGCTCGTAGCCAGTTCCGGCTCGTTCTGCGCCGTCTGGTCGCGTCGGGGAAGCAGGAGCGGTGTGGTCAGGATGAGCAGTCCAGCGGCCGTGAGAGCGGTGCGGGGGCTGGTGACGTCGGCGAGCAGCCCGGCTAGCGCCGTGAGGATCGCGATGGACGCCTGCTGGCCGATCGACCAGGCCGACAGGGTGCGGGCGACGAGATGCTTGGGGGTGTGTTCGAGCCGGTAGGTGGCGAGCACCGGGCTGTACAGGCTCATGTTGATGATGATCGCCAGCTCGACGGCCATCACGGTGACAAGGCCGACGGCGCCGGGACGGACGAAGGCCAGGCCGATCAGCCAGATGGCGCGCAGGGTTCCGACGGTCCGGAAGACCCAGTGGCGGCCGTAGCGGGCCACGACACGGCGGGCCAGCCGGGAGCCGATGAGTCCGCCGAGGCAGGGGGCGGCGAAGGCCAGGCCGTACTGCCACGGTGGGAACCCGAGCTGGCGAAGCAGGAGCACGGCCAGCAGCGGCTCGGTGGCCATGATCAGCCCGCCGACGAGCATGTTGTTGAGGTAGAGCGCCCGCAAAGCGGGATGGCTCATGATGTGTCGCCAGCCGTCGAGCAATGCGCTCGCCCGGGCCGGGCTCTTGTCGGTTGTTTGCGGCGCTTCTTCTCGGCCGCGGATCACGGTGATGCCCAGCGCGGAGAGCAGGTAGCTGAGCGCGTCGGCGACCACGGTGGTGACCGGCCCGAACAGGCCGATCGCCGCCCCGCCCAGCGGTGGCCCGACCGCGATGGAGCTCCAGTTCGTGGACTCGAACCGCGCGTTGGCCACGAGCAGGTCGTCCGGCCGCACGAGGGCCTTGAGGTAGGCGCCGCTGGCCGCGTTGAAGGCGATCTTGGCTGCGGCGACCACGGCCGAGACCACGAGCAGTTGGACGAAACTGAGCCACCCGAAGGCGTAGGCGACGGGGATCGTCGCCATGGCCGCAAACCGGGCCAAGTCCATCATGATCATGACCGGGCGCTTGCGCCGGAATTCCACCCACGGCGCGAGCGGCACCGCGATCAGCGCACCCACCGCAGGCCCCACGGCGGACAGCGCGGACACCTCAGCGGGTCCTGCATGCAGCACCAGCACGGCGATCAGCGGCAACGCTCCGAACCCCAGCCCGGACCCGTAGGCGCTCACCGCGTATGACGCCCACAGCCAGCCGAACTGCCGGCCCAACCGTCTCCTGCCCACCATGCTCAGCGCACTCCCCTTAATGGCTCCACCCGAACAACCTGACGTTGACCGATGAGAGGTAAGCGGGCAGGACAACAGCAGGTCAAACAACTGACCTGCCAGCAATCCACAACCACCAGTTGTTCACTAAGGTGGGTCGGCGTGGATCTCGAAGCAGTACGTACCTTTGTCGCCGTCGCGGAAGCGGGCCAGTTCCAGAAAGCCGCCACCGACCTGTCGATCACCCAGCAGGCCGTCTCCAAGCGCATCGCCGCGTTGGAGAGCAACCTCGGCGTGCGGTTGTTCATCCGTGCCCCACGCGGCGCCGAACTCACCATCGATGGTCAGGCGTTCCTGCCCCACGCACGCGAGCTGCTGCGCGTCGCCGAGCGTGCGGGCGCGTCCGTGCGTCCCGGCCGCCGTCCGCTGCGCGTCGACGTGATCGCCTCGCGCAGCGCGCAGTCGGGCCTGATGCGCGGCTTCCACAGCGCACACCCCGAGATCGACCTCGACGTGATGATGCTGTTCGACATCGAGACGGCCGTCACCGCCATCCGCTCCGGTGCGATCGACGCGTCCTTCCGCGCCGTCGCCGCGCCCGGTCGATCCCTGCCCGAGGACATCGCCTCCGTCCGGGTGCTCGACGAGCCGCTCCAACTCCTCACCGGCCCCGCCCACGCATTGGCGGGCGCCCGGTCGGTGACCATCGCCCAGCTCACCGGGCACCGGATCTGGATGCCCGGCATCGCCCCCGGCACCGAGTGGGGCGCTTACTACGACGACCTCGTCGCCGAGTTCGGTCTCACCATCGAGGTGACCGGCCCCAACTTCGGCTCCGACGCGCTCCTCGACACCATCTCCGACACCCCGGCCCTGGCCACCTTCATGGGCGAGCCCACCCGCCTCATCTGGCCCGCCAGCCACGGCCTGCGCCGCATCCCAGTCACCAACCCAACGCCCGTCTACCCGCACTCGCTCCTCTGGCACCGCGACAACCCCCACCCGGCGCTGGCCACCCTCCGCACCCACCTCGCCGCCACGACGGCCGGCCACGACACCGCCGGGACCTGGACACCAGGCTGGGTGATTCCGCGCTGAACGGCTCCCCGCCCGTGCGGCCGGCCCTGCCCGGCGCAGGCGGTCAACGGAGGGCGTCGCCGGGGGCGAGCAGGCTGGTCAGCTCGGCGATCGCCTCCGGGGAGGGCTTGAAGTAGCGGCGGACGTTCTCCGGCTTCTTGTGCCGGGACTTCGCCATCAGCATCAACAGCGAGGCACCCTGCTCGCCGAGATGGGTCAGGGCGGAGTGGCGGTACTCGTGCAGGTCCCAGCCCGTACCCGGCCCGCGCAGGGCGGTGTGCTCGTCGAGCAGGGCGCGGGCCTGCCCGTACGACAACCGGGCCAGCCCAGTGTCCGGGCATACATCGCGGGGGCTGACGACCTTGCCCGGCCCCGGGCGGCGATGGGTGACGAACACCGGCCCGCGGGTTCGTCCCTTGAGCAGCCGGGGCAGCAGCCGGGCGGTACCGGCATCCCAGTACACGGGCTCCAGCACGTAGTCCTCGCGTGACTGGCCCCGGCGGCGGGTCTTGGTCCGGGCACCCTTGGCCTTGACCAGGCAACGGCGCCCGGCGAGGTCCAGCTCCTCGATGTTGACGCCCAGGATCTCCTCGGACCGCCCGGCGGTCTCGTAGAGCATCCGCCACAGTGTTTTCTCCCGCAGATGTATCTCTCGCCGCGCGATCAGCCGGTCGACCGCCATCTTCGAGCGGGCCGGGGTCCCGGAGTCCGGCACCGCCAGCCGCTTCGCCCAGGCTGGAACCATCGGCCCCTCGTAGCCGCGCTCACGGCACCAGCCGAGCCAGGACAGCACCCCCGCCCGACGGGAGTTCCAGGTGTTGACCGCTGCGGTGCCCCACAGCAGTTCCAGGGCCTCGCCGATCTCGTCGTCCGCGACCGACGCCAGCGGCCGGGCCTCGCCGAGCCGTTCAGCGGTCTTGCCCACCCCGATCCCGTAGTTGCGGACCGTGTTCGGATTGCCGAGCGAGTCGAGAAACACGTCCGCCGCCGCCCGGACGGTCAGCACCTTCCCGGTCGGCAACTGTACGACGGTGGGCACCGCTCCCCCCTTGCCACAGATAACAGGGCCGCTTCACGTAGCGGCCGGAGAACATCACCGCGGGTGACGGAACACGTTACCGCAGATATTGGGGTGTTATCCGTGGGACGACTTCAGACCGGTCCGCCGGTCGACGCTCCGTCAGCCGCCCAAGAGGGGCGACGGAGGCTTAGCGCCGGTTTTCGTTCCGATGTTCCTCAACCCCCTTTCCGACCGCGCTCTCGATAGTCTCAACGGCCGTACGGCCGAAGCTGGTTGAGACGAAGGGGTGGGGCATGGGCGTGGCGATACGGACGGCCGGTGCGGGGGATCGTGAGCTGGTCGCCCGGCTGCTGGACGAGGCCTTCCAGGACGATCCGGTCAGCGGCTGGGTGTTTCCCGGCGAGGAGCACCGGCGTACGGCGCACCCAAGGCTGATGGCGGCGTTCACCGACATCGTGCTGGCCGAGGGGCGGATCGACGTCACCGAGGACGGCTCGGCGTGCGCCCTGTGGCTGTCGGTTCCCGCCGGGGAGCACGAGGACGGCGCCGAGGACGACGGTCCTGCCCGGGTGCGGGAGGCCGTCGATCCGGAGAACGAGCGCGTCGAGCTGATCGGCCGGCTGACGGCCGGTATCCATCCCGCCGGGCGCGCCCACGAGTACCTGTGGATGATCGGCGTGGTGCCGCAGCGGCAGGGCGAGGGCCTCGGCACCGCCCTCATCGAGTCCGTCCTCGACCGCTGCGACCGCGAGGGCCTGTCCGCCTACCTGGAGGCGAGCAGCGACCGCAGCCGCAGGCTGTACGAGCGCCTCGGTTTCACGCTCCTGGACCGCCCCCTCGACCTGCCGGACGGCCCGCGGATGTGGCCGATGTGGCGCGAGCCGGGAGCCAGCCGCGTCACCAACCTCTCAGGGCAATACAGCTAGCTAGGCCTGCGGTTCGGGTACGACCGTCGCCACGATCCGGTCCACCAGGTCCTCCGGCACGCTCACCCCGGGCAGGGCGCCGTCCAGGACGTCCGGCAGGGTCAGGTGTTCCAGGAGCAGGCCGAGCATGGCCAGGTAGAGCACGGCGACGGTCTCGTCGCCGCCGGGCAGCCCGGCGTCCCGGTGGAACTCCATGGCCTCCTCCAGGTCCCCGCGCACCGACTTGGTGAAGGAGGCGCGCAGCTCGGGGCGCCGGGTGGCCTCCAGGCGCATCTCCAGCAGGGCCAGATAGCCCGTGCGGTCGCGGGTCGCGCGGGCCATCAGGTCGTACATGAAGGCGGCGACCAGTGATCGGTCCTTCGGCCTGGCCATCAGCCCGGCGACCACCTCGGGGTCGGGCGCGAGCCGCACGTGCAGCCGGGCGTCGATCTGGCGCAGCAGGTCATCGCGCCCGGTGAAGTAGTTGGAGGCGGTGCCCACCGGCACCCCGGCCTCGGTGTCCACCGCGCGGAACGTCAGCCCCCGCGCCCCCTCGCGCGCGAGCACCTCGACGCCGGCGTCGACGAGCGCGGCCCGGCGCTCGGGGTTGCTGACCATGTGGAGTCTCCTCTCCCACTTTCACCAGGTACCACTTAATCTGTTGCAACCACTACAGTCGAAGTACTACAAATGGAGTCGTTGTAGAGGCAGCCTACGGAAAGAGAACCCCTTGCGAAAGCTCACCTACTTCATCGCCTGCTCGCTCGACGGGTTCATCGGGGACCCGGGCGGCGACGGTTCGTCCATGGTCCGCTTCGTCGACGACGAGTTCTTCGAGTTCCTCAAGGCGGAGTACCCGGAGACACTGCCGACCCATGGCCGCCGCCCCCTCGGCATCGACGACCTGCCGAACAAGCGGTTCGACACGATCATCCAGGGTCGGGCCAGCTACGACCTCGCCTTGCAGGAGGGCATCACCAGCCCCTACGCCCACCTGCGCGAATACGTCGCGTCCCGCACCCTGAAGGAGTCGCCCGACCCGAACGTCGAGATCATCGCCGACGACCTGCTCGGCAAGGTCCGCGAACTGAAGGCCGAGGACAGCGAGTTCGGCATCTACCTGTGCGGTGGATCCCAGCTCGCGGGCGAACTGCTGGACGAGATCGACGAGCTGGTCATCAAGTCCTATCCCATCGTGTACGGCACGGGCATGCCGATGTTCGGCTCCGGCTGCGCGATCACGGAGTTCACGCTGGAGTCGGTGCGCAGCTTCGGCAACGGCGCCGTGGTCCGTACGTACAGCAGGAAGCACTGAAGCATGTACAGCGGGAAGCGCTGAGCCCCCACCCGGCCTAGGCTGAGGACATGGACAGCGAAGGGCACGTCTGTCCCGCCTGTGGACAGCCAGTCGAGACGGTCGTCCGGCGCCACAAGACGCTGGGCGCGTGGGTCCCGGTATGGGTGGCCGGCCCGTGCCGCAACCCCAAGTGCGAGGCATACCACGACGGAGGTTCCGAGCCCGAAGAGGGGCCCGGAAAGAAGGGCGACGGGAAAAGGTCCTGAGTCCGTGTCGAGAATCCCGGCCCGGCTCCGACGTCCCCCGTGAGAACCACCCCCCGGGTGGTGCGAACCGAAGGAGCGGACTGATGAAGTACCTGGTCATGGTGCAGGGCACGCAGGCGGACTACGACGCCATGCAGGGCAAGGCCTCCGAGCATTCCCCGGCCTGGACCGAGGAGGAGATCCAGGCCATGTACGCCTACATGAGCGCCATCAACCACGACCTCTCCGAGACCGGCGAGATGATCGACGGACAGGGACTGGCCGAGCCGGCGCGCACCCGGCTGGTCACCCTGGGTGAGGACGGTAAGGCCGTGATCACCGACGGCCCGTACATCGAGACCAAGGAGTTGCTGGCCGGCTACTGGGTGCTGGAGTGCGAGAGCCTGGAGCGGGTCACGGAGATCGCCGACCGGATCACCCGCTGCCCCCAGCCCGCCGGGGCTCCCGTGTACCCGGTGGTCATCCGGCCCATCATGGACGGCTCCGGCGACATCTGAGCCGACCGTGACAAGCCCGGCCGCCGTCGAGGACCTGCTGCGCCTGCACGTGCCGCAGGTCCTCGGCGCGCTGGTCAGGCGGTACGGCCCCGTCGACGCCGCCGAGGACGCCGTACAGGAGGCGCTGCTCGCGGCGGCCCGGCAGTGGCCGTCGGACGGTGTCCTGGGCCTGTACGACTCGTCGTGGGCCTGGTGCCCGGTCCCGTCGAACGCCTCAATCGGGCCGTCGCCGTCGCCATGGTCCACGGCCCGCGCGCCGGGCTGGCCGAACTCGACGCGCTGGAGGGCGAGTTGACAGGGCGCCGGATGGCGGCGGTGCGCGGCCACCTCCTGGAGCGCGCGGGTGAGCGGGAGGCCGCCCGGGCCGCCCACGAGTCGGCGGCCGCCCGGACCCTGAGCCTGCCCGAGCAGCGCTGTCTCCCGACGCGGGCGGCCCGTTGAGAGGCCGGGCCCCGAACCCCCAGGGGCTAACCTGGGGGCATGAGCATGACGGGGGACCGCCGCCGGGTGTGGCGGTGGGCTGTGGCTGTGTGGGCGCTGCTGGTGGTCGTCGGGGGCGGGCTCACGGTGTGGCTGCAGGACTCGGCGGAGCCGCACCGGTACGGCTGGGAGCCCGCGGAGACCGCGGGCCCGACGCCCTCGCTTCCCGAGGACTGGGAGGGCCGCTGCCCGCCGCCAACTCCTCTGCCGACGCCGACCGGCGACGGCATCGTGGCGTACGCCTGCGTGTTCTCGAGCGGCTAGGGCCCCCTGGTGCCCCGGCAGGCAGCTCTGCCGTCTCACGGCCGGCCAGGCAGCCCGCCCGTCTCCGGGTCCCGCGCGGTCAGACAGTACGTGCCGCCCGCCGGGTCGCGCATCACCGTCCAGTGGGCGCCGCGGGCGACGAACGCGGCACCGAGGCGTTCGTGCCGGGCGCGGGTGGCGTCGATGTCCGCGCAGGCCAGGTCCAGGTGGGCGGAGGCCCGCCGGTCCGCGCCGAGCCGTTGCAGCAGCAGGCGGACCGGCAGCCCGGACGGCGGGGTGACCACGTGGAACTCGGGGCGCGAGCCGGGCCGCGCCTCCCAGTCGGTCAACAGGGCGCTCCAGAAGGCGACTTCGGTGTCGTAGGAGGACGGCGGGATGTCCAGGCAGACCTGGTCGAGGCGGCTGCCGTGCACCACGGGCGGCCGCAGCGACGCCCCGCGCCACGGCTCCGCGCAGAACAGTTGACCGGCTGGGGACCGCAGGACGGCCAGCGTGCCGAGGTCGGCGACCACACGGGCGCCGAGCCGGGCCGCCAACGCGGCGAAGGCCGATACGTCCTCGACGCAGAAGTCGGGGTGCGCGCCGCCGTCCCCCGACAGCACGCCCTGCACCTTCACGCACGCGTCGGCGCGGTCCGGCAGCAGGGTGACGAACTCGCCGTGCTCGCCGCGCGGTTCGGACAGCCGGGTGCCCGTGACCGCCGTCCAGAAGTCGCAGGCGGCGGCGAGACGGCCGTACGGCCGGTCGATGAGGGCGTACGTCCAGCGGATGCTCATGACGAGCGATCGTAGGCCGGTCGATACGCCGGCATCGCATGATCTTTACCAGCCGCGCGCGTGAACCTGGAACGTCCTTTGCCCTCGATTCGCCGCGCATTGTCCTGGGCCTGTTTGCATTCAGGAATGGACCACATCACGTTCCTCGTGGCGGTCGTCATCGTCACAGCTCTTGCCTTCGACTTCACCAACGGTTTCCACGACACGGCCAACGCGATGGCGACCTCGATTGCCACCGGCGCGCTCGCACCGAGGACGGCGGTCCTGATCAGCGGGGTCCTCAACGTGGTCGGCGCCTTCCTGTCCACCGAGGTCGCCAAGACGATCTCGGGCGGCATCGTGGACGACGCTCTCGTCACGCCCGGGATGATCTTCGCCGGTCTCGTCGGCGCGATCCTGTGGAATCTGCTGACCTGGCTGGTCGGGCTTCCGTCGAGCTCCTCGCACGCCCTGTTCGGCGGGCTGATCGGCGCGGTGTGGGTCGGGGCGGGCAGCCATGGCGTGCACTTCGGCAAGGTGGTCGAGAAGGTGCTGGTACCGGCGGTGGCCTCGCCGATCGTGGCGGGCGTGGCGGCGCTGATCGCCACGTACTTCGCCTACCGGCTCACCGCCCGGGGCCGCGAGAAGTCGGTGACCAAGGGCTTCCGCATCGGCCAGATCGCCTCGGCGTCCCTGGTGTCCCTCGCGCACGGCACCAACGACGCGCAGAAGACCATGGGCGTCATCACTCTGACCCTGATCTCGGCGGGCGCACTCGGCCACAACGCCGATGTGCCGCTGTGGGTGATCGCGTCGGCCGGCCTGGCGATCGGGCTCGGCACGTATCTCGGCGGCTGGCGGATCATCCGCACGATGGGCAAGGGCCTCACCGAGATCCAGTCGCCGCAGGGCTTCGCCGCCGAGACGGCGTCCACGACCGTGATCCTCACCTCCGCCCACCTGGGCTTCGCCCTGTCGACCACCCAGGTGTGCTCCGGCAGCATCCTCGGCGCGGGGCTGGGCCGGCGGCTCGCGGAGGTCCGGTGGGGCGTGGCGGGCCGGATGGTGGTCGCCTGGCTGGTCACGCTGCCCGCCGCCGCGCTGGTCGGCGGTCTGGCGGCGAGCGTGGTGCAGCACGGCGGGAACACCGGTACGGCGGTCGTCGCGCTGGTCGGCGTGGCCCTCGCCTCGGGCATCGTGGTCATCTCGCGCCGCAACCCGGTGGACGCGCACAACGTCAACGACACCCATGAGGTCGCCATCCACACCGAGGCGCCGGCCAAGGTCGGGACAGTCGCCTGAACAGATCGGTCGCCTGAACACATCGGTCGCCTGAACACATGGGTCGCTTGAAGACAGGGGAGTTGAACTTCGATGAGCCTTGACTGGACCGCGCTCGGCCAGGTCACCGCGGTGAGCCTGGGCGTCACTGTCGCCGTGGTCGTCGTCTTCGCCCTCGGCGTGCTGGGCCTCGCCCGCTACGAGGGGGCGTGCGAGGAGGGCGGCACGTCGGGCGTGGGCGTCGCCCAGGCCGGGCTGTGCTTCCTGGCCTGCGCGGCGGTGGTGGCGTACGGGATCTATCTGATCGTGCCGCAGTTCCACTGAGCACCGTAAGGAGCGACGGGATGACGGCGGAGGGGATCACCACGCCCCTGCTGACCGACCTGACGGTCGACTACAGCGACTACGACGACCCCGTGCTGATCCGGCCGGACGGCACGCCGATCGACACCTGGCGGGAGAACTACCCGTACTCCGCGCGCATGGAGCGCAAGGAGTACGAGGGCCACAAGCGGCTCCAGCAGATCGAGCTGCTGAAGCTGCAGAGCTGGATCAAGGAGACCGGCCGCCGGCTCGTCATCGTCTTCGAGGGGCGGGACGCGGCCGGGAAGGGCGGTACGATCAAGCGCTTCACCGAGCATCTCAACCCGCGCGGGGCCCGGGTCGTGGCGCTGGAGAGGCCGACCGAGCGCGAGCGCGGGCAGTGGTACTTCCAGCGGTACGCCGAGCATCTGCCCACCGCGGGCGAGATCGTGCTGTTCGACCGGTCCTGGTACAACCGGGCCGGCGTCGAGCGGGTCATGGGCTTCTGCACGGACGACGAGTACCGGCGCTTCATGCGCCAGGCCCCGCTGTTCGAGCGGATGCTCGTCGACGACGGCGTCGACCTGGTCAAGTTCTGGTTCTCGGTGTCGCAGGGCGAGCAGCGCACCCGCTTCACCATCCGCCAGGTCGACCCCGTACGGCAGTGGAAGCTCAGCCCCATGGACCTGGCCTCCCTGGACCGCTGGGACGACTACACGGCGGCGAAGGTCGCCATGTTCCGCGAGACGGACACCGCCCACGCGCCCTGGACGGTGGTGAAGAGCAACGACAAGAAGCGGGCCCGCGTCGAGGCCATGCGCAGCGTCCTGGCCCGCTTCGGCTACACCGACAAGGACGAGGAGGTCGTCGGCAGCCCCGACCCCCGCATCGTGGGCGCGGCAGCGGGGCTCCTGGAGGCGGGGGAGGCCGACCACTCGGGCGGCGCCACGGCCTGAGCTACGACTCCGTGGCCAGCCGCACGCCCAGCCCGACCAGTACGGCCCCCGCGACCTGTTCCATACGGCGGCGGACGGCTTCCCGGCGCAGTACCCCGCCCACCCGGCCGGCCAGCCAGACCAGTGGCATGTACCAGATCAGGTCGACCAGGGCCCAGAGCGCCGCGAAGGCGAGCAGAAACGGCAGGACGGGGGCGCCCTGCGGCACGAACTGCGGCAGGAAGGAGACGGCGAAGACACCGGCCTTGGGGTTGGCGAAGTTGGTGACGAGGCCTTGCGAGAAGGCTCGTCGCAGCGACACCGCGGTTGTGCCCTCGGGCTCCTCCTCCGGCCGGCCGATCCGCCGCGCCTGCCACAGCGCCCGCGCCCCCATCCACACCAGCACCGCCGCACCGGCGATCCGGATGAGGTCGTAGGCGACCTGTGAGGCCAGCAGCAGGGCCGAGAGGCCGAAGGCGGCGGCGAGGCCCCACAGCAGCACGCCGCACTCGTTGCCCAGGACCGTGGCCATGCCGGTTCTCCGGCCGTTCACCACCGCCCGGCGCAGGATCACGACCGTGCTCGGCCCCGGAACCATGGCGATCAGGAAGGCCGCGCCGAGGAACGCGACGACGGAAGTCAGCATGAGAGGCAGCATCGCCAAGGCCGTTGAGGCCCACAAGGCATTTCCCGGCTCGGCCTGCCGCGGAACGGGATGGACACGGCTCGGCGCGGTGCAGCATGATCTCCGGCATGATCAGGGCCGCCACTGTGCACGACATCGCCGAGATCCGGGCGATGATCCGCGAACTCGCCGACTACGAAAGGGCCGTCGAGCAGGCCCGGGCCACCGAGGAGCAACTGCGCGAGGCGCTCTTCGGCGAGCACCCCGCGGCGTACGCGCTGATCGCCGAGGACGACGACAATGGCCGGACGGTGGGCTTCGCCCTGTGGTTCCCGCGCTTCTCGACCTGGACCGGCACCCGCGGCATGCACCTGGAGGACCTGTACGTCCGCCCCGACGCCCGCGGCGCCGGTCACGGCAAGAACCTGCTCGCCTCCCTCGCCGCGCTGTGCCTGAAGAACGGCTACGAGCGCTTCGAGTGGTGGGTCCTGGCCTGGAACGAGCCGACGATCGCCTTCTACAAGTCGCTCGGAGTGGAACTCCTGGACGAGTGGAAGGTGTGCCGGCTGAGCGGGGACCCCCTCGGCGAACTCGCCGCCCAGGCACCGGATTCCGGCGCCTCCGCCGCGTAGGTCACGACATGGCGTTGCTGCACATCGCTGCGGGCAACCGTGCGCTTGTGGACGGGAACGAGCGTCTGGCGCTGGCCGCGACGATCGCGTTTCTCGGTGTCAACGGGAAGCGGCCGGCCTTCTCCAACGACGAAACCAGTGGCCGTGGCGACGGGGCACACCGCTCCGCCAACAGGCCGGGCTGCCGGACTACCGGCCGACCGCAGGCGAACCCGGACGCTGCGGTGCCCCGGGCACGGCCGGCGCGGCAGGCCGGTTGCGTGCCAGCATGATCGCGGGCACCGCGGCGAGGACGAAGAGCACTCCCGCCATCGCGACGTAGAGGTACACGCCGGTCGCCGTGCTCAGCGGGGCACCGTCGGCCAAGGTCCCGGAAATTCGGGTCGCTTTGAGCACCTCGCCCCCGGCGAAGCTGAAGACGACCGAGCCGAGGGCGAGCACGACCGATGATCTCCGGCCCGGTGCACCTCATCGTCAACCGCGGCATGCGCCCGTTCACCCGCACGGACGCGGAGCGCATCGTCGGCGTGGTGCTCGCCGGCATCCGGGCCACGGCACCGCACGTCTGAGCAATCGCCCTGGCCGCACCGTTCAGGCCGAAGGCCGGAGCGCCCGTCATGTCCACGCCCCCCGTCATCGCACCTGGATGAGCTCGGCCGGGCCGTGGCCCAGCACCCGGGTGTTTCGGGAGTGAGCCAGGTCGGTGCCTTGACACGGAAGCGGATGACTTCGCCCGCCGAGCACAATGACCGGCACGGGGCCTTCAAGGTCAGGTGCCCGGGTGGCATCCTCGTCTGCCGCCGCTGAGAGGCAGCGCTCTGGCCGCCGTCTGGTAGAAGAGATCTCCCAGGACGCTCCGCCGGCCTCCGAGGCGGACCCTGCGGTGAAGCAAGGAAGGGCCCGGCCGATGGTCCGGCCGGGCCCCTCAGGATGCCCATGGTCCGCGATGGTGCACCGATCGCCGACCGCGGTGGCAGGCGACTGGTCGTCAGGCCTTCTTCGTCTCCCAGAAGATCTTGTCGACCTGGGCGATGTAGTCGAGCGCCTTCTGGCCCGTCGCCGGGTCGGTGGAGCCCTTGGCGGCCGAGAGGGCCTTCAGGGTGTCGTTGACCAGCTGGTGCAGCTCCGGGTACTTCTCGAAGTGCGGGGGCTTGAAGTAGTCGCTCCAGAGCACGGACACGTGGTGCTTCGCGAGCTCCGCGCGCTGCTCCTTGATGGTGGTGGCACGCGCCTGGAAGTGCGGGTCGTCGTTGCCGGCCATCTTCTCCTGGATGGCCTTCACCGACTCCGCCTCGATGCGGGCCTGGGCAGGGTCGTACACGCCACAGGGCAGGTCGCAGTGCGCGCTGACGCTGACCTTGGGGGCAAACAGGCGGGAAAGCATGAAGCATTCCTTCCTCGTGATCGTCTTCTCAGGGGGGACATTACTCCCTGGGCGATGGGTTTTCGCGAGTGCCCCCGGGGGCTTAGGACAAAAGTCCGGGGTGAGACTGAGACTGGTGGAGGAAGAACCGGGGAGGTGCCGGGTGATGCCGGAGCTGTCGCAGGATACCGAGCGCGCGAGGGCGCTGCTGCCGTTCGGGCCGGCCGAGGTGACGGGGCCGTCCATGGTGCCCACGCTGTACCACGGGGACCGGCTCCTGGTGCAGTGGGGCGCCAGGATCAGGCCCGGTGACGTGATCGTGCTGCGGCATCCCTTCCAGCAGGACCTGCTGGTCGTCAAGCGGGCGGCGGAGCGGCGCGAGGGCGGCTGGTGGGTGCTGGGCGACAACGCGTACGCCGGTGGCGACAGCACCGACTACGGCACCGTGCCCGAGGAACTCGTCCTCGGCAAGGTCCGCTTCCGGTACCGGCCGCTGCGGCCCGGTCAGCGCTCGCCGTTCGCGGTGGTGCGCTGGGCCCTGTCGGCGGCCAGGCCGGTCTTCGCGGGCAAGTCGGGCCGGGCCCCCTCCAGGCGCTTGCGGGCGCGGTAGGCGGCCACGTTGGCGCGGGTCGCGCAGCGGTCGGAGCAGTAGCGCCGGGAGCGGTTCGTGGACGTGTCCAGGTAGGCGTTGCGGCATGGGGCCGCCTCGCACAGGCCCAGGCGGTCCACGCCGTACTCGGTCAGGTGGAAGGCCAGGCCCATCGCCGCGATCGCCGCGTAGCCGGCGGTCGCGTTGGACGGGTGGTCCGCCAGGTGCATGTGCCACAGGGGGCGGCCGTCGTCGTCCCGGAAGTCGTGGCCGGAGATCTGCGGGCTCACCGGGAACTCCAGGAGCAGGGAGTTCAGCAGGTCCACGGCGAGGGTCTCGTCGCCGCCGTCCGCTGCCTCGAAGACCGCGCGCAGTCGGGCCCGGACGGAGCGGAACCGCGTCACGTCCGCGTCGGTGGCGCGGCGGGCCGCCGACTGGTTGACGCCGAACAGGTCACGGACGGACTCCACCGAGGTCAGCGCGTCCTTGCTCCGGGCCGGTTCCTCCGTGTTGACGAGACGCACGGCGTAATCCGAGTAATAGGCCAGTTCCACTTGTAGTCCTTACGAAGGGGCTTTAGGGTCGTGCCTGCGGTCAGGTAATGACTGATCGTGCTTCCAGGGTATTACGTGACGTGCGTTAGGGAGAGAGCTCGATGACGGACGCGGACACCACCACGACGGCCACGACCGACTGGCACGCCTGGCAGACGAGCTGGGACCGCCAGCAGGAGTGGTACATGCCGGACCGCGAGGAACGCTTCCGGATCATGCTGGACATGGTCGAGGCCCTGGTGGGCCGGGCACCGCGCGTGCTCGACCTGGCGTGCGGCACGGGCAGTGTCACGGCCCGGCTGTTCGCCCGGTTCCCGGAGGCCACCAGCACCGGCGTCGACCTCGACCCGGCGCTCCTGGCCATCGCCGAGGGCACCTTCGTGGGCGACGATCGGGTCACCTTCGTCACCGCCGACCTCAAGGATCCCGACTGGCCGGCGAAGCTGCCGCACGAGTCGTACGACGCCGTCCTGACGGCCACCGCTCTGCACTGGCTGCACAGTGAACCCCTCGCGGTTCTCTACGGCCAGATCGCGGGGCTGGTCCGCGACGGCGGTGTCTTCATGAACGCGGACCACATGATCGACGACGCGACGCCGCGGATCAACGAAGCCGAGCGCGCCCTGCGGCACGCGCGTATGGATCGGGCCAAGCGGGGCGGTGTGCTGGACTGGGCCGAGTGGTGGCAGCTCGCCGCCCAGGACCCGGTGCTGGCGGAGCCGACCGCCCGCCGTTTCGAGATCTACGGCGAGCACGCCGACGGCGACCAGCCGTCCGCGGCGTGGCACGCGCGCGTGCTGCGGGAGAAGGGATTCGGGGAGGCACGGCCGGTGTGGTGCTCGCCGTCGGACACCTTGTTGCTGGCGTTGAAATAGTTCTCTGCGGGATCGACCGGGGCGGCGCTCGCAACTCGCGCCGCCTCATTCGTGTCCGGAGTGAAGTACGGGGCGACGCTCTCCGGGACCGGCTGCAGCACGGCCAAGTGCCACCCGGACGACAAGATCGAGAAGCGCGGGCACCAGGTGAAGGTGCCGGGCCAGGGCTGGACGACGTACTCGCACTGAGCGCGGTGTACGAGAACGCCGATGCGGCGGGGGAACTCCCTGCCGCATCGGCGTTTCCCTACGCCGGACGTTCCCTTCAGAGGACCTTGGAGAGGAAGGACTTCGTCCGATCGTGCTGGGGGTTCGTCAGGACCTCGCGCGGATGGCCGGACTCGACGACCACGCCGTCGTCCATGAACACCAGCGAGTCGCCGACCTCGCGGGCGAAGCCCATCTCGTGGGTGACGACGATCATCGTCATGCCGTCCTCCGCGAGGTCCCGCATGACGTCGAGGACCTCGCCGACGAGCTCCGGGTCGAGCGCCGAGGTCGGCTCGTCGAAGAGCATCAGCTTGGGCTCCATCGCCAGCGCACGGGCGATGGCGACACGCTGCTGCTGACCGCCGGAGAGCCGGGCCGGGTAGTGGCTGACCTTGTCGCCCAGCCCCACCCGGTCCAGCAGCCGCTGCGCCCGTTCCCGGGCGACGGCCTTGGACTCGCGCTTGACCTGGACGGGGGCCTCCATGACGTTCTCCAGCGCCGTCATGTGCGGGAAGAGGTTGAAGCGCTGGAACACCATGCCGATGTCCCGTCGCTGCGCCGCGACCTCCTTCTCCTTCAACTCGTAGAGCTTGTCGCCCTTCTGCCGGTAGCCGACCAGCTCGCCGTCGACGGAGAGCCGCCCGGCGCTGATCTTCTCCAGGTGGTTGATGCACCGCAGGAAGGTCGACTTGCCCGACCCGGACGGGCCGATCAGGCAGAACACCTCGCGCGATCTCACTTCCAGGTCGATGCCCTTGAGGATGTGCGCGAGCCCGAAGGACTTGTGCACGCCCTCGGCCTTGACCATCGGGCCGCCGGTGCCTTTCGCGATGCCCTTGCCGGGACTGCTCATCGGGCCACCTCCGGGCGGCGGAACGTACCGAACAGGCGGAGGTTCTTCTTCAGGCGCTGCAACGGGGTCGGCGGCAGGTTGCGCGTCGAGCCCCGGGCATAGCGGCGCTCCAGGTAGTACTGGCCGATGCTGAACACGCTGGTGAGGATCAGGTACCAGATCGACGCGACGAAGTACATCTCCACGACCGCGAGCGAGGTGCTGGAGATGTCCGTGGACCGCTTGATCAGTTCGTTGAACTGCACCGCGTACGCCAGGGACGACGTCTTGAGCATGTTGATGTACTCGTTGCCGGTCGGCGGCACGATCACCCGCATCGCCTGCGGGAGGACCACGCGCCGCAGGGTCTTGCCCCGGGTCATGCCCAGTGCGTGCGAGGCCTCCGTCTGGCCTTCGTCGACCGACTGGATGCCGGCCCGGACGATCTCCGACATGTAGGCGGCTTCGTTCAGGCCGAGCCCCAGAAGAGCCGCCAGGAACGGCGTCATCACCTGGTTCATCTCGTCCTTGTAGAACCCCAGGTTGAGGATGGGGAACACGAGCGAGATGTTGTACCAGATGAGCAGCTGGACCAGGACCGGAGTGCCGCGGAAGAACCAGACGTAGAACCAGGCGACCGTGCTGGTCACCGGGTTCGACGACATCCGCATCACGGCGATGACCACACCCAGTACGAGGCCGAGCACCATGGCGAGCACGGAGATGTACAGCGTGTGCCAGGCGCCGGACAGGATGGTCCCGTCCATGAGGTAGTCGGGGATGATGCTGTAGTTGATCTTCGCGTTGGAGAAGGCGATCCCGATCAGCACCAGCACGGCGATGACCACCGCACCTGCCACCCAGCGGCCGTAGTGGCGCACCGGGATCGCCTTGATCTGCTCCGGCGGCACTGACGCCGGAGACTTCTCGACCGTGTCAGTCACAGAGACTGCCCTTCAGTGTTGCCGAGGTTCAGGAGCCGCCGTTGATCTTCGCCTCGGTCACCGCGCCGTCCGTGACGTTCCACTTCTTGAGGATCTTCTCGTACTCGCCGTTCTTGATGATCGCGTTCATGGCCGCCTGGAGCGCGTCGCGCAGCTCGGTGTTCGCCTTGCTGACGCCTATGCCGTACGGACCGGCCTCGATCTGCTCACCGACCACCTCGAAGTCGTTCCCGCCGCCCGAGGTCTTGGCGTTGTAGGCCGCGACCGGAAAGTCGTTCAGGTCGGCGACGGACGCGCCCTGCTTGAGCCGGAGCAGAGCCTCCGGGTCGGTGTCGAAGCGCTGCAGTGTGATGGCTTTCTTGCCGTCCTGCGTGCACTTCTTGCTCTGCTCCTTGGCGATCCCTTCGGACGTGGTGCCGCGCTGCAGGGCCACGACCTGGCCGCACAGGTCGTCCAGCGACTTGATCCCCTTGGGGTTGCCCTTCTGGACGAGGATCGAGGTGCCGGCGGTGAAGTAGTCGACGAAGTCGATGCCGTCGCCGACCTTCTTGCCGGTGTCGGAGTCGATGCCGTTCTGGCGGTCCTTCGTGTCGCTCATCGCGGACATGATCACGTTGAACCGCTTGGACTGCAGACCGACGATGAGCTGGTCGAACTTACCGTTCTGGAACTGGAACTTCACCCCCAGCTGCTTGCCGAGGGCTTCCGCGAGGTCCGGGTCGATGCCCACGGCCTTGCCGCTCTGCATGTACTCGACCGGCGGGTACGCGATGTCGGAGCCCACCTTGATGACGCCCGCCTTGCGGATGTCCTCGGGGAGCTTGTCGGCGAGCGGGGCGGTCGCGGTCGCATCCGCGGTGCCGCTGCCGCTGCCCTTGTCTGTCTGGTCACCGCACCCGGTGAGAAGCAGAGCGCCTGCGACCGCGATCGCACCGACCGCTGCTAGCCGGGAGTGCGCGGCGGTCGGACGACGGTTGGTGCTTGCGGTCATGGTGGTTCCTCCGGCGGATGGGTGGAGTTGCCGATGGGCAGGCCGCTGCCGATGGCTCCGGCAGCGCCGTGGGCGTGTGGGTCGATGGGAGCACGCGTCTTCGAGTGTCGCGACCTCGTGTGATTACGGCATCTTGCCATTCGGACGGCGCCATTCAGGGCGCCAGCCATGTCAAAATCGGGTAACGGGTGATCCTCGAACCGCACCAGGTCGGTACATCCCCACCGAACTCTTTCGGGAATCTGTCGTTCCGGCCGGAAAATCTTCGGTGAATCTCAGGATGCGGACGATGCTTCGGCGGTGCGCGGCGTCTTTTGAGTGCTGGTCGTGGGTTTGTCAATGACCCGTCCGGATATTCAGCTACGAGCCGCTTCACCGACATGTGACCTTCGGGTGGCCTTCGGATCCCGGGTGTGATCTTGCGCTGAGTCATGGGCCCAGCGCGTTATGGACTCGTCGGCGGAGCGGTCCGTCCGGTAAGAAGGTTCTTTACACCCCTCATCCGGGGCTCAGGGCGCGTGTGCGGCGCGCCCGTCGTGTACGTGCCCAAAGGTGCCCGTACGTCATCCCGTACGCGTCACCGACCCGGGCCGTACGCGGTGCCCGCCCACCCCTCACCAGGAGTGGACACCCTCAAACCATGAAGACTTAAGGGGTAAAACGAAGTGGCAGCGGAGATTGTCAATCCTCGCAGCGAGAGCACGGCGGACCATACCGGACAGGAGGGCGGTGCGGAGCCCCTCGATTCCTTCGATCCGGCGTTCGCGCTGCACCGCGGCGGCAAGATGACCGTGCAGGCCACCGTGCCGGTCCGTGACAAGGACGATCTGTCCCTGGCGTACACGCCCGGCGTCGCGAAGGTGTGCAGCGCGATCGCCGAGCAGCCGGAGCTGGTGCACGACTACACGTGGAAGTCGTCGGTGGTTGCCGTCGTGACGGACGGTACGGCCGTGCTGGGGCTCGGGGACATCGGGCCGCAGGCCTCCCTTCCGGTGATGGAGGGCAAGGCGATCCTGTTCAAGCAGTTCGGCGGCGTCGACGCCGTGCCGATCGCGCTGGACTGCACGGACGTGGACGAGATCGTCGAGACGGTGGTGCGACTGGCGCCCTCCTTCGGGGGGGTGAACCTGGAGGACATCTCGGCACCGCGGTGCTTCGAGATCGAGCGGCGGCTTCAGGAGCGGCTGGACATTCCGGTCTTCCATGACGACCAGCACGGTACGGCGGTCGTGACCCTGGCGGCGCTGCGGAACGCCGCGCGGCTGAGCGGGCGGGAGTTCGGGGAGCTGCGGGCCGTGATCTCCGGGGCGGGGGCGGCGGGTGTCGCCATCGCGAAGATGCTGGTCGAGGCCGGGATCGGGGATGTCGCGGTGGCCGACCGCAAGGGTGTCGTGTCGGCCGACCGGTACGATCTGACGCCGGTGAAGCGGGAGCTGGCCGGGTTCACGAACAAGGCCGGGGTGACCGGGTCGCTGGAGGCGGCGCTCGCGGGTGCCGACGTCTTCATCGGGGTGTCCGGCGGTACGGTGCCGGAGGCCGCGGTGGCGTCGATGGCGGAGGGGGCCTTCGTCTTCGCCATGGCCAACCCGAACCCCGAGGTGCACCCGGATGTCGCCCACAAGTACGCGGCGGTCGTCGCGACCGGGCGGTCGGACTTCCCGAACCAGATCAACAACGTGCTGGCGTTTCCGGGGATCTTCGCCGGGGCCTTGCAGGTGCGGGCGTCTCAGATCACCGAGGCGATGAAGCTGGCGGCGGCGGAGGCGCTGGCGGGGGTCGTCGGTGACGACCTCGCCGCAGACTACGTCATTCCGTCGCCCTTCGACGAGCGGGTCGCTCCGGCGGTGACCGCGGCGGTGGCCGCGGCCGCCCGAGCGGAGGGCGTCGCTCGCCGGTGAGGTGAACGGACGCGTTGAGGTGGCCCCGCCGGTGGTGGCGGGGTCACTTCTTTGCCTGGGGGTGGGCTGTTCGGGTGGATCTGACATAGGGATGCGTGCCTCCCTCAGTGCCTTGAGGGGTCCTTGCACTGTGAGCGCCCGACGGTCACCGGGCGGACGGCCGGCCAGCCGGCCGTACCGCCCGGTGACAAGAGGGCATGTGTCACAGGGGGCGTCGGTTCCTTACTGGTCGTGGGGAACCTATCGTCGAGGCCATGTTCGCTGTCTACGCCGCCCGAATCGACCGCGACCAGCCGCTCTCCGGCCTGGAGTTGGGGGAGCGCCCCGCCCCCGAGGCCCGGCCCGGCTGGAGCACGGTCAACGTCAGGGCCGCCTCCCTCAACCACCACGACCTGTGGTCCCTGCGCGGTGTCGGCCTCGCAGAGGACAAGCTCCCGATGATCCTCGGCTGCGATGCCGCCGGCTTCGACGAGGACGGCAACGAGGTCGTCCTGCACTCCGTCATCGGCCAGAGCGGCCACGGGGTCGGCCCGAAGGAACCCCGTTCCATCCTCACCGAGCGCTACCAGGGCACCTTCGCCGAGCAGGTCGCCGTACCGACCTGGAACGTCCTGCCCAAGCCGAAGGAGCTGTCGTTCGAGGAGGCCGCCTGTCTGCCGACCGCCTGGCTGACGGCGTACCGGATGCTGTTCACCAACGCGGGCGTCCGGCCCGGCGACTCCGTGCTTGTCCAGGGCGCCGGCGGCGGTGTCGCCACGGCCGCCATCGTGCTCGGGAAGGCTGCGGGGCTGCGCGTCTTCGCGACCAGCCGGGACGAGGCCAGGCGCAAGCGTGCCGTACAGCTGGGGGCCGTGGAGGCGGTGGAGCCGGGTGCGCGGCTGCCGCAGCGGGTGGACGCGGTCATCGAGACCGTCGGGGCCGCCACGTGGTCCCACTCGGTGAAGTCCCTGCGGCCCGGCGGCACGCTCGTCATCTCCGGTGCCACGAGCGGTGACCGGCCCTCGAACGCCGAGCTCACCCGGGTCTTCTTCCTGGAGCTCAGGATCGTCGGTTCCACGATGGGCACCAAGGACGAGCTGGAGGATCTGCTGTCCTTCTGTTCCGCGACCGGTGTGCGTCCGGTCATCGACGAGGTGCTGCCTCTCGACCGGGCCCGTGAGGCCTTCGAGCGGATGGAGTCCGGCGAGCAGTTCGGGAAGATCGTGCTGACCACTCCCTGACGAGGAGGGTCCTGTCTGGCGGCCGGTCCGGGTCTCCGGGCCGGCCGTTCGTCTGTCAACTGTGGTTGACGTACCGGGTTTGTCAATGTACGTTGACGGCATGAGTGAAGCAACCGAGCTCGCCGAGCGTGCGGGCGACCGTGATCCGCGGATCGGGCTGCGGGCCGTCGCGGCGCTGCGCAGGCTGCTGGAGCCGCTGGAGGCCGTACAGGTGCGCAGCGCGCGCAATCAGGGCTGGTCGTGGCAGGAGATCGCCGCGGAACTCGGAGTGAGCAGGCAGGCCGTGCACAAGAAGTACGGGAGGCGCTGATGTTCGAGCGGTTCACCAAAGATGCCCGTGCCGTGGTCAAGGGCGCGGTCGAACAGGCCGAAAAGGCGGTGCGCAGAGCGTCGACGCCGAGCATCTGCTGCTCGCGTTGCTCGACCGCGAGGCCAGCCGCGGCTCGTTCGCACTGAGCGCGCTGGGGCTCGCCGTGCGGCGGGAGTCGGTACGGCGGGCGCTGGGCGAGGCCCGGCGGCGGGCCGGGCTGTCCCGGGCCGAGGCCGATGCGCTGGCCGGGCTGGGGATCGACGTCTCCGAGATCGTCGCCCGCGTGGAGGAGGTGCACGGCACCGGCGCGATGTCCGGTGACCGGAGGGACCGGGGCTGGTGGTCGGGGCGCCGTGCCGCCGGCCGTCCCTCCTTCGCCCGGGGCGCCAAGGACGTCCTGGAGCAGTCCCTGCGTATCGCCCTCGCCCATCGCGACCGGCACGTCGGCGACGAGCACATCCTGCTGTCCCTGACCGCCCGCCCCGGCGTCCCGGCCGAGGTCCTCGCCGACCACGGGGTGACGCACGAATCCCTGACCCGTCTCCTCTACGGCGAGGGCCAGGCGAAGGCCGGCTGAGCACGTCGACGACAGCGGCTCCGGCGCCGGCGCGGGAGTGCCGAGCGGTGGTCGTGCTCCTGTCCGGGGCTCGGTTCGAAGGGTGGGCCCTGCCCCCCGGGGGGTGATCGGTCCGGCTTCGGTCGCGCGTCTGGCTGGGCCAGCGGGCGATGTCTGCACGGCGGGGATGCTGCGGCCGACGGTGCTTCCACTCCGGCGGCCCGGTACCGGCGGGGCCCGGCCTGGGTGGCGGCAAGGTCTCGGTGGGCGCGCCCACCTGGGCCGTCCGGCTCTGACCGCCTGGGCCGTCCGGCTCCGGCGATCTGGCACCGGCCGCCTGTCACCGGCCACCCGTGCCCGGCGATGCCGCCCCGGCGAGCACACCCGCCCGGGCACTCCGACCCCGGTCACCCCGCGTCCGCCCCGTCCCGGCGGTGCGCCTCCGCTCAAGGGCCCGCGCACCGCCGTACCCGACTGCCCTAGCGCCTCCGCCCAAGGGCCCGCGCGCCGTACCCGACTGCCCTACCCGACCGCCGTACTCAGTTCCTCTGGCGCAGTATCGCCCCGATATGGGCCGCCGCCGTCGACAGGTGGCGGCGGGCGTCGCGGAGTTGGCCGGGGGTGATGCCGTGGTCCCTGGCCGCGTCGCGGATGTCGTCGCGGAAGCGGTCGAGGAGGCGGTCCAGGTCGCGGGCCGGGTCGCCGGTGGAGTCCGCGGTGTCCTCGTGGGCCCAGGACGGTGCGTACTCGGCCGGGAAGTCCTCCGGGGTCTCGGAGTACTCCGGTGCCGGGCGGCCGGCGGTGGTCCGGCCGAAGCCGAAGTCCTTGCCGAACTCCCTGCCGTAGTCCCTCCCGAAGTCGCCGAACTCCTTGGCCAGTTCGGTCAGGCCCTCGCGCACCCCGGTCGGCCAGTCGCCCCGCGAGAAGTGGTCCTGGACCTGCTCCTGGACGCGGCGCGCGATGCGCTGCACCTCCTCCTGCGCCTGCGCCCGGGCCCGCTCCTGCGCCTCCTTGGCCTGGCGCCGGGCCCGCTGGGCCTCCTCGCGGGCGCGGCGGCTCTCGTCCTTGGCGCGCCGGGCCTGCTCCTTCCACTCCTGCTTCACGCGCCGCATCTCCTCCTTGGCGGCGCGCCAGGCCTCGGTGTCGGCGTGGCCCGTGAAGTCCCCGAAGGTGCCGTCCTGTTCGACGCCTCCCCTGGTCCCGGCGCCCCGGCGGGCCTCGCTGGCCGCCGCCTGCATCTCGCGGCGCAGGTCGCCCGCGGCACCGCGCACATCGGCCCGGATCTCGGCGGCCAGCTCCGCGACCGACTCCCGGATCTCCAGCTCCAGGTCGGCCAGCTCACCGCTGCGGTCGGCCAGTTCGGCGCGGCCCGCGTCCGTGATCGCGTACACCTTGCGGCCGCCCTCGGTGGTGTGCGTGACCAGCCCCTCGGCCGCCAGCTTGGCCAGGCGCGGATAGACGGTGCCTGCCGACGGCGCGTACAGCCCCTGGAAGCGCTCCTCCAGGAGCCGGATCACCTCGTACCCGTGGCGCGGGGCCTCGTCGAGCAGTTTGAGGAGGTACAGGCGCAGGCGGCCGTGGGCGAAGACGGGAGGCATGTCAGAGCACCTTCTTGTCGGTCGTGCCGTCGGCCGGGTCGCTGGTGGCGTCACCGCCCCGGCCGGAAACGGAATTGTCCCCCGAGGTGTTCTGCGGGTCGGTCACCGGTCCCGTTTCCCGCGGCTCCGCCTCCCATGGCTCGTCCTCGGCCGGGGGGCGGCGCAGCAGGGCGATGGAGCCGGAGACGGTGGTCGCCTTCAGCCGGCCGCTGCCCGCGCCGAGCCGGCCGGTGATCCGCTTGGCGCCCCACTGGCCGGTCACCCTGAGGTCCTCGAAGGCGCTGGAGACCGAGCCGCTCGCGGTGTTGGCCTCCACCTCCGTGTCCCCCGGATGGGGCAGCCGGATGGCGATCTCGCCCGAGACGCTGGTCAGGTTGACGTCGGTGGCACGCCCCGGCGGATCCAGGTCGACGATCATCGAACCGCTCACGGAGTCCGCCCGCACCGAGGGCCCGGCACCGTCCACCACGGTCAGGTCCCCGGAGACCGAATTGAAGCGCAGGTTGCCGCTGAGGGCCTGCGCCTCCAGGTTTCCCGACACCGTGTCCGCGCGCACCGGCCCGCCCAGCGCCACGAGTGTCGTGTCCCCGGAGACGCCCTTGACCTCGGCGCTCCCGTCGATGCCCGAGACCATGGCCAGGGCGCTGACCACGCCCACCTCCACGCGGGTGCCCGCCGGGACGGCCAGGGAGACGACGGCGCTGCGCCGCCAGCCCTTGCGGTCGAGCCATTTCAGGAAGCCCTTCCAGGGTAGGTCCTCGTACGCCACCGTCAGCGTGCCGCCCTGCTGGGTGACCAGCAGTGGCGGCCCTTCGATCTCGGAGACCTCCAGTCGGGCGGAACCCTCGTCCGTGCCCACGACGTTCACCGCTCCGTTGACGATGCGCACGTGGAGCTCGCGCACGGGCTCGTCGAAAGTAAGCTTCTTCGGCTCCGCGACGGACCACTCGGACATGCTGCAGACCTCCTCGACACGCCATATCGCGTCTTCCAAGAAACACGATATATCGCGCCCTCCGGAAGTCAAGACACTCGTTCTGGTGATCAACGGGCGCCCGGAGATGACGGACCCGCCTAGCGTGTGAACATGTCGACGGATAAGCCCCGGGCCGGTCGCCGGACCGCCCCCGCCCCGGGTGCCCTGCTGCTGTGCCTTGCGGAACCCGGCTCCGTCGCCCCTGTCGCCCAGCTGCTGCGCGAGCGCATGCTGCTCACCGGCGCCGGTGAGCGGTGGAGCGTCCTCGTGCCCGAGGGCAAGCCCTGGCAGCACGGCGACGATCCGGTCGAGCGCGTCCTCACCGGCTGGGCCACCGCACTCGCCGTCGGTGCCCCCTGGCCCGTCCTCGCCCTGTGGTGGGACGCCGACCGCGCCGGCTACACCCTCGCCGCCGGCTTCCGCCGCCCCGTCGGCTACGTCTGGCTCGCCAACGGCACCCCGGCGGGCGAGGACGAGGCCATGCGCACCTTCGCCGCCCGCCTCGGCCTCGACCCGGTCCTGGACGTGCCGGTCCTCGACCGGCTCACCAGGCCCGACCCCGCGGCCGACGCCTGCGCCCGCCTGCGCGCCCTGCTCGGCGTCCTCACGCGCGCGGGAGTCACCCTGGCGCCCGGCCTCACCCCCGGCGAACCGGCCGACCGCCTCCGCGAGGTGGCCCGCGTCCAGTCCGACGCCCAGCCCGTCGAGGCGACGGGTCGGCCCCGTACGGTCCGCGCCGAACCCGACACCGCGGAGCACGGCCGTACCGGAAGCCGCATCCGCCGTACCGCACACCGCGTCGGCCCCTGGCTGCCCCACACGGGCGACCCCCGGGCCCGCACCCTCGCCCTCGCCCAGCTGGCGGCCGGCCTCCCGCTCACGGCCTGGGCCCTGCGCCGCCGCAGCGCCGGCTGGACCGCGGCGGGCGTCCTGCTGCTGGCGCACGGCGCGCTGGGACTGGCCTACGACCTGGCCCGCCCCCGCGACTGAGACGTCCCGCCTCCGCGACTGAGACGCCCCGCCTCCGCGACTGAGACGTCCCGCCCGGGCTCCGGACAGTGCCCAAGGCGCCCCGGACGCCCTGCACGACCAGACTGCCCGGCCACATTCCAGCGGCGGCCCGACTCGGTGCCTTCCGCGGCCGAAGCCCGCGTTCCGGGGTGGCGCACACCCGCCCGGGACCGGGCGGTGCACAGGCCCGCGCAGCCGTGCCCGCGCTCCCGCATCCGACGCATGTGCCCGCGCTCGGTGCGCGGGCCGTGCGCGGCGGCCCGTTGCATAGGCTGTGTCCAGAAGCGGAACACGGACGCACGCAGGAGAGCAGCCCCATGTACTTCACCGACCGCGGCATCGAGGAACTGGAGAAGCGGCGCGGCGAGGAGGAGATCACCTTCGAGTGGCTGGCCGAGCAACTGCGGACGTTCGTGGACCTCAACCCGGACTTCGAGGTGCCGGTGGAGCGGCTGGCCACCTGGCTGGCGCGACTGGACGACGAGGACGACGAATAGGTCGCACGGCGGGCGTGGCCGGATTGGTGCCCCTCGCACTGGGCTTCATCCGGAGTTAGCCTTCTTCTCCCATTGCGACAGGGGGTGTTCCCTGTCAGGCGGGGAGCCGAGGGCGATCGAGCGGGGGCACTGTGAGCGGAGGGATCGAACGGATACGGCTCGACGACGGAACCGTCGTATGGGCCAGAATCGGCGGGGCAGACGAGGCCGCGCTGGAAGGGGACGGCTACCGGGACACCGGGGTGGGGGATCGCGTCATCGGTATGGCGGGCGGTCTCGCCGACACGGTCGGTGGTGTCGTGCGCTCCCTGCGCGCCGGTCTGGACACCACGGCGCAGGTCGAGGTCGCCGTCAGCTTCGGCATCGAACTGTCGGCGCAGGCGGGCCGGATCGTGAGCGCCATCGCGGGGGCCGGCGGACAGGCTTCTCTGTCGGTGTCCCTGACCTGGACCGAGCCCGCCCGGGAGGGCGACGGGCCGGAGCCGGATCCGGAAGCGGGCCGTACCGCCCCTGCCGGACCGTCGGCTTCCGGCGCCGTATGAGCGCCCTGGAAGAAATGGTGCGCCCCTCGCTGGCGCGCATCGTGGCACCGGGTCACGGGTATGCACCGGACCGTGACGAGTACTGGGGATCGGGTTTCTTCATCGCCCCGGGCTGGTTGCTGACCTGCGCCCATGTAGTGGGAAAGGGGGGTGCGGCGGTGTGGCGGACGGAGGGAGCCGTGGGCGTCACCTGGCAGGGCGGCACCACCACCGGCGACGTCGTGCTCGCCAAGCCCCGGCCCGACACGGCTGACGAGGCCGGCGGCCGCTGGAACTTCCCGGACATCGCGCTGGTCCGGGTGCACGGCGCCGAGGACGCGCGGTGCGTCTGGCTCAGCGACCGGGCGCCGTCCATCCCCGCCCCCATCAGCCTGCACGGCTGGTCCCGGACAACCGGCACCCTCGGCATGCGGCACGGCGTCGGCGAGGCCCGGGCCCTGGACGCCAGGGCGCTGCTGCTCACCGGCAGCCTGCCGGTCGAGGGCGTCTCGGGCGGCCCCGTGGTCGACCTGCGGTACGGCGCCGTCATCGCCATGAACAAGGGGGTCGGCCGGCACGAGGGCGCCGCCGCCCCGATCACCGCGCTGCACGAGCTGTACGACCTGCGCGGCGGCGGCATCCTGCACACCGTCATGCGCGAGCACGACCTGCACCACCTCGCGCGCTTCACCGCGCCCGGCACGGAACCGGCCTGGACCCGCACCCAGGCGCGGATGCGCGCCCCCGGAGCGACCGGGCTCGCCCCCGCACTGCGCGTCCACCTCTACGGCCACTTCGCCCACCTTCCGCCGCCGGACGGACCCGGCGAGGTCATCGACCTGGTCCACCAGGTCAAGTCCCGGGTGGTCCAGGAGGACTACCGCTCGCCGATCGTGCACGACCCGCGCACCTGGCGTGAGGGCGCGGGACTCCTGCACGGACTGCGCGGCCTCGGCGAGCGGGGCGGCAGACCCGAACTCGACCTCGACGCGGTCCTGCTGTACGCGGCGAAGGTGGCCCGGCAGACCGCCCGGGACCACCCCGCAGACGTGGACCGGGAGCGGCTGCGCACCCTCGCCCGGTGGATCGGCGAGCAGGCCACCCTCTACGCCCACCCGGCGATCCGCGAGGACATCGACGCCCTCCTGGACGGCCTGACCGCGACGTCTCCGCCACGGCCCGCACCGCCGGTCCAGGCGCGAGAGGTGTCGCCCCGGGCCGGCGCCGACGTCCTCGTCGACATAGGCGAGCCCGTCTACGGCGAGCGCTACCCGCTGAGCGTCCGGCTCCTCTACGACGGCCGGGACGTGACCCCGGTCTACAGCAACGACCTCGGCGTGCGCCGCCACGAACTGCGCCAGTGCCTGAAGGAGCCGCTGGCCGAGGCCCTGCGCCTGGGCGACCACGGCGTACACCTGGCCACGGTCGAGGCCTTCCTGCCGCGCGCGCTGTTCGACGAGCCGCTCGACGAATGGCAGCTCACCTCCGACGGCACCGAGGACGACGAACTCGACGAACAGGCCCTTCCGCTCGGGCTGCGCCGCCCCGTCCTCATCCGCGACCGGCGGCGCAACTCCCGGCCGCCCAGCCCCGAATGGCGCCGGCGCTGGAAGGGCGTCGCCCGCGGTCCGCTGCCCGGCATACCTCTGCGCGGCGAGGCGACCGCGCACGGCCACCCGCCCGGCGCGCTCAGAGAGGGCAAGTACGCCGTCCTGGGCCGGCTGTCGGCGGCGGACGACGGATGCGTACCCGTCTTCTGCGGCCCCGTCGGCAGCGGTGCGGGACTGGAGGGGATGGCCGCCGCCCTCACCGCCGGGCACCCCTTGGTGCTGTGGCGCCGGGACTGCCACGATCACGAGGAGTGCTCCGCGTTCCACCGCCAGGCCACTGCTTTGCTGGGGCTCGCGAACCGCGCCGAGGAGCTGCATCACCATGTGCGCCAACTGCGCCTGCGCCTCTGGGACTCCGAGACCGCCCGGGCCGAGGGCCTCACGGGCCGGATCGCCGTCATGTGCGATCCGCCGGACCGGCCGCCCCGTGGGACCGAGACCATTCAGCCACCCCTCCCGGCCGGACCGGACACCTGATGCCTTGTCAACCCTTCTTCCCAGGACGGGCGTTCGTCGGCCGGAAGCGATGCCGGGCGCCCTTGAAACTCGGCAGGCCCGGCTGCCGGGAGGTAACGTCGTACGTCGAACGGCCCGGGCCCGCTGCATGATCACCAGAGCCGGGAGGAGCCCAAGGTGAACGACTGGCGGATCTACCGCGGAGTGGGTCAGCCGCACGACGGTGTCCGGCGGTTACCCGCGCCGCCGCCCTGGCGGGACTTCGCGGCGGCACAGGATCGCCCGGAGATCGGGCCGGAGGATCCCAGCAGCGCCCGCCGGCTCGGTGTCCGGCGCCGCCTCGTGGAGAACTACGCGCCCCGGCCCGCCGAGGTCGACGCCGTCAACGCCGCTCTCTACCTGCGCCGCCCGCTCCTCGTCACCGGCAACCCGGGCACCGGGAAGTCCACCCTCGCTTACGCGGTCGCCCACGAGCTGGGTCTCGGCCGGGTGCTGCGCTGGCCGATCGTCAGCCGGACCACGCTGCAGGACGGCCTGTACCGCTACGACGCCATCGGCCGCCTCCAGGACGTCCAGCTGGAGCGGGCCCAGGGTGCCGAGCCGGGCGCCGCGGCCGGCATCGGGGCGTACGTCCGGCTGGGGCCGCTCGGCACCGCGCTGCTGCCCGCACGGACACCCCGCGTCCTGCTGATCGACGAACTCGACAAGAGCGACCTGGATCTGCCCAACGACCTGCTGAACACCCTGGAGGAAGGCGAGTTCGGCATCCCGGAGCTGGAGCGCGTCGCCGACCGCGAGCCCGTCGTCGAGGTGCTCACCCACGACGGAGGGCGGGTCGCCGTGCACGGCGGACGCGTCGCCTGCACCAGCTTCCCTGTGATCGTCCTGACGTCCAACGGCGAACGCGACTTCCCCGCTCCCCTCCTCAGGCGCTGTATTCAGCTGGAACTGGAACCGCCCGGCGAGGACCAGCTCACCGCCATGGCCGAGGCGCACCTCGGCGCTGAGGGGGTCGAAGCGGGCCGCGATCTGATCGCCCGGTTCCTCGACCGGGAACCGGGCGAGGTCGTCGCCGCCGACCAGCTCCTCAACGCGCTCTTCCTCACCCAGCACGCCCCCCACGCGGAACGCCTCACCCGGGAGCGGATCGCGGACATGCTCATGCAGCCGCTCGACCGGCCGAGGTGAGGACCGGATGCGAGGCAGGCAGCTGGACGAACTGGTCCGCAGGCTGGGCCGGGCCGGCCTCGACCTCACCGCCGAGGAGTTGGCGGACGCGGTCTGGCTCGCCCTGCGGATTGGCCCGGCACGGCCGCACCAGGCCCCTGGCCGGCCCGGGCCCGCCCCGGCAGCGCCGCCCGGGCAGCCGTCCGACGCCCGGCCGAAGCCCCCGGTCGAGCGGGGCACGGACAGCGCGCCGCAGCCGGTCGCGGGCCCTCCCGCCGGCGCCGTACCCCTGCACATTCCGGGCGGCACCGGTCACCCGCACAGCGACGGCGGCAACGCCGCCTTTCCGGTGCGGGCCCCCGCCGCCACCGCACTGCCCGGCCTGCTTGGCCTGGAGAAGGCCCTGCGCATGCTGGGCCGCTACCGGGTCACCGCCACGGCGCCACCGGACGACCGGATCGACGAGGAGGCGACCGCCGAGCGGGCCGCCGCGAGCGGGATCGTCCTGCCCGTTCCGGGCGCCGGCCGCCGCCACCGCTGCGACATCCAGCTGCTGATGGACACCGGCCCGGCCATGGCCGTATGGGGCCAGATGGTCGAGGAACTGCGGCAGGCCTGCCAGCAGTCGGGCGCGTTCGCCAGTGTCCGGGTCCACCACCTGTACGCCGACGCGTCGGGCGCCCCCGTCGTCGGCACGACCGCCGGGCCCGGCCGGCGCACCCGGCGGCGCCCGCCCCACGAACTGCACGACCCGTCGGGGCGCTGCCTCACCTTCGTGATCAGCGACTGCGTGGGGCCTCTGTGGCAGAGCGGCGCCGCCCAGCGGCTGTTGCACGACTGGCCACGCGCCTCGCCCCTGGCCGTGGTCCAGCCCCTGCCGCCCCGCCTGTGGGGCCGTACGGCGCTGCCCGCCGAGCCCGGACTGCTCGTGCGGCCGGCCGAACTGGGCGGCCGCGTCGGCTTCCTGCCCGACGAGGAGCCCTGGGACGGACGGGCGACCGGCGCCCGCCCCGTGCCCGTGCTCCAGCCGACCCCGGAGGCAATCGAGACCTGGGCACGCCTGCTGTCCGGGACGGGCCCGACCAGCGAGCGGGCCTGGGCCGCCTGGACGGTGCCCGGCGCCGCACCCCTCAACCCCGCGCCTGCCGCCGCGGCCCCGCGCCTCGACGACGACCTGCTGCGAGCCTTCCGCGCGACCGCCTCGCCCGGCGCGCTCCGCCTTGCCGTGTACCTCGCGGCAGCCCCGCTGACCCTGCCCGTCATGCAGCTCGTGCAGCGCGCCATGCTCCCGGACACCGGCCCCATGGAGCTGGCCGAGGTGCTGCTCGGCGGCCTCCTGCGGCAACTGCCCGGCACGGACGAGCAGCCCTGCTTCGCCTACCCCGGCCGGGTGCAGGACCTGCTGCTCAGCTCCCTCGACCAGGACACCGCCGGGCTGGTCCTCAAGCACTGCTCCGCCTATGTCGAACGCCGGTTCGGCAAGAGCACCCGCAACTTCGCCGCGCTCGCCGCCGCCCGCCTCGCCGACCACGACCCCGCCTCCGGTCCCGGACCGGTCACCGACGACACCGGCCCGCAGGGCGCCGGCGGTGTCGAGACCGAACTCTTCGCCCGCATCCCCGCCCGGGTCCTGCGCTTCTACCTGCCCGACCTCGTGACGCCCGAGCCCCTCGCGGAGGCGGAGCGGCTGCTCGGCCAGTGGCAGAGCCTGGCCGATCCGGAGGTGCTGCACCGGGCGCGGCAACAGGCCGAGGCCGCCGTGCGCGGCCGAGCACCGGCCGAGGACGACGGCGTACGGGCCCACCTCGTGCTCGGCCGGGTGCTGCGCGCCGAGGCGGGTACTGCGTCGGCCCGCGCCGGCGGCCGCCGTGCGCACCTGCTGCTGGCCGCCGTCGAGGCACTCGCCGCGGCCCACCGCGCGGCACCGGACGACACCGTCGAGCAGGCGGCGGCGGCGCTCGAACTGGCCGCCGCCCGGCACGAGGTGTGGCGGCTGACCGGTGACCGGGACCAGCTGACGGCCGCGCTCGACGTCCTGGCCCCCGGCACGCCGCCCTGGCCGGCCGTCACTGGCCGGGAGGCGTACGGGCCAGGGGCCTACGGGGAACGGCAGGGCGGTATCGAGGGCGATGCCCGGCCTGGCGAGCGGCACGGCGGCGGCACCGGGGGCGAGGTCCCCCGGCACGGCGGACACGGCAGCGGGCAGGACGGCGGCGCCCGAGGCCAGGACGACGGCGGCCAGGACAGGGCCCACCGTGACGCGGACCGGACGGGGGAGCTCTGGGCCACCGCCCACCGCTCGCGGCTGCTGCGCCGCGGCCGGCTCCTGCTCGACCTGGGCCGCCCGGGCGAGTCGGTTCCCGAACTGCGGGAAGCCTGCGCGCTGTTGGACGCCTCCAACACCTCCGACGCCATACGCAGCCCGGCATTCCTGGACCTGGCGCGGGCGCTGCGCGGTGCCGGAGCGGACGGGGCGGAGACCCGCGAGGCGCTCCTGCGGGCGGAGCGGGCCGCGGGCGACGATCCGGACCTGAGACTGCCCTGCCTCGCCGCCCGGGCGGCCTTCCACGACGCGACGGGCGAGCCCCGGGAGGCCGACGAGGCGTACGAGACGGCCGCCATGCTCGCCCCGGCCGACAGCCTCCGGCGCTGCGACCTCCTCATCGCCTGGGGCGAGTCCCTGCTCAGGCGCGCCTCACGGCGGGACGGCGCGCGGATGGTCGACCGGGCCGAGAACGTCCTGCGCGAAGCCCTGAAGGCCCTGCCCGCACGGTCCGCGCAGCGGGGCAGGCTGCAGGGGCTCGTCGGCAGCGCGCTGGCGCAGCGCTTCCGGCACGTGGGCTTTCTGCCGGACCTGTTCGAGAGCCGGCACCTGCTGGGCCAGGCGGTGCGCGCGGCGGCGGACGCCGGGGTGCGGGCCGAGGCGTGGCTGCAGCTGGGACGGGTACGGCTGGAGGGGTGGCACCGGGCGGGCGCGCCGGTGCTCGGCGAGGCGCTCCAGGCCTACGAGAGCGCCGAGCGCGAGGCCCGGGAGGCGTACGGTGACGAGCCGGGGTCGGTGACGGCGGCACGGGCGCGGCACGGGTGCGGCGCGGTGTTCGTTCTCCTGGGGCGGCCCAGCGCGGCCCGCGCGAGCTACCGAGCAGCCCAGGACCAGTGGCAGCGGCTCGGCGGTGCGCTGCGGGAGGTGGACTGGCAGGACGTCGAGCTGACGCGGCGCCGGGTGGCGGAACTCGACGCCGAACCGGCTTCGCCGCCCGCCGGGAGCGGGCTGCCGGAGGAGGCGTGGAGGCGGATGGCGCCGCCTTGGTACGCGTGGGCGCAGAGTTGGCCCGACTTGGTCGATGTTGACCTGAGTTGATCTGGTCGGGTTTCTGTTTCCGGGCTCTCGGGAAGAACTGGGCAGCCGTTGCGGCTGTGCGGGGCAGGCGTAGGCAGGGAGGAGCCGAGGTGGCGGAGCAGCGGAACTGGGGGTCCGGGCCTGGCGAGCACGCCGGACGGACTGCGCCCCTGCCCGACCTCGCCGACGTCGACCTGCGGACATTGCGTGCCATGGACGACCCGGCACTCATCGCGGCGGTGGAGCGGACACTGGCGGAGGCCGACGGGCTGCGGAAGGTCTGGTACGGGCCCTCCGAGCCCGACGACTCGAAGGGAGGGCGCTCGAGGCATGCGTTTTCGGCCGGTCGTGGAGGATCCTTACGGGGTCAGGGCTCCGGCAGGTGACCGCCGTACCCGTCTCCACCGAGGTGTTCACGGAACTGGCCCGCACCCGGCCACTGCCCGCGGCCACCACGGCACTGCGGGCCGCGCTCCACACCCGCAGGCTGCTGCTGCTCAAGTCCCTGCTCGTCCGGGTCGAACGGCGGCGCACCGCCCTGCAGTCCGTGGTGCGCCGCCGCTTCGAGGCGGACTGGACTCTGCTGGAGCGGGCGGAACACACCGACGCCGCCGTGGTCCGGGACGTCGTCGACTACCCGATGACGGGCGCCTGGCTGGCCGAGGCCCTTGCCGCGCCCGACGGCCCGCTCTTCGAAGAGCACCTCGCCCGGCTGGGCGGCGTGGCCGTCGCCGCCGCCGTCCGCGCGGGCTGCCGGTTCGACATCACGAGCACGCTGCCGTCGGACACCCTGTCCCTGCCCGGCCTCGGTCTGCTGCGCTGCCCCGCGCGCCGGATCCGGCTGAGCGGGGACACCAGGGCCGTACGGATCACGGACGACGCGGGCGGCAGTGTCGCGCTGGCCCGTGCGATGCCTGAGGGGGCCGACCCGCGAAACCGACCGCACGGCTCCCTGTCCTGGACGGGACTGCGGGCGCTGTCCGGCGGGGGAGCCGTCCTCGACGACCTGGATCCCCACCGGGTGCCGCCGGGCGGGATCGGCCCGGCGGCCCTGCCCGCGGCCGAGCGCACGCACTCCGGCCACCCCGCCTGGGCCGCGCGGTGGCGTACGGCTCAGGCCCTCCTGGCGGTGGCCGATCCCGGCCGCGCCGCCGAGACCACGGCGCTGGTGCGCGCCGTCGTGCCGCTGGCGTCCCCGGTACACATCGGCGTACCGACCAGTGCCACGCTGCGGACCGCCCCCGGCGCCGTGCTGGCCCAGCTGCCCGCCGACCCGCGGGACCTGGCGGAGCTGCTGGTGCACGAGACACAGCACACCAAGCTGGCCGCTTTCGACGAGATGGCCCCGCTGTGCCGGCCCGGCGGCGGCACCCTGCACCCGGTGGCGTGGCGGCGCGATCCACGCCCCGTCCCCGGAGTGCTGCAAGGGGCGTACGCGCATCTGGCGCTGCTGGACCTGTGGCGGCGGGCCAGGGTCGCTCCCGCCTCTTCGCCGGCCTGGCGGCGGCGTGCCGAGGAGCGTTTCGAGGCCCACTGGGAGGGAGTCGGGGAGGCCTTGTCGATCCTGCGCGAATCCGATGAACTGACCTCTGCTGGAAGGGAGTTCGTCCATAACATGGCCACTTACCACAGAAGTCTCGGCGGTGCGGCCTGCCAGGTGGGGTAACTCTCCGCGGATGACCAATTGCGTTACGTTGTGTTTTGTGGCTGTCCGGCAGGGAGACAGCCGCGGGAACTGGGAGCGGCGATGGCGGAACAGCGCAGGCCGGCCGGCGGCGGAGCGGCGGTGTCCGAGCACTTCCTCGTGGTCTTCCCGGGGTATCATCGCTCGTGGGCGGCATGGATCGCCCACTGCCTGGAGCGCCAAGGCCACCGGGCCACCCTGCAGCGCTGGGATCCGCCCCGCGAGGTGTCGCTGGAGGACTCGCTCGGCGACCTGCTGCTGGCCAGCGGGAGAGTGCTCCTCGTTCTCAACGACTGGTTCTTCGAACTGGGTCCGCGCCCGGCGGGCGAATGGAACGACGTGCTGCGCGGCTTCGTCGCCGCGCACGCCGACCGCTTCACCGCCGTCAACCTCACCAACCGGCCGTTGCTCCCGGCCACCGCCGTCCTCGAACCGGCCAGCCTGTGGGGAGTGAACGAGGAGGCCGCCGAGGAGCGGCTGCTGAGCCGGCTCGGGCTGGAGCGCCTGAGGAATCCACGGGCCGTGCCGGGCCGGGTCCGTTACCCCGACACCCGCTGTGAGATCTGGGGCGAGGTGCCGCGCCGCAACCCGCGCTTCACGGGACGCGACGACCTGCTCAACGTCATCCACCAGCGCCTTGCCGACGCCGAGCGCGGAGCCGCCGCCTGCACGCTCGTCGGCATGTCCGGCATCGGCAAGACGCAGCTGGCCGCCGAGTACGCGCACCGCTTCAGCACCGACTACGACCTGGTGTGGTGGGTCAACAGCGACGACCGCAACATCCAGCGCGACCGTCTCGGCGAACTCGCCGCGGAACTCGGCCTCCGCATCGGCAACGAGCCGGGCGAACGCATCCGCGCCGTGCGCAACGCTCTGCGGCGCGCTGAGCCGTACGCCAACTGGCTGATCGTCTTCGATGGCTGGGACGATACCGAGGGCGCTGCGGCGCTGCTCCCACAGGGCCCCGGACACGTGCTGATCACCTCCCGGAACCGGGGCTGGAGCGAGCACACCGACGTCCTTGAGGTCCCGTCCTTCCTCCGCCCGGAGTCCACCGGCTACCTGATGCGCCGCGCCTCGCACATCACCGCACAGGAAGCCGACGAGGTGGCCGCCGAGTTCGGGGACGTCCCGCTGCCGCTGGTGCAGGCCGCCTCCTGGCTCGGTGAATCGGGCATGGAGGTGTCCGAGTATCTGCAGATGGTGCGCGAGGGCAAGCTGACCACCGTCGACGAGCCCGCCACCACCGGCGAGGGCTTCCCGTAGTCGTCCCTCACTTCCTGGTCGATACTGCTCAACCGGCTCCGCCGCACTCAGCCGCAGGCCATCGACATCCTGAGCCTGTGCACCTCGTTCGCGCCCGGGCGCATCCCGCTCGGCCTCATCCGCGCCTACCCGCGGGCCGAGCTGCCGCAGGAGCTGCGGTGGATGGCCACGGACCTGCCCGCCTGGACCCGTGCCCTGGACACGCTGGTCAACTACTCGGTGCTCAGCCGCGAGTCCCGCGGGCCGCTCGCTGCCGAGACGGGACCGCACCAGGAGTCGGTGCAGATGCACCGGCTCGTCCACGACATCGTCTCCAAGCTGACCAGCGAAGACGGCCGTGCCCTGCACCGCAGGGCGGTCCGCACTCTCCTCGCGGAGGCCGACCCCGGCAATCCTGTCGACAGCAGGACCTGGCCGACGTACGCCGAGCTGCTGCCCCACCTGGAGCCCTCCGGGGCGTTGGAGAGCCGGCAGCCCCGGGTCCAGGCACTGGTCGTGAACTGCCTGCGGTACTGCGTCCGCAGCGGGGAGTACAACAGCGGTCTCGAGCTGGCCCGGCGGGTCCGCGACCGCTGGGCCCGGTTCATGGAGCCCGTGGACCAGCCCATGCTCGACCTGGCCACGCACGAGGGCAACATGATGCGGGCCAGCGGCAGGTTCCGCGAGGCCTACGAACTGCACCGCGGCATCCTGGACAGACTGCGGGCGGCGCCCGGGAGCAACCCGCTCGCCGAGCTGGTGAGCATGAGCGCCATCGCGGCCGGCCTGCGGCACCTCGGGCGGTACGAGGAGTCGTGCGACCTGCAGCGCGAGGTGGTCGAGGGCAACGAACAGCTGCTCGGGCCGGAGGAGCCCCAGACCCTGGTCGCCCGGCACAATCTCGGCGTCGTCCTGCGGCTGCTGGGCAGGTACGCGGAGGCGCTGGAGCTCGACCTGGAAACCCTCGCCCGGCGCGAGAGCGTGCAGCGTGCCCGGCACATCTCCACGCTCAACTCGGGCAACGCCGTCGCGCACAGCCTGCGCCTGCTGGGCCGTTACCGGGACGCGCTCGCCCGGCAGGAGCCGGTGGTGCGGCTGCATGTGCAGGTGCTCGGGCCGCAGCATCCGCAGACCCTGGCGGCACGGGCCGAGCTGGCCATGTGCCGCCGTCGCGAGAGCGGTCCCGCGCCGGAGGTGGGGCCGTCGATGGCCAGCCTCCTGGACCAGCTCGTCCAACTGCACGGCCGCGAGCATTACTACACGCTGTCGTTCCTCACCAACTACGGCAACTTCCTCCGCGAACACGGCGAGCTCGCCCAAGCCCGGGACCTCATCGGCGAGGCCGAGGCCGGCTACCGCGCCCTGCTCGGTCCCGCCCACCCCGTCGCCACCGGCATGCTCTCCAACACCGGCCTCGTCATGCAGGCCGCCGGTGAGCGCGCCGAGGCGCTGTCGATGTTCGAGTCCGCGCTGGCCGGCCTCACCGCCACGCTCGGCCCGGACCACCCCTGGGTGCTGGGCTGTGCCCTCAACGCGGCCAGCGGACGGAACTTCAACGGCCGTATCGCCGACGCCGTCGAGCTGAGCCGGGACACGCTGCGCCGGGCCCGGCACGTGCTGGGCGACGAGCATCCGCTCACGCTGTCCTGCCAGGTGGCGCTGGCCGCGGATCTGCGGGCCGCGCGGGAGCAGGAGGAGGCCGGGAAGCTGGAGGAGGACGGGCTGCTGGCCCTCACCCGTACCCTCGGCGCCCAGCACCCGCACACCATCTCGGCCCGTCAGCGCACCCGCCCCTACTGGGACTTCGAACCCTACCTGGGCTAAGGGGTCCTTGCACTATGCCCGCCCGGGTCGCGCGGCCTGGCACCGCACCTCGCCGCGTTGCCGGAGAGCCCTAGTAGCTCCTCCCCCACTCTCGGCTCCGCTCGAGCGGGCACCCCCATCGAGGGCTCTCCGGCGCCTTGCGATGCACGGCACCAGACCACGCGACCTCATCGGGCGCTCATAGTGCAAGGACCCCTAAAGCGCCCCAAAGGGGCGCGGGGCCGTATCGATATGCGGCTCCGCCGCGTGGGCGCGAGCAACCACGGACGGCTCGCAGCCGCGCACGATCGAAACCAACCCACCGGGTAGGCGAAGGGCCCGGTACCGAGCAAGAACTCGGTACCGGGCCCCTGTGTCCGGCTGACCGCCGGAGGCACTACGCCTCGAACACCTCACGCACCAGCTGCTCCTGCTCGGCCTGGTGCCGCTTGGCGGAACCGACGGCCGGGGACGAGCTGTGCGGGCGCGAGATGCGGCGCAGGCGCTCGCCGTGCGGGACGTCGGCGCCGACGGCCAGGTCCAGGTGGTCGATCAGGTTGAGGGCGATGAACGGCCAGGCGCCCTGGTTGGCCGGCTCCTCCTGAGCCCACAGGTACTTCTCGGCGTTCGGGTACTTCTTGATCTCCGCCTGGAGCTCGGCACCCGGCAGCGGGTACAGGCGCTCGATGCGGACGATCGCCGTCTCGGCGGCCGCAGGGTCCGTCGCGCCGCGCTTCTGCCGCTCGGCGGCGAGGTCGTAGTAGACCTTGCCGGCGCAGAAGACGACCTTCTTGACGGCGGCCGGGTCGACCGAGTCGTCGCCGATGACCGGGCGGAAGCCGCCCGTGGTGAACTCCTCCGCCTTCGAGGCCGCCGCCTTCAGCCGCAGCATCGACTTCGGGGTGAAGACGACCAGCGGCTTGTGGTGCGGGTTGTGCACCTGCCAGCGCAGGAGGTGGAAGTAGTTCGACGGGAGCGTGGGCATGGCCACCGTCATGTTGTTCTGGGCGCACAGCTGGAGGAAGCGCTCCGGGCGGGCGGACGAGTGGTCCGGGCCCTGGCCCTCGTAGCCGTGCGGGAGGAGCAGGGTGACGCCGGAGGTCTGGCCCCACTTCTGCTCCGCCGACGAGATGAACTCGTCCACGACCGTCTGGGCGCCGTTGACGAAGTCGCCGAACTGCGCCTCCCACATCACGAGTGCGTCGGGGCGGGCCAGCGAGTAGCCGTACTCGAAGCCCATCACCGCGTACTCGGACAGCAGGGAGTTGTAGACGTTGTAGCGGGCCTGGTCCTCGGACAGGTAGAGCAGCGGGGTGCGCTCCTCGCCGGTCTCGCGGTCGATGATCACCGCGTGCCGCTGGCCGAACGTGCCGCGCTGGGAGTCCTGGCCGGACAGCCGGACCGGGATGCCCTCCAGCAGCAGCGAGCCGACCGCGAGGGTCTCGCCCATGCCCCAGTCGATCGTGCCGTCCTCGACCATCGACGCCCGGCGCTGCAGCTGCGGCAGCAGCCGCGGGTGGACGCTGATGTGGTCGGGGATGTTGACCTGGGACTCGGCGATCCGCTTGACGACCTCCGTGGAGACCGCCGTGGTGACCGCGACCGGGAACTCGGCCTGCGGGTCGGACGGCTCCGCCGACGCCGGATGCGCGGTGGCCTCGCGGACCTCCGTGAAGACCTTCTCCAGCTGGCCCTGGTAGTCCTGCAGGGCCTGCTCGGCCTCCTCCAGGGTGATGTCGCCCCGGCCGATCAGCGACTCGGTGTACAGCTTGCGCACCGAGCGCTTCTTGTCGATCAGGTCGTACATCAGCGGCTGCGTGAAGGCCGGGTTGTCGGTCTCGTTGTGGCCGCGGCGGCGGTAGCAGATGAGGTCGATCACCACGTCCTTGTTGAAGGCCTGGCGGAACTCGAAGGCGAGCCGCGCCACGCGGACGCAGGCCTCCGGGTCGTCGCCGTTCACGTGGAAGATCGGGGCCTCGATCATGCGGGCCACGTCCGTGGCGTACATCGAGGAGCGCGAGGACTCCGGGGCGGCGGTGAAGCCGACCTGGTTGTTGATGACGACGTGGACCGTGCCGCCGGTGCGGTAGCCGCGCAGCTGCGACATGTTCAGGGTCTCGGCCACCACACCCTGGCCGGCGAAGGCCGCGTCGCCGTGGATCGCGATCGGCAGAACCGTGAAGTCCGTGCCGCCCTTGCCGATGATGTCCTGCTTGGCGCGTGCGACGCCCTCCAGGACCGGGTCCACGGCCTCCAGGTGGGACGGGTTCGCGACCAGGTTGACCTTGATCTGCTCGCCGTCCAGGCCGGTGAAGGTGCCCTCGGCGCCCAGGTGGTACTTAACGTCGCCGGAGCCGTGCATCGACTTCGGGTCGAGGTTGCCCTCGAACTCGCGGAAGATCTGCGCGTACGACTTGCCGACGATGTTCGCCAGCACGTTCAGCCGGCCGCGGTGGGCCATGCCGATGACGACCTCGTCCAGGCGGGACTCGGCGGCCGAGTCCAGCACGGCGTCGAGCAGCGGGATGACGGCCTCGCCGCCCTCCAGGGAGAAGCGCTTCTGGCCGACGTACTTCGTCTGCAGGAAGGTCTCGAAGGCCTCGGCCGAGTTCAGGCGGCGCAGGATGCGCAGCTGCTCCTCGCGCTCCACGCGGGAGTGCGGGCGCTCTACCCGGTCCTGGATCCACTTGCGCTGCTTGGGGTCCTGGATGTGCATGAACTCGATGCCGGTGGTGCGGCAGTACGAGTCACGCAGCACGCCGAGGATGTCGCGCAGCTTCATCATCGACTTGCCGCCGAAGCCGCCGACGGCGAACTCGCGCTCCAGGTCCCACAGCGTGAGGCCGTGCTCGTTGACGTCCAGGTCGGGGTGCTTGCGCTGCTGGTACTCCAGCGGGTCGGTGTCGGCCATGACGTGGCCGCGGACCCGGTAGGAGTGGATCAGCTCGAAGACGCGGGCGGCCTTGGTGACGTCGTCGTCGTGGCTGGCGTCGATGTCCTTGAGCCAGCGGACCGGCTCGTAGGGGATGCGCAGCGCCTCGAAGATCTCGTCGTAGAAGTTCTGCTCGCCGAGCAGGAGGTTCGCGACCGCGCGCAGGAACTCGCCGGAGGCGGCGCCCTGGATCACCCGGTGGTCATACGTCGACGTGAGCGTCATGACCTTGGAGATGCCGAGCTTGTTCAGCGTGTCCTGGCTCGTGCCCTGGAACTCGGCCGGGTAGTCCATGGAGCCGACGCCCATGATCACCGACTGGCCGGGCATCAGACGCGGAACGGAGTGCACGGTGCCCAGGCCGCCCGGGTTGGTCAGGGAGACCGTGACGCCGGTGAAGTCGTCCATCGTCAGCTTGTTGTCGCGGGCGCGACGGACGATGTCCTCGTAGGCCTGCCAGAACTCGAAGAAGTTCAGCGTCTCGGCCTTCTTGATCGCCGCGACGACCAGCTGGCGGTCGCCGTTCGGCTTGACCAGGTCGATGGCGAGGCCGAGGTTGACGTGCTCCGGCTTGACCAGGATCGGCTTGCCGTCCTTCTCGCCGTACGACCAGTTCATCGACGGCATGGCCTTGATGGCCTGCACCATCGCGTACCCGATGATGTGCGTGAAGGAGATCTTCCCGCCGCGGGCGCGCTTGAGGTGGTTGTTGATGACGATGCGGTTGTCGAACAGCAGCTTCACCGGGACCGCGCGCACGGAGGTGGCCGTGGGCAGCTCCAGGGAGGCGTTCATGTTCTTCGCGACGGCGGCGGCGGGGCCGCGCAGGGGCACCTGCTCGGCACCGGCCGGCGCGGCGGGCTCGGCCTTCGGCTTGGCCGCCTGCGCGGGCTTTGCGGCCTGAGCGGCCGGCGTCGCGGGCTTGGCGGGGGCTGCAGCGGCGGCCGGCTTCGGGGCCGCGGGCGCCGCATCGGCGGGCTTCGCCGGAGCCGCGGGGGCGTGCGCGGCCGGGGCCGCCTGGGCCTGGGCGGACTGAGCCGTGGTGGTCCCCGCGGCCCCCGCGGCCGCGGTACGCGCCGGAGCCGGGGCGGACGCGCCCGGCTTGTAGTCGGCGAAGAAGTCCCACCAGGCGCGGTCTACCGAATTCGGGTCCTGGAGGTACTGCTGATAGATCTCGTCGACGAGCCACTCATTGGGACCGAACGCGGCAGCGGGGTTCTTGCCCGCTTGGTCGTCGGTCGAGATGCTCGATGCGTTACTGGGGGACTGTGGCGACACGGCGGCAACCGCCCTCTTCCGCTTCACAAGGTGATGGACAGCGGGAATTAAGGCTACGCCTCCAAGAGCGAGAAGGTCAGGCCGGGCCCGTTCATCGTCGTGTAAGTCACATCTCAGAGGGTGTTTCGGGGCTGGAAATGGCGGGAAACAAGCCAGGTTCCGCTTCATCAGGGAAAGGCCGACCGTGACCCGGCACGCCGAAGGCGCGGGCCTGTGCCTGATCACACTGTCCGTCAGCGCGGACGCACATGGATCTTGTGGCTTCGCTTCGAACTTTACGTCAACTTGGCACAGAAGACAGTCCCGGAAGCGTGACGAGAATCCGGCAACCCCGCTCGGATTCGGCCACTCCGATCCGGCCGCCATGCAGATCCACCGCCCAGCGGGCGATCGCCAGGCCCAGTCCGGTGCCGCCGTCGCTGTCCGGACCGTGCGGCCGGGTGACGGCACCGCGGTTGAACCGCTCGAACACCTTGTGCCACTCCGAGCGCGGAATGCCCGGACCCTCGTCCAGGACCTCCAGCTCCAGCGACTCAGGCCGAGGCCCGCGCCGCGCCTTGACCGTCACCCGGCCGTGCGGCGGGCTGTGCTTGACCGCGTTGTCGATCAGGTTGGCGACCACCTGGTGGATGCGCTCCGGGTCGGCGTGCGCGGTCAGCTCCGGCGGGGAGACGTCCAGGTGCAGATGGACGTCCGTACGGGTGTGGATGCCGGAGCCCGAGGCGATCCCGCCGCGCGCCGAGGCGACCATGTTGGCCTCCTTCAGCACCCCCGACAGGTACGGCCACACCTCGAACCGCCGCTGCTTCAGTGGTATGACCCCGTTGTCCAGGCGCGACAGGTCCAGCAGGGTCTCCACCAGCCGGCCCAGCCGCTCGGTCTGCTTCAGGGCCGTGCGCATCGTCTCCTGGTCGGCCTGGGTGACACCGTCGACGATGTTCTCCAGCACCGCGCGCAGGCCGGCGATGGGGGTGCGCAGCTCGTGTGAGACGTTGGCCACCAGCTCCTTGCGCTGGCGGTCCTGCGCCTCCAGCTCGTCGGCCATGACGTTGATCGTCTGGGCCAGGTCGCCCAGCTCGTCCCGGCGGTTCTCACGCACCCGGCGGGTGTAGTCACCGTGCGAGATCGACCGGGCGACCGCGTTCATGTCGTCCAGCGGCGCGGTGAGCGAGTGCGCCACGAACTGCGTAATGAGCAGGGTGGCGATCATCGAGAAGACCGTGATGAAGCGCAGCTCCGTCTTGGTCTGCACCGCGATCATCGACAGGCCCGTCGTGATCAGTACCGAGATGACGACGAGCGCGCCCAGCTTGGTCTTGATCGAGAACGGGCGCACCGAGCCCCAGGGTTCCCCGGGGCCTCTCCGTGGGGCCGGCCCCGAACTCATGGCGTCGGCGTCTCCAGCGCGTAGCCGACCCCGTGCACCGTACGGATCCGCTCGGCGCCGATCTTCCGGCGCAGCGCCTTGATGTGGCTGTCGACCGTGCGGGTGCCGGAGGCGTCCGCCCAGTCCCACACCTCGGCGAGCAGCTGCTCGCGTGAGAGCACCGCGCGCGGCGTGTTCGCCAGGCACACGAGCAGGTCGAACTCGGTCGGCGTGAGGTGCACGTCCTCGCTGCGCACCCGGACCCGCCGCTGCGCGTGGTCGATCTCCAGCTCGCCGAGCCTCAGGATGCCCGAGCGGGGCGTGGCCGCGGCCAGCGCCGCGCGCTCCACGCGGCGCAGCAGCACGTGGACGCGTGCCGCCAGCTCCCGCATCGAGAACGGCTTGGTCATGTAGTCGTCGGCGCCGACGCCGAGGCCGACCAGCATGTCGGTCTCGTCGTCGCGTGCGGTCAGCATGAGCACCGGCACCGGCCGCTGGGCCTGCACGCGCCGGCAGACCTCCAGACCGTCGAAGCCGGGCAGCATGATGTCGAGGATCAGCAGGTCGGGCTGCCAGGCCTCGGCCGTGTCGACCGCCGCCGGACCGTCGCCCGCCGTTTGCACGAGGAATCCCTCGGCTCGCAGGCGGGTCGCGATGGCGTCCACGATCGTCGGGTCGTCCTCGACCACCAGGACCCGGCGCTGTGCGCCCGGGGTAGCCGTCGCCGTGCCGTTGTGGGAGGTGTGTGTCTGCTCCATCGCCCGCCCCTGAAGGTGTGCTTTCCGGAATCAGTGGGGTGATCCGGTTGACTGGCACATGCCTGCGCATGCTTTGCGATTGACGCTTGAATGAGCCGCGTCAGGGATGCAGCGTACGGGGAGTCACCGCGCCTTTGCTATCCAGGTCGGACGGCGAGATGAACGACGTCGGGAACGCCTCGGGCAACCGGGATCTCTTCGGTACGCACCTGTTGGAACCCGGCATTCCATACGGTTTGTTCGAATTCCGGAGAGGGCTGGGCCGACCAGAGGGCCAGAACGCCGCCCGGTCGCAACACGCGCGCGCAGGCTGCCAGTCCGGCCGGTGCGTACAGACCGTCGTTGTTCTCGGTGACAGTCCAGCCGGGGCCGTTGTCGATGTCGAGGCACAGGGCGTCATACGTGTCGGATGTCTCACGGATGTGTGCGATCAGGTCGTATTCGACGATCTCGGTGCGTGGGTCGTTTATCGCCCGGGCGGAAAACACGGACAGCGGGCCGTCGAGATGCCAGTCGATGACGGCCCGTTCGCGTTCTACGACCGTGATGTGGCCCCAGTGCGGGTTCTGGGCGGCGTGCGCGAGGGAGAAGCCGACGCCGAGGCCGCCGAGGAGCAGGCGGGGGCGGGTGTGACCGGTGGGCGGGGGCAGGGTCCTGCCGGTCGGGTTCAGGGCCGCGAGGGCCGCGTCGACGAGGCGGCGTTCGGAGCGGCCGTCGGAGGTGTCCATCAGGAAGCAGCCGTTCGCGATGATCTGCAGCAACGTTCCGTGCCGGCGCAGTACGACCTCGCCGTGCGGGCCCTCCCGACGGTCCAGGACTTCGGGGGTGTCGTACGAGGCTGCCATCCGGTCATCTTGGCAGGTGGGCGGGGGAAGGCCGAGCGAATTTCCGGGGGCGCGGGGAGTTTGAGAGGTTGCTGAGAATCGGGTCTTGCGTGGCGCCGGTCACAGACAGGGGTCTGCGGGGGCGCGAAGGGTGGGGCGGAACGGAAGGAGCGCCCACCGTGGAGCAAAGCACCGCGCCGCCCGACGAAACGGTTCCGTCGACGTCCCTCTCCGATGTCCCGGACCTGTTGGACGGGGTGCCGCGGCAGCGGGATGCCGGTGAGCCGGGGGCCAAGCGCTCCGGCGCAGCTGCGGGCAGTCGTGCCGCTGGGGCGATGGGGGTCCCCCCGCGCGAACTCGTTCGAGCGTGGGGAAGGGTGGGCGCAGCGGCACCCCGCAGCGCCCGCCCGCGCACCCGACCCCCGGTCCGCACCGGCTTGCGGCAGGGCCGGGCGCCGTTGCCGGGTGCGGCTCGGTGGAGGCGGGACGTACCGGCTCGCTGTGGGGTTCGGGTCCGGCGGTTGTTGCCCACGCCCGCCGGGACGCCGTTCACCTTCGGCTTTGCGGTGGTGCTTGTCGGGACCTCGTTGGTGGCCGAGTTCGGTGCGCCGGGGCTGGTACATGCGTTGCTGCAGGGGTCAAGTACCGATGTGGCGCATCTCGTGCGGATGCCGGTGACGGTGCTGGTGGCCAGTGCGTTGTGGGTCGCGGGTGTGACCTCGCCGTATACGGTCGGGTTTCTGCTGGTGATGACCGCGTTGGAGCGGCGGGTCGGCGGGGTGCGGGCGGCCGGGGTGTTTCTGCTCGGGCATGTGCTGGCGACGCTCGCGACCGAGGGGCTCGTGGGGATCGGGGTGCTGGTCGGAGATCTGCCGGACAGTTCGCTGCACCGGCTCGACTACGGCATCAGCTTCGGCGTGGCCGCCAGTACCGGCGCGCTGGCCGGGCTGCTCACGCCATTGCTGCGCTGGCCGGTGCTGGCCGGGTTCGGCGCGCTGCTCGTCGAGGACCTGCTCGCGTTCACGGACCCGATGACGAACTGGGGCCACCTGATCGCCCTGGCCATCGGCGTCGCCACCTGGCCGGTGGTCCGGCGCTGGCATCGAGTGCGGGCGCGGCAGTCGCCGGATACGGCACGGGCGGCCGTACCGGCGTAGGGCTACTTCTCCAGGCCGGCGTGGGGCTGCTTCACCCATGCCTGGCGTGGGGCGGCCCTTCCGTGCCCGGCGCAGGGCTACCTCTCCGTGCCGGGCGTAACGCTACTTCTCCATGCCCCGGTTCAGCTGGTGCAGCAGCCGGGCCAGTTCCGTGACCTCGTCGGGGTTCCAGTCGGCGAGGCGGCGGGCGTAGCGGGCGCGGCGGGCCTCGCGGACCTTGCGGACCCGGTCCTGGCCCTCCTGGGTGAGGGCGACGAGCCAGGCGCGGCCGTCGGCGGGGTCGGGCTCGCGGGCGATGAGCCCGAGGTGCTCCAGGGCGCGCAGCTGGCGGGACATCGTCGCCTTGCCGACGCCGATGTAGGCGGCGAGCTCGGTGGCGCGCTGCCGGCCGTACTCGTCCAGCCGTACCAGCAGGCCGTACGCGGACGGTTCGAGGTCCGGGTGGACCTCCCGGGCCATCTCGCCCTGGTTGGCCCGGGCGCGGCGCAGCAGCACGGTCAGCTCCCGCTCCAGCGCCAGGAACCCGGGCTGGTCCACGCCGCGTCCCGGCTCCCCGGCGTCGTCCGGACGCCCGTCGTTTCCGCCCTCGTGCACGTCAGCCCCTGCCTCGGTTCTTTGCTTCACCATTGCGCCGCAGCTCCGCAAGTATTCCGCAGGCCCAGACCAGCGGCAGCCTGCGGACCCCGGCACGGCCGTACGGCACGGAGAAGGCCCGGGCCTCCCTCACGAAAACCGGGGCCTTCCCTTCATCCGGTGCCCGCGGGCGGAGCCCGCTGATGGACTACGCCGTCACGCCGCCACCGGAACCTCCGGTGCCGCGCCGTTCGTGGCCGGCGACAGCGCCAGTTCCAGGACCTGGCGGACGTCGGTCACGGTGTGGACGTCGAGCCTTTCCAGCACCTCGGCCGGGACGTCGTCCAGGTCGGGCTCGTTGCGCTTGGGGATGACGACGGTGGTGACCCCGGCGCGGTGCGCGGCGAGCAGCTTCTGCTTCACGCCGCCGATCGGGAGGACCCGGCCGGTCAGCGAGACCTCGCCGGTCATCGCCACGTCCGTGCGGACCAGGCGGCCCGACAGCAGCGAGGCGAGGGCCGTTGTCATCGTGATGCCGGCGCTCGGGCCGTCCTTGGGCACCGCGCCCGCCGGGAAGTGGATGTGCACGCCCCGGTCCTTCAGGCCGGCCACCGGGAGTTCCAGCTCGGCGCCGTGGGAGCGCAGGAAGCTCAGGGCGATCTGCGCGGACTCCTTCATCACGTCGCCCAGCTGGCCGGTGAGTGTCAGACCCGCCGCGCCCGTCTCCGGGTCGGCCAGCGACGCCTCGACGTACAGCACGTCACCGCCCGCACCGGTGACCGCGAGGCCGGTCGCCACGCCGGGCACGGCCGTGCGGCGCTCGGCCGGGTCCTGGGCCGACTCGGGCACGTGGTGGGGCCGGCCGATCAGGCCGCGCAGGTCCTCGTCCCGGACGGTGAACGGCAGCTCCCGCTCGCCCAGTTCGTGCTGGGCCGCGACCTTGCGCAGCAGCCGCGCGATGGACCGCTCCAGGTTCCGCACGCCCGCCTCGCGCGTGTACTCGCCGGACAGCTTGCGCAGCGCGCTCTCGTCGAGGGTCACCTCGCCCGCGTCGAGACCGGCCCGCTCCAGCTGGCGCGGGAGCAGGTGGTCACGGGTGATGACGACCTTCTCGTCCTCGGTGTAGCCGTCGAGGCGGACCAGTTCCATGCGATCGAGCAGCGCCTCCGGGATGGCCTCCAGGACGTTGGCGGTGGCGAGGAAGACCACGTCCGACAGGTCCAGCTCCACCTCCAGGTAGTGGTCCCGGAAGGTGTGGTTCTGCGCCGGGTCCAGGACCTCCAGCAGCGCGGCCGCCGGGTCGCCCCGGAAGTCCGAGCCGACCTTGTCGATCTCGTCGAGGAGGACCACCGGGTTCATGGACCCCGCCTCCTTGATCGCGCGCACGATCCGGCCGGGCAGCGCACCGACGTACGTACGGCGGTGGCCGCGGATCTCGGCCTCGTCGCGCACGCCGCCGAGGGCGACGCGGACGAACTTGCGGCCCATGGCGTGGGCGACGGACTCGCCGAGCGACGTCTTGCCGACACCGGGCGGTCCGACGAGGGCCAGTACGGCACCGCCGCGCCGCCCGCCGATCACGCCGAGGCCGCGGTCGGTACGGCGCTTGCGCACGGCCAGGTACTCGGTGATGCGCTCCTTCACGTCCTCGAGACCGGAGTGCTCGGCGTCGAGGATCGCCTTGGCGCCCTGGATGTCGTACTGGTCCTCGGTCCGCTCGTTCCAGGGGAGCTCCAGGACCGTGTCCAGCCAGGTCCGGATCCAGGAGCCCTCGGGCGACTGGTCGGAGGAGCGCTCCAGTTTATCGACCTCCTTGAGGGCGGCCTCGCGGACCTTCTCCGGCAGCTCGGCGGCCTCGACGCGGGCGCGGTAGTCGTCGGACTCCTCGCCGTCGGACTCGCCGTCCAGCTCGCGCAGCTCCTTGCGGACGGCCTCCAGCTGGCGGCGCAGCAGGAACTCACGCTGCTGCTTGTCGACGCCCGCCTGGACGTCCTTGGCGATGGACTCGGCCACGTCCTGCTCGGCGAGGTGGTCGCGCAGCTGCTGCGTGGCGAGCTTCAGGCGGGCGACCGGGTCGGCGGTCTCCAGCAGCCCGACCTTCTGCTCGGTGGTCAGGAAGGGCGAGTAGCCGGAGTTGTCGGCGAGCGCGGACACGCCGTCGATGGCCTGCACACGGTCCACGACCTGCCAGGCGCCGCGCTTGCGCAGCCAGGCGGTGGCCAGCGCCTTGTACTCCTTGACGAGTTCGGTCACGTGTCCCGGCAGCGGGTCCGGCACGCTCTCGTCGACGCGCGTGCCCTCGACCCACAGCGCCGCACCCGGCCCGGTCGTCCCGGCGCCGATCTTCACCCGGCCCAGGCCGCGGATCAGGGCGCCCGGGTCACCGTCGGCGAGCCGGCCGACCTGCTCGACCGTGCCGAGGACGCCGGTGCTCGCGTACGTCCCGTCGATCCGCGGAACCAGCAGCACCCTGGGCTTTCCCGGCTTGGAACGGGCGGCAGCCTGGGCGGCCTCCACCGCCGCGCGCACATCCGTGTCGTTCAGGTCGAGAGGGACCACCATCCCGGGCAGCACGACCTCGTCGTCGAGCGGCAGCACGGGCAGGGTGAGCGGTGTGAACGCTGTGGACTCAGCAGCCATGATCTCCCCTTCGGCAGTCAAGTTGAGTTATGCCGACTCAATGCACGACGGCGGTCGAATGTTCCCCAGGGGATGTTCGCTCTGAGCGATCCAGGCGGTGGGCCGAAGGGACCAACGGGCTGCAGCCGGGGCCGTTTACCTTGTGCCGATGGACACCATGCCGCGCGACACCTCCGCATCCCCCGGCGCCAACCCCCTGTCCCAGCTGTCCCTGGAGCAGCTCCGGCGCCGTACGAGCATGAAGTGGCGGACCTACCCCGAGGATGTGCTGCCGCTGTGGGTGGCCGAGATGGACGTCCCGCTGGCCGAGCCCGTGGCGCGGGCGGTCACCGACGCGGTGGCGCTCGGCGACACCGGCTACCCGGCCGGGACGGCGTACGCCGAGGCGCTGGCCGGGTTCACCCGCGCGCGGTGGGGCTGGGACGGGCTCGCCGTGGAGCGCACGGCGATCGTGCCCGACGTGATGCTGGGCGTCGTCGAGATGCTGAAGCTGGTCTCCGGGGCCGGCGACCCCGTCGTCATGAACTGCCCGGTGTACCCGCCCTTCTACCAGTTCGTCGGGAACCTGGGCCGCCCCATAGCCGAGGCGCCGCTGGGCGCCGACGGGCGGATCGACCTCGCCGTGCTGGAGGATGCGTTCCGGCAGGTCACCCGGCGTGCCGGGCGGCCGGTGTACCTGCTGTGCAGCCCGCACAACCCGACCGGAACCGTGCACACCGCCGCCGAGCTGACGGACATCGCGCGGCTGGCCCGGACGTACGGCGTACGCGTCGTGGCCGACGAGATCCACGCCCCGCTCGTCGCCGCGGGCGTCTCCTTCGTGCCGTACCTGAGCGTGCCCGGCGGGGAGAACGGGCTGTCCCTGATGTCGGCTTCCAAGGCGTGGAACCTGGCCGGGCTCAAGGCCGCCCTCGCCATCGCCGGGCCCGACGCGGCCGAGGACCTGGCCCGCCTTCCCGAGGAGGTCAGCCACGGCCCCAGCCACGTCGGCATCCTCGCCCACACCGCGGCCCTGCGGGACGGCGGCGACTGGCTCGACGCCCTGCTGTCCGGCCTCGACGCCAACCGGCGGCTGCTGACCGGTCTGCTGGCCGAGCACCTGCCCGCCGTCCGGCACACGCCCGCCCAGGGCACCTACCTGGCCTGGGTGGACTGCCGGGACCTGGGCCTCGGCGACGCACCGGCCGACGTGTTCCTCGAGCGCGGCCGGGTCGCCCTGAACTGCGGGACGCACTTCGGCACCGGCGGGGCGGGCTTCGTCCGGATGAACCTGGCCACCTCGCCGGAGCTGATCACCGAGGCGGTCCGCCGGATGGCCGCGGCGCTGGACTGAGCGTGTGGTTCCGCACGGCTCCGGTCACGACGAGCCGCCCTTGGTGGCGATGTAGTAGGCGTTGATCGGGTCGCCCTCCACCGACTTGACCTCGACCTGGCCGAAACCCGCCTCGGTGAGCATCCGCAGGGCGGTCTCCCGGCCCCACGCGGTGCCGAGGCCGGCTCCGCCGGTGCTCAGCGAGGTCGTCATGCAGTAGAACACGGAGAAGCCGTAGAGCGCGGGCCCGAAGGGATGCCCGATGTTCTGCTCCAGCCTGCTGGAGGCGGCGATGTCGCCCATGAGGAACGTGCCGCCGTCGCGCAGCGCCCCGGCGATCGCCGACAGCGTCTCGGCCGGCCGTGCCAGGTCGTGGATCACGTCGAAGGCGGTGATCAGGTCGTACGTGCCGGTGATCGCGGTCGAGTCCGCCGCGGTGTAGCGCACGTTGCCGAGCCCGGCGCGGTCCGCCTCGGCGCGCGCGGCCGTGATGCCGTCCTCCGACTGGTCCAGGCCGTGGAACCGGCTCGCCGGGAAGGCCCGCGCCAGCACGAGCGGGGCGTGCCCCTGCCCCGTCCCCACGTCGAGGGCGTCGATGCCGTCCCGCAGCCGCTCGGCAAGGCCTGGTACGAGCGGCACGATCGTGCTCACCAGCACCCGGTCGTAGACCCGCGCGGTCTCCTGGGCCTGGAGCGCCTGGAAGCGCGGATAGGCCGAGTACGGCACGCCTCCGCCCTCGTGGAAGCAGCGCACGATCTGCTGCTCGACCTCACCCATCAGCGCGATGTACTGCATCATCCCGGCGAGGTTGTCCGGTCCGGCCGCGCTGGTCAGCGAGGCGGCGTGCTCGGGCGGCAGCCGGTAGGTCCGCTCGTCCGGGTCGTACACCACGAACCCGCCGACCACCATGCCGCCCAGCCACTCGCGTACGTAGCGTTCGTCGAGGTCCGCCGCCTTGGCGAGGCCGGCGCTGGTCGACGGCGGAAGGGCGGCCAGGGTGTCGAACAGCCCGCACTGGTGGCCGACGCTGGTGAGCAGGGCGAGCGCGGCCTTGTTGAGCACGTCCGTCACTTCGCCCGCGAACGCCTCCTGCCGTGCGGGATCCAGCGGTGTCTGCTGTGTTCCGGGACTCGACATGATCACTCCTTCCGGCGCGGCGGCCGTGGCATACCGATCGGCATTGGCGCGTATTCGTCACGTTACGCCCGGATTGTCATCGTGGGCCTTACGGAGCGGGAACGGCTTGCGAAGTCGGAGGGCCCCGCCGTTCACAGCTCGACGTGCACCACCGTCGCGTCGTCGTGCGTCTTGCCCCGCCCCAGGTGCGCCCGTTCCTCCCGGTCGGCCCGCTCCAGGTCCCGTACGCGGTCCACCAGTGCCCGCGCGCCCCCCTTCCCCACGAGCCGGAAGCAGTCGCTCCAGTCGCCCTCCCGGAACGTCTCCACCCACCGGGTCGCCCCGTCGGTCAGGGCGGCCAGAGCGCGCACCTCGCGGCGCGGCAGGGCGCCGGTCACCGCGCGTGCCGCCGCCGACGGGTCCGCGGCGGCCGTGAAGAAGCCGCCCTCCTTGTTGCGGACCGTGGCGTCGACCAGGGTGTGCGTGGCCAGGGCGGAGCGGGGGACGCGGGACAGGCGGTCGTCGAGGAGCGCCGTGACCGATCCGTCCGTGGCCTGAACCAGCAGGGCCGAGTCGGACAGGACCAGGTACTCGACCGTGTCGGCGGACCAGCGGGCCAGGACCACAGTTGCCTGTGGGGTGCGAGGGTGAGAAAGGTCACAGGTTGCGCGATGAGCTTCGGCGGTACGCGCGATGGCGCGGGACAGGGCTTCGGCGAGGGGGACATCGGGGAGTGAAACGGTCAGTTCGGTCAGGGCTCCGCCGAGCCGTGCGGTGAACCAGGGGACGGAATGCAGGCAGCCCGCTCCGCTCGCCGGCGGCGTCACCCCGTCCAGCACGACGAGCGCACCGCCCTGTCCGCAGGCCGGAACTCCGACGCTCGCGAAGTCCTCGTTGGGGCGGCCCGGATCGCCGGGTTCCGAGACGAGTTCCGTGCGCATCCAGCCAGTCTGCACGAGCCCATCACAAGGTTCGCGAGAGGCTGGCATCCGTTGCCGGTTCGGCGCCGCCCCGCAGGTCAGGAGCCAGGTTTGCGGTGGAATGATCCGTTCCGGGCATACGTGGTGGCGAATACTGTCACCACCCGCCGCGGACGTCCAACCCGCGCGCCGGGCAAGGCGGATGCACACGCCAGGGGAACTTGCCCCCCAACTCCTGTCCGATGTTCACTCCTTCGGGTGGCGGGTCGGATGATGCGCGCCCCCTGCCCACCGGCACTGGGAGGGTCGGGAGCTGTACGGAGCGTGCGTCTGTCGGCCCCCGTTGACGGAGCGCCACCCGGGCCCATGGGTACACGAGTCAGGAATGCGAGCACCGGTGCAGAAGATGCGGCCTCGTCGCTCAGGCAAGCAGACGCCCCCCACGGGGGGCGCGGAGCACACGCCCCTCACCGGCAAGGGCCGCCCGACCCACGTACGCAATCGGCTGATCATCGCTGTCGCCGTGGTGGCCGCCGCCGTCGCCGCGGCCGGTACTCCCTCCGTCGTCGCAGCCTCCGGCCAACTCAGCGACTCCCAGGACCTGGTGACGCTCGCCCAGCAGACCGAGGAAGCGCTCACCCTGTCCCACGCGCTCGCCGACGAGCGCGACGAGGTGACGTCGTACATCGCGGCCGGCCGTCCCAAGTCCAAGGCGCCCTCCGAACAGCACAGCGCCCGCGTCGACCGGCAGGTCCGGGAGCTGCGCGCCGACTCGGACACGCCCCCCGCCCTGCGCGGCGACCTCGATGACATCGCAGCCATCCGGCGGGCGGCGCTCACCGGCCGGAGCAGTGCTCTCGAAGCGCACCAGGCCTACTCCACCGCGATCACGGAACTGCACCGGCTCGCCGAGCAGCTGGCCCAGCAGTCGCCGCCCCGCGCGGGCTCCGGCGCGTACGCCCTGGCCGAGCTGGACTCCGCCGTGCAGCAGGCGGCCGCCGCCCGCGGCCTGCTGCTCGCCGCGCTCAACGTGCCGTCCCGCACCGAGACGGTCATCGACCCCGTCACCGGCCTGGCGACCGAGACCGTCACCTCCTCCTCGGCCGACACCAAGCAGCGCGACGCCCTGAGCGCCGCCGCCCAGCAGGCCCGGCTGCGCTCCGACGCCGCGCTCGCCGACTTCCGCGACACCGCGTCCAAGACGGCCCGCACGAGCTACGACTCCACGGTCACCGGCCCCGAGGTCAACTCCGCCGACCAGTACCTCGCCACCCTCACCGACGAGCCGACGCTCTCCGACCGCGACCTCGCCACCAGCACCGGCAAGCTGGCGAACGCGCTCTCCGCCCGCGTCGACCGGATGCGCGGCGCCGAGTCCGCGCTGTACGACCGCCGCACCAAGTCCCTGGAGTCCCTGCGCGACGACGACGTCACCGCGCTGGAGATCCGTATCGCCCTGCTCGGCGCCCTCGTGCTGCTCGCCGTCGGCATCGCCACGGCCCTGGCCCGCACGCTCACCCGCCCGCTGTCCGTGCTGCGCCGGGGCACGGCCCGGCTGGCCGACGCCGCGGACCCGGTCGCCGAGGCGCCGGTCACCTTCACCGGCCGCAACGACGAGTTCGCCCAGGTCGTGCGCTCCGTCAACGCCCTGCACACGCACGCCGTCGCCCTCGCCGAGCGGGTCACCACCCTGGAGGACGACCGCAAGCACCTCGTCGGGCAGCGGCAGAAGATGGCCGACGCACGCGAGCAGCTGCGCGCCGAACTCGCCGAGTCCCTGACACAGATGGAGCGGCTGCGCACCACCATCGGCCACACCTTCGTGAACCTGTCGCTGCGCACCCTCGGCCTGGTGGAGCGTCAGCTCACCGTCATCGAGGGCCTGGAGGCGCGCGAACAGGACCCCGAGCGCCTCTCGACTCTCTTCAAACTCGACCACTTCGCCACGGTCATGCGCCGGCACAGCGAGAACCTCCTCGTCCTCGCCGGCACCGAGCAAGTCCAGCACCACGCGGGACCGGTCCCGCTCGTCGACGTCGTGCGCGCCGCGGTCAGCGAGATCGAGCGGTACGAGCGCGTCCGCATCGCCGCCCTGCCCCCGCACGCGCACGTGGCGGGCTTCGCTGCGGACGACCTCTCCCACCTCCTGGCCGAACTCATGGAGAACGCCACCTCGTTCTCCCCGCCCGACCTGCCCGTCGAGGTCTCCGGCTGGCTGCTGGAGAACGGCGAGGTCATGCTCTCCGTCCACGACGAGGGCATCGGCATGGCCGCCGACCGCATGAGCCGGCTCAACACCCGCCTCGCCGAGTTCGACCCGGAGACCCCCTTCGAGCAGGAGGGCGAGGACGGCCTGGGCCTCGGCCTGTACGTCGTGGCCCGCCTCGCCCACCGCCACGGCGCCCGCGTCCGGCTGCGCCAGCAGAAGCAGGGCGGCGTAGCGGCGGTGGTGGTCCTCCCCACCACCTTGCTGGTCCCCGCCCCACCCTCCGCGATCCCCACCTCGACGACCCGCGTCTCCCACACCGACACGATGACCCTCCCCGGCGCCGACGCCGAGGCCAACTCCAACGTCCTCCACGGCCGCTCGGAGTCGGCCGACCCCCTGGTCACCCTGGCGGAGAAGGCGGTGCGCCGCGCGGCGGAGCCGGCAACACCCGAGGACGACCCCGAAACCACGATGGCACTCCTGCTCCCGTCCCAGAGGGACGACTCCCCGGAGCGGGAGAAGGCCCCCGCACCCGCCGACGGCGCTTTCGCACCGCAGGGACCACCACCCGCACCCGCCGATGCTGCTTTTGCCCCACAGGGGCCACCCGCACCCGCCGACGATGCCCGCACGGGTGGTGCGAGTGGGAACGAGAATCCCGCCGAAGGCGAAGCCGAGGCGGAACACCAGCGCACCCCGGACGAGGAGCAGCTCACAGCCAAGGGCCTCCCCAAGCGCACGCCGAAAATCACTGAACCCACCCAGACGGCCCCGCGCCAGCGGACCTCCGTCGACGCCGAAGCCCTGCGCAAGCGCCTCGGCGGCTTCCGCAGCGGCGCGCAGGCCGGCTACCGCGACGCAGAAGCAGAGATCGCTGAATCCGAAGAAGCCACGGGGGGCACAGTCGAGGAGGCAAGCAGTTGACCGCGCCCAGTACCTTCGGACTGAGCAGTGAAGCCCGCAACCTGCACTGGCTGCTGACCAACCTCGTCGAGGAGGTGCCGGGCATCCAGTCGGTCGCGGTGGTCTCCTCCGACGGCCTGCTCCTGCTCTCCTCCGACGCCTCGCGCCACGCGGAGGCCCGCGAGGCGGCCGGCACGGCAAAGCCCACCGGCCCCCGCGGCTCCTCCGCCGACCTCGCCACCATCGTCTCCGGCATCGGCAGCCTCACCGTCGGCGCCGCCAAGCTGATGGAGTTCGGCAAGGCCAAACACACCATGGTCGCCATGGACGAGGGCAGCCTGTTCATCATGTCGATCAGCGACGGCTCGCTGCTCGGCGTGCACGGCGCCGCGGACTGCGACATGAGCGTCGTGGCGTACCACATGGCCCTGTTCGTGGGCCGCGCCGGCCACGTCCTGACGCCCGAACTCCGCAACGAGCTCCGTAAATCCCTGGAGGATTCCGAGTCGACGGGGAGCGTCCGATGAGCAGCGCACCGAACAACAAAACGCATCTCTCGGTCCGCGGCGGCGACCGCAAGCCCGCCCGCGTACGCCCCTACTCGCTCACCGGTGGCCGTACCCGCTTCGGCCACGTCCTCCTCGTGGAGACCTTCGTGGCGGCGCTGGACGCCCCGGAGGAGCGCAGGGAACTGACGAACGGTGCGCTGAAGTCGGCGGTCATGCCGGAGATGCGGGCCATCGTCGAACTGTGCCGCCGCATGCGTACGGTGGCTGAGATCGCCGCGCTGCTGAACATGCCGCTCGGCGTGGTCCGCGTCCTCCTGAGCGACCTCGCGGACCAGGGAAAGATCCGTGTGTACGGCACCGGGACCGGTCACGGCACCGGCCGTCCGGACCGCGCTCTGCTGGAAAGGGTGCTGAGTGGACTCCGTCGTCTCTGATGCCGCTCGTCGTGGCGTCTCCCCGCTCGTCGCTGCCGCCGAGCCCGACGAGGACCTGAAATCGTGGCAGACGGACCGCACCCGCGCCCCGATCGCCACGAAGATCGTCGTCGCCGGCGGCTTCGGCGTGGGCAAGACCACGCTGGTCGGCGCCGTCTCGGAGATCACGCCCCTGCAGACCGAGGCGCTGATGACCGAGGCGAGCGAGGGCACCGACGACCTCACCGCCACGCCCGGCAAGCTCACCACCACCGTGGCCATGGACTACGGCCGCATCACGCTCGACGACGACCTGGTGCTGTACCTGTTCGGCACGCCGGGCCAGCAGCGGTTCTGGTTCATGTGGGACGACCTGGTGCGCGGCGCGATCGGCGCGGTCGTCCTGGCGGACACGCGCCGTCTGAAGGACTGCTTCCCGGCGCTGGACTACTTCGAGAGCTGCGGGCTGCCGTACGTCGTCGGGGTCAACCACTTCGACGGCAGCGAGCTGTACGAGCCGGAGGACGTGCGCGAGGCCCTCACGATTCCCGCACACATACCTGTCATGATCATGGACGCGCGGCGCCGGATCTCGGTGATCGAAACCCTCCTGGCCCTCGTGGCCCACGCGCTGGAGGAAACTCCCGAATAGGCACGCCGTAGTCCGGAAAACCAGAACAGGGGAGACAGCCCGTATGCGGAAGATACTCGTCGTCGGGGCCGGCCAGTCCGGCCTCCAGATAGCCCTCGGCCTCCAGTCGCACGGGTACGAGGTAACCCTGATGTCCAACCGGACCGCGGACGAGATCCGTACCGGCCGGGTGATGTCGACGCAGTGCATGTTCCACACCGCCCTCCAGCACGAGCGCGATCTCCAGCTGAACTTCTGGGAGTCCCAGGCCCCGAAGATCGAAGGACTCGGCGTCTCGGTCGCCGCCCCCGGCTCCTGGGCCGAGGGCCCCGCGGCGCGCGCGATCGACTGGGTGGGCACGCTCGACGGGCACGCGCAGTCGGTCGACCAGCGGGTGAAGATGGCCGGCTGGATGGAGACCTTCGCCCAGCGCGGCGGCCAGCTGGTCATCCACGGTGCGGCGGTCGGCGACCTCGACTACTTCTCCCGTACGTACGACCTCGTCCTGGTGTCGGCCGGCAAGGGCGAGCTGGTGCAGATGTTCGGGCGCGACGCGTCGAGGTCGCCGTACAGCGAGCCGCAGCGGGCGCTGGCCGTGTCGTACGTGCACGGGCTCGGGCCCCGGCCGGAGCACCCGGACATGGAGGCCGTGCGGTGCAATCTGGTGCCGGGCGTCGGTGAGCTGTTCGTGATGCCGTGCCTGACCACGTCCGGGCGGGCCGACATCCTGTTCTGGGAGGGCATACCTGGCGGTCCGCTCGATGTCTTCAACGGTGTGAAGGACCAGGCGGAGCACCTCTCCCTGACCCTGGAACTCATGGAACGGTTCACTCCGTGGGAGTACGCGCGGGCCACGAAGGCGGAGCTGACCGACGCGGGGGGTGTGCTGTCCGGGCGGTACGCCCCGACCGTGCGGAATCCTGTCGGGCGGCTGCCGGGCGGCGGTCTGGTCCTCGGTGTCGCCGACGTGGTGGTGGCCAACGACCCGATCACCGGGCAGGGGTCCAACTCGGCGTCGAAGTGTGCGGCGGCGTATCTCGCGTCGATTCTCGAGCACGGGGACAAGCCGTTCGACGAGGAGTGGATGCGGGGGACGTTCGAGCGGTACTGGGAGACCGCGCAGCATGTGACGAAGTGGACCAACGCGATGCTGGCTCCGCCGCCGGAGCATGTGCTGAACCTTGTGGGGGCGGCGGGAGAGCTTCAGCCGGTGGCTGATCGTTTCGCCAATGGGTTCAATGATCCGGCGGATTTTGAGGAGTACTTCTACGAGCCCTCCAGGACCGAGGCGTATCTGGGGTCGGTTATGGGGGCCTAGTGGCCCGGCAGGCACGTTCGCCCCGTCGCGACGCCCGGCACGCCCTCTCGCCGCACCGGCCGAAAGCCCAAGTGCGTCCAGTACGAGGGCTTCCGGCCGGCACGCCGAGAGCACGCACCGGACGCCGCTCCTTGACGCGCAAACGTTGCCTGTCGTGGCACTAGTCGCCGTAGGGGCGCGGGGGCGCTGGCGGCTGCGGGTTGTCTGTGGCTTGTCGCGCCCACGCGGCGGAGCCGCATATCAGGCAGAGCCCCGCGCCCCTTTCGAGGCGCTGCTGCATACCGTTCGCAGGGATGCGCTGTTGGTGGGCTGGGATCTCTTTATGTTCTGGAGGTCTGCCAGGAGGTGGGGGATGTCGGGGTCCTCTCCGGCGGCGATTCTGGCCATGGTCAGAAGGGTGGCCTCGTAGAAGGCGTCCCGTAGGGCGGGGGGCATCACGTCCGAGGCGTCCAGGCAGCGGGGGCCCCTGCCGGTGAGGCGGGCGGCGATCGCGTCGCCGATCCGGCCGCTCTTCGGCTGTACCAGGCGGTTGGCCGAGAAGACGTCCGGGAACTCGGCCCACTTGCGTTGGCCCTCCGCGGAGGCGAGCTTCTCGATCAGCTTGCGGGCCGGGGCGCGGTCGCTGAACAGCGCGGCGAAGTCGCCGGTCACCTCGTGGGCGCGGACCTGGTAAGGGCCCCCGGGAAGCAGCGGTGCGGAGTCGGCCAGGCCCACGGGATGCTCGTTGTAGAAGGCTGGTGCGAAGGAGCCCTGGTGCTCCAGGGTGCACCCGCCCCGGCCCGAGAACAGCAGCCCGTTCCTGTCCTCGTCGGGGTCGCCGCGGCGATCGGTGCGCAGGGCGTGCCCGGTCGCCTTCCGGTTCTGCCGGAGCAGACCGGCCCACGCCTCCCAGGCAGTGCGCACCGCATCCCCGGTCCACGGCACCCTTTCGTCGCCCAGCGCCCACTTCCCGTAGATGTCCGGGCCCTCCCGTTGCAGCACGAGGTCCTCGATCCAGTCGCTGCCGGGCCAGCCGGAGGCGCCGGCGTCCCCCATGCCGATGCACCAGCTCTCCATCGGTGCCGGTGCGGCGGCGGGCTTGTTGCCCGGTCGGTACCAGACGATGCTCTTCAGGTCCGCCTTGACCGGGACCCAGTACACGTAGTCGGACGTTCTGCTCACCGACTGCCAGGGGGAGCCGTACTCGTCCTCGTCGACCAGGTCGTCCAGCGGCTGGAGGAGCCGTTGGCCGGCGTACTCGGCGAGTTCGCCGACGCCCGGCATGATCGCGATGTCCGGGGGCTCGCCCGCCTGCACCTTGGAGAGCAGCACCTCGCGCTGGGCCGCCGTGCCCTGGTAGTCGAAGGGGATGCCCAGCTCGCGCAGCACGGCCTCGAAATGCTCCTCCTCGGTGTCCGTCCAGGGCCCGAGGATGGTCACCGGGTTCTCGTCGTCGCGCTGCGCCCAGACCGCGACCAGGCTGCCGCCCGAGACCAGCAGCAGCACCACGAGGAACACCAGCAGCTTGAACGGCCGGGTCACCGTCGCCTCCAGTAGTCGTTGTCGAGCCGGAGACCGAGCCCCACCGCGGGCAGGACGACGAGCAGCAGGCCGCCGATCAGCGTGCCCTGGTACGCCCTGTCGGCCCAGCTGCCATCGGCCAGCTCCTGCCGGATGTGCTCGGACTTCGCCGTGACCTTCCGCTGTGCCTCGGTCAGCGCCGTGACCATCTTCCGCGGCTCGACCGACTCCGCGTCGCAGCAGCGCTGTTCGGAGATCGTGGTGATCTGCTGCAGATCCGCGCGCACGCCGGCGAGGTCGTGCTGCGCGGAGGACGCCGTCAGCAGCGGGACGACCGCGAGCAGCACGGTGAGGGCGAAGGCCGCGAGCAGGTACGGGTTCCAGTCGCGGCCGCAGCGGTCGCGCAGCACGAACAGCGCGGAGAGCAGGGTCAGCGCCAGGGCTGCCAGCGCGAGTTCGGCGAGCCACCAGCCGCCGCGCTGCACCCACCCCATGCCGGCGACGTCCCCGGCCCGCCGCATCTGCTCCCGCTGGAGCTGGTCGAGCCGGGGTACGAGTCCGACGCCCGGGCGGATGAGCAGCGAGTCCGCCTCGGCGAGCTTCTGCTCCCGCATGAGCGGCTGGTCGCGGTACATGGCCGTGCCGAGGGTGAGCAAGTGGCTGTAGGAGGCGAGCAGGCCGTTGACGGTGCCGAGGTCCTGGTCCGTGCGGTCCGCGATCCGGGACAGCCCCTGGTCGGCCGCGGAGAGCTGTGCCCGGTAGTTCTCGCCCGAGCCCGCGACGTCGGCGAGCTCCAGGTCCACCAGGACCGTGGCCTCCCAGCGGGCACGCAGCACCGCGAGCCGGGCCGCGGCCAGACCCTGCACGGCGGGCGCCTCCCGCGAGGTGAGGTCCCGGGCGCTCTGCTGGGTGTGGCGGGAGGACAGGAGCAGCGCACTCACCGCGACGGCCGCGCACAGTGCCAGGACCAGCAGGTGCACCTCCAGCAGCCGGCGGGTCCGCAAGCGGCTCAGGCGTCTGCGCCAGAGAGCGGCCGGGGAGTACGTGCGCCAGGAGACGGCGCGTCGGGTCGTCACAGCAGCCTCTTCCCGCAGCGGATGCCGATGCAGTAACGGGCCTCGCTCCCGGCCGGGGTTCCGCAGTGCCTGCAGCGCGGGCCGGGAGACGGGTAGGCGATGTCGGTGAGGGGTCCGCCCGGACGGGATCCGGCGCGCAGGATCATCGAGCCGAGCGTGTCGGTGTTGACACCGGTGTGCACCCGGACCAGTCCCGCGGCCGCGTCCACGATCTCGGCGACCTCGCCGATCTCCTCCAGCACCCACTCCGCGCCGAGCCGGGCCGCCAGCATCGCGGCCTGACCCAGGTAGCGTTCGGCGGTGTCCCACTGCTGCTCCTGCAGCGCGACGAGTCCCCTGCGCAGGGCCTCCCGCATCACGGTGGTGGTCTTCAGGGTGGGCACGGTGCAACTGCCTGCCGAGGCGCGTGGCGGCGACTGCTCGGGTCGGTGCCAGCGGGCGGTGACCGGCGCGTGGACGTCGCCGACGGAGACCATGGCGAACTGCAGCTCGGTCTCCAGCGGGTCGGCGTCGGCGTCGGCGACGAGCGTGAGCAGGTAGTCGCGGCTGCCCTGCTCCCACTGGTAGGTGGGGAAGCTCCAGCGGTTCGGCAGGCGGGGCTGGGGCAGCCCGCCGAGGCGGTGCGGCCGGGGCGCCTTCTCGTGCAGCGCGATCTGCCGCACGGAGGGCCGCACGGTCACCTCGATCGGCAGCTGGGGAGTGTGCGCGCGGCGCAGCCGCTGGATGGCGGCGGTGATCGCCCGGCCGAGGCCGTCGTCCACGAACTCGGCGGTGCCGTGCAGCCGTTCGGCGAGGGTCAGCAGGGGATCGGGAGTAAAGTCCGCGCCCACGGCGAACACATCGCAGGTGAACTGCCCGGTGCAGGCCTCCAGTTCCTCCTCCAGCCCGCTCTCGCCCGGGGTGCTGCTGCCGTCGGTGATCAGCAGCAGATGCCGTACGGACAGCGGGCGGCCGGCGAGCAGGGCACGTGAGCCGGCCGCCCAGGCGGCGTACCCGGCGGGGCGGGGGCCGTCCCGGTGCAGCGGGATCGCGCCCGCGGCGAAGGCGGCCCGGCGCTTCTCGTGCTGGTCGGCGACGGCCCATTCCTGCGCGCCCCGCGGATAGCACCGGACCGGCTCCGGGCCGCTGCCGAGCACGGTGAAGGAGATGTCGTCGGGCAGGGCGCGCAGCGCGGACGGCAGGGCGTGCCGGACCGCCGCCCGGTGGCGCTCGGCCACGTCCACCGCGATGATCACGGCGAGTTCGACCGCGGGCAGTTCGGCGGGGGCGCCGGTGGCGGCGACATCGACCCGCAGATGTGCCTCGATCTTCGCGCTGCGGTGCGGGCGCAGGTCGCCGTCGAGGTCGACGTGCAACCGGATGCCGGGCTGCGGCTGCCGGGTACGGCTGCTCATGGCGTACGTCACCGCTCCTTCCCCTTCGTCGCCGGGCGGACGGCGTTGGGCCGCCGTCCGGTCTGTCGTCGCCGTGCGGTCAGACAAAGGTCTGCGGCCGCACCGCGTGCGAGAGGTCCACGAGGTACTCGTGGGTGGCCGACCCCCGGTGGCGTGCGGCCAGTTGCCGGTAGTGCGACTCCATCTGGGCGCGCAGCTCCCGCTCCTGCGCGCTCAGGCGCCGCAGACTGCGGGCGTCGAGCCGCCTGGCACCCCCTTCCGGGAGGCCGGGCCGGTCGCTGCGGCTGTGCAGCGCGTCCAGCTTCCACTCGTGCAGTTCGGTGCTCAGGCGCAGCGCCTCGTCCTCGGACAGGCTCGGCTCGCCGGCGCCCGGTTTCTGGCGGACCAGGCCGTGCAGTTCGGCCAGCGCCGCGTCGACCTCGGCGGGCGCGGGCAGCGCGTCGCCGTTCCCGGGCAGCCGGGCCGCGCGGATGCGCAGCGAGGCGATGCGCGCGACGGTGTGGTCCAGGGTGCCGGGGCGGACCCGCTCGAGCACCGTGAGGGCCGCCCGGCGGTCGCCCGCGCACAGCGCCAGCCGGGCCAGGCCGAGGGCGGCACCGCCGTGCGCGGGGTTGCGTGCGAACACGGCCTCGTACAGCTCCTTGGCGGTGGGCCCCGTCGGGTCGTCGCCGAGCCGCTCCCCGCAGTAGGCGAGGGCCAGCTTGGGCGCGTACTCACCGGGCAGGTCGAGCATGACCTCCTTGAAGTGGCCCTTGGCCCGGGCGACATGGCGCGGGTCGGCGTCGAGGCCGGCGCGGCGCAGCGCGACCAGTGCGCGGTGCCAGTCCAGCCGCCACCGGCGCACGGCCCGCGGACCGGGAATGGCGTCTGCGGTGTCGAGCTCCTCCTGGGCCAGCTCCAGGTCCTCCCGCGTGTTCCGGTCCAGCAGGACACGCACGTTGTGCAGGCAGATCTCCACCGAGGGCGGCTTCTCGTCGTCCTGGGCGAGGAGCTGGCCCGGGTCGTAGCCGCTGCTCACCTCGAACCGCGCGGTCTGCGGATCCTTCGGATAGCGCTTCGGGACCGGCAGACAGCGGGCGATCTCGGTGGGCGTGGGGGAGCCGAGATCGAGGGCGGGGGCCACGGGCGGGTCGTACCGGTCGCGGCGGGGGCGGCCGAGCCAGTGCTCGATGCCCGGCACCGTGCCGAGCCGGGCGCCGAGCAGCTGCGGGGACGGCCAGAAGTAGTCGGACGGCTCGGGCGGGTCGGTCTTGCCGCGCAGGGCACGGATCTCCCGCAGGGCGCCCCGCAGCTGGCTCGCCGTCTCCCGGGCGTCGGCGAAGCGCCGGCCCGGGGCGGGCCGGGTGGCGCGCTCGACGACCCACCAGAAGGAGGCGGTGCCGAGGCCGGGCACCCGGTCGACGGCCCAGCCGGCGAGTTCGCGCAGGGTGACGCCGACGGTGTGCAGGTCGTGGGCGACGGTGAGCACGCCGGAAAACTCGGTCTCGGGCGCCATGTAGCCGGGCGTGACATGGGCGGGCGGCTCCGTCTGGCCCTCCTCGCGCATGCCGCCCAGGTCGATGACCTTGACGCCGTCCCCGTGGTGCACGACGTTCGAGGGCTTCATGTCCCCGTACAGGTAGACCTCCTTGCCGCCGGCGTGCAGATGGCCGAGGGCTTCGAGGATCTCGCAGCCGTACGCCGCGACGTGCTCGATGTCGAGGTCGAACTGCCCGCGCCGGGTCTCCTCGACGACCTTCTTCAGCGTGCCGTCGCCGACGTCGTCCATGACGATGTGGCCGCCGGTGACCCGGCCGCTGTCGTCGCGCCGCGCCACGAAGTCGCGGATCTGGACGATGCGGGGGTGGCGGATGCCGACGAGGTTCTGGCGCTCGACGTCGGCGAGCCGGGCACCGTCCCGCTTGTAGCGGTCCAGCAGCCCCTTGACGGCGACGATGTCACCGAGGTGGGTGTCCTCGGCGAGATAGACCCAGCCCTGGCCGCCGTGCGCGACCGGCCCCATGATCCGGTACTGGTCGCGCAGCACGTCGCCCTTGGCGAGGTCGGGCCGGTACGAGTAGGGCTCGCCGCAGGCCGGGCAGTGCCCCTCTACCGGCACCGGGCCCTCGGTGTAGGGCGGGGCGAACGTGATGCCGCACTCGGGGGACGAGCAGCCCATGCGGATGCGCAGCGGCGCATCGGGAGGGATGAGACGTGTCCGGGCGGCGCGCGGTTCGCGCTTGGGCAGCGTGAGGAGCTCCTGAGGGCCGAGGTCCCGTGGGTCGTCGGGCAGTGGGCGCAGCCCGGGGGCCTTCTCGTGGCGGCCGCACTCGGCGCAGTAGCCGGTGGGCAGGACGGTGCCGCCACAGGGGGCTCCGGTGAAGCGCCGGTGCGGGCAGGTCGTCATCCGCTCGTCGTCCTCCTCCCTTGCCCGGCCGGGCGTCTCATGCCCGGCCTCTGTTGCGCCGCAGGTCGCAGCGGAGCGTGGCGATCAGCTCACGCAGCTGGATGAGTTGCTGCTGCGGGTCGGTCAGATCGCCGATCAGGCGCCGCTCGGCCTGGCGCCGGTCGGCCGTCTCGGTCGCGGTGCCGAGTGACTCGCTGCCGACGATGCCGAGGCGGACCGCGCGGTCGAACTCCGCGCGCTGTAGACGCTCGAGCAGCGTGTCCGCGTGGCTGCGGAGCGCAGGCCGCAGGAGCCTGTCGTAGGCGGCGTTCCAGCCGGTGCCGCCCGCGTGCCGGAAGACGAGCAGCAGCCGCAAGCCGCACTCCCGCAGCCGGGCGAGGAGGTCGATGAGGGGATCGGGATCGGGTTCCGCGTCGAGGCCGTCGACGAGGACCGTGGGCGGGCTGCCCGGCGCGAGGGCGGAGACCTGCCGGGGGCGGTGCTTGATGCCGCGCAGCCAGTCCCAGTACGCCAGGAACTGGCCGGGAGGGAACGCGATGTGCTCCAGGGCGTGGCCGGTGAGATCCGGCAGACTGGCGCCGCCGCGGTGGACGACGTGGGCGCGGTGCAGCCGGTGGCGCAGCGAGCGGTCCCGGCCGCTGTCCGAGGGCACTACGGTGATCTTGACCGGGTCTTCGTCCGGGTCCTCGAACCATCGGTCGAGCCGCCTCTCGAAGCCGTGATCCCAGGCGTCGGGGCTGCTCAGCTCCATGATGACCGGGGAGAGTTCGGCGATGCGGTCGACGGGGATCAGATACGAGAAGGCGAGCCGGTTGGTCTCGGGCAGCAGCTCGCCCATGTCGCCGCGCCAGCTGACGACGAGGCCGACCACGCGGGCGGGACGTCCCTCGTCCGGCCGGGTGCACACGGCGGCTCCGCTGAAGCCCTTGCGCACCACCTCCGCCTTGGTCGCGGCGTCGAGCTGCACCCGCTCGCCACTGGCCCCGCTGATCCGGCCCCACAGAGTCATGCCGGTGTCGAAGCCCTCCGCGTAGCCGGTCGCGGACACCTCCATGCCGCCCCACAGCCTGGGCTCCAGCGGGGCGGGGCGGGCCTGCGGGCGCGGGCTGTCCAGGCGCAGTACGGCGACGTCCTCGCCGCCGTGGGCGTCCTGCAGCCAGCCGCCGGGCAGGACGCGTGCGGCCACCGGTTGGAGCTCGCGGTTCTCCGCGAACTCCAGCCACATGACGGCGTCCGGGTCGCGCACCACGTGGGCGCAGGTCAGTGCCGTGTGCTGGTCGACGAGCACGCCGGCGCCGCAGACCGGGCCGGATGCGTCGCCGCGCCGCAGCCTGAGTCTCCAGTCTGCACGTAGCTCCCCCATGGCTCATCAGACTACGCGGGTAGCGGGTGGGTCCCTAGACTCAGTACCAGATTGGATCGGCCAATCGGATGAATTCGGTGGTGAGTTGGCATGGGGGATACGGAACCGGTCGGTCTTGCGGAGGCCATCGGCACGGTGCGGGCGGAGTTGGCTCGCGCGCAGGCCGAGGGGGCGGCGAGTGACTGGCGGTTCAGTGTGGAGCAGGTCAGCCTGGAGTTCTCGGTGCAGTTTCATCGGGCCGGGGATGGCGGGGCGGGGCTGAGGCTGGGTGTCGTCGAGGCGCGCTTGGGTGGCTCGGTGAGCCGGGACTCCACGCATCGGATTCAGGTCGATCTCAAGCCGTTGCCGCGGGCCGACGGGCGGGAGCATGAGGTGGGGCGAGGGTAAGGGGCCCGCTCTTTGGGGCGCGCTGGTCCGGGCGCACGGCGCCAAGTACCGGGTTTGATGCGATGGGGGAGCGCTTGACCTTCTCTCCCGGGCGGGGGGCGTGGATGACTCTGCCCTCACCTGCGTAGATCGCTACGTGGGTGGCGTCGGGAAAGTAGATGACCAGGTCGCCCGGGCGTAGGTCGGTCAGGGGAATGCGGGGGAGCTGGGCCCACTGGGTCTGGCTGGTGCGGGGGATGGGGGTGCCGGCGTGGGACCAGGCCTCGGAGGTCAGGCCGGAGCAGTCGTACGACTTCGGGCCCTCGGCGCCCCACTCGTACGGTTTGCCCAGCTGCCGCAGGGCGTAGCGCACCGCGCGGTCGCCCTGGCGGGACGGCCGGGCGGTGCTGCTGAGGGCGCCGGAGGCCATGAACTTCTTCTGGGACTCGGCGATGTCGTTCTGCTCGGTCTCGGCGAGTGCGGTGAGCTGGTCGGCGGTGAGGGCGGCGAGGAGTTCCTCGACATCGTGGAGTCTCTTGCGGACGTCGTCGCGGTTCTTCTTGCGGCGCTCGGTGAGGGCGAGTTGGGCGTCGAGGGCCTTGCGGGCCTTGCGGGCCAGGTCGTCGGCCCTGCGTTCGGTGCCGGTCAGGCGGCCGACCGTCGCGGCCCGCTCCCGCGCCAACCGGCCGATCACATGGCCCTGGTCGAGGGCGTGCTGCGGGTCGCGGGCGAGCAGGAGGCGTACGTACGGGGAGATGTCGGTGCTGTTCTGGTACTGCTGGCGGGCCAGCCGGGCGGCGGCGGCGCGGCTGTCGAGCAGGGAGAGGCGGGCGCGGGCGAGGGCGCGCTCGAGGCGGGCGGTCTCGGCGCGCTGTCTCCGCAGCTTCTCCTCGGTGGCGTTGTAGGCCTCGGTGGCCCGCTCGGCTTGCCGGTACAGCCGCTGAAGGTCCGTCAGCAGCTCAGCCACGGTTCGCTCACCGGGCTCAGGTACGGCGGTCGCGGGCGTCTGGGCGAGGGCGGTGCCGGCCGCCATCGCCGCCGTACAGACCAGGCGCAGAACCCTTCCTGACACGTCATCACCTCCGGTAGCGGGCGGCTCCTCCGCTCCGCACCGCGAGCATCAGACGTGCTCGCGCGGGGCGCGCGCCGGGTGTGCGCGGTTCGGCGCAATCGGTCACACGTCGGTGTCGTCCGGCTTGCCGGGCGGCGTGGCGTCTGGCTTCGACCAGGGCCACTTGAGTCGGCTGCCGTGCTTGCCTTCGGGGTCGTACTCGTACTTCCACTGCCGGGTGAGGCCGAGCTTGCCCTGCCCCCTCGGGACGCGGCGGTAGACGAGGACGGTGGGCGGGCCGCCGTCGGGGTCCGGGACCGGGATGCGGTACGTCTTGGGCGGGTGGCCGGTCGGGCCCAGCAGGAGGGGCAGGACCCGGCCGTCCATGGGGCCGCCCTCGAACGGGGTGTCTTCGCTCTTCACCGCACCAGTGTCAGACATCTTCCGCGAGGACCCGGACCAGCTCGTCGGTCTGCGGGTCGCGGCGTGCGGTGACCGAGAGGACGGCCACGAACTGCTCGACGAGCCAGTCGCGCAGTTCGATGGCGGGGGGCTGCTTGTCCTCGTCGAGCCAGATGAGGGAGGCCGCCTCGACGGCCGTGATCCACATGCGGACGGTCATGCGGAGGCGGGGGCCGGGGCTGGTCACCTCGAGATGGCTGAGGATGTTGTCGGCTGCCGCCCGGCGTACGCCGTCCACGATGGCGGTCGTACGGGAGGTCTCCACGACGCTGCCGCCCTGGAGGAGGGCGCTGAAACCGGCGTCGTGCTGGTCGACGAAGGCGAGGTAGCGGTCCAGGGCGCTGGAGAAGCGGCGCAGGAGGGGGCCCTCGTGAGGTTCCTCGAAGCACTGCTGGAGCTCTTCGGCGGCGGACCTGAGGGCGGCCTCGTACAACTGCTGCTTGCCGCCCGGGAAGTACCGGTAGACGAGGGGGCGGGAGACACCGGCCTGCTCCGCCACGTCGTCCAGGGAGACGTCCTCGGGGGTGCGGTGAGCGAAGAGGGCGAGCGCGGCGTCGAGCAGCTGCCTGCGGCGTTCCTCGACGCTGAGGCGACGGTAGGCGGGGGTGGCGGAGCTCATGCCGGGCAGGGTAGCGGCTGGGGGCGGGGGGACCGCGTCGGCTGGGCCGCTTGCCGGGTGCCCGGTGTTGTGGCTGGGCGGGGTTGGTGCGCGCTTGCCCCACTGGCGGGGTGCTGCGCCCACCCGTGCCGCCCTGAAGGAATGTCCCAGGCCCGCTCACGGTGGGCTCGCATGGTGCCGTTCCGCCCAGCCCGTCGCGGACGTCACCTCGCGGGCGATGTCCGGGACCGTTCTCCCGTCCGTCATCACGCGCACGGTGTCCGCGGGAGCCCGCTGGTCCAGCAAGCGTGCCTTGCGGGTACTGCTCTCCCATTCCCGCTCCAGCTCGGAGCCGAGTTCCCGGCGTCGGAGGCGCTGCCGCGTCGTGGCGTCCGTGGCTGTGAGAAGGACGCGGACGATGCGCACGCCGCTCCAGTACGTCCTCGTTGTTGCTGGTCAGCGGGGGTGCAGCCTGGTACGGGAGGGCCCCAACCTCGCGGGGCGAGAGTCGGGGCCCTGGGCCTGCCCGTATCACCTCGGCCTCCAGCGCCTATGGCTCGATGCCGAGCGCATCGCGCAGCCCGCCGAGCGCGTCGGCTTCGGTGAGGGTTGTCATGGCCCTTTATGAGACTGCGTGTCAGTAAGCCCGTCAATCCCTCGCGCACCACTTGTTGACCCCGGCGATCGAGGAAGGTCAATGCCTCGCGGGTTGATCACTCGATCGTCGGGCGAATCGGCGTATTCCCCCGGGTAGGCTGACTGTGCCAGGCAGACTCCGTCACATGGGAGCAATCATGAGCGCCGCACGCGACCACGGGCTGGACCTGGACGAGGACTATGAGTGGGTCCGTCCGCCGGAGGGTGGCTGGACGGCGGACGACCTCGACGAGCTTCCCAACCTTCCTCCGCACACGGAGCTGATCGACGGGAGTCTCGTCTTCGTGAGTCCGCAGACCTTCTTCCACGCACGTGCCATGCTCCTGCTGGCGTACGCCCTTCTGGAGCAGGTGCCGGAAGGGCTGAAGGTCATCCACGAGATGACCGTCAAGCTGAACAAGCGCAATCGGCCGGAGCCCGATGTCCTGGTGCTCCGTGCGAGCGCCGACACCGATTCGCAGCGGACTTGGTGTCGGCCGGAGGACGTGGTCATCGCTGTCGAGGTCGTCTCGGCGGACTCGGAGGACCGAGACCGGGAGGTGAAACCACGGAAGTACGCACAGGCGGGGATTCCGCATTACTGGCGCGTCGAAGAAAACCAGGGTCTCCCGGTGGTGTACGTCTACGAAATCGACCCGGCGACAGAGTCCTACGGCCTCACCGGCATCTTTCATGACAAGCTCAGGCTGACCGTCCCGTTCCCCATCGAGATCGATCTCACCGCTGTCAACCGCTTCGGCTAGACCGAGCAGCCCAGCCCCTCCGGCACCTCGCCGAGCACCGGCTCCGACGCGCCCGGCGGGAACGACGTCCGCAGCGTGAACGCGTACGGCGTCGGCCCGTGCGCCCGCAGGTGCAGCAGCCGTGCCTCCGCCTCCGCGACCGTCGGGCGGTGGCCCGCGGGGACCCACCACAGGGCGGTCACCGCCTCCTGGAGCTTCTCGAACCACTCCCTGCGGCGGGCCAGCATCTCCCGGTGCCGTCCCTGGTACATGTACGCCGTCAGGGCGTCGGTGTCCCGCCACACCGTCAGGTTGACGATCAGCCAGTCGTCCCCGAGCACGGGGACGTCCGTCGCGTTGCCGGAGTCCTCCTTGAGTCGCCAGACGAAGCCGTCGGCGGCGTCCGCGTCGGCGTTGACGGGGTCGAGGTTGTCGACGAAGTCCTTCAACTGCGGGGAGTCCAGCGGGGCCTTGAGGCGGGCGATGTTGACCTGGGCGAGTTCGAAGGCGGCCGTGGCGGCTGATGTCGTCATGGACCGAACGATAGGTCGGGCGGGACGGGGCTCCCAGACCCCGTCTCAGTACGTGGGCACATGGACGCCTGTCACAGCCGGACCCGCGGCCCGCATGGCCATCGTCAACGACCGCTGGCCGCCGATGACTTCAACACCGCCTTCATCACCGCCCGCGCGACCGGCGCCGCCACCCCGCCCCCGGTGATGTGGCCGCGGTCCGGCGCCGCGTCCTCCACCACCACGGCCACGGCCACCTTGGGCTCCACGTCGTTCTCGCCCTGCGCCCAGGAGACGAACCAGGCGTACGGCGTGCCCTCGTTGCCGATGCCGTGCTGGGCGGTGCCGGTCTTGCCGCCGACCGTCGCGCCGGGGATCGCGGCGTTCCGCCCGGTGCCCTTCTCCACCACGTCCCGCATCAGCTCCCTCATGTGCACGGCGGTCGAGGGATGCATCGCCCGGCGCAGAGGACGGGACCCGGCGGTCGCCAGGGTGGCACCGCCCGCCCGCTTCGTACGCTCCACCAGATACGGCGTGCGCACCTGGCCGCCGTTCGCGACCGCCGCCGCGACCATCGCCATCTGCAGCGGCGTCGCCCGCGTGTTGTACTGCCCGATGGACGACAGCGCCAGCTGCGCCCGGTCGACCGACGTGTCGAAGGTGCTCCGCGCGACCGCGAACGGGATCCGCACCCGCGTGTCGTTGAAGCCGAACGCCCGCGCGGTGGCCGCCATGTCCCGCACGCCCACGTCCGCGCCCAGCTTGGCGAACACCGTGTTGCAGGACCAGGTGAACGCCTCCCGCAGCGAGGCGTCCTCGCATCCGCCGGACTCGTTGCGCAGCGAGGTCGTCGTGCCCGGCAGGCGGTAGGGGTCCGGGGAGCGGGTGTGCGCGTCCAGGTCGGTGACCACGCCCGCGTCCAGCGCCGCCGCCGCGGTCACCACCTTGAACGTCGACCCCGGCGGATACGTCCGCCGCACCGCCCGGTTGAGCATCGGACGGTCCGCGTCCGCGTTCAGCCGCGCCCAGGACCGGGCGGCCGCGGCCCCGTTCCCGGACAGCGCCTGCGGGTCGTACGACGGGGCGGACACCAGCGCCAGGATGCGCCCGGTCGACGGCTCCACCGCCGCCACCGCGCCCTTGCGCCCGCGCAGCCCCTCGAACGCCGCCCGCTGCGCGCCCGGATGCAGCGTGGTCACCACGTCCCCGCCCGGGTTCCGGGCGCGCGTGAAGTCGTTCCACAGCGGAAACGGCGCGAGCATCGGGTCCGTGCCGGACAGCACGCCGTCCTCGGCGTGCTCCAGCAGCGACGTGCCGTACAGCTGCGAGGCGAAGCCGGTGACCGGCGCGTACAGCGGGCCGTCGGCGTACGTCCGCTCGTAGCGCAGCTGCTCGCCGCTGTCCCGGGAGCCGGTCACCGGCCGGCCGCCGACCAGGATGTCGCCGCGCGGCTGGAGGTAACGGGCGATGTCCTCGCGGCGGTTGGCGGGGTTGTCCTCGTACGCCCCCGCCCGGAAGACCTGGACGCGGGTGGCGTTCATCAGCAGCGCGACCAGCAGCAGGGCGCAGAACACCGCGGCGTGCCGGATGTGCCGGGTCATGGCGCTCATACGGCGGCCCGCGGCTCGCCCTGGCGCCGGGCCGAGTCGCTCAGCCGGGTCAGCAGCGCCACGATCGCCCAGTTGGTCACCACCGACGAGCCGCCCTGCGCCAGGAACGGCATCGCCATGCCGGTCAGCGGGATCAGGCCGGTCACCCCGCCCGCGATCACGAACACCTGGAGCGCGATGATCGAGGCGAGGCCGACCGCGAGCAGCCGGCCGAAGGGGTCGCGCAGCGCGAGCCCGGCCCGGTAGCCGCGCTCCACCAGCAGGCCGTACAGCAGGAAGATCGCGGACAGCCCGGCCAGGCCCAGCTCCTCCCCGGCCGTCGCCAGGATGAAGTCCGACTTGGCCGCGAAGCCGATCAGGACCGAGTGCCCGAGCCCGAGCCCGGCGCCCAGCATCCCGCCCGCCGCGAAGGCGAACAGCGACTGCGCGAGCTGCCCCGGCCCCTGGCCCGCCTCGATCGACGCGAACGGGTGCAGCCAGTCCTCCACCCGGCCGTGCACATGCGGTTCGAGCCGGGCGACGGCCACCGCGCCGAGCACCGCCAGCAGCAGCCCGACGGCGATCCAGCCGGTACGGCCGGTGGCGACGTACAACAGGACGACGAAGAGCCCGAAGAACAGCAGAGACGTCCCGAGGTCCCGCTCCAGGACCAGCACACCCACACTCACCAGCCACACGGCGAGGATCGGCCCCAGCACCCGGCCCGTGGGCAGCTGCACGAACCACACCCGGCGGCCCGTGTACGCCAGCGCGTTGCGGTTGGCGGCCAGATACGCGGCGAAGAACACCGCCAGCAGCACCTTCGCGAACTCGCCCGGCTGGAAGGAGAGGCCGGCGACCCGGATCCAGATGCGGGCGCCGTTCACGGCCGGGAAGAGGATCGGCAGCGTGAGCAGCCCGAGCGCGGCGACCACGCAGACATACGTGTACCGCTGGAGCACCCGGTGATCGCGCAGCAGCAGAACCACCACGATGAACAGCGCGACGCCCAGCGTGGACCACACGAGCTGTGCGGGCGCCGCACTGTCGCCCGGCGTCTGCAGGTCCAGCCGGTAGATGAGCACGAGCCCGAGGCCGTTGAGCAGCACCCCGATCGGCAGCAGCAGCGGATCGGCGTACGACGCCCGCAGCCGCACCGCGAGATGCGCCAGCAGCGCGAGCACGCCGAGCCCGGCGCCGTAACCGGCGGCGCCGGGCGGGACGGTGCCGTTCCTGGCCAGGCCCACGGCGCAGTAGCCGTACACGGACAGCAGAACGGCCAGCACGATGAGGGCGAGTTCGATGCCACGGCGCCGGGGAAGGCGGACGGCGGGCGGGGGCGGGTCCGCGGTCGCCAGGGTGATTCCGGCCTTGCTCATGTCCGGAACTTAACCAAATGGGGCTGCTTGTTCGCTTCTGCCGTCAGCACCAGCGTGGCGCGGGCCCGATGTTGTCGACGATATCGCCCTTGTGGGCGAATGACGCGAGCCCCGGTTCCTGAAGGGAAGCGCCCCAGAGTGGCGCAGGGAACCGCGCGACCAGCCACCAACAACAACCCGCACCCGGCAACACGCCACAACCCCCCGAGCTCATAGCCGCAAAACAGCCACCGCTCCACCGTCCACCGCATTGGCGAACGACAACCGCGCCCCCAACACCTCCGCCTGCCCCAACGCGATGGTCAACCCAAGCCCATGCCCCTTCGCACCCCCCTCCGTACGAAACCGCTGCGGCCCATGCGCCAGCAGATACTCCGGATACCCGTCCCCGTGATCCCGCACGGTGACAACCGGACCGACGACGGTCAGCCGCACGGGCCCCCGCCCATGCCGATGTGCGTTCGCGACAAGATTCCCCAGCACCCGCTCCAGCCGCCGCCGATCCGTCTCCACAACGGCGTCCCGTACGACGACGACCTCCGTGTCCGTCCCCGACGCCCGCACCACCCGCTCCGCCAGCGCCCCCAGCCGCTCGACGTCCGGCTCCACCCGCTCCCGCCCGGTCTCCAGCCGGGAGATCTCCAGCAGATCCTCGGTCAGCGTGCGCAACGCCGCCACCCGGTCCCGCACCAGCTCGGTCGGCCGTCCCGGCGGCAGCAGCTCCGCCGCCGCGTGCAACCCGGTCAACGGTGTGCGCAGCTCATGCGCCACGTCCGCGGTGAACCGCTGCTCGGCCAGCAGCTTGCTCTGCAGCGAGGACGCCATGGTGTCCAGCGCGACGGCGACCGCGGCCACCTCGTCCTGCGGCCGGCTCGGATCCTCCGTACGCGGATCGTCGACGCGCGCGTCCAGGTCGCCCGCGCTGATCCGCCGGGCCACCAGCGCCGTGGCGTGCAGCCGCCGCGTCACCCGCGTCACCGCGAACGCGCCCACCAGCAGCGTCGCCCCGATGGCCAGGCCCGACGACCACAGGATCGCCCGGTCGAGCCCCTCGATGGTGCGCGCCTGCTGCGAGTAGTCGACCTGCACGGCCAGCGCCCGGTTCCCGTCCGCCGGGCCCGCCGCCCACATCGTGGGGCGCCCCCGGCGCTCGCCGACCATCGTGCCGCGGTCCCCGGCGACCGCCAGCGTCCGCAGCGGCCCGGGCAGCTCCGGCGGATCCAGGCGCGCGCCCGGCCGCAGCGGGTCCCCGGCCTCGAACGCCGCCGTCGCCTCGGTCAGCCGCTGCAGCGCCTGGTCACGGGCCTGGCCGACGGTCTGGTTCGTCACCTGGACGTGCACGAGGATGCCGAGCAGCGCGGCGAGGGCGCAGCACATCACAGTGATGAACACGGCGGCCTTCACGGCGAGCGCGCCGGCCCACTGCGGGGCGAGCCCGAGGACGCGGCGCGTGGTGATGCCGGGGGACCGCCGTCCTGAGGGCGTGCGTCTGAGCGGGCTCATCCGGTGCTCGCCGAAGAGGGGGCTGGGGAAGAGGGGGCTGAGGGGGAGGCCGACGGGGACGCGGAGGGCTGCGCGGGGGACTTCGAAGAGCGGGGCGCGTGCGAGTGCCCGCGCGGCCCGGTGCGCAGCATCTCGTCGTGGGTGAGGAGCATCGCGCGCTGGTCCGGGTCCCAGGTCCACTGCAGGCGGTACTCGTAGCCCGCGACCTCGGACGGCGAGCGCAGGATCACCGACCGCCCGGCCAGCTCGACGCCGCTGAGCGCGTCCTCCCAGGACATGACCTCCATGAGCCGGTGCTTCTCGACGGTGTACACGCGTACGGCGGTCAGGCCCTCCGGCAGCAGCCGGAAGCCCAGCGTCAGATCGTCCCGCCCGTCGCCGGTCACATCCCGGTAGTACGGCCGGAGCACCGGGCACGCGCCGCGGCCGGCGCCCTCGCCGCAGTCGGCCATCCGGCGGGCCGTGTCGCGGTACGGCGCCTTGGCGCCGTCGTAGTCGCCCGGACTCGCGGCGATCTCGGCGCGGACGATGCCGACCGGGTTCACCCTGCGGATGTCGTCGCCGGGGACGGCGACCCCTTTCACCGCGTGCGTCTTCACCTCGCCGACATCGAAGGCCGGACTGGACGCCGGCGGCAGCTCGGGCCACAGCCGCGCCGGGCTGACCGCGGTCGGCGTCGCCCCCGCGCCCTGGAGCCCGCCGGCGTCACCGCAGCCGACGGCGGCCGCCAGCAGCACGGCGACGGCGGCGGCCGTACGGGCGGCGCGGGCTGCGCGGCGGGGGCGGGGCGCGGGCACGGGGCTCCAGGGGGCGGGGTACGGGTGGTGGCCGCGTACACCTTATTCGTAGGGAAGTCCTTTTTGCGTACCGGGTGGGTCCGGGCAGCGTTATCCGCGGCGACGGGGAGAGGTGGCGCTCTGCTCGGCGATCCGCCCGGCGGCCCCCTGCCCCGCCGTCCAGTCGGCGCTTAGGGCGTGCAGAGGATTGACTTGCCTTCGAACACCGAGCCTGAGCTGCGGTGTCAAGAGCGCCGCCACGCAACTTATTGTCCTGCAAGGACCCCTTACTCGGCGGCCTCCTCGGCGAGGTCCTCCAGCAGTCGGGCCGTGTGCAGCCCTGCCCGCAGGTAGGCGACGAACAGCTCGTTGTGCAGCGCCCAGGGCGAGCGGCGGGAGCGGACCAGCCGGATCGCCTCCTCGGCCGAGCTGCCCAGCCGTATCAGCGCGTGGGCGACGACCAGACCGGAGCGGTTGTACCCGTGGTAACAGCGCACGAGGACCCTGCGGCCCCCGTCCAGCGCCTCGCACGCCGCATCGGCCAGCCGGATCACCCCCGCGAGCTGTGTCCCGTCGAGCGGGCCGTCCGGGATCGGCCACACATGGTGCTCGACGCCCGGATCCGGCCCGTGTCCGGGCAGCCGCAGCAGCGTCTGGACGAGATCGAACTCGTCCCGCACGACCGCCAACTCCAGATGCCCGGACCGCCCTCTGAACTCGTGCCCGCCCATCCACAGACCGGGAACGATCTCGCTCCACGAGCTGTCCGGAGCCGGTACGTCGGGTTCCATCCCGCGCGTCCGCAACGGCGCCTCCCCACCATCCCCACCATCTCGACCCAACTCCTCTCAAGGTAACCGGCTTCTTGCCCCCGCAGCACCCCGCCTGTTCCCATGGTCGTGGGGTGATGGTGCATGAGCGGACTGCGCGTCATACCGACCTGGCGGCACGGCCAGGATCGGCTGTATGTCTGCCTCCCGGACGGCAGGAACATCGCCTGGTACGACCGTGAGGCCGCCCGTGTCAACCTGCTCAGCGACGACCGCAGGGACGAGGTCCTGCAGGCCCTGGGCCCGTTCCTGACGGGCCCGGTGGCGGTGGGCCCGCCCCCCGTGCCCACCCCTGCTGAGCTGGCCCGCCTCTCCCTCCACCCGGACGACGACCTGGCCCCCAACCGCCCCGGCGAGGCGCTGCTGGTGGCCCTCGACCGCGATGCCGGCCCGGCCCACCGCCTGCGCCCCGACCCGCGCCGCCGGGCCCTGGCGGCGGAGCAGACGGTGGGGGAGGCCCTGGACCGGCTGGACGGCGCGGGCTGGCACACCCTGCACTCCCTCCCCCTGCCCGGCGGCGACCGCGTCCACCACCTGGTGATCGGCCCCGGGGGCCTGTTCGCCGTGTACTCCCTGTACGCCCATAAGCGGCGCGTGACGGTCGCCGACCCCATGGTCACGCTGGGCCGCCGCGAGGCCCGCCCGCTGCTGCGCCGGGTCCGCGCCGACGCCGACCGGGCCTCCTATGCCCTGACCGCCGAGGTCCGCCCGGTCCTGGCCCTGGCCGGCGCGGCGGACGTGACGGTCACGACCGAGCCGCGCGAGGTCCGCGTCCTGACGGACACCGGGATCGAGGGCCTGGCGCGGCTGGGCGGCGTGCTGAAACCGGCGGACGTGGAGGCCCTGCACGCGATGGCGCGGGACCGCCAGACGTGGATGCGGGTGTGATCTGCCGCAGCGGCCGGACGCAGTGTGCGTACGCGGCGTCCGGCCGGGGCCGTGACGCCGGGAAGACGGACAGTGCGGACGGTACGGCGGGACGCCGGTGCGTTCAGGGCAGCGGTCCGGCGCGGTCCGGGTCCAGGACCGGGGCCAGCAGGTCGCCGTAGTCCTGGACGCGCGGTGCGATGTCCTGGGCGCGGAACGCCAGCTGCGGGGCCGCCCCGCACTGCTCGACCTCGTCCCAGGTCACCGGTGCCGACACGGTCGGCTCGGGCCGTGCCCGCAGGGTGTAGGGGGTTGCTGTGGTCTTGCGTGCGGCGTTCTGGCTCCAGTCGACGAAGACCTTGCCGGGCCTGAGGCTCTTGGTCATCCGGTGGACGACGAGCCGGGGCAGTGCATTCTCCGCCTCGACGGCCAGCTCCTTGGCGTACTCCGACACCCGCTCGGAGGAGGCCGGGCGTACGGCCGCGACCAGGTGCAGGCCCTTGGAGCCGGACGTCTTGGCGTACGCCTCGATGCCGTCCGCGGCCAGCCGCTCGCGCAGCCACAGGGCGACCTCGCAGCAGTGCACGACGGAGGCGGGGGCGCCGGGGTCGAGGTCGAAGACCAGCCGGTCGGCGCTGCCGGGGTCGTCGATGAGCCACTGCGGGGTATGGAACTCGGTGACGAGGTTGGCCGCCCACATCAGGGAGGCCAAGTCCTGCACCAGCACCATCCGGGCCGGTCCCTCGACGCGCGGCACCTCGGCGGTGGTGACCCACCCGGGCGTACCCGGCGGGACGTTCTTGGTGAAGAACACCTGGCCGTCCGGCCCGTCCGGATAGCGCAGGAAGGACACCGGCCGATCCCGCAGATGGGGCAGCAGCACCTCGGCGACGGTCGCGTAGTAGTGCAGCACCTCACCCTTGGTGAACCCGGCCGCCGGATACAGCACCTTCTGGAGATTGCTGAGCGCGATCCGTCGCCCCTCCACCTCTGTGATCGGCGTCATACGATGAGAATCTCAGATATTTCCGCAGAAATGCGAAGAGGTATGGCAAACCGATCGAAAGGGTGCTGCTCATGAGATCCATATGGAACGGTGCCATCTCGTTCGGCCTGGTCAGTATCCCCATCAAGCCGGTGAACGCCACCGAGAGCCACTCGATCTCCTTCCGTCAGATCCACACCGAGGACGGCGGTTCTCTGGGGTTGTGAGGCGGCCCGCCTCCTCTTTGCCATCGAGCGGGACGGCTCCTGGCGTGCCGATTTCAGGAGGCTCGTGCTTTGCGTCGACCGCTCTTGCCGGTGAGCGCTTTGATCAACTCCGTGCGGGTCATTGATGAACGACCAGGGACGTCGGCTTCGGATGCGCGCCGGTAGAGTTCTGCCTTGCTCAGCTCTTCCAGCTCGGAGATCTTCGCGGACTTCTCTGCCCTTCCTGGCGTACGGCTGGCGCGTCGTTCGGTCGTTTTCGACCGTGCCGGGGGGCGGCCACCCGCAGCTTCGTGTGCTTCCTCTTCGCTGCTCTTCCTCGTGGTTTTGGCTTGCTCGACGCTGGCCCGCAACGCGTCCATGAGATCGATGACGTTGGTGGAGCGTGGTGGCGGCTCGCCCTTCTCCACGGTCTGGCCGGTGCGCTTGGCTTCGACGAGCTGGAGCACCTTCTCCTGGTAGGTGTCGTGGTACTCCTCCGGATTCCAGTCGATGCTCAGCGCCTCGACCAACTGCACCGCCGTCTGCAGCTCCTTCTCGGCGACCTGTGTCTCCTCCGGGAGACTCCCGATCTCCCGGTGAGGGTCGCGGACCTCGTCCGCCCAGTGCATGGTGTGCATCGCCAGGACGTCACCCTCTGCCTTCACGGCGACCAGGTACTCGCGGTTGCGCATGACGACGGTGGCGATACCGACTTTGTTCGCCTGAGCCAGGGCGCTGTGGAGTAGGGCGTAGACCTTGGCGTACTCCTTGCCCTTGGGGGCCACGTAGTAGGTCTTGTCGAAGAAGACCGGCTCGACCTGCTCCAGGTCGACGAACCCCGTGATCTCCATCGACTTGGATTGGCCAGGGGCGATCTCGTCCAGCTCGTCCGGCTCGACGACCACGTATTCGTCCCCCATGTCGAAGCCCTTGACGATCTCCTCCATGGGGACTTCCTCACCGGTGCGCTCGTTGACTCGCCTGTTGCGCACTCGGTCGGACGTTCCGCGTTGGAGCTGGTTGAAGCGGATCGTGTGGCTTTCCGTCGCCGTGAACAGCTGCACCGGCAGGGCGACGAGCCCGAATGAGAGAGCACCACTCCAGACCGCTCGGGCCATGGCCTTCCCACCTCCTGTTTTTCCATGGCACATCCCCTGGCCGCTGATCGCATCCCGGCATGCGCCACCTGGACGGTTCGGAGGGAGAGGTGTGGTCAGCGGTGGGTCTGGTTGAGGGTTCGGGTCAGCTCTCGGTTGGCTGCACGCGCGGCCTGCAGTTCCTCGGCGCGGTCTTCGAGGCAAGACGACCCGCGCGGCTCTTCAAACAGACCGGCGGCAAGAAGACCACGGCAGCGAGGACGGCCGCGAAGAAGGGGACGACGAAGAAGACGCCCCGCAAGCGCACGGCCTGATCAGTGAGGCCGTAGCGGGGTCACCGCGGCGCGGGACATTAGCCTGGCCGAAGGTGTCCGGCCGGATCTACGACGCTACGTCGGCGTACGAGCCCGCAGTTCCCGTGCAGGACTTGACCTGTCCCGCGTTCGCAAGCGCACTCCTTCCCCGCTCTTTTTCTTCGCCGTAACGGTGCTCAACCACGACGGCGTAGCCGGCGGTGCCGAACCGGCCGGAAGCCCCTACTCGAGCTTCCGCAGTGCCAGTACGGCGTTGTGGCCGCCGAAGCCGAAGGAGTTGCTCAGGGCCAGGTCGCCGTCGGGCGGCAGATGGCGGGGGGTGTCCCGGACGACGTCCAGGAGGATCGTGTCGTCGAGTTCGGCGCAGCCTACGGTCGGGGGGATCACGGCGTGGTGGAGGGTGAGCGCGGTGGCGAGGGCCTCGACGGCGCCGGCGGCTCCCTGGAGGTGTCCGAGGTGGCCCTTGAGCCCGGTCACCGGAACGTTCCGACCGTTGAACACCGCCCGTAGGGCCACCGCTTCGGCGAGGTCGCCGTCGATCGTGGCGGTGGCGTGGGCGTTGACGTGGACGACGTCCCCGGCATGTCCTCCCGCGTCCCGCAGCGCCCGTCGCAGGGCGAGGGCGATGCCGGTACCGGAGGGGTCGGGGGCCGCGACATGGTGGGCGTCGGCCGACAGGCCCCAACCCGCGGCCTCGCAGTACACACGCGCGCCACGCGCCCGAGCGTGATCCTCGGCCTCCAGGACGAGCACCCCGGCACCCTCCCCGTTCACGAACCCGGCGCGGTCCTTGGCGAAGGGCCGCGAGGGCGAGCCCTCGGTCGGCTCTCCGGCCGCCAGCGCCCGCATCGCGGCGAAGGACGCCATGATCGCCGGCGTGACGACCGCCTCGGCACCGCCCGCGAGGGCGACGTCGACCCGGCCGTACCGTATGCGGTCCACGGCCTGCCCGATCGCCTCGGTGCCGGAGGCGCACGCGCTGGTCACGGTCCGCGCCTCGCCGGTGATGTGCAGGTCGAGGGAGACCTGGGACGCGGCCTGGGATGGCACGGTCATCGGCGTGGTGAGCGGCGAGACGGCCCGCGGCCCCTTCTCCCGCAGCCTCCGGTCCCCGCCGACCAGCACGGACGCGTCCCCGAGAATCGCACCGAGACTCACTCCGACCCGCCCCGGATCGAGCCCGCTCTCCCGCGTACCGCCCGGCGCAAACCCGGCGTCGCCCCAGGCCTCCCGCGCGGCCAGCACCGCGAACTGCGCGGCCCGGTTCATCCGCCGGGCCGCCGGTCCGGGCAGCAGCGCGGCCGGATCGACCGGTACGGTTCCGGCGACCCGCACGGGCAGTTCCCGGAACTCCTCCCCCGCCAACTCCCGTATGCCGTGCCGCCCCTCGAGCAGCCCCCGCCACAAGTCGTCCACTCCCACGCCCAACGGCGTGACGGCGCCGAGCCCGGTGACGACGACGCGCCGTCCCATGCCCCCGGGTCGCTCTGATCTCTGCGGACCTGTCGTCGTACCGGATGAATCAGGCATGTCGCGAAGACTCCCTGTGACCCGAACGGCCGTTGTTGAATAGGAAACTTCCCAGTTCGCCCTGGTCGGCAAACGGCTTTCCCGGACTGGGCGCTGAAGTGCCCGGCGCCGAGCCGGACTTCGGCCCTTGCCTCTGCGCCGGCGGCTGCCGCGCGATCCGTGTCGGGTGCGGCGTATGGACTCTGCCGGCGATCCTGCCCGGGCAGAACCCCGACGGCGGGTATCGCGCTCACCGGCCCCGCCCGCGCCTACAGCAGGGCACGCGCCGCCTGGTCCTGCGCCGCTACACATGACGCGCGGTCACAGACCCGACCCCCCTGACGCACGGCCACAGGCCCCGCTACCCCTGACGCATGACCACGGACCACGAGCGGCGGGTGTTCATCGTCGCCTACGACGGCGCGCAGATCCTCGACAGCGTCTCGGGTGGTCCCGGAGTGCGGAGTTGGCCGCGCAGGAGTGTCCTCGCACGAGGGTGGGACCCGAGACGTTTCCGTGACCACCGCCAGGAGGCACTCGCATGAGGCGACTGAATCGCCGTACGTTCATCAGCGCGGCCGCCGCCACCGCGTCCACGGCCGCCGCCCCGCTCGCCGGCCGGGCGCACGCGGCGCGGGACGGCCGGGGGTACGAGGTCGTCGGCCGGTTCTGGGGCGCGATGCCCACCGGGGTCACCGTCTCGCGGCGCGGGCGGGTCTTGGTCAACTTTCCCCGGTGGGGCGACGAGGTGCCCTTCACCGTGGCCGAACTGCGCGGCGGGAAGCCGGTGGCCTGTCCCGACGCCGAGGTGAACCGGGAGGATCCGTCCGACCTGGCCGGGCATCTGCAGTCGGCGCAGAGTGTGGTCGTCGATCCGGATGACCGGCTGTGGATTCTCGACACCGGGCGGCCGTTGACGGGTCCTCCTTCCTACGGCGGTCCCAAGCTCCTCGCGGTCGACCCGCGCTCGAACCGCATCGTCCGGCGGATCCTCTTCCCGCCGGAGGTCGTGCTGTGTCCGTCGCCGCCCTCGCCGACCCGGACGCGTCCGACGCCGAAGTGGCCGCCACCGTCGAGGACTTGGGCCACAAGCCGATGGCCGACGGGCTGGAGAGCGACGACCGGGGGCGGATCTACGGCGCCGACCTGGAGCGCAACGCCCTCTGGCGCCGCGGCCGGGACGGCACGTACGCCACGCTCGCCCAGGGGCCCGAGCTGGTCTGGCCGGACACGCTCTCCGTCGCCGACGACCGGCACCGCTATGCGATCGTCAACCAGCTCAGCCGCCAGGCCCGCTTCCACGAGGGCCGCGACCTGCGCCGCAAGCCCTACCTCCTCGTCCGCCTCCCGATCGACGCGGGGCCGGTACGACTGGGGTAGGGCTCGGCCCGGTGCCGGTTACACCCAGGAAGGCCGGCTGGAGGCCGGTCAGGATGCCGACGACGCAGCACGCCTCGGCGAACGTACGGGCGACGACCATTGTCCCGCCACATGCGCCAGGCGTCCCACACGGCAGGGTCTCCCCGAGGCCGCCGAGCGTCGGCCACGTCCTGCGAGCCGACCGAGACCAGGTGGAGGACGGCGACCGCGAGGGCCGACACCGCCGGCCAGCGCCGCACGAGCCACCGGGCCGGGTGCTGCCCCCGATCCCGGCGACCGATGCGCCGGTGCGGCCCGCGCACTGAAAAGATGTCGGTGACCAGATGACCAGCAGCACAGCGACGGAAGCCGGGAGACGCACATGGCAGGGCAGGACGTGCCCGAGGAGTACCTCGAGGGGTACGCCGGCATCCTCGCGGACGCCTCAGCGACCGGCCGCCGCCTCACCCGGGAGGAACTCGACTCGCGCCGGGTCCTGGGCGAGCAGGCCGCGGAGGCCGGCCTCGGGCTGCGGGCCCTCGTCGCCGCCCACCTGGCCGCCACCCGCGCCACCTGGCCGGCCGGGCCGGGCACGTCCCCGGACAGTGTGCTCACCGCCGCGGCCCTGGCGATCGACGCGTTCGCCGAGGGCTACGAGCGGGCCCAGCGGCTCGCCGTACGGCAGGAGGAGGCGGCGCGCCGGGAGTTCATCGACGACCTGCTGTACGGCCGCAGCGATCTGGGCCTGCTCGCCCAGCGCGCGGAACGCTACGGGCTGCGGCTGTCGTACGAACACGCGGTCGCCGTGGCGAGCGGCCCGGCCGTCTACGACGAGGGCGACGCCGTCCCCCGGGAGGTGGAGCGCGCGCTGATCGGCCGGTTCAGTGACCGCAGCATCCTGCTCACCACCAAGGACGGGCGGCTGGTGTGCATCGCGCCCGGCGACCAGGACGACGTCCTCACGTACTTCGCCAAGCAGGCGTTCGCCGCCACCGACGGCGGCCGGGTGGCGATCGGCCGCCCGCATCCTGGCCCGGCCGGTGTCGTCCAGTCGTACGAGGAGGCGCTGAACGCACTCGACCTGGCCGACCGCCTGGAACTCGACGAACCCGTGCTGCACGCCGCCGACCTCTTGGTCTACCCCGTCCTCACCCGCGACCGGCAGGCCATGGCCGACCTTGTGGAGAGCGCCCTCGGCCCGCTGCGCCGGGCCCGCGGCGGCGCCGAGCCGCTGCTCGACACGCTCACCGCCTACTTCGACTCCGGCTGCGTCTCCGCGGAGGCGGCCCGGCGGCTGTCACTGAGCGTGCGCGCCTTCACCTACCGCCTGGAGCGCATCCACAAGCTCACCGGCGCGGACCCGTCCGACCCGGTGCACCGCTACACCCTCCAGACCGCGGTGATCGGCGCGCGCCTGCTGGACTGGCCGACGAAGCCCTACTGAGCGCGGCCCTGCCGGAATCGGCGGGACCGGCCGCCGCGAAGGGCGTCCGTCCCGGTGGCGACACAAGCCGCCCGACGGCCGTAAGCGGGCGAAACAGGGGGAGAAGGACGGCCCTTGACGTTGGTTTGCGCGCCGATGACCCACTCATCGCGGTCCGGTGACCAACGGCCGTGTCCCGGACCGGTGGGAGCCGTCAGCGTTCGTGGACCACGCGGCCGTCGAACACGGTCAGGTCCACCTCTGCTTCGGTGATCTCATGCGGATCGAGATCCAGCAACGGCCGGTCCAGGACGCACAGATCGGCCACCTTGCCGGCCTCGATGGTGCCCTTCCAGTCGTCGGCGAAGTCCTGCCAGGCCGCGTTGACCGTGTAGGCACGCAGGGCGTCGGCGAGCGGCACGCACTGTTCGGGGCCGCTCGGCCGGCCGCTGGCCTTGGACTCGCGCAGCAGCATCCCGGCCACGCCCTGCCGCCAGTCGGGCGCGGTGATCGGCGCGTCAGAGCTTGCGCACACGCGCACCCCGGCCTCGACCGCGTCCCGCACCGGCCACTGGTACGCCGACCGCTCGGGACCCACGACCTCGTCCATCAGGTCGGAGATGGTCCACTTGATGGCCGGGTTCATGTTGACGCCGTAGCCGTGCTCGGCGAGCCTCGCCAGACTGTCGGCGCCGATGAAGTCGCCGTGGATGACGTAGTGCCGGGCGTCGGGCCGGGGCGCGGCCGCCTGCGCGGCGGCGAAGGCGTCCACGACCGTGTCGATGGCCCGGTCGCCGGTGACGTGCACGCCGAGCTGGAAACCGGCCTCGTGCGCGAGCCCGATCATCTCCCGCAGCTCCGCCACCTGGAGTGCGGGAGTGTCGCCGTGCACGCACAGCGCACCGTGGCCGCCTTCCGGGTACGGCTCGCTCATCCAGGCCGTGCGGTTCGGCGGCACTCCGTCCGCGAAGATCTTGACGCCGATGGCGTTCAGCCGGCGCGGATCCGCCGACGCCGGCCGGCGCAGCTCTTCCAGTCCCTTGCGCAGGTCGGCGGCGGAACCGCCCATGGGGGCGGGCAGCAGGAGGACGCTGACCCGGGCGTCGAGTTCACCGGCCGCCACGAGTTCGGCGTACGCGGTCCAGTTGTCGGTGCTCAGGCCGCCGAAGAGGGTTCCGGTGCCGCCGGGGCCGAGGCCGGGTTCGGTGTAGCTGGTGATGCCACGTGCGTGCAGTTCGCGGACCACGCCCTGGATGGCCTGGCGGCGCTGGGCGATCGTCGGGGAGGGCAGGGCTGCCTGCACGAGCCGCTGGGCCGCCTCGCGCAGGATGCCGGTCGGCTCCCCGTCGACGTCGCGGTCGATGACACCGCCCGGTGGTGGTGTGCTGCCCGCGTCGACGCCGCACCGGCGCAGGGCCTCGCTGTTGGCCCACACCATGTGCGAGGAGAAGTCCGTCAGGCAGACCGGGTGGTACGGGGCGACCGCGTCCAGGTCGCGGCGGTGCGGGAAGCGGCGCGGGTCGGCCAGGCACTCCGCGAGATAGCCGGGGTCCCAGCCGAGGCCGACGATCCACTCGTCGGGGCGGGACGCCCGTGCCGCCCGTCGTACCGCGGCGGCTATGTCGGCGATCGAACCCACCGCGGGGTGGCCGACGTCGATGGCGAAGGGTGGCTTCGTCATGCCGTAGGCCGCCCCGTGAAGATGGGAGTCGTTGAGGCCGGGAAGGACGGTCCGGCCGCCGAGTTCGACGACCCGGGTGCCGGGGCCGGCCAGGGCGCGCATCTCGGCGTCGCTGCCGGTGGCGACGATGTCCCGGCCGCGTACGGCGACGCTTTGGGCGACGGTGAAGTCTCGGTCGACGGTGAGGACCTGACCGCCGGTGAGGATGAGGGTGGGAGCGGTGGCACTCACGGGGACCTCTTTCATCGGAGGATTTCCACGGAGGGATTTCAACAGCGGGATTTCAACGGCGGGATTTCAACGGCGGGACGAGGGATGGGTCAACGCGCCGCGCGGGGCGCGAAGTACGCCAGTGCCGCGCCCGCCACCAGGGCGGTGCCCTGGGCCATCTGCTGCCAGAACGTGGGCACGTCCAGCAGTGTGAGGCCGTTCTGCAGGCAGCCCAGGAAGAGCACGCCGAGCAGGACACCGAGGATCGAGCCGGAACCGCCGGTGAGCGCGACGCCGCCCACCAGTACGGCGGTGAGCACGGACAGTTCGAACCCGGCGCCCGAGGTCCCGGCGACCACGCTGTCCAGCACCGATGCCTTGATGGCCCCTGCCAGGGCCGCCGCGATGCCCGTGACCACGAACAGCATGAACGGCGTACGGCGGATGTTGATCCCGGACAGGTGCGCGGCTTCCCGGTTGACGCCGATGGCGAACACGTGCCGTCCGGCCGGGGGGAGCGCCAGGAACAGGGCACCCGCCGCGAGTACGGCCGCGGCGATGACGACCGGTGCGGCGACGCCCGCGATCCGTGCCCCGCCCAGCCAGGCGAAGCCGGGACCGAAACCGCTCAGCGGCAGCGGGAAGAGCTGCTGCGCCAGCCGCTCGGACGGCGGTCAGCATGCCGAGCGTCACGATGAACGCCGAGAGGCATGTGCCGCCCGAGGCCGAGGACTTGGCCGAGGCCGACGAGCTCGGTGGCGCCGAGCAGCCTGCGGCGGTGAGCGCGGTGGCCCCGACGGCGGCGCCGGAGAAGGCGAGGAACTGTCTGCGCGAAGCCGAGGGGAGGCGGCGGACCTGCTTGGGTTCATGGCGGGGCTCTCCGAGGGGGCGGGCCCGCTCCCGGCGGGCGTCCGGCTGTGTCCCACAGGAAAGACCCCGGCGTACCGCTCCGCCATCCGTACAAATACCGACTCGGCGAGCTCCCTGCGTCAGTAGGACCCATCGCGTCACGAAGCGGTGAACGCCTTGTCCGGCACGGACCGCACCCCTATCGTTGGGGCCCAAACGACCAGATGGTCCCGAGCCGCTCCCCGGAGGCTCGCATGCTCAGCCACCACCAGATCGCGGCGGCCACCCGCATCGGCATGCTCACCCGCGAACACGACACCGCCTCGGCCTGCGACGAGGCCCTGTGCGAACTCGCCCGCGCCCTCCCCCTGGACGCGGCGACGCTGCTCGCGCTGGACCCGCTGACCGGCGCCCACCATCAGATGGCGGGCATCGGTTACACCGCCGAGACCTCGCATGCCCTGGCCGACGAGTTCGTGACGACGCCGTGGTACCGCAATGTCGTACGGAGGGAGCTGCCGCCGTCCATCTCCGCGGACACGGAGGACCCGGAGGAGTTCGGACCGCGCTTCCGTCAGGGCTGGTTCTACGCCGAGCGGGTCCGCCCTGCCGGGTTCCGCGACGGAGTGACCGGGGCGCTGCGGCACGGTAACCGCCTGGTGGGCCTAGTACACCTGTCCACGGAGAGCCCGGACGCCTACGACGTCGAGGCGCGCCACCTGCTCGCCTGCGTCATGCCGGCCCTGGCGGCACTCGCCGATCCGGTGGCCCGTGCCGCCGGCCTGCACGACCTCCCCGTGGACGGCAGGGCGAGCCTCGTGACTCCTGACGCGGTGATCGACCTGCCCGGCCGGGACCGTCCGCAGGTGCTGCAGGACGACGAGGTGCACAGCCTGCTCCGCGCCTTCGCCGGGACGGCCGGACACCGGGTGCGGCTGCTGTGGCCGACGCAGGGCACCTGGTACCGCGTCGTCCTCCATCGGAACCGGCCCGGCCCGGGGATCACGGCGGACGCGGTACTGATCCACGAGACGCCCGCAGAGCTGCCGTACGGACTCAGCCCGCGGGAGCTGGAGGTGCTCACCCGCGCGGCCATGGGACAGACCAACCGGGCCATCGCCCAGGTGCTGTTCCTGTCCCCGCGGACCGTGCACAGCCACGTCGAGCACCTGCTCCGCAAGACCGGCGCCGCCTCCCGCGCCGAGGCCACGGCCCTCGCGCTCCGCGACGGCCTGCTCCGCCCGGCCCCCGACGACCTCGCGTTCTTCGTCGAGCGCTGAGCGGAGCAGTGGGCCCGTCCATAAGGGCCTGTCCGGTCAGGTCGCCGGCAGCACGTGGTCGCCGACCTTGTCCGTGCTCAGGCACAGCGAGCACACCACCGCGTCGTGCGTGGCGCAGGCCGCCAGGTCCGGGCGCTCGTACGGCTGGTGGCAGACGTGGCAGTCGTAGGTGACCGCGCTCGGATTGCCCTCGGAGTCCAGCATCGGCTCGTCGATGCCGTCGTCGGTGCGGCGCAGGTAGTACTTGCCCTTGGTGACGATCGCCATGAGCGGCGTGAGGACGAAGGCCAGCACCGCGGCGGCGACCGGGGAGTACGGCTGGAGGGTGTCGCCGAGGACGTGGAAGTACATGGCGATGGACAGGCCGGAGGCGGCGACGAAGGCCACCACGCCCACGGGGTTCACGGCGTACAGCATGCCGCGGCGGAACTCCGGGGCGTGCGGGGAGAGCTTCAGCAGATACTTGTTGATCATGATGTCGGTGGCGACGGTGACCACCCAGGCGATCGCGCAGTTCGAGTAGAAGCCCAGGATGCTGTTGAGGACGCTGAACATGTCGCCCTCCATCAGCGCGAGCGCGATGCCGAGGTTGACCAGTACGAACACCAGGCGGCCCGGGTAGCGCTTGGTGACGCGCGTGAAAGAGTTGGTCCACGCCAGCGAACCGGAGTACGCGTTCGTCACGTTGATCTTGATCTGGCTGATCACGACCAGGGCCACGGCCAGCGGCAGCACCATCCAGGACGGCATCATCGCGTCGAAGGCGCCCTTGAACTGCTGGATCGGCTCGGTCGAGGCGGCCGGGCCGACCTTGGCGAGGATGTACACGGCGAGGAACACACCGATGGCCTGCTTCAGCGCGCCGAGCACCACCCAGCCGGGCCCGGCCATCACCACGGCGGTCCACCAACTGCGCTTGTTCGCCTCGGTCCTGGGCGGCATGAAGCGCAGGTAGTCGATCTGCTCACCGATCTGCGCGATGAGGGACAGACACACGCCCGCGCCGAGCAGCACCGAGGCCGTGTTGACGCCGCCGTCGCCGTCGGCGCCGGCGTAGGACAGGAAGCGGTCGACGGTGCCCGGGTCGGTGGAGACCAGGTAGACCAGCGGGGCCACCATCAGCAGCAGCCAGACGGGCGTCGTCCACACCTGGAGCTTGCTGAGCGCCTTCATGCCGTAGATCACCAGCGGGATCACCATCAGTGTGGAGACGGCATAGCCCAGCCACAGCGGCATGCCGAGGCCCAGCTTGAGGCCCTGGGCCATGATCGAGCCTTCGAGGGCGAAGAAGATGAAGGTGAAGCTGGCGAAGATGACGCTCGTCAGCACCGAACCGTAGTAGCCGAAGCCCGAGCCGCGGGTGATCAGGTCCAGGTCAATGTTGTAGCGGGCGCCGTAGTACGCGAGCGGGAAACCGGTGACGAAGATGACCACCGCGGCGACGGCGATCGCCACGAGCGCGTTGCCGGTTCCGTGGGCCAGGCCGATGCCGGCGCCGATGGAGAAGTCGGCCATGTAGGCGATGCCGCCGAGCGCGGTCGTGGCCACCACCATGGGGGTCCAGCGGCGGTAACTGCGCGGCGCGAAACGGAGGGTGTAGTCCTCCAGGGTCTCCTTGGTCGCCTGGCTCGTGGCGGGCTTCGCGGGATCTGGTGCTGTCAGCCGTGACTCGGTGGTGCTCATGTCACGCCTCCCGGGGCGCTGGGGTGCTGGGGACGGGTGCTGCGAGGGGGATCCCCGTGTGGCGTCGTCGGCAGGACAGGGAAGTCGAGCGGCCGCGCGGCCAACGGGCGCCGCGGGGCGGGGGTTAGGCCTCAGAGGCGGCACAGAGCGACCGCCCTTGTACACGGCTCCGAGGCATGCGAGATCATGCCGCGTACGCTAGGAAGCGGTTGTTTCCCGAAAGTCGCCGTAACGGTGAACGGGAAGTTTCTTGGAACTCACTCCCCGTTCAGGGGCGTCCCGGGAGACCGTCCGGTCGCACAAGCACTCCAGGAGCGTACGGTCGTGGCCGACTGCGAGCAGGCCCGCGCCGGTGCCGGCGCGACAGTCCTCGACAACCGCGGCCACGGCGGCCGTGGTGGAGGCGTCGAGCATCGCGGTCATCTCGTCGCAGATCAGCCGGCGCGGCCGCAGCACGAGGGTGCGCGCCAGGCAGGCGCGCTGCGACCGGCCGTCACTGACCTCGGGCGAGCGCCTGCCCAGCAGGTCCGGAGTGAGGCCGACGGTGGCGGCCAGCTCGGCGACCCGTTCGGGTACGTCCGCGCGCCGGCCGGTGGCGCGCAGCGGCTCGGCGATCATGTCGGCCGGCCGCAGCCGGGGGTCCGCGGACAGCCGGGGCTGCTGGAAGACCACGTAGTGCGGGTTGGCCTTGAAGGCGAGCTTCTCGCCCTTGCTCCAGCCGGTCAGGACGTAAGGCCCGCAACACGCAGGCAAACGGCGCCTGGAAGGAGTCGGACCGCGTCACCGTGGGCGACGTCGACGGCTGGTTCTGGCACGATCGCCCCATGCCCTCCTCAACGGCCGTTTGCCGCAACCCTCTTACCGCGGCTGCCCTGGTACTCGCCGCCCTGACCCTCACCGCATGCGGTGAGCTGCGCGCCTCGGACGGGGCGGCCGGAGCCACGCCCCGTACGTCCGCTGGATCCTCGCCCGGTGCTGCGGGCGCCGCGCCGTACGTGGAACCGGGGGCCGGTGACGGGGCACCGCACTACAACGAGAACAACGCCCATCGCCGCCCGGGCGAGATGACTCCGGCCCACGCGGCGGACGCCGAGCGGGAGGCCGACCGCATCAGGCCGGTCCTCAAGCGGCTGTGGGAGCGGGGCGAGTGGGACCCGGCGACGGTGCGGGCGGCCCTGCTCCGGCTCGGCTACGAGGAGGAGCGCGGCACGCGGGACGGCAGGCGGCTCGGCGGCACACTCACCGTCCGGAAGATGTCCCCGCGCTACAAGAACGGCGGCTACGTCACGCCGGAGGGGGCGAAGGCCGCCCTGCGCGTTCATGACGACGCATGTGTCACGGCGTTCGTGCAGAAGTCCAACTACGGCGTGCGGGCCACCGGCCCGTACCTGGAGACCGGGTGCTTCGAGCCGCCCTACGGCCACTGAACGGCCTCTGCCGCTCGCTCAGGGCACGCGCGTCGCGCTGAAGCCCCGGGGCCTGCCGGGACGACCCGAACCGCCGTGCGGGGCGGTGGCGTTGTCAGTGGTGGCTGTCAGGATCGTCGTCATGACGGATTCGATCGACGACTGGCGGTCCTTGCTGGCGCGCTGGAGCCAGGAGCGAGCGCCGCGCCCTGGACGCCCTCGCGGCCGAGTTCGGTGTCCGGCTGCCCCGTTTCGCCATCAAGCACGGACGCCTGCACACCTTCCGCACCCGATCCTGGACCCGCCCCGCGCCCGGGCGAAACCTACGTGACACTCCGCCTGGTACGGCACCGGACCTTTTGATCTTTGAGACTTTTCGGCTGCAAGCCCGAGCGCCCTTCAGGAGCGCGGCGGAACCGTGCACGGACTGCTCTTCAGCTGCCGGAGGACTTGGGGCACCCCTCGCCGGAGGCGCCGCGGAACGTACGGAGCAGCGGCAGCGGCTCACGTCCCGCCGCGCCGGAGTCCGAGGGGTGCAGCACGAGCGGCACCGGCTTGCACACCGCCCACTGGTCGTTCTCGCCCGGTCCCTCGAAGCCATACGTGCCGGCCGCGCCGCGCAGGCAGCCGGAGCAGGTGTCGCCCGCCACGCTCGGGAGGATCAGGGTGTTGTACACGTCGTCCTTGGTGGGCATGCGAACCGCCTCAGGGGTCTGCTTGCCGCCCTCGTTGACGTCGGCGAAGGTGCGGTCCACGGCGTCGGCGAGCAGCACGAACGCGTCGTGGTACATCACCGCGTAGCCGTCGTCCAGCGCCTTGGGCCCGAGCTTGTGCTCCTCGTGGATCTTCTCGAAGCGGTTGAGGAACCGGCCGAGCGCCGCGGGCGGGTCGTTCTCGCCCTTCCACCAGGCCGGGTCCACCGAGGACGCGTCGACGATCGTGGCGTTCGCCTCGGCCAGCCAGCGGGTGGGTGCCTCGGCGGAGAGCGTGGGCTCCAGGCCGATGCCGACCTTCAGGATGCGCAGCTCGCCGGCGCGACCGCAGTCGCCCGCCCGGGCCAGGCGCTCGATGAACGCGGGCAGGTCCTGGTCGCGGCCGGCGAACAGGACGGTGTCGGCCTTCTCGGTACAGATCTGCGTGACGGCGTGCGTGAAGCGCTGCGGGATGCCCTTGTCGGTGCCGGAGGTTCCGGTGAAGTTCGAGTTGTGCTCGTCGAGCCGGTACTTCTTGCCGAAGTGCCGCTCGAAGACCTCGCGCAGGTTCTGCGAGTACACGTCCTCGGTGCGGTTGTCCCAGACCAGGAAGCCCTTGCCCTGCCCCGGGTGCTCGTTGACGTAGAGCATGAGGGCGCGGGCCAGCTGGTCATTGTTCGGGGACGTCTTGAAGAAATAGCGGGAGTTCATGTCGGTCGCGGTGATCACCGGGCCGACGGTGGGGATGCCGTGCTCGCTGAGCGCGTCGATCGCCTCGCGCGTCTCCTCGGTGCTGCTCGGCGTGCCGGTGACGCCGACCAGCGGCGTGCTGTCGTCCGCGGCCAGCTCGGCGAGCCGCTCGACGACGCCGGGCCACTGGCGCAGGTTCCGTCCGTCGGGCGCGAGGAGCAGCTGGTAGTGCGGGCCGCCGGAACGATTGGCCTGCAGCTGCGCGGTGAGCGAACCGGCGAGCGCGCGGCGGATCATGTCGGTGGTCATCGCACTGTGCTCGTCCGCCGTGAACGGCATCATCAGGGCGATCCGGACGTACGGGATCCGTGGGGCGTTGCCCTGCGGGTCCGCCCATTCGCGCTGCACCCGGGCGTTCTCCGCCGCGATCGCGTCGATCAGGCTCTCGACCGCCGGATCGGCCTCGAAGGCGCGCGCGGTGACGCCCACGCAGTCGCCGTCGATGTCCTTCAGGTCCGCGCCGCACCGCCCGGGCCCCTGTAGCAGGTTGGCCAGGAGCACGAGCGCGCCGACGACAAGCACCACCACGACCCCGCCGGCGAGCCACTCGACCGGGCCCCACTCGCGGGGATGACGACGGAACAGACGCAGCAGCATGGTTCCTCACTGACCGGGGGCGCCGGGGACACCAGGGATGCCGGGGGTGCCCGGGGCGCCGGGGACGCCGGGAACGGGGAAGGGCTGTTTCTTGCGCGCGGCCACCGGCCAGGTGCGGGCGGCCTGGCCGAGCACGGCATGCCAGGTCGGATGGCGCGGCGAGAGATACGCCAGTTCCTCCCCGACCGCCTTGCACAGGTCGCGGTCCGGTTCGGTGTCCGGCTCGGAGACCTGCCACAGGGCGTGCAGGAGACGGTTCACGCACCGCTCGATCTCGTGCAGGTCGGCGTACCGCCCGTCGTGCGCGCCGAGTGCCACCGGTAGGCGTTCGTCGGTCCAGTCACCGTCCGGTTCCGTCGGCGGGGTCGGGGCCGTGGCGGCGTACCAGAGGCAGGTCAGCCAGTGGGCGGCGGCCTGCTCGTCCTGCTCGGACCGGAACTCCTCGGTGAGCGCGGCGACCACCAGCTTCGCGTTCCCGGTCGCCAGGGTGTGCCGCAGCGCGTCCGCCTCGCCGTCCTCGCCGCGCTGGGCGTGGTGGGCGCGCAGGAACCGGTGGATGCCCTGCCAGCTGCGGTCGTCGTCGGGCGGGCGCGCGGACCGGCGGGCCTCGTGCACGAGCAGGGTCTGCAGGAGCGGGTCGCCGACCAGCGGCGCGTCGGGGTGCGTGAGCGGCTGCCACTGCTGCTCTTCGAGGTAGTCGGCGGCCGAGTTGGCGGCCAGCTGGTCGGGGCCCTCCAGCTTCAGATGGGCGGCGAGCGCCTCCGCGGCCGTGCTGTCCCGGGCGAGCGACAGCACGGTGAGCCGGTCCCGCTGGCGCCGGTCCGGCAGCAGTCGCAGCAGCAGCGCCTCGGTCACGGGCCGGCCGTCCTCGGCGTCCAGGCGCAGCAGGTCCCCGGGCCTCACGGACGCGCCCTGCTCCGTCGCCCGCAGCGCGGCCGAGCACAGCGCGGTGGTCGCCGCCGGGTGCCCGCCGGTCAGGGAGTGCACGGCGGAGGCCAGATAGGGGTGCAGCGGCCTGGAGCGGTGCCGGGGCACCAGGAGCAGCAGGATGTCGTCCCGGCTCAGCGGGGTCAGGGGGACCGCGAGCAGACCGGCCGACGGTTCGAGCCCGGCGCGCTTCCAGCCGGTGGACTTCACCAGGTCGGGCAGGGTGCGGCGGACCGCGGCGGGCGCCTCGTCCAGCACGTCGCCGAGCCGGGTCGCCACCACGACGAGCTCCTCACGGTCGGTGCGGCCGGGTTGCGCGCGGTGTTCGAGGAGCAGGTCCAGGAAGGTCAGCCCGGCCGCGCAGTGCGCGTCGTCGAGCAGCACCAGGGGCCGGGGCTCGCGGTTCCAGCGCTGCAGCCTGCCGTACGAGCTCGCGACGTCGTGCAGGAACGCGGCCATCAGGGTCTGCTCGGCGGCATGCCGGTAGTCGCCGCCCTGGTGGAACCACTCGCCGAGCAGTTCGAGCGGATCCCCGAGGGCGCCCGCGTCGCCCTCGGCGCTCTGCTCGGGGAAGCGCTCCCGGTACCAGGCCCGGGCCGCGTCGGGCCGGTGCCGCTCGGCGTACTCGGCCACGACGGCGGCGGTGACGGCGGCCTGGTCGCGCGGGCCGCTCACGCGCGCGAGCCGCTGGTCCACGGCGGTGGCCCAGGACTGCCGCAGCCGCGCCTCGTCGCCCGCGGCGAGCCGGCAGGCGAGCAGCAGCCGGGCGTACCGCAGACAGGCCGCATCCCGCTGCCCGGCGTTGTCGTACTCCCAGGCGGAGACCGCGAACAGGCCCGGCACCAGGACCGGGAAGTGCCGGCGCAGCTCGGGCCCGAGCCCGCAGACCACCTCGGCAAGGAGCTCGACGAAGGTCGAGGCGACGGCGGGCGACGCCCCGCCGGGCGCGTCCGGCGCGAAGGGGGCCCCGGCGGGCCCGGCCGGTGCCGGAGGCGGCAGGTCGGGGTCGGGCGGCACGGCCCGCACGTAGGCGAGGGGCAGGCGCCCCGCGTAGTGCTCTGCGAGGGACCGCAGGACGGCGCTGCGCCCCATGCCGTGCCGGCCCGTCACGAGGACCACCGGCAGGTCGCCGTGGAATTCCCGGGCCGCCCGGACACGCTCGTCGAAGGCGAGGCCGGTCAGCCGGGGGAGCAGCGAGCGCAGCAGCGGGTCCCGGCCATACAGCGGTGGCCCTTCCGTCATGCGCATCTGGCTGCGTCCCGCTTCCGTCGCCCTGGTCTGTCGGCGGCCGCGACTCGGAGACGGGCCCCCCGTTCCCCCCGGTACATCAGCTGCTGACGTCCGTACCAACTATGCCTGGAGCACGAGAACTTACCGCTACGGCCCGTCGCTCGCCAGACGCCCCGGAGACCCCGTCATGCGCTTGTGACCTGCGGTGGCGGGCGGGTGTGCGCCAGGGAGCGGGGAGGGCGCAGAGAGGGCGTATCGGGGCACTGGGAGCGCAGACGCTCCGTCAGGAGCGCTCAGCCGACCGAACGTTCACGGAGGGGTCGTTCACGGTCGCGGATAGACGTCGAGCGCCACGCTCTGCGGCAGCGACTCCGCGCCCCGTAGCTCCCCCGGATAGGCGAGCCGCACCCGGCGCAGCCGCCGCAGGCCCGCGAGTGAGGTGAGGTCGACGTCGCCGGCCTGTGAGAGGTGGAGCTCCTCAAGGCCGGGAAGCCGCAGGGCGATTTTCCGCAGCGGTACCGGCGTGCCGGGCGTCGCCGGTACGTCGAGGCGGGTCACCTGCGCCATCTGGATGCCCGGCATGAACAAGAGCATGGTGAGCTGCTGCGGCGACAGGCCGAGCCGGCGCAGATTCGGCAACGCCCCTACGAGGGAGCCCCATTCGTCGGGCACGAGCCGCTCACTGGCGTCCTGCAGCCGCAGCTCCTCCAGTCCGGAGCAGGCGGTGATGTCGGTGAGCCGGGTGGCCGCGGGCGGCAGTGCGAGCAGGCGGAGCTCGGCGGTGCGCGGCAGGTCCGACAGGCCGCGCCAGGGCACATCGGCGCCGACGAGCAGGGCGTCGAGCTGCGGGCAGTCGGCGAGTGCGAGCAGCGGCTCGAACGCGGGCAGGTCCCGCAGGGCGAGCCGCCGCAGGTTGGGCAGCCGGGTCAGCGGGGCCGGGTCGCGCAGGTTCCGGCAGCTCTGCAGGGCGACGACCGCCAGGCCCGGATAGGCGTCGAGGACCCGCAGGTCCTCCAGCTGCAGGGCACCCGCCAGGCGGAGTTCGCGCAACTGCCGAGGGTCCAGGGAGCCGATCTCGTCCGGCGTGAAGTCGCCGTGCAGCGCCACGCGGCGGTAGCCGGACATGGTGCGCAGGGCATCGAGCTCGGCCGCGGAGCGGACCGTGACGAGCTCGTCACCCCCGGCCTCCAGGAGTGGCCGGACGATTTCCTCGGCGTACACATCGGTGTCGAACCGGTCCCAGTGACCGAGGAGTTGGGCGCGCACAGCGGGCTGCCGGGTGGTCAGGAACTCGCGCAGGCGAGGGAGCGCGGCGTCCCCGCCGATCTGGCAGACGGCGTGCACGGTGGCCAGTTCCTCGTCCCCGGCGAGCTCCTGCGCCGGGGGGAGCACGCCGAGCAACAGGGGGCCGGTGCGGGCGAGTTGGCGGGCCTCGCGCAGGCTGCGCGGCGGCACCATGCGGGCGGCACGGTCCTCGATGGTCTCGCGTACTTCCGGCTCCAGGCGGGTGGCCTGTTCGAGCGAGGCGAGCGCGAGGAGACGGAGCCGGGAGCGGACCGCGGCGTCCTTCTCGCGGTCGCCGCGCTCCCGCAGCCGGGTGAGGAGGTCGGCGCGCTCCTGGTGGCGGGCTTGTGCCACGGCCATCTGTACGACGTCCTCCCACTGGTCCAAGTGCGCGTTGTTCACCAGCATGCCAATGTCCCGCTCCTCAAGCACCGCCTTGGCACCAAGGAAGTCCTGAAACGTACGGTGGATGAAATCGACCACGCCGGTGGCCGGTTCACGCAGGATCCCGGAGCGTTCGAGCAGCAGTTGCAGCGCGTCCTCGGGTGCGCCGACGTCCGCGAGCCGGGGCACCGAGGGCTGCAGGCGGCGGATCACGTCGACGGCGTCGTCCCAGTTGAGCCGGGTCCGCTCGTTCCGGATCAGCCAGTACGCCAGGCGCTGCAGCGGCTCCGTCGCGGACTTCTGGTCCAGCTCGGGCTTCCGGCTGCGCCCGTACACCTCGCGCTCCAGGTCGCGGCGTTCGAGCAGCATGGAGAGCGCCGCCTCGTACAGCGAGGCGCGGCCCTGCGGCAGAAAGCCGCGCCGCTCCCGGTGCAGGGCACAAATGAGCGCGCACATCAGCGGGTTGGTGGCCAGGCGGCTCAACTCGGGACTGCTGCGCAGCGACAGGGTGAGCGACTCGCCGAGCGCCTCGGAGGTCCCGGCGGCCCGGTGCCAGTGGCGCACGAAGCGCTTCATGTCGGCGGGGCGCATCGGCGAGAGCGCGAACTCCTGGAAGCCCTCGCGGACCAGCCAGCCGCGCTCCACGGCCGAGGGCCGCGCGGTGAGCAGCCACAGGTTGCCGGGGAACACCGCGAGCAGCTTGCGCAGCCAGTCCCGTACCCGGGCTCGGTCCTCGCGGGGGATCTCGTCGGCGCCGTCGATGAGCAGCACCCCGCGGCCGTGCTTGAGCACCCGGACCGCCCAGCCGTCCGGCTGGGTGCCGACCAGCGGGCAGCCGATCCAGTGCAGGAAGTCCTCGGGCATGGGCAGTTCGCTGTCCTTGCGGGCGAGGGTGCGCAGCGGCAGGACGAACGGGACGCGTCCGAACAGCTGTGACAGGCCGCCGGGCACGCGGTCCTGCTGCGCCGTGGTGAGGGCAAGCCACTGTACGAGGGTGGTCTTGCCGGTGCCCGCGACGCCGCGCAGGACCACGCGCTCGTGGGTGCCGAGCACCGCCTCGGCGGGGCGGCCGTCGGCGCGGTCGGCCTCCGGGTCGCGGTCGCCGCCCGGCTCACCGTTCGGCTCCAGGGCGGTGTCGCCGCCGCGGTATGGGGTGGCCTGCAAGCTCAGGTAGGCGGTTTCCAACGGCCAGGCCTGGCCGCCGGGTTCGCGCAGGTCGACGCCGTAGATGGTGAGCCGGCCGTGGTACTCCACGACGTAACGGGCGTACTCCGCTTCGAACGCGGCGTCCTGCCGGGACACGTCGGGAAGCCGCTCCAGGATCAGGGCCAGTTTTTCGCTCTGGGCGCGCAGCTCCCGGCTCTGCTCGATCTGGGCGCGGGCTGCGAAGCCGGGCCGCTGGCTGAAGAACCGGACGAGGTGGAGACAAGCCGTCTCCAGGAGCCGGTCGTGGAAGCGCGCGGCGTCGTCGCTGAGCAGCCGCCGAGTGTTCGGGCCCGCCCGTTGCGAGAGCTCGGCGGCGAGCCGCTCCGGGCCGAGCGCGAGGGCCTGCACGTCGTCCATGTCGAGGTCGCCGAGCGCGTGCAGGGTGCGCGTCAGGGCCTGCCCGACGGCGTCATGCTCGTCGGGGGCTACGGGAGGGTCGTGCGGCCCGGCGGCGCGGACGGCCCGGCGGACCAGCTCGCGGGCGAGTTTGTGCAGATCGTCCTCGGTGAGCACGCGGTGCTCCACGGCGAACGAAAGAAGCCGCCGGACGGGCACCGGCCGGTCGCCGTACTCCGCCTCCGGAGCCTTGGCGGGTGGCAGCAGTAACCGTTTGAGCAGGGGCGCGACCACCGCCGAAGCGATCCGCAGCCCAACGGCAGCGCCGTCCACAGCACCCGCCCCCTCGTGGTCGCCCGCGTCGCAGCAGTCGCGGCAAGGGTATCGGGCGGGTGCGGCCGGACGTCAGGGCGTACGGGTGCGCGCCGAAACTGTGGGTCGGCGCCTGGCGGGTGGGCCGAGAACGAGTTCTTCGCCCGCTCGAACGCCGACCGCACCTGACAGCGGGGCCTTGACCCGGAGCCTCCGGCGGCCGCCGTCACCCGGCAGGCAGGCTGACCACGAACCGTGCGCCCGGTGCCTGCCCAGGGTCGTACGTCACCTCGCCGCTGGCGGAGCGGGCCATGCGCCGTGCCAGCGGTAGTCCCAGGCCGGCTCCGCTGTGTCCGTCGCCGGGATCCGCCCGTCGGCCGGGCTGGAAGAGCTGTTCGGCGAACCGAGGTGGTACGCCGGGCCCATCGTCGATGACGTCGATGCGTACGCCGTCGGGTCCGCGATACGCGCGGACGGTGACGCTCGAGTTGGCGTAGCGGCAGGCGTTGGTGAGGAGCGGGCTGACGATGCGCTCGAGGAGGGCGGGTGGGACACCGGCGGTCAGTTGGGGGACGTCGGTGGTGATCGCCAAGTAGCTTGGCAGCTCCAGGAGTTCGGCGAGGTGACGGAGCGTGGGCAGGACCTCGGCGGTGCCCGGAGCGGTGAGTGTGCCGTCGCGGGCGTCGTCCAGGAGGGTGTCGCAGATGGTGCACATGGAGTCGGCGGCTTTCGCGATGACCTTGTGAGTGGCCCGCGTCTGGGCGGTCGAGCGGGGGCGGGCCTGCCACCAGTCGAGTTCGGCGATGATCCGGCTCAGTGGCGTACGCAGCTCGTGCGAGAGTTCCCCGGTGAGCTGCCGCTCGTGACGCAGGACCGTGCGGATGCGGTCCAGCAGCGCGTCCAGTGACGTACCGAGGCGGGCGAGTTCGGCCGGGCGCCGCATGGTGCCGAAGCGTTCTTCGGAGGCGACGGCGCTCCACTCGGTGGCCTGGTCGGTCATCGTGCGCACGGGGCGCAACGCGCGGCCCACGGCCAGCCGGGTCAGGGCGTAGGTGCAGGCGAGCATGACGGCGTCCAGGGCGAGCGATCCCAGGAGCAGGGTGTCGGCCGAACTCCGGTAGGGGGAGAGGTCCAACGCGGTGACCACGGTGGCCTCGCTCCTGTCTCCGGATACGGGCTGGGCGCACAGCCGCAGGGGGCCACGGGTGTCGGCGGTGACGCAACGTCGCCCGCCCCGCCGGGTGAGTGCGTCGGCGACGCGGGTCAGTGGGCCGGCGGTCGGCGGCTCTTCCAGCAGGCGTCGGCCGGCGTAGATCCACACGTTCGCGTCGAGGAGGTTGTCGTGCGGGGTTTCCAGGACGCGTACGGTCGTGCCGCTGGTGTCGACGGTCGTCGCGACGGCGGCGGCGCGCGTGCGCAACTCGTCGTCTGCCTGGTGCTGAAGGCGTTGCTGGGCCACGGCGTTGAAGGCGATGGTGAGGATCACCATCAGGAGGGTGGCCGTGGCCAGCGCCACCAGGGACAGCCGGCCGCGCAGCGTGCTGGGAGTCAGCCGGTGCACAAGCGCGGTCATGACAGTCCCTCCGCGGCGGCACGGCTGTCGCCGGTGGCGGAATCTGCTCATGACAGGCGGTGGCCGATCCCTCGGGCCGTGCCGATCCTGTGGTCGCTGCCCGCGTCGCGCAGCTTGCGGCGCAGCCGGGTCAGGTACTGGTCGAGGGTGTTGTCGCTGACCTGGGCACCCTCGGGCCAGCCCGCTCGGAGCAACTCGCGGCGGCGCACGATGCCGCCGGATGCCGCCATGAGCGCGGCCAGGAGGCGGAACTCGGTCGGTGTGAGCGCGATTCGGGTGCCATGAGCGCTGATGCCGTGCCGTACGGGGTCCAGCACCAGGTCCCCTGCTGTGGTCGCGGGTCGTGGTTCGGTCCGTTTGACCGCTGCCCGCAGGCGGGCCGCGAGTTCGGTGAGGTGGAACGGCTTGGGCAGATAGTCGTCGCACCCGGCGGAGAAGCCGGACAGCCGGTCGGCGAGCCTGTGATGGGCGGTGAGGAAGATGACGGGGGAGAGGAATCCGTTCGCGCGCATCGCCTGGCACACGTCTCGCCCGTCGGCGTCGGGCAGGCCGACGTCGAGCACGGCGGCGGCGATGTCATCGGTGGCCAGCCGCAGGGCGGTGGCACCGTCCGGCGCGGGCACCGTGTCGAAGTCATCGTCGCGCAGTCCGCGCACCAGCACGTCACGCAGAGCGTGATCGTCCTCGACGACCAGGATCTTGGGGTGCATGGTCCTCCTTCGGATCTCGTGCCTTGTCCGTCCGGCCTGCGGTGCCCATCGGCTCTGTCGCCTCCCGTGCCGTGCCCGTCGTACCGGGGATCCACCTCTCGGGCAGCTGGCAGGCCACGGCCCACAGGCACACTCCCAGCCAGCCGAGGGCGAAGAGCCAGCCGGCGACTACATCGGTGAACCAGTGCACTCCGAGGTACACGCGGGTCAGCCCGACCAGCGCGCCCCAACCGCCGATGACCAGGGTGAGCGGGGTCCTGCCGCGCGGGCCGCGCACGCGGACGGCGATGACGAGCAGTCCGGCGGTGAGGGCGGCCGTGGTGGCGTGACCGGACGGGAACGCCCACCCCGATGCGTGCGCTGCCCAGTCCGCGTGTGGCGGCCGGGGCCGGGCGACGAGCGTCATCACCCCGTACCGCAGGGCCTGGCCTGCCCCGAGGCAGGCCAGACAGAGGGAGACGGCCGTCATCCTCTGCCGCGGGGTACGCCCCGCGGTGATTCCGGCCAGCACGGCCAGCAGGTACGGGACGGCACCCGTCCCGGTGGCGGTCAGCCCGCGGGCGAACGCCACCGCCACGTCCGGTCGATGGCCGACGGACCACGACAGAAGGTCGCTGTCCGCGAACAGCGGCACGCCGTCGCCTATGACGACCATGCTCAGCACACCGAACGCCGTCCACGCGCCGAGCCCGGTGCTGCCGGCCAGCTCGGCCACATCGCCGCGCTTCATGACGCCACCAGCAGCGGACGCAACCGCGTGGCCGTGATCCGTCGGGCGAGGGCCTGCGGAAACTGCGAGCCGGCCAGAGCCCCCACCGCGGCGGCGACCAGCAGCGGGGCGAGCGACAGCTTCAGGCCGCGGTCGGCGGTGCCGGTGCACAGCAGGCCGGCCGTGAACAGCAGCGAGTCGCCCGGGAGGAAGAAGCCGATCAGCAGGCCCGTCTCGGCAAACAGCACCACACCCACGCCCAGCACGCCGAAAGCGGACAGCAGCGACCGGGCGTCCAGCACATTGACAGCGAGCTGCGACGATAGGTGCATGGGTGTGGTCGTCATCGAGAACCCCTTCATCCGGACCGTCGGATGCAGCGGACCGGCACCCGAGAGCGACTACAGTGTTGTAGACGGTCTACTGAACTGTAGACGATAGTGGGGTGAGGAAGGTTCCATGACCAACGCGAAGGACGAGAGGCGTCCGGCGGGCGAGCTCGAAGCCGCCGTCATGGCCGCGCTGTGGGCCGCGGGGGTCCCGCTCACCGCAGGCCGGGTGCAGACCGGACTCGGCTCCGGCCTGGCCCGGACGACGGTGACGACGATCCTGACCCGTCTGCACGAGAAGGGCGTCGTCGGCCGTGAACGGCAGGGGCGCGGCTACGCCTACTTCCCCGTGCAGGACGCTCCCGGCCTGACCGCCCGGCGTATGCACACCGAACTCGACCGGGACACCGACCGGGAGACGGTCCTGGCGCGCTTCGTCGCCGAGCTCAGCCCCGACGACGAGCAGCTCCTGCGCCAGCTGCTGGACGGTGACAAGCAATGACCTCTCTGCTGCTCGTACCGCTGATCCTGCCCTTCCTCGCGCCGGCGCTGGCCCGCCGTACCCTCGATCACCTGGCCCCGGTCACCGCGTTGTGGGTCCTCACCGCCTCGGCCATGGCGCTGGCCGGTTCCTGCGTCACCGCCCTCGGTGCCCTGGTCCTGATCGGACTGCTCAAACTCCCCGCCTTTGCCGCACTCGGCGAGCTCGTCCATCCTCTGCGCACGCCGTCGGACTTCCTTGTCCTGCCCTCGGCCGCGGCGGCCACCGGAGTGCTCACGCTCGGCGCCTGGACCCTGGCGCGCTCGGCGCTCCGGCAGGTCCGCGTCTTCCGCATCGCCCGGACCCAGGCCGACCGCCGTCCCGCCGCCGGTGACCTCTGCGTCGTCGACTCACCGCACCCCGATGCGTATGCCCTGCCAGGACGCCCCCACCGCATCGTCGTCACCACCGCGATGCTGCGCAGCCTCGGCCCCGGCGAACGCGAAGCGCTCTTCGCCCACGAACGCGCCCACAACCGGGCCGGCCACCACTACTTCCTGGCCGTCGCCGAATTCGCCGCCCACTGCCACCCCGCCCTGCGCACCACTCGCGCCGCCATCCGGCTCGCCGCCGAGCGGGCGGCCGACGAGGCCGCAGCCACCGCCCTCGGCGACCGGCGCCTGATCGCCACCGCCATCGCACGCGCCGCCCTCGCCGGCCAAGCCTCCCGAACCACCCGCCCGGACTTCGCACCCGCGGCCACGACCGGTCCCGTTCCGCAACGCGTCGCCGCCCTCCTCACGCCCTTCGAGGGACGCTCGCGCGCCACCCGCTGTATCGCTCTCCTCCTGGCTGCCTGCGCGGTTCTGTCGGTCTCCGCCGGGGCAGCCGGCGTGCTCGCCTTCCATCACGACGTCGAGGTTGCCCAGGGAGAGGAGAGCCACTGACCGGTTGTCCCTCACCGTCACCGCACATCGCCGCATCCGGCGAGGCAGGCATCGACGCCACCCACGGCGGACCGGCGGTGCCGTCCGCGGTCGTCGGGCAACTCTTCCTGCCCAGCCGCCGTGCCGACCCGGACGCGAACACGGCGGAGCGGGCCTGGGGCTGCCGCTGGCGCGACGCTGGCCCGCTCCGCCGGTGGATGCGGTGTCGTACGACGCCGGGCACGTGCTCGGCGCACAGTTCGGGGCCTGCCTGCCTGCGGGCCGACCGCGCTTCCTGCCACATGGGCGCAGCCCATCAGCTCCGGCAGGACTGCCAGGAGCACGGCCCGACGCGCCCGTCGGGCCGGAGCCGAGGCCTCACGAGTGCTGCGGCTCCGGCTCGGTGACGTCCCTGCGCGTGACCGCCAGGAAGACCACCAGACCGAGGATGACCGCGAGGAACAGCGCGCTGGTGACCACGGTGCCCAGGCCCAGGCCGCCGCCGTTGGTGGGCTGGGAGAGGTAGTCGCCGACCGAGGCGCCCAGCGGGCGGGTGAGGACGTACGCGATCCAGAAGCTCCACACCGCGTCCAGGCCGAGCGCGAAGTGTGCGACGGCGACCGCGCCGATCGCCAGCGCGAACAGGCCGGCGGAGAGCCAGTAGCCGAGGTTCATGCGCTCGGAGACCAGGTCGCCGGCCGCGGTGCCGAGGGCGAAGGTGAAGAGGACCGCGAGCCAGTAGTAGGACTCCCGGCGCACTGTGTCGATGCTGTGGATGGACAGGGTGTGCTCGCTGCGGTACCAGGCGGCGAACACGACCGCCAGGACGATCGCGAACACGGTGGTGCTGGTCTCCAGCGGTACGCCCATGTTGTCGGTGAGGTTGTCGCTGATGAGGGTGCCGACGACGCTGATCAGGGCGACGGCGAGCCAGTACACGCCCGCGCGGTAGGCGCTGGTGCGGAACTGGACGACCAGTACGGCCGCCAGCAGCACGCTCATCAGCAGTGACACGCCGGTCAGGCCCAGGCCGGCCTTCTCGTTGAGCAGGTCGGCCGCGGTCTCGCCGACCGTGGTGCACAGCACCTTGATCACCCAGAAGTACACGGTGATTTCGGGAACCTTGTTCCAGCGAGGGCGGGAATGACGGCGGTGGCCGGGTGCGGCAGCGGTGGGGCCGTGGATCAGCGGGATCTCGGAAGTCTCGGATGTCTCGGATGTCATGGGTCGACCGTGTCACCGGGAACCTGAACACATCCTGACTGCCGTAGCGGCGCTCAGGAACTGGTTATCACTCAGGTCTCCAGTCGGTATCCGTGGCCGCGCAGGGTGGTGATCCGGGGGACGTGTACGGGCGCTGTCGCGGCGGCCTCGGCCTCGGCGAGGCGGCGGCGTAGGGAGGCCATGGTGACGTCCAGGGTCTTGGTGGGCCCGAACCAGTTCTCGTCCCACACCTGGGCCATCAGGGTCTCGCGGCTCACGGCGCTGTCCGCGTGCCGGGTGAGCACCGCGAGGAGTTCGAACTCCTTGGGGCGCAGGGTCAGTTCACGGTCGCGCAGGAGGCAGCGGCGGGCGGAGGTGTCGATGGTCAGGTCGCCGAGGCGGAGGGGTTCCTCCTGGGGCGAGGCGGGCGGGCGGCGGCGCAGATGGGCGCGCAGGCGCGCCAGCAGGATGGTGAGGCTGAAGGGTTTGACCAGGTAGTCGTCGGCTCCCGCGTCGAGACCGGCGATCACGTCGATCTCCTCGCCGCGCGCGGTGAGGATGACGATCAGCAGCTCGGGGAAGCGGGCGCGCAGCCGGCGGGCGAGGTCGAGGCCGTCGGCGTCGGGCAGGCCGAGGTCGAGCAGGACGACGTCGTACGCCGTCCGCTCGGCCTCGGCCAGTGCGCCGGTCCCCGTTCTGGACCAGGTGGGCGCGTAGCCGCCGCTGGTCAGTCCGGTCTCCAGGTGGCGCCCGATGGTGTCGTCGTCCTCGACGACGAGCACGCGGACCCGGTCGCGGTCACGCTCGGGAGCGCGGTGGCGGCCCGCGCGGTCCGGCGGTGGAACGGGAGTACGCATGGTCGGAAGCGTAGACGGCCCGTCGGCGCCAAGCGGCGTCACAGCTCGCGCAGCTCCTCCACGGCCGGACGGTGCGAGCGGCGCACGCCGTTGAGGGCGGCGGCCGTCACCGCGGTCAGTGCCACCAGCACGGTGGCCGTCACATACGCCCACGGCACGGCCACCGTCGCGGGTGGCGGGTCGAAGACGCCGGTGAGCACCTTGACCAGCATGTCGGACAGTGCCCAGCCGCTGAGGGCGCCGCCCGCCAGGCCGGCGGCTGTGAGCACGGCCGCCTCGCTGAACACCAGGCCGCGCAGCTGCCTGCGGCTGGCGCCCAGGACGGTGGCGATGGCGAAGGTGCGGCGCCGCTCGGCGAGCCCGAGCGCGAGGACGATGCCGCCGGCTCCGGCGGCCAGCACGATGGCGTAGGCGAGTTCGATGCGGGTGAGTCCGGACAGGTCCACGGAGGTGAGGCTGGAGCCGACCGTGGAGCGGGCCTGGGTGAGGTCGGTGACGGTCGCCGAGGTGCCCAGGCGGTGGCGCAGACGGGCGGCCACGTCCTTCTGGTGGGTGCCGCCGGTGTCCACCAGGAAGGCACCGACGGCGTCGCTGCCGGTGGCCTTGGCGATGTAGGAGGCGTTGGCGACGAAGAAGCTGTCCTTGGGGGCGGTGGGGAACTCCTTGACGATGCCCGCGTAGTGGAAGGGCACGGTGCGCAGTGCCTTGGTGCGGCTGTCCTGTACTCGCAGCCGTACGGTGTCGCCGGGGGAGAGCTGGAAGTCGTTGACGGTCTCGGCGCTGACCAGCAGGGCGTCGGGCCGGTGGGCGAGGGTCGCCATGAGCTGTTTCGCGGTGCCGCCGGCGAAGTAGGCGTCCTGGAGGGAGGTGGCGGCGGCGATCGTCGAGGGCCGTACGCCGTACAGGTCCTGCAGGTCGGAGCCGACGTAGGCGAACCGGTGCTGGAGCGGTTCGACGTGCCGTACTCCGGTTACGGCAAGGGAGTTCGCGGCATGGGGCCCGGTCCGTGTGCCGGGCGGCTCGGTGACCGTCACGTCCGCGCCGTTGGTGAGGCGGGCGTCGACCTCGGCCTGCTGCTTGTAGGTGGCGTTGAAGGTGGCCGTGGACAGCGCGAAGGACAGGGCGAGTGCGAGCAGCACGACGGATCGGGCCAGGGGGCGTCGGCGGCGGGTCATGGTGGCCGCGGTCATGCCGGACAGGGGGCCGGTGAGCGGCCGGGACAGCAGGGCCAGTCCGCGCCGTCCGTGCGCGAGCGCGAGCGTGGCCAGGCGCCACAGCAGCAGGGCGCTGCCGGCCCACAGCAGGCCGGGGCCGAGGAAGGCCCAGTAGGACACGGAGATGCTGGGCACGCCTTCGGGGGCGAGGACGAGCGCGTACTGGTTGCCGCTGGAGGCGCGGAAGACGAGCAGCGAGGCGGCCAGGAGCAGGAAGTCCAGGCCGCAGCGCATCCACCACGGAGAGCGGGTGCGGCGGCCCACGTGCCGGCGCGCCCCGGCGACGGTGACGGCCCGCAGGTCCCGCAGGGCGGGCGCGAGGACCGCCAGCGCCGCGACGGCGAGGCCGAGCGCGAGGGCGGCGGCGGACCACACGGTGGCCGAGGTCGCGCTCGCCCCGAACGAGGCCGTCCCGAAGGCCAGTCGGCCCACGAGAGCGGCGAGTCCGATGCCGAGCAGGCCGCCGGTGACCCCGGTGAGGCCCGCCTCGATTCCGGCCAGGGCCGCGATCTGCCGGCCCCGCAGCCCGCGGGTGCGCAGCACGGCCTGTTCGCGCCGCCGCCGCTCGGCACCCGCTCCGGCCACGGCGGCGGTCAGCGCGGCGGCGAGCACCGCGCCGGGAACTCCCAGGAACAGGAAGAGGATCTGTGCGTACAGGGCGTCCTGGCGGGCCGCGTCGAGTGAGGCGCCGAGGTTGTCGCCGACGAGCGCGCCGCCCGAGGTGGCCGCCTCGAGGTGGTGCGCCGCGCGGGTGACGGCGGTGAACGCGGCGGCCGGGTCGGCGGGCAGCCGGGCGTCGCGGGCCACGTGGATCTGGGTGGTGACGGCGGCCGGGTCGGCCGTGGCGACCGGTGCGGTCAGCTTCGTGAAGAGTCCGGCGGGCAGCAGGATCACGTTGTCCGGCGGGGCCGTGGGCTGTGATTGCGGCGGAGCGCCGACCTTCTGGAACAGGGAGTCGGCCTGCGGCAGGTCGATCACCCCCGCCACTCGGACGCGGCTCGCCGGAGCTCCCGGCAGCGCGACGGTGACGGCATCGCCGGGCGCCACATGGAGGTTGGCGGCGGTCTGCTGGGCCAGCAGCACCCCGGAGGAGGCGCCGGTCAGGTGACGGACCGTGTGCGGGAACAGTTCCTGGTAGCCGCTGGGCAGTCCGAGCACCATGCCCGGGCCGGTGGTCTGCGTGCTGCCGCCGGAGCTGGCCTTGAAGCCGCTGCTGCGGGCGAAGCCGACCGGGACGGCGGCCCGCACGCCGGGCGTGGTCCGCACCGTGTGCAGGACCGACTGTGCGTCGGCGCCCGGCTGTACCTCCACCTGCCAGTCCACGGCGACCGAGCGCACCGCCCGCTGCGTCATGGTCGACTTCGAGGCGGTGAGGAAGGAGCCGAGCGCGGCCACCAGGGAGACGGCCAGCGCGATGCCGGCGACGGTGGCGAGCAGCCGGCCCGTACGGTGGCGGACGAGTCCACGGGTCCAGAGGGCGAGCGTGCCGGACCACGCGGTGGCCGTGGCGAGTCGTGCGGTGACGGGGCGGGACTGGTGGGTGTTCATGACCTCTCCTCGGCCGGGTCGAGCAGGCGTCCGTCGTGCATGGCCCGGCGGGCGGGCAGGCGTTCGGCGATGGCCGGGTCGTGGGTGGTGACGACGAGGGCCGCACCGGTCTCGTCGGCCGCTGTCACCAGGACGTCCAGGACACGCTGTCCCGTGGCCCGGTCGAGCTGCCCGGTGGGTTCGTCGGCCAGGATCAGCCGGGGGGCGAGCGCCACGACCCGGGCTACGGCCACGCGCTGGCTCTGCCCGCCGGAGAGTTCCTCCGGCAGCCGGTCGGCCAGGTCCGCCGCGCCGACCAGGGCCAGCGCGGCGAGCGCGGTGAGGCGGACGCGCTCCTCGGGAACGCCCGCGAGCACGAGCGGCAGCGCGGTGTTCTCCACGACGTTCAGGGCCGGGATCAGGCTCGGTCCCTGGAAGACCAGGCCGATCTCGCGCGGCCCGGCCAGAGCGGGCCAGGACACCTCGCCGCTGGTGGGACGTTCGAGCCCGGCCAGCAGATGCAGCAGGGTCGACTTGCCCGACCCCGAGGGACCGGTGATCGCGATCCGGTCTCCGGTCCGCACCCGGAAGGTGGCGCCGTGCACCGCCACCACCGCGGCCTCACCCCGGCCGAAGGTCCGGGCAGCGTCCCGGCACTCGACGAGCACGGCGTTGTCCGCGCCTTGTTGCAGGGACCCGTTCATGGCGCTTCGATCCTTCCGTCCCGCAGGGAGATCACCCGGTCGGCGATCCGTACGGCCTCCACGCTGTGCGTCACGACCAGCACCCCGCGCCCGGCCTCGGCCCGCTTGCGCAGCAGCTCCAGCACGCGCTGCTCGGTGGCGCCGTCGAGCTCGCCGGTCGGCTCGTCCGCCAGCAGCACCTCGGGGTCGTTGGCGAGTGCGACGGCCAGGCCCGCGCGGGCCAGTTCGCCGCCGGACAGCTCCTGTGGCAGGGCGTGGGCGCGGTGCCCGAGCCCGACCTGGTCGAGCAGGACGGCGAGGTCCTCGCGGCGGCCGTCGCCGGCCGCCGCGGCCCGGGCCAGCCGGACGTTGTCGCGGACACCGAGGTGGGGGAGGAGGTTGCCGGACTGGAGCATGACGCCGATGCGCCCGGCCCGCAGCCGGGCCCGCTCTGCTTCCGGACGATGGCTGATCCGCACTCCGCCGACATGTACGGCACCGCCCGACGGCTCGTCGAGCCCGGCCAGGCAGGCCAGCAGCGTGGATTTCCCGGAACCCGAGGGGCCGGTGACGGCGACGGTCTCCCCGCGCCGCACCCGCACCGAGACCCCGCGCAGGGCGAGCGTCTCCTCCTCACCGGCCCGGTAGAACCGGTACAGCTCGTGCGCGTCCAGGACGACGTCGAGGTCGTCGGTCCGCGGGGCGCGCGTACGGGCGGGGACGCCGCCCGCGACCGTGCTGTCCACGGCGGTCACCGCCAGGTGAAGGAGTCGGTGACGATGCGCCACGGGTCCACGTTGTCGGCGTGCAGCGGCCCGGAGAGGGTCACGTCCACCTCGTGGCCCTGGCGGTAGAACGCGTATCGCTCGAAGGCGTCCCGCACCACCTTGCCCGTCACCGGGTCGGGGGCCGAGTCACCCTGGTAGGTCAGCAGTACGGCCTTGCCGGCGTGCCGGGAGACCACGGAGACGTGTCCCATCGCGAAGTGCGACACGCTGCGCCGCAGTTGGGGAACCGTCTGCGCGGTGACGGAACCGGTCGTGGGGGCGGACGCGGCCGACACCGGCGCGAGTTCGATGCGGTTCAGCTTGTCGGTGAAGGAGGTGACGGTGCCCTTGCTGGTGCGGGCCCAGCCTTCGGGCACCTTCACGGAGAAGCCGCCGCCGGGCGGAGTGAAGGCGACGTACGCCTGGTTGTCGGGGATGTCGCCCGCCGGGTTGGACTCGGGCGCGGGCGCGGCGGGCGACGACTGGGTCGTACGACTGGTCGTGGACGGGCCGCCGGACCCGCCGGAGCTGCCGGAGCCCCCTGATCCACTGCATGCGGTGATCGCCACCGACGCCAGGACGGCGCCGGCGACGGGGAGGACCAAGTGTGTGCGGTTCATCGTCATGTTGCCCTTCTGCGGAGTCAGGCGCCCGACGCGGGCACCCGGGCCGGGCGCCCGCAGGCAGTCGGCCATGTCCGTGACGCTAGGCAGCGCCCGGTTAACGCCCTGACCGCCGAGGGTTAGACGACGGCAAAACCCCGCGCCGTACGTCCCTCCGGGCCCGGAAGTGTCCCGATGATGAGGGCATGAGACAGCGTGTGCTCCGTGTTGCCCTGGTGGCCGTCCTGGTCGCCCTCGTCGTGCTGGCCGTGCCGCTGGCGGCGGCCATGCGGGCGTACTTCTTCGCCGACGAGCGCGACGAACTGGAACGCGACGCGCTGACCGCCGCCGTCCGGGTGGGCCCGGAGTTCGCCTCCGGCGATCCCGTGGAGCTGCCGGCGGCGGGCGGGGATGTGCGTCTGGGCGTGTACGACACGCGGATGCGGTTGCGTGCGGGCGAGGGCCCGGCCCGGGCGGACCCGGACACCCGCCGCGCGAGCACGGGAACGGTCGTCCGCGGACGCGCCGGCGGGGACCTCGTCGTCGCGGTCCCCGTCTCCGAGAACGAGCAGGTCATCGGCGTCGTCCGTGCCTCGTCCCCGGCGTGGGGCGTGTGGCGGCACATCCTGCTCGCGTGGCTCGCACTCCTGGGGGCGGCCCTGGGCGCGCTCGCCGTCGCCGTCCTGGTCGCCCGCCGCCAGGCCCGCGTCCTGACGGCGCCACTGGAAGCCCTCTCCCGCCAGTCCCGGGCGGTCACCGAGGGGGACCTGACGGCCCGGGCCGCGCCCTCCGCCGTCGCCGAGATCGACCAGGTGGCACGCACCCACAACGCGATGGTCGAACGACTGGCCCACCTCCTCCAGCGGGAGCGGAACTTCACCGCGAACGCCTCGCACCAGCTACGCACCCCACTGGCCGGCCTCCAACTGGGCCTGGAGGCCGCCCTGGCCGATCCCCGCACGGATCCGCGAACAGCCCTGGAGGAGGCGCTGGAGAACACCCACTACCTGCACCACACCATCGACGAGGTCCTGCGCCTGGCCGGCCCCGAGCGGTCCCCTGTGCCGGAGCCCGCAGCCACCCAACTCCTCGGCGAGGCCCTCGACTCCGCCGAGCAACGCTGGCACGGTCTCTTCGCCGACTCGGGCCGTCGGCTCATCGTCACCGCCGAGCCGGGAACCCGCGAGATGCCCGTACCCGGCCGGACCCTCGGCCAGATCCTCGACGTGCTCCTCGCCAACGCCCACGGGCACGGCAGAGGGACGGCCGAGGTGACGGCCCGGTCCCTCGGCGAGACCGTCGCCCTCGACGTCCGGGACGAGGGAATCCTCCGTACCGACCCACGAGTGCTCTTCGACCGCGGTCACACCACGGGCCCCGGGGCGGGCATCGGACTCGCGCTGGCCAGAGAGCTGGCCGAGGCGGCGGGCGGCCGGCTGGCCCTGGCGGGCACCGACCCCACGACCTTCACCCTGCTGCTTCCCCCCGGACCGGCGGAGACGAACGACTGACAGTGAGGAGTGCCATGGCGTCGCTCGGGGGTCTGACTCTTCGGCTGACTGACGCTTCGGCTGTCCCGCTCTCGGGGACTGCGGACGAGATACGGAACCGACTGCGTTCACCTGTCGGATCGGATCGGATCGGATCGCGGAAGCTGAACGCGAGGGCCGGCTCGAGGAAGGAGGATTTGGCCAGGCATCCGACACCACGGCCATCCGCACCCCCCGTCGGTTCGACTCCTCCAGTGTTTCCACGACGTCCGGGTACGTCTCCAGGTACACGGCCGCACCCGCCCCCATCGAGCGGACAGCACCATTCAAGTTCAGTTCAGTAGTGACCGGAAATCGCCTAGTTCAGAGAAGGGGCCCACGCTGCCCATCCCCGCTAACTCACCTGCCCTGAACAGGACTTCACGGGCGTCATCCATCTCGACGCTCTGCTCTCGGTGTACGCCGCAAGCCGTCGGCGCTCCGTTTCGGGCAGCCACGATGCCGTGAGCGCTCCTACCGAGCAAGAACTGGCCCTGGCTACCGGGCATGACGAACGGGCCGCGGCTGGGTGCCGCGGCCCGTTCGTTCCCCATTCCGTCGGTGGGCCCCACCGGGCCACTGTGATGTGTTCTTGGTGACTGGGCGTCAGCCGGTGAAGGCGCCGACTCCTTCCGGGGTGCCCCAGCCGGTCGGGCCGTCGTAGCCGGACCCGGCGCTGCAGTAGTAGCTGGTGAGGCAGATGCCGTTGCTGCCGGACGTCACGTCGTTGAGGGACGAGGTGTGCTCGTACGGGAACCTGGCCGGGTAGGAGCCACTGGACGGAGTACCGGCGAGGGCGTACACACCCGCGATGATCGGTGCGGAGACGCTCGTGCCGCCGAACGTGTACCAGCCGGGTGTGACGCCGTACGAGTCGTAGACCGAGACCCCGGTCGCCGGGTCGGCGACGGCCGAGACGTCAGCGATCATGCGTTTGCTGCAGCCGGTGTCGGTCTGCCAGCTCGGCTTGGCGTCGTACGAGGAACAGCCGGAGCCGGTGCCCTCGAAGAGGCTGGTCTGCCACACGCTCTCGGTCCAGCCGCGGGTGGAGGAGGAGCGGGAGAGCTTGGTGCCGCCGACGGAGGTGACGTACTTGGAGGCGGCGGGGTATTCGGCGCCGTAGCCGGAGTCGCCGGCGCTGACGGTGATGGCGACGCCGGGGTGGTTGAAGTACGAGGAGTCGTACGAGGGGTCGGAGGAGGATTCCGAGCCGCCGTAGCTGTTGGAGACGGCCGTGGCGCCGAGGTTGACGGCCTCGTTCACGGCCTTACCGAGATTGGCCATGGTGGCGGACTTGGCCTCGACCAGCCGGATGTTGCACTGCGGGCAGACGGCGCTGGCCATGTCGAGGTCGAGGGAGATCTCCTCGGCCCAGCCGCTGTCGGCCGAGGGGAGGGCGGTGGCGGAGCCGGTCTGGCTGACCTTCTTGAAGCAGCCGTTGGAGGTCGTGCAGGAGGAGAGGCCGTAGTGCGAGCGGTACTTGGCGAGGTCGGCCTCGGCGTTCGGGTCGTCGTACGCGTCGACGATCGCGATGGTCCTGCCTTTACCGCTGCTCGCGGACGCGCTGGTCAGGCCGTAGGCGTCCTGGAGGTCGGACGGGCCGTAGCCGGAGGGGGTGGAGGTGTCTGCAGCCTTCGGCGTGATGCCGTCCACCTTGGCCAGCTGCTTCTGATAGGCGGTCAGGCCACCGGTGAGACGGAGGGAGTTGCAGGCCATTTCGCCCTTCTGCTTCGGCGAGGCACAGGGGGTGGCCGTCCAGGTGACGTTGGAGCTGTGTGTGGGGGTGGCGCTGGCCTGGGCCGCGGTGCCGAGTCCGGCGAGGACGAGCGCGGCGGTGCCGACGGCGGTGGAGGCGATGCGGGCTATTCGGTGCCGTATGCCGGGGGCGGCGCGGGTGGCGGGGGAGTTTTGGGATCTTGTACGCAAGGGACAGCCTCCTGGGCGTGGTGGACAGAGGCCTGCAGGTTGGGGGGATCCGCCGGTAGGTTCCCGGCGGGGGGCGGAGGCCCGCGACGACTGTGCGCTTGTTCGGGACGTGACAACAAGGAGGCTTTCGGATTCCTGACTTCCGCGTTACTCAAGGAGGCAGGGGGCTTACCCGTCGATGGCACGTGGATGGCGGAGGAAGGGGTGTGGCTTTGCCTTGGGTACGGGTGGGCGCGGCTGGGCACGGGGCCGTCTCCAAGCGCATCGCCGCGCTGGTCCGAAACCGGGCGGCCTGTTTCCCTGCTACCGACGGGCCGATCCCGGAACGGCCACGTCAGGACGTGCGCACGGGAAGGGTCAGCTGCAGGCCGCTCAGTGAGAGGGACGACGCTTCGTTGTCGGGCCGCCACGTCGGGCTGTCACCCTGGCTCAGCTCCAGCTTCAGCTGGTGCCCGGACTGTACCTGCCATCCGGCCGGCCACATCTGGAACGCCACAGGCAGGGACTGTCCCGGGGTTCCGGTGATGCGGTAGACGGCGCGGGTGATGAGCGTCTGCGTGCCGTTCGCCGGGTCGACGTCGAAGAGTCGGGCCGCGAGCTCCGCGTTGGAGCCCTGGAGGGAGGCAGTGAGGTGGACGACGGGGGAACCGGCCAGGCTGCCATCCGACGGCGGGGTAAAGGTCCAGCTCGCCACGCCGGGATCGGACTGGACCGACATGCTGCGGCAGCCTGAGTTGACGATCGGATCGAGAGCCGCGGATTCCGGGCCTCCGGGGGTGGCGCTCGTCGTCGTGGCACTGGCCTTGCTCGTGAAGGACCATCGCCCATTGGCAAGTTGGCCGTAATAGTCGGCCGTCAGCGTGTCCGCGCTCTGGCCCGGCTCGCACGCGGTCGTGATCATCGTCGTCTTGGGGGCCGACGGCGCGGCCTTGGCGAGCACTTGGGTGAGCCAGGCGTTCGCTTGGTCGTTGGCAGCGGCCCACACGGCGTGCGGGTTGTTCGCGTAGGAGTGTCCGAGATCCCCGAAGAACGCCCACACAGGGTATCCCGGCCGTGCCGCACGCAGTCTGCTGATCATCTGTGTGGTCTGCACGCCGGGGAACAGCGGATCGGTGGTGCCTTGGACGCTGAAGACGGGCACCTGGGCGGAGGCAGAGGGCACCGGCGCGTAGTACGCCGACCGGTAGGTGCGCAGCTGCCGGAAGATCTCATCGACCGTCGGGTTGGCCTCGTACGGTTCGCCGGCGTTGATCGCCGCGTACCACCCCGGGATGTCAGCGGTGGTGTCCTGCGGGCCGGCGTATTGGGCGTGCTGCTGACCGAGCGCATACAGCCCGTCGAGGTAGGACTCCTTCGCGACTCCGACGGGGTTCTCGCGGGGCCCGTCCGGGGGCGCTCCTGACGTCCCGTCCGAGCCGCGACCGTTGTCGACCAGGGCCTGCCCGAGATCGGACCAGCCATACTGCGGTATGGCTGCGGCCAGTCGGATCGGTACGCCACGCGGCGACGTCCAGGGCACCAGCGTTCCGTCCGGCTGCATCACCTGGTCCTGGGACATGGCCAACAGCCAACTCTGCCCGCCTCCGTAGGAGTCCCCGGTGACGGCGACCTTGGTCGGGCTCGCGATCCCGGCGTCCACCAGCAGGCCGGTGAGGTACTGGGTGTCGTGCACCTCCCAGCGGCGGTCGGCCAGGTGCGTCCAGCTTGCCCGGTGGGAGCACGCCGGATCGGAGGCATACGTGTAGCCGGACGACGGGTCCTGACCGCAGGACCGGTAGAAGCCCCGGGCCGTGTAGTTCAGCACCGCGTAGCCTTGACTGGCGAACCACGCGTTGTTCCAGTGCCAGGTGTTCTGCCCGTTGCCCTCCGGGCCGGTGGACTCGAATGCGGTCTTCGAGCTGCCCCAGCCACCCAGCATGGCCATGAGGGGCAGGGGCCCGCTCGCACCGTCTGGGAGGGACACGTCGACGTCCAGCGGTGTGCCGTCGAAGCTCGGCACCCGGCCCGAGCACACTGTGTACGACCCACCGCCGGACGGCGTGACATGGGCCGTCGCGGTCAGTCCGAGAGGGCAGGGGGGCGCCGCGGCAGCGGAAGCGGGCGGGCCCGTGAGCGTCGCCGCGGCGACGGCCGTCATCGCGGCGCAGGAGATCAGCAACCGGTGCAGGCTTCGTTTCACGGCCGCTCCTCGTAAACGCATGGGGTGGGTGGGGCGGATGCTACGAGGGATCCAGGCGGCTGACCATCCCTCAAAGGTCAAAGCCTCAGCGGTGCCATGCACCGCAGGGCGGGTGTCTGCATGCCAGGTGACACGGTGATGGCCGGGCAGAGAGCCTGCCGCGAGGCATGGGGTTCTTCGTGCCGGCGACCACTCCTCCCGGAGCGCCACGCCCCAGGACGGCCTTGGAGAGCCGGCAAGCGGAACCGACCGCGGGCTGCAGGGCCTGCCGATCGCCTTCGCCCTGACCGGTGCCAGGGCCGGCGAACGCGAGACCCTGCTGGACCTGCTCGCCGCCGAACCGGGCCTGACCGCCGCCCGGCCTGGACAGCTGCTGATCGGCGACAAGAACAGAGGTCGCAGGTGCGAGTCCCCGGCAGGGCACAGGTAGACGGGAACGGTGGCGGGCGGCAGTTTCTGGGACCGTGGGTGCTGCTACGTTGCGGCTCGGCTTGTGCGCGAGGGGTGGGTGGGATGGACGTCCTTGGGGTCGACGCCTGTGGTAAGCAGGGGTGGGTCGGGATCAGACTCACGGACGGCGCGTACGCGGGCAGCCTGGTGGATCCCCGGCTCGAGAGGCTGATCGAGCGCGCCGCCGAGGTGGATGCGATCGCGGTGGACATGCCGTTGGGCCTGGTCGAGAAGGGCTGGCGCGCCGCAGATCTCGCGGCCAGGGCGTTGCTCGGGGTGCGGCGCAGCAGCGTTTTCCCCATAGCGCCAAAAATGGCGTGGCAGGAGCAGGACTACAGGGCGGCCGCCGGCCGATGCCAGGAGCTCACCGGTAGTCGGCTGAGCCAGCAGGCGTGGGCGCTGAGACCGAAGCTGCTTGAGGCGCGGGCGTGTTGGCTCGCCGATGAGCGGATCCATGAGGTGCACCCCGAGGTGTCCTTTTACGCCTTGGCCGACGGAGTGCCGCTGGCTTACGCCAAGAAGACCTGGCGCGGCCAGAACCTGCGCCGCTCCCTGCTGGCCGAGGCCGGCCTCGTGCTCCCGGACGAGCTTGGTGAGGCGGACCGCATTCCCGTGGACGACGTGCTCGACGCCGCTGTCGCGGCCTGGTCGGCGCACCGGATCGCGCTCGGGACAGCGAACCGGGTTCCTGAGGTGCCCGAGCCCGATGCAGAAGGGCGCCTCGTCGAGATTCGATACTGATCAATCCATCGAGTATCGAATGAGTTCGCGGGGTACTGAGGAGACCATGTGCCGAAGACGACGGCCAGGCCCACCCAGCCCCCACTCCAGGCGGCGGCTTTCCGTAAGCCGATGACACGTGCCCGCCGGTGTGCCAGCAGATCGACCGCCAAGGCCACCACAACGGCGACCGCGAAGATCATCCCCATATGGCTCGCCATGCCTGCTGGGGCAGCATCGGCAGGCCCCAGCCGTCACAGAGCGGGGATTTCGAGGACGCCGTCCTCATAGTCGACGGTGATCGATCTGTAGTCGCTGAGCACGTCCGAGCCGAGCAGTCCCTGAATGCCGCCGCCTCCCCTGGGAGGGCCGAGGTCGATGACCGTGACCTCACCCGGGTCGATGGGTACGTCACCGACCCTCCACTGGTCCACCCGGGCGACGGGAACCTGCCCGGTGCCCAGGATCCCGCTCACCGACCGGCGCTCGCCGGTGCGTTCGAGACCGACGCGGTCGGCGACGTCCTCGTCGACGACGCTGGTGGAGGCACCGGTGTCCAGGGCAAACATGAAGGGCCCCTCGCCTTCGATGCTCACCGGCACGAACGCCAGCGTCCGGTCGCCCTGCTCCACGACCCGGAGTGGCACCTCGCGCACGGCACCAGGAGAGGTCCGCTCCGCGTCTGCGTCCTCACGATCCTCGTACAGGACGCAGCCGGCGAGCAGCAACGCGGCCAGAGGCGCGGCTACGAGCCGGCTCGCCGGTCGGTGTCTCGTGGCGGGCGCTGGGGCGTCCCGCATGCTCATGTGGCCGGGGTGCCCACCCGGTCACCGCGCAAACGCCGGTGAACGCCGACCGGTACGGGAGGGTGGTCGCGCTCGCGCCCCGCAGCGTCAACGCGCTGGCCTCGGTGCCGTGGGTGACCCGCGTGGCCAAGGCGCTCGGCGGCATCGCGCCCGAGCGTGATGTGCCAGTCTTCGCCGAGCAGCGCTTCACCGACTGGTGTGCCGCGCTGAGCGGCGGCTGCCTGGCCACCTTCTGGCAGGAGTACCGGGCACCTCAGGCCCCCTGGCATCGCGCACACCCGCTGGCGGGGCCGGGGCTCGTCGACTTCCCTGGCGGAGCCCGCGACAGCACCATTCGCCCGTGATGGGACGGTAGCAGAATAGTTCGGTACCCGATGTAATGTGGGGTCATGGCCACGCAAACGTCCCCCAGCCGGTCCAGAAGCCGATGGCCCGCCGCCCTCATACGGGAGCGGGCCCGCCCGGACGGCATACGGTCGCGACCGAATGCCTGGTGGCTGGCGGTGGGCACGGTGTGCTTCGGAGCGTTCATGGGGCAGCTGGACGCCAGCATCGTGACGCTGACCTACGGCAGCCTGCGCACGGAGTTCCACACCTCGCTGGCGGCGGTGGAGTGGGTGTCGCTGGCCTATCTGCTGACTCTGGTGGCGCTGCTGGTGCCGGCCGGACGACTGTCGGACGCACACGGCCGCAAACTGCTGTACCTGTACGGGTTCGCCCTGTTCACGCTTGCGTCCGCCGCCTGCGGGCTGGCCCCGTCGCTCACGGCACTCGTGGCGTTCCGGGTCGTGCAGGCGGCCGGGGCGGCGCTGATGCAGGCCAACAGCGTGGCGCTGGTGACGACCAGCGCGCCGCGCGAGCGAATGCGTACCGCGCTCGGGGTACAGGCCGCCGCCCAGGCGCTGGGCCTGGCGCTGGGCCCGACGGTGGGCGGGGCGCTGGTGTCCACGCTGGGCTGGCGCTGGGTGTTCGGAGTCAACGTGCCGATCGGGCTGGCCGCGCTGGTGGCCGGGCACTATCTGCTGCCGCGCACCCGGACCCGCACGCGGGTGGCGGGCTTCGACTGGGCGGGGCTCACGCTGCTGGCCGTGGCGACCACGAGTGCGCTGCTGGCGGTGTCGGCGGCGTCCGGGCTTCCGGTGCCCGGGTGGGGCGTGGGTGTGCTGTTCGCCGTTGCGGCCTTGGCGGGCTGGGGTTTCGTGGTGCGCCAGGGGCGGGCGGACTCTCCGTTGGTCGAGCTGGCGCTGCTGCGGGTGCGGGCCGTCACGTTCGGCCTGGTGGGGGCGCTGAGCGGTTATCTGGTGCTGTTCGGTCCGCTGGTGCTGGTGCCGGTCGTGCTGACCGCACGGGGCTCGTCGGCGCTAGCCGCGGGGGCTGTGCTGACCGCGCTGCCGGCCGGGTTCGCGCTGGCGGCGACCGGCGGTGACCGGCTGCTGCCGCGCTCGATGACGGACCGGAACCGGTGCTTGCTCGGCGCCGCCGTGTTCACTGCCGCCGTGGCCGCACTCCTGGTGGTCCCGCTGACTCTCTCCTGGCTGGTGCCGGTCCTGGCACTGACCGGACTGGGGCTGGGCACCTTCACCCCGGCCAACAACGTCATGATCATGGGGGCGATCCCCGCAAGCTCCTCAGGAACCGGCGGCGGCCTGGTCAACATGGCCCGCGGGCTGGGCACCGCACTGGGCGTGGCGCTGGTGACCTTCGCCCTGCACGTCGGAGGCCGGGCGAGCGGGGGGCGGGAGGCCGCGCTCATCCTGCTGGCCGTCGCGCTGCTGGCCCTCGGCGCGGCCTGGGCCGGTCCGGCCGGGGCCCGATCGGGACCCGGGCAGAATGGGGGCCGTGATGAGGCGTGACCCCGCCCTGGCCGTCGTGCCCCGCTCGAGGCGCGACGTGTGGCTGACTGCCGTCGATCTGGTGGTCTCGCTGGGGGTACTGGCCGACGGACTGGCCAACCATCACCGCTGGCTGGGTGCGCTGGCAGGGGCCTGGCTGGTCCTCACTCTGCGGCAGGGGCTGCTGGCCGTGCGAGCCCGCGATGAGCAGCGCGGTGAAGGCCAGCTCCACCCATGGCCGGGGCCGCGTGAGCGGACGCAGGCGGGCGGGCGGCAGCGGGCCGATGCGCCATCCCGTGTACGGCCGCCGGCCGCGGCCCGCGACGTCTCCGCGTCCGGGAGGGCCGTCACTACTGCTTCCCGCAGGACGCCTGGGCCGGCTCCGGCACCGTTTCTTCGCCGTCGGCACCCGGGTAGGGGGCGTCGTCGTCCGGGTGCGGACGGCGGGTGGCGATCAGGTACACCAGCGCGCCGGTGAACAGGACCAGACTGACGTAGTCGTTCAGCCGCAGGCCCAGGAAGTGGTTGGCGTGGTCGATGCGCAGCGCCTCGATCCAGGCCCGCCCGGCGGTGTAGGCGAGCACGTAGCAGGCGAACAGGCGCCCGCGTCGAAGCCGCGTATGCCAGCGGCGGTCGAGGCAGAGCAGGAGCGCCATCACGCCGAGGTCCCAGAGTGACTCGTACAGGAACGTCGGGTGGTACAGGGCCACGTTCGGGCTGTCGGCGGGGCGGTGGGCCGGGTCGATGTACAGCGCCCACGGCAGGTCGGTGGGGCGGCCGTACAGCTCCTGGTTGAAGTAGTTGCCCCAGCGGCCGATCGCCTGGGCCAGCACCAGTCCGGGCGCGGCGGCGTCGGCGAAGTCGGCCAGGCGGATGCCGCGGCGGCGGCAGCCCAGCCAGGCGCCCACCGCACCCAAGGCCACGGCGCCGGGGATGCCCAGGCCGCCGTCCCAGATGTAGAGGGCCCGGATGGGCTGCTTCCCGGCGGTGAAGTACAGCTCCGGGTCGGTGATCACGTGGTAGAGGCGGCCGCCGAGGATACCGAACGGCACCGCCCAGACCGCGATGTCCGCGATGTCCTCCCGCCTGCCGCCCCGCGCCTCCCAGCGGCGTCCGGTCAGCCAGATGGCGGTGAAGATGCCTGCCAGGATGCACAGCGCGTAGGCGCGAATCGGCACCGGACCGAGGTGCCACACCCCCTGGGAGGGGCTGGGTAGGTACGCCAGGATCATGAGCTGGAACCGTTCTCCACGTGCAAGATCCGGCCGGCGGCCGGGGATGACCCGAACGACAATACATCGGACACCGAAGCATTTGTCGGGCGGGCGTCTGTGAGTGCCGGGCAGGTCCGCGTCGGCCGTCCCATTAGGCTTGCCCCATGCCCGCGCAGCCCCGGTAGGCGCGGAAGCGGGCCACGGCCAACTCGGGGTCGCCGGCCGGTGGGGCGGTGCCGGGCACCCTGGTGCAGGCCGGGCTGAGGCAAACGGGGCCGAACAGCTGGGGCCCAGTTCGGTGAAGGACGTCAAGGGCTGACGTCCGGGCTGACGTACTTCGGAGTGCGCGCGAAGACCTTGGTCACCCCAATGTGCTGCCTTTGCACTCACGCCGATCGGGAGCCGGCGCATTTGGCATCCCCAGCGAGATTGGTGGCTCCTGCGGCTCAGGCGTCTACCGTCCCGTCGACGCCCTCACACAGACAGTCCGCGTGCCCGTTGTGGCGGCCGTACTCCAGAAGTACGTGCATCATCACCATCCGCAGCGACACCTCCTCGCCCCATCTCGGCTGATACCCGGCCTGGTTCAGGGACTGAGCCTCCCGCTCGATACGACGCGAGTTCTCCACCTCGGCCTCCCAGGCCCCGAACGCCTCGTCTCTGGTCGACGCGCTCGCGTCGTACGCCGCCTGGAAGTCGATCTTGTCGGACCACACCATGGGTGCGTCGTTGTCCTCGAACGCCCGACGGAACCAGGCACGCTCCACCTCCGCCATGTGCCGCAACGACAGCGCGGATGGCGGCATCGACTGCTGCCGCAACTCCTCGTCGGTCAGCCCTTCGCACTTCATGGCGAGGGTCGCGCGGTGGTAGTCGAGGAAAGCCCACAACATGTCGCGTTCGCTTCCAAAGCTGGGCGGTCCTATGCGATTGTCGCCGGTCACTGGCCGTGCCCCTCAACCGCGCCTGCAATCAGGGCCAGTATCCACGCCGTCGGCTGTGCTCGTACGAGGGCTCTCGATGGCCGAGGCGCTCTTGGGCTTGAACCGCGCGCGTGTTGACCCAGGCCGCCGAGGAGATTCTCGATCGCCGGCAGCATCTCGCGAGCCCGTAGCCGGAGCGGAAGCAGTTGACGATGACTTATACATCTCTTAACGTCACATAGATATATCAGTCCTCAACAAAGGATGATCATGAATCCACGCCACAGTATGTCCTCGTTGCGCATCGGACGGAACGGAGCGGCAACGTGAGCGGGCCGACCGAAGAGCCTCGGCCTGTGGTCAACCCGGTAGCCATCGCGGACGCGCAGACCATCCGTCGCGCGACCACGGCTGCCACCCTGGGAAACGTCGCCGAATGGTACGACTTCGGCATCTACTCCTACCTCGCAGCCGTTGCCCTGCAGCACGTGTTCTTCCCCCACGCCGGAAACTGGGCGGCGGTGTTCACCCTGGGTACCTTCGCCGCCGCGTTCGTGGCTCGCCCGCTCGGCGGAGTCATCCTCGGACCGCTGGGTGACCGCATCGGCCGCACCAAGGTCCTCGCCGCCACGGTGCTGCTGATGGCGATCGCGACCGCGCTGCTCGGACTCGTGCCCAGCTACGGCACGATCGGCATCGCGGCCCCGTTGCTCGTGCTGTTCATCCGAATGCTGCAGGGCTTCTCTGCCGGCGGCGAGTACACCGGGGCACTGACCCTGGTCGCCGAATACGCCCCGGACCGGCGGCGCGGCTTCTTCGGCAGCTGGCTGGAATTCGGCACGCTCGTCGGATACACCCTCGGCGCGGGCATCAGCGCGCTCCTGGTCGCCACCCTGTCGGAGGACGACCTGCTGGCCTGGGGATGGCGGCTGCCCTTCATGCTCGGTCTCCCGATGGGCATCATCGGGATCTACCTCCGGATCCGCCTGGAAGAGACGCCCGCGTTCCGGCAGCTGATGGAGCGTTCGCCAGCGATGGCCACCATGGCCCTCCGCCGCGTATTCCAGATACTGGTGCGCCATTACCGCCCAGAGGTACTGATCGCGAGCGGACTGATTGTGGCCTGGAACGTCACCAACTACGTGCTGACGAACTACGTGCCGACCTATCTGACGGACACCCTGCCGGAACACGGCAAGAGCGGAACCGAGGACGCACTGTCGACCACCCTCCAGATGGCCGTCACGCTGGCAATGCTCTGCGCCATCGTGTTCGTCGGTAAGCTCAGTGACAGGATCGGCAGAAAGCCCATCCTGATCACCGGCAGCGTCTCGCTCATCGTCCTCGGCCTGCCCTCGGTGTGGCTGCTGCGAGCGGGGCTGACCGGCCAGGTCCTCGGCTTGTTGATCATGGGTTTTGCTCTGCTCTGCTTTGCAGCGGTGACCCCCTCAACACTGCCCGCACTCTTCCCGACCATGATCCGGTACGGCAGCCTCGCCATCATCTTCAACGTAATCGTGTCCGCCTTCGCGGGCACCGCGCCCACGATCATCGGAGTCGCGGTAACCACGACCGGCAACCTCGACTGGCCTGGCTACTACCTCATCGGGGCAGGTGTGATCGGGCTCGTGAGCGTCTTGTTCCTCAAGGAGTCAGCCGGACAGCGTCTGCCAGGGGCGGCACCGCTCGCCTCGAGCGAGGATCTGCCCGCCCTGAAGAGCTCGAAGGGCGGTGGGTCGTTGGAAGACTGATCGGCGCCTTGGTAAGCGCAGCACCAGCATCGCCCGCTTGCACGGGCTCAGCGAACTCCCGCACCGCCGGTGAGGGGTTCGGCTCCGCCGGACCTTCGGTGGTGGGGATGAGGTGGAGCCTACGGCGCGAAATGGCCGAAGGCCGTGAAGAAGATCACCGACGAGGCCGACGAGCTGCTGGCGTTCTACGACTTCCCTGCCGAGCACTGGATCCACCTGCGGACCACCAACCCCATCGAGTCGACCTTCTCCACGGTGAAACTCCGCACGAAGGTCACCCGCGGTGCGGGCAGCCCGGCCGCCGCACTGGCGATGGTGTTCAAGGTTGTCGAGTCCGCCCGGGCCCGCTGACGCGCTGTGACCACGATGGCGATGTCTCCGTCCTTGAGCCGAGCGGGGCTGGTGCCCAGTTGCGCGAGGAACGCCCGCAGTCCGGCGGGCGTGGTGGTGAACTGCACGTAGAGCTCGCTGGACGCCCAGGCGTTGGCCTCGAAGAACCGAACGCCGGTGGCTCCCTGGGGATGGGGACCCGGTAGCGGCGGCGTTGCGCGTGTGACGGCCAGGCGTGGACCAGGCCGGCCTCCTCGGCGTCGAGTTTCCGCATGGCCGCGGCGCTGTGGCTGAGCATGGCCGACATGACGAAATAGCCGACAGCCCCAACGGTGGTCATCGTTGCCATGGCCCGCCGGGCCCATCGGTACGGATGCCGGCCGTGGGCTGCGTTACGGGCCATGGGCCGAGCTCCCTTCGTTGCGCCTCGCGGGTTCGCCGCCCATTTACATCTGATGCAGAATTATTCTGTCACCGTAGCTTTCCGGCGGCGTTCTCGACTTCTGGAGGGACCGGAGCCGGAGCTTCGGTTGGCCCCCGCTCCGTACGTGGCATCGACAGGCTGCGGTAGGAGCCTCGCGGTCATCGGTGTGGTGATTGCGCGCCACCGCTCCCGTGCTTGCCGCCTCCTGGGCCGAAGAGGCCGCCTGACAAGCCGTTGGTGCTGGTCGGCGAGGGGGAGGGGGTGGGAGCGGTGGGGGAGGCGCACCCGCCAGGGATGTCGCTGCACGGCGTGATGGACGGGGACGGTGCGGGTGTGGTTGGTGAAGGCGGGCTCGAGGGCGACTCGGTGGGGGATGCCGAGGGGGTGGGGGACGGGGCGCCGTTCTCGTTGGCTCCCTGGCCGAGTGGCGGTGTCGGAGGGAAGGACTTCACGGGCCGGCCCTGGAGCGCGGCGGACATGTAGCCGAGCCACACCTGGGTGGGCATGTCCGCTCCGAAGACCTTGCTGTAGCCGCCGACTCCGGCCATGCCCTTCAGGCCCGAGTTGCCGGGACCCTCCTTGAACATGCTGACGGCCGTGGACAACTGCGGTGTGTAGCCGATGAACCAGGCCGACTTGTAGTCGTCCGTGGTGCCGGTCTTGCCGGCGGCGGGCCGTCCGAGGGCCAGGGCGTTGGTGCCGGTGCCGTGCTCGACCACGTCCTGCAGCACGTTGGTGACGGTGTCGGCGGTCGAGGCGGGCATGGCCCGGGTGCCGGACGGCGCGGTGAACCCCGACAGCTGTCGGCCGCCGTCGAGGACCTTGGTGACCGAGTAGGGCTCGTGGTGGACCCCGTCGTCGGCGAAGGTGCCGTAGGCGTCGGCCATGCGGATGGCCGACGGGGTCGAGGTGCCGATGTAGAAGCCGGCGGTGTCGTACTGGAGGCTGCTGCGCAGCAGGCCGGCCGCCAGTGCCTCGTTCTCGACGTTGTCGTACCCGACGTACTCGCCGAGTTGGACGTACGGGGTGTTGACCGACTGCTCCATGGCCTTGCGCAGGGTGATGTAACCCCACTTGGTGGAGACGTCGTTCTGCTGGTGGAGCAGCCCGGTGGGGTCGCTGCCGTCCGGGAGGTACTGTCCCTGCTGGTTCTTGATCTCGATGCCGTTGTCGCCGTCGAACCTGCTCTCCGGCGTGACCGGCGACGGAGGCTGCCCGGGGGAGAGGACCGCGCCGTGGTCCAGGGCGGCGGCGAGGACGAAGGGCTTGAAGGTGGAACCGACCGGCACGCCAGAGCTGTTGGCGTTGTCTGTGTAGTGGCCCTTGTTCCAGCCGTCACCGCCGTACAGGGCGACGATCGCCCCGGTGGCCGGGTCGACGGAGGCGGCACCGACCTGCACGTTCCGGTCCGCCGACCGGTGCTTCGGGTCCAGGTGCTGTTTGCGCATCCTGGCCACGGAGGCGCTCAGCTCGGCGACCTGGTGCTTGTCGAAGGTGGTGTAGATCTGGTAGCCGCCCTGGTTCAACTGCTGGTCGGTGATGGACGAGTGCTGCTCGACGTACTGCTGCGCGATCTGCACCAGATAGCCGACCTGCCCGCTCGTCGAGCCGGAGGCGGTCATCGGTTTCGGCACCGGGAAGCCCTCCCGCAGATACCGTTGTTCCTGCGTGGCGCTCAACTTGCCGATGGCGACCATCCGGCCCAGTACGTACTTCCAGCGGGCGGTGGCCTGGGGGCGGACATGCGGATCGTCGGCGTTCATCATCACGCTCGGCTCGTTCACCGTGGCCGCCAGGAACGCTCCCTGGCTGACGTTCAGCTTCTCCACGGGACGGTGGTAGTACGCCTGGGCGGCGGCCTCGATGCCGTAGGCCCCGCGGCCGTAGTAGTTGCTGTTCAGATAGCCCTGCAGAATCTGCTGCTTGCTGAGCTTCGCACCGATCTTCAAGGAGATCATGATCTCCTTGAACTTGCGTGACAGGGACTGGTCCTGGCTGAGGTAGGTGTTCTTCACGAACTGCTGCGTGATGGTCGACCCGGACTGCACCTGGCCGCCCTCCGCCATGTGGTACAGCGCCCGGAGAATGCCCTGCGGGTCGACGCCCGGGTCGGTGTAGAAGGAGGCGTTCTCCGCCGCGAGGAAGTCCCACTGCACATCGGACGGAACCTGCGACAGGCTCACGTTCTGCCGGTTCACCTGGCCCACGCTGGCCATCCGCGAGCCGTCCGACCAGTAGAACAGATTGTTCTGCAACTGTGTGCTCGGGTTGACGCTCGGAATGGACACCGACGCGTAGGCGAAGCCGACCGCGCCGACCGTGCCGCCGAACAGCAGCACGAAGACGGTCAACACCTGCTTCCAGGACGGCAGCCAGCGCCGCAGACCGCGTCTGCCCGTCCGCGGATAGTCGATCAGCCGCCGCTTCCCGGGAGCCCCGCGCCGGGAGGAAGCGGCCGGACGCGCACCCGGGCCGTGTCCCTCCGTCTTCCTGCGCGACGAGCGCCGGTTCGCCGTCTGGGTGGCCCTGCGCATCCCCGCTCGGATCATCCGGGGCTGTCCGCCCGCGGGCTCCGTCCCCTCCGGCACCGGATTCGGGCCGGAATGACCCCAGGAATTTTGCGAAGGAGGCCTGCTACGGTAATCGCTCATCCTTGCTGCCTTCAGTGAGATACGCATGCCGGAGTCGGTCCTCCGGCACTGTCGGTGCCTGCCCCGTGATGGTCCCGGCGGAAGTCCGGGAGTCTGGGCTGCCGCTCCATGGCCGACGCGGCAGTTGTAGGCGTTCGTTGCCGTAAGAGGCGTAGCAGCCCGGTTCGGTTGCCTCCCGTAGCCAGCCGATCGGCTCAGCCGACAGACCGCCCCGCCGTCCGTGCCTGCGCGCGCATGAGACGGCTCCGCCTTACCGGAAGTGTTGGACTGTCAGTCTCCCGCACAGCGGTAGCAGGTGAATGGCCCGCCGCTTTTGCTTCCGCGTCAGTTCAAGGGACCGGCGTCAAGCTGAGCCTAAGAGGATCAGACCAGGCAGAGACGACTATTTGGCGCCCTGTTGACTGCTCCATCGATTCGAAATGGCCTCCGACTGACCGACTCAATACTTCGGTGTGCGAAGCTTCAGTCTGCCCGGGTGTCGTCGACGGTTCCCAGGGCATGGCTGAGGGTGTTACTGAACCCAGGGACAGGAGCCGCCGCACCATGGCCGACAACCCACCCATAGCAATCACAACGGCTCTCGATGAGGCCCCGCTCAGCAGATTTCACGCTCGTGCCGTGGTCACCGCGGGAATGGGATTCTTCACCGATGCCTACGACTTGTTCATCGTAGGAACCGTCAGCACGCTGATTGCCGCGCAATGGCACCTCAGCGCGTCAAAGATGGGCCTCATCAATTCGGTCTCGCTGGTCGGCGCATTCCTGGGCGCGTTCGTCTTCGGACGCATCGCCGACATCGCCGGCCGCAAGCGCGTGTACGGTCTCGAGGCACTGCTCATGGTCGTCGGCGCCTTGGCCTCGGCCTTCGCTCCGAGCCTCGCCTGGCTGGTCGTCTTCCGGTTCGTCCTCGGTATCGGAGTGGGAGGGGACTACCCCGTCTCCGCCGTGCTGATGAGCGAGTACGCCAACCGACGCGATCGCGGCAGGCTCGTGGGCATGGTGTTCTCCATGCAGGCGCTCGGCACGGTGGCCGGTTACGTCGCGGGCCTCGCGCTGTTGTCCACCGGCATGAGCCACGGCCTGGTCTGGCGGCTCCTGCTCGGGCTGGGCGCCGTACCCGCGGCGGGTGTGATCTACCTACGCCGGCGGATGCCGGAATCCCCGAGGTACACCGAGCGGGTCAGGGGAGACAGCGCCAAGGCTGCCTCCAACCTCGCGGCCTACACCGACGGCGTGGTCTCCGCTACGGGCGGCCCTCTTCCGACCTCCCAACGCAAACCGATCGGCCTGCGCACGCTCCTGACGCACCCGCGCTACCTGCGTATGCTCGCCGGCACAGCGGGCACCTGGTTCGTTTTCGACTACGCCTACTACGGCAACTCCGTCTCCGCACCGCTGATCGTGAAAAGCGTGCTGGGAAGCGGCGATCACCCCGCCACCCAGGCGATTGCGTTGAACCTGATTGTCTTCTCCGTCGCCGCAGTGCCTGGCTACTACCTCGCCACGGCATTCATGGACCGGATCGGGCATCGCAGGCTGCAAATCATCGGATTCTCCTGCATGGGGCTGGCCTTTCTTGCGATCGGAGTCATCCCCGGCATCACGGGAATGGTCGTCCCCTTCCTGATGCTGTTCGGCATGAGTTACTTCTTCGCCGAGTTCGGCCCGAACACCACCACGTTCGTGTTGTCCGCTGAGTGCTTCCCGACCAGCGTGCGCAGCACGGCCCACGGCATCTCCTCCGGCGTCGCCAAGATAGGTGCCTTTATCGGTGTGTTCCTCTTCCCCGTCATCCAGAAGGAGTTGGGCACGGCTGGAGCCCTGGAGTTGTCGGCCGGCTTCTCGCTGCTCGGTGTTCTGATGACCTTGCTGATCCCGGAGACCGCCCAGCGCAGTTTGGACGAGGTCTCCCAGGAAGAGCGGGTCGTGGCCGAGGCAGAGCGCATCGTCGCCGAAAGCGTCACCCGCCGCAGCGCCGACCCCACGTAGACAAGTGCGGCTTCGCTCGGTGGCAGGGTCCCCGCACGGTTGTCGCTGCCGTCTGTGGACAGCACGCTGACGACGGCTGTGCCCACACGGGTGGCAATCAGCGTCGTGCCACTCTCCCAGGCGCTGTCGGTGCGTGATGGTGTAGGCGTCGTCCCCGAGCCCCGCCGTGGACGTCCCGGTGACCGTCACCTTGGAGTCTTGGGTGAACCCTGTGGTGATCAAGGAGCGGAGTTTCCCGATCACGGGGGAGCGGTCGGTTACGTTGCGTTCCGCTTCCGGCGCCGTGCGCATATCGCCGTGCGCCGTTTCAGGGGGCTCGGAACGCGTTTCATCCCGCGGTCGTACGTCGCTCGGCGCCGTATGCCGTCACGTATGAACGCATGGACTCTGGGGTGGGGATGGCCGGGTATCGGCAGTCGAAGAGGCCCAGATACCTCACGTGGACGGTGGCCGGTGCCGCTGTCGTCGCAGAGGCGGGTATCGCCGCGCAGAGCTCCATGGCCGCCACGAACTGGCCTGCCCAGAAGACGTAAAACCTCACCGCACCCTGGGTGAAGTCGGTCAGCCATATCAGCTGGAAGGTCATCCGGATCTACGTCGCCGCCCAGCCGCCCAGCCGCCCTGCGGTGGAGCCGTACGCCGTCACCAACACGGCGGGCAACGACGCCGTCCTGACCTACGTGCGCGCCTTCGACATCAGTAGTCCTCCACAGGGGCGGCGACGCTGCCGTGGGCGCAGTGTCGCGGCCCGGGTGTGCACCCACCCGTGGGACGGCGTGCCCCCAACCGTGCGCTTTGCCGCGACCGGCTCAGGACGTCCAGTCGACGGACTCCTCGATGACGTTCTTGAGGGGATGACGTTCTTGAGGGCCATGGAGGCTGCTCAGCGGGCGGGCGGTCAGATCTCGGACATGATCGGGCGAGTTGGGGGTCAAACTCACGGAAGTCGTCGGCTTGCAACCCTCCCCTAGGCTGGCGGAGCATCGACTGCACAATCACGGCAGGGTGGAAAAGAATCATGCGCGGCCTCACTGAGGCGGGTCTCAAGACGCTGGCCGGTGCCCGTTCCTTCGAACGCGCCCTCGGATATCTCGACGCGGTGTCCGGGGTCGAGGTGGGTGACGGCTGGGTGACCGCGAGTGTCCATGGGACGGAGCGGTACGAGGTGGAGCTGACCCTGGACGGACCCGGCGGGCTGTCCGGCGTATGCGGCTGCCCGTATGGTCTGGAGGGCAACTTCTGCAAGCACCTGGTCGCCCTCGGCCTGAGCGTGCTGGCCCAGCGGGAGAGCCTGCCGCGGCAGAAGAAGGCGGCCCGGGAGCGCGCGCAGGACCTCGACGGGTGGCTGTCCGCCCTGTCCAAGGACGAGTTGCTCGCCCTGCTGCGGGAACAGGTCGACGAGGACCGGCAGTTGGGGCGGCGCCTGGAGCTGCGGGCCGCGAGCGCTCGCGGGGACCTCACCGCGGTCCGGTCCCGTATCCGCGATCTGCTCGACATCGGCCCCTTCGCGCAGTACGGCTACGTCGAGTACGCCGATGCCCGCGCCTACGCCGACCAGGCCGGGCAGGCGGTGTCCGCGATCGGCGCGCTGACCGGCACGGGCCGGGCCGCCGACGCGATCACCCTGGCGCGGGAGGCGATGCGGCTGCTGGCCGAGGCGGCGGAGAGCGTCGACGACTCCGACGGCTGGCTCGGGCAGATCGGCGCCGACCTCGCCGACGCCCACCTCGACGCGTGCCGCGCGGCGCGCCCCCACCCCGAGGAACTCGCGCGCTGGCTGGTCGGCCATGTGCTCGACGACGTCGACGACGGCCTGACCGACATCGATCCGCTCGATTACGAGGATGTCCTCGGCGAGGAGGGAATGGCCGTCCTGCGGACGCTGGCCGTCGAGGCGTGGCAGGGCAATCGTCGCGGCTGGGCGGAGAAGTACCTGATGGAGCGTCTGGCCAAGGCGGGAGGCGATGTCGACGCGGTGATCGCCGTGCACGCTGCCGACCTCTCACCGAACGGCCACACGCACCTGGTCATCGCCCGCGAGCTGGATGCCGCCCGGCGCCCCGACGAGGCTCTGGACTGGGCAGAACGCGGTATCCGGGACGCCCGGGAACTCTCCGCCGTAGACACCGCCCTCGTCGACTATCTCTGCGACCGCTACGCCCAGGCGGGCCGGCTCGCCGACGCTGTCACCATGCGCCGCGACCACTTCGGCGCCCGCCGCTCGCTGCTCGCGTACCAGCAGCTGGGCGCCGCCGCGCGGGCCGCGGACTGCTGACCGGCCGAGCGTGAGGGGGCCCTTGCCCTGCTGCGTGCCGACGCGGAGCGGCGGCAACACGGCTGGTACGGCGACCCCGTACTGGTCGACGCACTGCTCGACGACAAGGACGTCGACGCAGCCTGGCAGGCCGCTTCCCAAACTCGTGCCCATGACCGGCAGTGGCTCACGCTTGCCAACCAGGCGCGGGCCACCCGCCCCGCCGACGCGCTCGGCGTCTACCTGCGCCTGGCCGAGCCGCTGACCAAGCAGACGGGCAACGCGGTCTACGAGCAGCTCGTCGGCCTGTTGCTGAGCATCCGCGACTGCCACCGTCGTCTGGGCACCGAGGACGAGTTCGCTGCGTACGTCACCGCCCTGCGCGCCGCCCAGAAACGCAAGCGGAACCTGATGCGCCTGATGGACGAACACGGTCTGTGAGCCAGACGGTGTCTCGCGTCCCTCCCGCCAGATCGGCCACCGTCGTATAACGAAACCCTGTGGTCCCAGATGCGAGGTCCTCACCTGGCAGTACATGCACCACTGCTCTGTGGAACGCAACAAGGAACGAGCGTGCCGTGTTCAGCCTGACCGGAGGTCACAGCTCCTTCGCGTAGGTGTCCTGGTACGCCGCCCTCCCTCCGAACACATTCAGGCCGATGTGGCCATCGGCGTACGTCGTGTCCGTCACGTCGATGATCCGCTTGCCGTTGAGGAACACCTTTATGCGGTCGCCCTCGGTGAGGACGCGGACGGGGTATGTCGTGCCGCGGCGGACCAGGGCCGGGACGCGGGCGAGGGCGGCGCCGTCGTCGAAGTAGCCGTTGGCCTTGGCGACCAGGCGGATCACCCGTAGGTCGGGGTCGATGTTGAGGCAGTAGGCGTTGGTGCCGTCGGAGGAGGCGCGCCAGAGGAGAGAGAGCGCGCCACCGGTGTCCGGGTCGGGGCCGCCGAGCCTTACCAGGGTGTTGAAGTCCAGGTCCGTCGCCGTGCGCGCCGAGATGGCGTTGGAGTCCTTGTCGAAAGTTCCGGCGCGCCCCGCGCTGTCCGTGGACCAGTGACCGGCGGGAGTGACCGTCAACTTGCCGAGGTCCGAGCGGAATTCGCCGCCAGTCGGGCCAGCCACCAGTGGCTTCACCCGGTCCACCAGTCGGTAGACGCTGTCCAGCCGGTGCACCTCGAGCGACTCGATGTGTGCGGTGCCGCCCTTGACGTAGAGGGCCATGCCGTCGGCGGCCGGGGAGGGGAAGATCAGGCTTGTCACGGCAGCCCGGCCGTCCGCTCCGAATGCCTCGATCGACGACGAGTCCATGTACAGGCGCATGATCACGCGGCCGTCCGTCGCCTTCATCGGTGCGGTCGTGCGGCCCGCGAAGTACTGCGTGAAGTCGCTCACGCCAGATGCCGACCGGTCCACGAACAGCTGGTTCGCCTCGGCGTCGTATCCGACGGTCGTGTGCTGGTCGTCGTCTGCCCGGAGCCGGAAGCCGATCTCCGTGGCGGTGCCGAGGGTGATCTCGGCCTCGATTTCGTAGGCGATGCCTGTGACGCCCGCGAGCGGGTTCGCGGAGGCGGGGCCTACGGAGAGGTCCTTGCGGGTCGTGGTGGACGTACGCAGAGGGATCAGTTCCTGGACCGGGGTCTGCACCAGGCGTACGCCGTCGGCGGTGTCCGTGAGGGTCAGGTCGCGGGGGATGCTCAGCTGGCCGTTCCAGGCGCCGGTGGGGGCGCTGAAGGGGTAGTCCCAGTTGCTCATCCAGCCGAGCCAGACGCGGCGGCCGTCGGGCAGGCCGGAGAAGGACATGGCGGCGTAGTAGTCGCGTCCGGAGTCGGCGCGCAGGACCGTGCCTGCGGTTTGGTCGGGGGTGAAGTCGGTGCCGTTCCAGTCGCCGGTGAAGTACTGGGCGGCCGAGCCGTTCGTGGCGCGTACGGCGCCGGTGCTCAGGGTGAGGACCCACTTCACCTTGTCCTTGTCGCCGTCGACCGGCAGGGGGAAGAAGTCAGGGCATTCCCAGACGCCGGGCGTGGCCCAGTCGCCGTAGCCGAAGGAGCTGACGTGGGTCCAGGTGAGGAGGTCGGTGGAGGTGAAGAAGCGGATGTGGTCGCCGCCGGAAACGACCATCAGCCACTGGTCGTGCTTTTCGTCGCGGATGACCTTCGGGTCGCGGAAGGTCCAGCCGGCGTCGGGGCCGCCGGGGTTTTCCACAGCCGGGGGCGAGCCGCCGTGCCAGTGCCAGGAGCGGCCCTTGTCCTTGCTGTACGCGATGCGCACACTGGCGTTCCCGCCCGGCTTGTCCGGGTGGTAGCTGGTGTAGTACGCGATCAGGCCGGATCTGCCGTCGAAGAGGCCGGAGGTGTCTTCCTCGTCGACGATCGCCGAGCCCGACCAGCAGTTGCCGTACTCGTTCCATGGCAGGGCGATCGGCAGGGCCTGCCAGTGGATCAGGTCCGTGCTCACCGCGTGCGCCCAGCGGCCCTCGTCCTGGTGGAAGAGGTGGTATTCGCCGTCGTAGTACACCAGGCCGTTCGGGTCGCTGGTGCGGCCGGTGAGTTGGGAGTAGTGGTACGTGGGGCGGTACGGCTCGGTGAAGTAGTCGGCCGTGCTCCTGGCCTGGACGTTCTGGAAGTACGACGTCCCGTGCGCGGCCGCGGTGCCGACCGCCCCGCCCGTGGTGCGGGACACGCGGGTCTGGAGAGCCCGCACGCCGTCCACGTACACCTCGATGGTCCTGCCGGTGGCGCGGACTTCCACCCGGTAGGTGCGGCCCGCGTTGAGGCGCCGGACCGGTGCGGTGGCTGTGGCGAGGTGGGCGCCGGAGGTCCGGTCGATCAGGCTGACGGTGCTGCGGGTGGTGTCGAGGCGTGCCTCGTAGCCTCCGGAGCCGTTCGCGGACGCCCGCAGGACGAGGCCGGCCAAGGCCGACGGCCCGGCCGGCGTGATGTCGGCCCTGACCACCGCATCGCCGTACGCGAAGGGGGCCGTGCGCAGGCCACCGTCGCCTCGGATGCCGCGCAGGTCCGGGGTCCAGGTGCCGGACCTGGTCGTCCAGCCCTGGACGTCGGTGACGAGGTCGGCGGCGGCGAGGTTGTCGAAGGAGGCCGCGCCGTCGGTCACCAGGACGCCGAGCCGGCCGGAAGCGTGTGCGGAGTCCCGGGCGGTGATGGCGGGGGCGTAGCCGTCGGGCGAGAGGAAGTTCGTCTGCCAGTGCACCCGCAGGTCGTTGCCCTCGGCCTCGATCCGCAGCCGGTAGACGGCCCCCGCCCTGATGGTGGTGTTGTAGGTGCCGAGGGTGACGTTCCCGTCGATGCGCAGCAGCCTGAGCCGGCCCTGTCCGGGGTCGACCTGGACGCCGTAGCCGCGGGTGCCGGTGGCGTTTGCGCGCACCAGCAGGGTGGCCACGGCGGACGCGTCGTGGAGCATGAGGTCGGCCTGGAGCGTGGTGTCGTACGCCTGGGTGGCGGCGATGGCGCGGGCGGTACCGCCGTCGGATGCTTCGGCGCGCCAGCCGAGGGGGGTCGCGGTCCATGTGCCGCCGCCGGTGGCCCAGCCGGTGAGATTGGTGGTGACTTCGGACAGGGCGGGCGGGCCGAAGACGACGGTGCCGCCCTGGGCGAGCAGGCCCACGGCGCCGGAGTCGTAGCGGTGGTCCTCGACACGGATGCATTTCTTGCCGTCGACGCTGACGGTCAATTCGGGCCCGTCCACGGTGACTTCGAGGTCGTACGATCCTCCGCTCCGCGCTCCTGCCAGCCGGGCGGTGGCGATGGTGTGGCCGTCAGCGAGGTCGAGGAGCCGTACGCGTTCGTGGGCCGGGTCCACGGCTGCCGCGTATCCGGCGGAGCCGTCGTCTGCGGCGCGGAACACCAGGGCGCCCACTGCGGGTTGGGACGCGTGGGTCACCTGGGCGGCGTAGGCCGCCTTGGTGGCGAGCTGCTGTTCGGACAGGGCGAGGGCACGCTCGCGTGTGGTGCCGGTGGTCTTCCAGCCGCCGTCGGCGGTGCGGTTCCACTGGCCGATGACGGGGAGGGGGTCGGGGACGAGAGCCTGTGCGGAGGCGCCCTCGAGAAGGGCAGATCCTCCCGCGCCGGTGCGTGGGGCGGCCTGCGCTGAGGGGACACCACCGGCGAGGGGCAGCAAGGTGATTCCTCCGGCGAGCAGGAGGGTACGGCGGGACACGCTCATGGCGGCTCCTGAGGGAGAACGGGGGAGGGTGGGCCACGGCCCGGGGGGACGTCCACCCCGCGGGCCGTGGTCGTGTGTAAGACGGTCACGGCCACAGCGGTCGGGGTCCGCCGGTGAAGGCCGACGCCATCTGCCAGGCGTCGAACCGCTCCAGGGTCACGTCGCCGTCGGCACCGATACCGACGCCGACGGCCTCGTCCGGGCGTGTGGGGTAGATGCGGGCGGTCAGGGCACGCCCGTTGGCGAAGATCTCCAGTGCGGAGTGGTCGACGAGGGCACGCAGGTCGACCCGCCCGTCGGGGCCCAACGGCAGCTCTCCGTACCGGCGTTCGGTGTCGACCGTCCGGTCGACACTGCTGGTCTCGCGGCGCAGGCGGAGCGTGCCCGCTCCGTTGTGCGACCGGCTCACCTCCACGACCGTGCGTTCCGCGCCGTCCGGTGTCTCGCGGACCACGAGCCGGGCGGTCGCTCCGGGGGCGATGCGCAGGGTCGTCTCGATGTCCAGCTGGTCTCCGCGCACGGCGGGCAGCCGGGTGTACGGGTCGGCCAGCCGGCCCGGAGCCACCTCTACGCGCTCCCGCCGCAGCTCGGTCAGCTCCGGCACCGGGGCCTGGTGCAGGCAGCCGTCCGCGCCGAGCGTGACGACCCTCGGCAGGGACATCACGCCGCACCAGCCGACCTGCGCGTTCGCCTCGTCCGTCCGGCCCTCCTGGAGCCAGCCGAACATGATGCGGCGGCCGTGCTCGTCGCGAGTGGACTGGGGTGCGTAGAAGTAGCGGCCGCCGTAGTCGAGGCGGTGGAGGGCGGTCGGGGTAAAGGTGTCGCCCTGGTAGCGGCCGGTCCAGTACAGGGGGTGGTGGGTGGTGCCCTCGTCCCAGGCGGAGAAGACGAGGACGTCGGTGCCGTCCGTCTCTTCGCTCCGGCCGAGCCGGAAGAGGTCGACGCACTCCCACATCGTGCCGGTCCATTCCAGCTCGCCCCGGTTCTGTGAAACGTCACCGGTCAGCAGCGGGCCGACGTAGCGCCAGCTGCGCAGGTCGTCCGACTCATACAGGAAGGCCGTTCCGCCGACGCCCCGGATTCCCGAGCCCACCAGCTGGCGCCACACCTCGCCCTCCCGCCAGACGCAGTGGTCGCGGAAGGCCGTGATGTCGATGTCCTCCGGCGGGGCGGCAATGACCGGGTTGGTCGGGTCCTTGGTCCAGTACCTCAGATCCGCCGATCCCCTGGCCACGCAGGGGAGTTCATGCTCGCCATGCCTGCCCGAGTAGACGAGCGTGGGCACTCCCCCGTCGTCCACCAGGACACCGGACCAGCAGCCGTCGCGGTCCGGGCCGTCCGAGCCTGGCACCAGGGCGACTGGCTCATCGGCCCAGTGCACGAGGTCGGTACTGGTGGCGTGGCCCCAGTGGATGCGGTGGTGGGCGGCGGCGAGCGGGTTGTACTGGTAGAAGAGGTGGTAGACGCCGTTCCAGTGACTCAGGCCGTTGGGGTCGTTGAGCCAGCCGCCGGGCGAGGTGAAGTGGAAGCGGGGGCGGTGGGGGTCGCGCAGGGCGCGTTCGGCCAGCCCCTCGGCCATGGGGGTGCCGGAGGGGAGGGTGAGGTCGTGGGTCATGCGGCGGTGGTCTCCGCTTTCTCGGTGTCGCCGGTGGCCTTGCCGTCCGGCCGGTCGGTGGCCTTGAGGACGCGGCGGGCGATGTCGGAGGCGGGTGCGCGCAGGTGGCAGCGCACCCAGTGGGGCTGTCCGTCGTTCTCGCCGACGATGTGGCGGATGGGCTCGGTGCGGCTGCACGTGCCGTCGTCGCCGTAGGGGCAGGACGTGGGGTTGAGGATCTCCTCGCGGAGCCTGGCGCGCTCGACGGGGTCGTAGCTGCCGGCCCGTTCGGGGTCGGGTACGGCGGACAGCAGCAGGCGGGTGTAGGGGTGGGCGGGGGCGTCCATGACGGCTAGTCCCGTACTTCGCGGGTCGTTGATTCGTATGGTGTGACCGGCCCGGGGGTGTCTCGGGCCGGGGGTGTGGCGTTGGGCCGG
>NZ_JACTVI010000001.1:128022-290565 GCF_014495685.1 Streptomyces sp. TRM68367 | reverse complement strand
CGGACCCAGTACGGGCCGAAGCTCGCTGCGCGGGCCGCGTGGCTGGTGTGCGCGCACCACCTGCCGGTGCGCCGGGCCACGGCCGTGCTAAAGACCCTGCTCGGCGCGGACATGTCGACCGGGTTCGTCGCCTCGGTGCAGGGCCGCGCGGCCCGGCTGCTGGAGGCGGCGTTCCTGCCCCGCGTCAAGGAGTTGATCGCCGCCGCACCGGTGGCGCACGCCGACGAGACGATCGCCCGCGCCGCCGGGAAGAACGTGTACCTGCACGTGGCGTGCACCGAGTACCTGACCGCGATGCACACCGGCGACCGCACCGCCGCCACGATCGACGCGGGCGGGATCTGGCCGGCCTTCGACGGCGTCCTCGTGCGCGACGGCTACGGCGGCTATACCCACCTCGACCGCATCGCGCACGCCTGGTGCGGCGCCCACCTGCTCCGCGATCTTCGCAGCGTGCACGACGGCGACCCGGCCAGCCAGCTGTGGGCCAAGGCCATGGCCGATACCCTCCTGGCCGCCAAGACTGCCGCCGAGCAGGCCCGTGCGAGCGGACTGGACGCGCTGCCCGCGCACCAGCTGGCCCGGATCCGCAACCGCTACCTGGGCGCGCTCGCCCACGGACGCGACCACAACACCGGCCGACGCGGCCCGCTCGCCGACGAAGCGGGCACGCTGATCCGCCGCTTCGGACGCTACGAGGACATGATCCTGCGCTTCGCCACCGACCTCGCGGTGCCCTTCAGCAACAATCTCGCGGAGAGGGATCAACGCCCGGTCAAGGTCCAGCAGCGGACCTCTGGTGGCTGCTGGCGCACCCTGCAAGGACTCGCCGACTTCGCCATCGTCCAGTCCTACCTGTCCACCGTCGGCAAGTGGGGACGCGACAGACTCGACGCACTCGTGGAGCTCTTCGCCACGGATGCGTGGCTCCCCCCTGCCCTGACTCCGATGGCGGTGGCTGCGGCCTGACCCACGCACGGTTCTACCCGCCCTGCTCGATCACGGCGCTGAGTTGTGCGGATCCGACCACACGCGGACCTTCGAGCACGAGCAGTTCGGCTCCGGGCTTCAGGTGCGGGCGTGCCAGCTCGGGGGCGAGGAAGCCGACCAGGTAGCGCCAGCGGCGCTCGTCCAACTGCCCGGTCTTCTGCAGCAGGATGCTCAGCTGGTCTGCTGACGCCGGCCACCCGGGCTGCACTTCGCTGTCATCCCCCTGGACGAACACGGCCGTGGCCATGTAGACCGGCGCGGTCGGAGGACCTGAATGCCGCCCGCCTTCGTCAGGCGTACGCCAACGCACCACGGCCTCGGCCACCGGCTTCTCGACCTTCTCCATCATGGCCACAACTCGATTCCGCTCATCTGCTGGTTGATCTGGGCGAGTTGGCCTCCGTCGGCGTAGTAGCCGGGCCGACTCCATCCAACTTGCCCGCGTGGAAGTGCAGCTGGTCAGCCAACGAGCTGGGTATCCGCGTCGTGACGGTCAGGCCCTCACCACCGTTGAGGAGCTCCCCCCCCACCGGTCGGCGTGCTCGCCCTGGGTCGCGAACCACTCCCCCGCCATCTGGCCCTCTCCGGTCCCGAACTTGCCCATCTTGGCGAGGGAGTCGAACTCGGTGGCATCGACATTCCGGAAGATCTGTACGGTGTCAGCAGCGTCCGTCGAACCCTGCTGAATAGCTACACCTCGTCCGTAGATCGCTCCCCGCAGGTTCAGCACAGGTCGCGAGTGCACCCGGCACCACCGTGGGTGGGAGGCCTGGCGTCGTCACTGTGACGTGGGGGCCTAGTAGAAATGCGTAATGTTCGGTTCCTTCTCCACCAACTGAGTGAGCCCGGCATGCTGTGCCCGCCCGCTACGTGAGGGATCGGCTTGCTCGCGCTCGTCGGCGAACTTTTGCCAGTCAGCTGGCTGCATGAACAACATGTCACTGGTGCCGGGCACAATCAGGACACCGCCAAAGGGAAGATCACCCGCGACCCAAGCACCGCCATCCTCTGCACTCTTGGGCCAGCGACGGACCGTTGACGCGTTGACCGCGCGCATTAGCGGTGCGCCGTGCTGACCGCGAGTGGAAACCTTGACAGTGAACACCGTGCCGAGCAGCAGCCACTGCTCGCTCTTCTTGACCACTCTCGTGTGGTATTCGAGCGGATAGGTGCGCAGCACCCTCTCGCACGCCGCGAGACGTCGACCGCGGCTGGTCCGAATGAGCAGAAACAGCAGGACATAGAACCCGGCAAGGACGGGAAGCGCCGTGAAAAAGGAATCCGGGACCCCCACTACATGCAGAACGAACGGCAACGCAATCCAAGCCAGACCGAGAGCGATGCGCCCTGTAACATGCTTTGCCCACTGTCTCGTGTTGTGCTTGAGCACCTGCTCGACATCGGGTGCTACATTTACGCTCATCATGTGGTTCTCCGTCCTCACCCGAAATCGCTGCGTATCGAGGCGGCCGCACTCCCCGGCTCGGGATCCACGTTGCTCCCCGTTTCGGGGATCGACGGATCGGTGAATGTCACTGTGTGAGCGACGCCGAGCAAGATATCTCTATAGTCGTCTGCGAGCCCAACAGAGGCCGTCACCATCTGGATCATTATGATGTCGGGAATGCCGGTACCCGTCACCGCGACTGTGCCCTGCCAGACCTGACCCTGCGGGGGAGTGTCACTGCCTTCGGGTGGCCTGCCCGGGGCAGTGGTGCTGAGCTTTTTCTCGACAAGAAGGCCCGTACCGCACGGAAGTTCCAGAGGCCGCATGCCCTCGTCGGGACTGCCAGCACCCGCCAGCGCAGCGATCACCAATTTGGCGTTGGCCCCGGACGTCGGGACTATCGAGACGGTAAGCACAGAGAACGCAATCCTACCAGCGTCGTCCGGATGTGAACCGACCAAGCAGGCCTGCACACGATTCGCATTCAGCGAAGTGACAACACCGGCGTAGAACCGCAGGACTTCTTCTGCACGGTCGCGCATCTCATCCGGCAGACTGAGCAACTGCCGGATCAGCGTCTCAATCTGCTCCACCGGAGGGTTAAGATCCAATTGCAAGTAGCCATGTGGAATCAAATACCAGAAGGCCGGCTCCCGCTCGCTCACTGGCTCCGTCTTCAGCTGGGTCACGGGGCGGTGCGCCTTTCAGGGTCGGCGGCAATGTGCGTCATACGAGCTTCAGCTCTCCAGCGAGGCCGAGGAGACTGGCGCCAGCCTTGGTGACCTCCGCAAAGTTATGACTGCTACCTTCCTTAGGGAGCACTCCCTCTTCCTCAAGTGAAGACATGGAATTCGCTGCGAAATTGAGTCCGTTGGCACTGATATTAGCCAGCAGCTTGGCAGAACCGCTCGCACTGTTGGCTGCAGCTTCCCAGGCGTCGTCCACGCCGGCCTTGGCACTCGTCTTGAAGACATGACCGAACTCCCTGCCGAACTCCTGCACCTTTTCGACGTTCTTAACGGCCACGCCCATTTCGTCGGCCATCCGAAGACCGTCGGCGATTTCTCGGCTTGCCGTGGTGAGAGCCTTTGCACCGGGTACCATCCCGAGCGCGTCACCACCAAAGGAGGCATAAGCGGAGAAAGTTTTCATATTCCACCCGAACTTGTCGCCCCATGGAAAGAAGGCTTCTCTGAAATCATCATCGGCGAAATTCTTACCCATGGAAGCCCCGCTAGCGACCAGGGCAACGCCCGCGAACAGTGGTGCCAGCGGAGTAGGGAAGAGGGCGAGCAGACCGGCAATGGCTCCGATGGTGCCGGCGTGTTTCAACAGGAATGCGCCAACTGCTTTAGTGGTGTCCCATATGGCACTGACGGCTTTACTCAGCCACCCCGGTTCTTTCGGTGCCAGCTTGTCCGTAGCATCGTCAAGTGACTTGGCCACCGCTTCGGCGTTGTCCGTGTGAGTGGCCTCCAGCTCCCGAGCTTTCGCAATGACCCCCTCGTACTCCCCATTGGCCTTGTCGCTTCGTTGAGATTGCGCTCAGCTGCCCGCAACCGCTCAGTCGCCGCGTCGGCCTCTTCCTGTGTGGAGAACTGCTGGCCGGCGAGCCCCAGGTTCGGGTGTTTCTCGGCCTGGGCGTGACGTTCTTTGGCCGACGCGATCGCGGACTTCTTCTCGGCTGCCACATCGTCGTATTTCTGCGCCAAATCGCGGTTGGACGTCAGATGCCCGTCCCAATTTCCCAGTTGTGCCGCCGCCTTCTCCAAGGAGCGGGCAGCATTCTTGATGTACTTCGGCAGCTCGCCGTCGATGGCATCCTTGAACGCCTTCGCCGCGTCGCCTTCCCAATAGCTGCTTTCACCGATCAGCTTATCGAGCTGCGTGTGACAGCTGCGCAACGCGGTAGCGGCCGAACTGACCTTCTGCCTCAGGGCATTAACTTCACTGGGGATGCCAGGTACTGGATTCCAGCCGAGGTTGGGGTAGGGGTTCGCTGCCATTACTTCGCACCCCCTCCACCCGACGTGGCCTGCTCTGCCAGGTGCTTGAAGGCCTGCTCCAAGGCTTTCTCGACCTCTTCGTAGCCCTTCTTGTTGGACTTCACCCCCTCGCTGACGCCCTCGATCATCTTCTTGGTCTGTTCGGACCCGTACTTCCAGCGCTCTTGGAAGCCGTCACACGCCTCGTCGAGACGCTGGGTCCCAATCTGCTCGGCACGGACGTGAGCCAGAGCGGCCCGCGCCTCGTTCAGATCCCTGATGCAGCCCTCAAGGGTCTTGAGGAAGTGCCCCAGCTGATCTATATCCGTTTTAAAGTGCTCCCCCATGAAGAAAATGGCTCCTTGAATGACGGATGGGAACGAGGGCGAGTTCGCGGAAGCTACCGATAATCGCGATCCCATGCCCGCGCCTGTATCCAGCGGCCCCTACGCAAATTCCCGGAACTCGGAATCAAACGACCCATCTCTTGAGTCGTTCGCTACTTATCCACCTGCCCCAACGCGGATGTGGCGGATTCTTACTGTCCTTGGTACGGAGGCTGTGGGGCATACGGGTTGGGATGCTGCGGGGGCTGTCCTGGAGACATGGGGTGCCCCTGACTTGGAGCTGCATTGGGGTGCCCCTGATTGGGAGTTGCCAGGTACGACTGCTGGGCATGGGGGTAGAACGGCTGTTGAGCCGGGTAACCCATGTTCTGGGGGTAACTCCCGGTGCCAGGGTTGATCGGGCCGGTACCCGAGTTTCGGCGGTTACGCAGTGCAGCGAAGACGACGATGGCGCCAATTACGGCTCCGATGCCAGCGATTCCAACCACAAGGGCGATGAGGCCCATTGAAAATTATCCCTTCTCGTTCTTGGCATCTACGTCACTGCAGAATGGGAGTCCGACGGAACTCAGCAGGAGGGCCATAGCGTGAATCCACACGCTTGAGCGATTCGGTTCACGTCAGTATCGAGTAAGCCGAGGCACTCACCAAGAGACTGGTCACCACGGCTGCGAAACCGAGGTAGACCCGGCGATATTTCTTCTGGCGCCATGCACGAATCGTGAAGAAGAGCACACCGTAGGTGATGCACATATTGAGAATCGGAATCCAGATGAGATCCAGCTGCGCTCGTGCCCTGTAGACGAAAACCAGGGGGAGCAGAATCGCCGCCGCGATCAGCACCCAGATGTAATAAAGGTAGTCATGATATTGAAAATAGCTGTCCCCGTCTCCTGGTTTCGGTTCCTCCATGGGGGGAAGTTCGGGGACAGTCATGATAGATTCCTCCAGATCAGCTATGATCCGCCGTCTAAACTGCCGGGTTGTTGTAAGCAGAGCCCGGTACGGGGAAGCTCTGTGCATCATGAATGGTCTTAGCCATGGCGCCTCGGGCAATACCACAGATACCATTGACGACTTTGAGGAGCCTGTCGTACATCTGAACTGCCTCCTTGTATTTTTCAATAACCTCGATGGCATCCTTGATCGCCAAGGCATAGAGCGCTACAGCCGCCCACGGTCCCGAGACTGCACCTGCAGCCATCTTGATGGCCCCTGCCAAACCCCTGTCGATGGCGTCCATGATGAACGACTTGATCAGTTCAGCAAAAGAATAGACCGTTCTCGCGATGTCCTCGTACTTCGCCTGAAGCGAACTAAACGTATCCTTCAAGGAGTCGAGTCGACCGCCTAGTTCGTCAAAGTATGCATACGCCGCATCTGCGGCATTCCCCTGCCATGACGAATCCAGTTCGACATTGCCAGCACGTACATTCACGGTTACGCCATCGCTGATTCCCCCAAGGCTTCCCCATACGTCAGCGCATTCTTGGAAGGACTCCCAGTCTCCTGCCATCCACTTTGTGAAGTCGCCAATAGGGTCCCAACCCGTGAACATCTTGATGAATTCCAGAGCGATGGCTGACGGGCTTCCGAAATCGAGAAGTGTGCCGAGAGTCTTCTCAACCGGCAGCCCTTTCAACTCCGACACAAACTCCGCGCCATAGCCGTCAGCACCGCCTGGCGCCTTCAAACGGTCCGTGGCGTCCACCTTGTCGGTGAAACTCGAAGAACCTCCCTTGCCCGCCTCAGCGTCACTTTTACGGTCGGCCTTACTTGCCGGATACTGGCCGTCAAGTTGCCGAGCCTGGTCGGCATCAGTAGTCCGGTAATATTCAGCCGACTTTGCGAGCTCATCCGAGGATGCCTTGATGATGCGTTGAAAACGATTAAGACACGTCTTCGCTTCCTCGACAATCTCGCCGTGTTGGCCAAATACGAACTGCCAAAGGTCACCGGCTTGATCATTGATTTTGGCATGGTTCGTCACGAACTTTACGCCAGCCTGCAAATCTTCATCGGCGCGAGATAGGAGTTTTCCGTATCCCTCGAGGTCGTCAGCCTGCACCGAGAAACCCATAGCCACTCCCCCTTTGCATGTCAGTATCGCGAGCCGTTTAAGTCCCGGTCTAGTAGAGGGACCAGCCCTTCCCGCTATGGCGGGACTTCTCACTATCTCGAGCGTTTTTCACGTCACGCTCCTCAGTTATTTCCTGACGCAGCTCACCGAGGTACCGCTCGCCTTCCGCGGCTTTGGCAGCGCGTTTTTGCTCTGACATCTCGTCCCAAGCCTTCAGAGAGTCGTGGTTGCGTTCACTCACCGCTTCGGCATAGGCCGGAATGCTTGAAGCCTCACGCAGTCCGACGCGGCCGGACAAGACTTCCTGTGACATCTCTTTCAAGACATCCCCCGCGCTGCCGGTCGCCAGCTGCTCCAGCGCCTTCCGCAAGGCGCGCGCTTCCGCGGGGTCCTTTGCAATGTCCAGGAACTCGGACTCATCGACTTTCTTGTCGGGCTCGCCAGTCATTCGTTGTCCCTACAGCCTTCTGTCTCGTTAGGGAGTACCGCACAATTGCCTTGTCTTCGGTGTTCAGAGATTGCAACATCGCTCCGGACTAAGAGAGCTGGTCCGGCTCCGAGTCCGGATAGGAGTACTGCCGGCCCGAACGCAAGAATCCCCCTACGCGGATGGCCTCCGCCCTCTGTTTGCCAGTTGTGACACATCTCGATGGCATTGCCTAGCGCCACAAGGATCACGAGAACCGCGATACTCAAACGCTCTCCGCCGCCCCTTGATAGCCACGTTCCTGCTACTGCCCTTGGTGCGGGGGCTGTTGGGCATACGGGTTGGGCTGCTGCGGCTGCTGTCCCGGAGGCATGGGGTAGCCGCCCTGGTTGGGAGCTGTGTTGGGGTACTGCTGATAGCCCGTCGGGGGCTGGGGCGGGTAGCCCGTGCCAGCAGGAGGGGTTCCGCCGCCGGAGCCGGGGCCGCCGTTACCGCGGTTGCGGCGACTGCGGATCACCGCGAAGAGGACGGCGATGACGACCACTGCGGCTGCGATGCCGGCGATGAGGAGGATGTTGCCCGAGGAGGACTTCTTCTTTTTCTTGACCTGGCTCGTGCTGTCATTGTCGCCGGCCGCAGCACCTGAATTCGTCGACGTGGACGAGGAGGACTGGGCGAGGGGGCCCTGCTTGGGGCCCTTGGGGATGTCCATCGTCAGCGCTGTACCGGGGCGGGCGATTCCGTAACCCAGTTCCTTGTCCGGGGCCTTCTTACCCTCGTGCTGCAGGAAGGATGCCGACTTGACCAGGCGGTTGATGATCTGACCTGCGGTTAGGTCGGGGTATTTGGAGCGGAGGAGCGCGACGATGGCTGAGACGTAGGCCGTAGAACCAGAAGTTCCGTCGGCTACCACGTAACCACTGCGGCTGGTCGGGTCAGCCTGAGGGGTTTCCACCCCCGGTGCTGCGACAGTGACGTTCCCGGTGTTTGACTTAGACCAGAAGTTAAGCGCCTTGTCCACCGCTGAGACAGCCACCACTCCTGGGAGCGCGGCCGGATAGTTGACCGTCCCTGCGTCGTTACCTGTACCTGCTACAACTACAACGTCTTTTGCTTGCGCATATTCAATTGCCTTGGCAGCCTTTGAGCCGGGATAGGCAGATGAATCATTGAGTGACAGGTTGATTACTGACGCACCCTGATCTACCGCGTACCGAACGCCAGCAGCCCAATCGTCTGATTTCAGCGTGTTCGGAGTGGTCCAGGTTCGCACCGGCAGGATTTTAGCCTTGGGCGCCAGGCCCATAACTCCAGATGAATTATCCACCCCGTGGCCATGACCAGCGATGAGGCTGGCCATTCCTGTACCATGCCCGTCCTCATCCTTGTGAGCGTTACCTCCGCCTGTGAAGTCTTTGCCAGGCAGAACCTGTCCGGCAAGATCCGGGTGACTGGCATCTACACCAGAGTCGATTACAGCAACGGTGACTCCCGCCCCTTCGGAGGTTTTCCAAACCTTTTCAGCGTCGTACACCGTTAGTGGCCACTGAGCATCTCTTACTTGATCGGCCCACGCCCCCGGGGCTGAAGTGAGGAGCAAGGCTCCTGTCAATGCCACGACTCCCGTCGTGGACCAGACTCGCTTGAAACCCAATTCCTTGCTCCTCACTCAACCATGGCTGGGGACCAGCCTTCATAGGGGTGCAGCCGACGACTCTCCGTTCGGCCTGCGGTGCTTACTCGATGGTCCGCGGAACGTTGCGGTTGCGGTCTTCTTCCGAGATCCAGGTCTCTTCGTCCTCGACCAAGTAGTCGGGACGGTCGCCCCTGCTGTTCTCTTCCTCGGACCGCCGGCCGTTACGGCCGCCCACACCGCCAGCTCCACCCGCCATGCCGCCGCGCTGGCTTCCGCCGCGGCTTCCGTGCAAGCCTGCACCGCCACCGGCGCCCTTGCCAGTGACCCCCTTGGCTGCGCCGACCACACCGCCACGGGACCTCGCTAGGGCTCCGCGACCGCCGGCGCCAGCACCACCTCGGCCAGCTGCGCCTGCTCCGGCGCCACCCATGCCGCCCATACCGGCTCGGCCTCCGGCACCACGGCCTGCTGCCGCACCGCCACCAGCCAGACCACCGCGACCGCCCGCGGCTCCGATGCCGCCGCGTGCGGCAGCACCGCCCGCGAGGCCCGATGCTCCGCCAGGAGCCATGATGCCTGGGCCCTGAGCGCCGCCGGTACCGATACCGCCACCACCGCCGCTGATGCCTCCGCCCGTACCCGTGACGGATCCAATCCCCGTCATCCCGGGGGAAATGCTGTCAATCCTCGTCTTAGACGTCGGGAGCTGCGAGCCTCCCGTGATGCCCGGGTCACGGGGCACCGTAGGCGCCGGCTTGACGCTCGTTGTCGGCCCGGCGCTCCACGGCTTAGCGGTGCCTGCTCCGGCACCTGGGCCGGTGCCGCCACCAGACGGCATCGAAATAGGAGTCGGCATGGGCGTACCGGGATTTGGCGGCGAGAAGGGGTCCTTCTGGTGATCGTCAATGCCGCCAGCAGGCGGCCTGGCATAGACCTTGTAGTTGACAGCCAACTGCTCCATGATCGCCACCCCCTCCAGCTGCTTTTCCTTGCCCTTCGACAAGGAGTCGGCATTCGCCTGGCGGGCGGCGTCCGTACTCACGCCACTGTTGATGTCTTTCAGCAGTTGCTCATCGCTGCGCCCGTCGTCCGTAAGCTTGTCCCAGGCCCTGTCCCAGCCGGAAGGCTCTTCGACGTCCCGCATTTTGGACATGGAGTTGCGCAGATCGTTCTGGACGGCGTGCATGGCTTCCCCGTAGTGGTTAGCCCACGCAGCTCCGTTCCGGATGTTCTGCATGATCTCGTTGGCCTTCTTGCGGAACGCCTCGGACGCCTCGCCCTCCCAGTGCTCGAGGACGTTTTCAATGGCGCTCTGCATCATGCCGGCGACGCTGTCCTTCGCCGATACCGAGTCCACGCCGCCGCTCTTGCCGTCGCCGTCGCCGCCAGACAGGATGTTGTGGATCGACTTCCAGTGCTGGCTGACCTCATAGATACGGCCGGGGTCTGCGTCCAGGATCATGGATCGGAGCTCAGGGATGCCCATCTTCATGAAGGGCGTGTCGAGCTGGCTGCGGTCCGGCCCCCCCATACCTCCGTTGGGGAGCGATTCGAGCTTCTCGTCGTGCTTGTCCTCGATCCGCCGCTCTCGTGCCTCTTGCTGAGCCTTGATGTACTCAGGGTTCTGGTAGCCGTAGCCATACATTTTCGAACGTCCCCTCCGTCAGTGACCGGTTACTGAACCGCTTAGTTGGCCGCACCCTTGGGAGCCTCGCTCACACCCTGCTGGTTGGCCTGCTCCTGGTTGCTGTACTTGTCCCTGACCTTCGAGGTACTGGTACCGAAATCATCGATGAGCTGATGCAGCCCCTTGATGATGTTCTCAATCCTGGTCTTCTGCTTCTGGTGGGCTGCGTGAAGCTCGTTGGACTCAAGGAACTTCATGCTCCCGAACGCCGTGCTCGGGATGTCCGTCTCATACTTGGCCTTGGTGTTGGCCTTATCCATGTCTGAGAGAAGGCCGTTGAGCTTCCGGATGACCTCATCCAGCGCGCTCAGATCAACCCGCATTCCGTTACTCATACCCCGTTGTCCTCTCCCCTGTTCCTCAAGTTGTCAGCACCCACTCGGTGCTCAAGCCATCGCCCAGCCCGACTACTGCCCAGCAGCCCGTCCACTACGTCCAGCCCGTCCAACTTGCCCAGCACGCCCACCACGCCCACCACGCCGACTACGCCAGTCCCGCACAGCCACCCCACTCCCCGCAACCACAAGCGCCAGAGCCAGCCCCGTGCCCAACACGTAAATGGCGATCCGGCGTTCCCGCTCCGCCTCGCTCTCGCCCATCGTCACCGCCATGGGAACGACCTCGCCGGACCGCACCGTCGCCGGCGGATCCGGCTTCGGAGACGTCCCCGGCGTGGAGTCGTCCGACAACGCAGCGACCGGATCCACGACCCCCCACCCAATGAACCGGTTGGGCCCGCGGCCCGGACGCTGAGCAGTCTCCTCGATGCGGGTGGCGATCTGGGCGGCCTTCCAGGTCGGGTGTTTCTCCTTCAGGAGGGCCGCGACGCCCGCGACGTACGGGGCGGCGAAGCTCGTGCCGTCGGCGGTGCACTGGCCGTTCACGGGGACCGTGGAGACCATGCCGACGCCAGGGGCCGCGACGTCGACGAAGTCGCCGGCCTGTGAGAAGAAGGCGCGTTCGTCGTTGCGGTCGGAGGCCGCCACCGCCAGGACGCCCGGGTACGAGGCGGGGTAGGTGTCAGCGGACTTGCCGTCGGCTCCGTCGTTGCCGGCGGCCGCCACGATCAGGGCGCCTGCGTCCACCGCATTGGCCACGGCCCGCCGCAGTCCCTCGTTGTCTTCCTTGTCCGCGGTGTCCGAGGAGATGTTGATGATCTTCGCGCCCGCAGCGACTGCGGCGCTGATCGCCTGGGACATCGTCCCCGAGTCGCCCTGCTTCTCCCCCTCTCCGCCCGAGTAGCGGAGGGAGAGGATCTTGGCGTCCGGTGCGATACCCACGAAGCCCGTGCCCTTGAGCGGGCGGGCGGCGATGATGCCCGCGACCCGGGTGCCGTGGCCTTCGATGTCCTCGGTGCCGGAGCCGCCGACGTAGGACTTGCTGCCTGGGGCCATGGCACCGCGGAGTTGGCGGTTGGAGTCGTCGACGCCCGTGTCGATCACCGCGACCGTGACGTTCTTGCCCGTCGCCTGTTCCCACAGCTGGTCCAGGAGGATCCGCTGGAGTGACCACGGCGTGGACTTGATGACGTCGCCGCCGAAGACGCATTCCGTGCTGGCCGAAAGGCCGAAGTTCGAGCTGCCGGGGCTGCCGGAGCCACGGGCGCCCGAGTCGGCGAGGCGGGTGGCCGCCGCCGGGTCAGCGAATGCCGGTGGTGCCGACGCAAAGCAGATCCCGGTCGCCGCAAGCACGCCAAAAACCCGCCGTAGTGCGCGGGTTCCACTGTTGCGGCTACGCGAACGGGCTGTCTGGCCCTCCACGTTCAGGCCCCCCATGTTCAGGCCCCCAGGGCTTCCTTGCTTCCTTCGAAGCTGGGTCATGTATGTGTGACGGATGTAGCGAAGCGTGTGAAGACTTGCTGGATTTGCTGTGTGCGGTCTCGCAGAAGCCGTGTACGACCCCGAAGCAGAGGTCGGCCCAGCGGACGCCGTCGCGTCTGCTGGGCCGATTCTCTTCATCTCATGCCCCTCGGGTCACCCACAGCCCCAGGTGTTGGCGTTGCTCTTCTCCGTGGCCTGGTAGTTGTCAGCCGCGCTCTGCAGCGCCGTGGAGATCTTCAGCAGGGTCGCGTGCAGGTCGGCAGCGGTCTTGTCCCACTCGCGCTGCTTGCGCTGGTAGCCCTCCTGCGCCTCGCCTTCCCAGGTCGCGGCGACGCGCTTGACCGCGGCCTCGAGGTCGTCGAGCTGCTGCTTGATACGGCCGGCGGTCGTGCGCACGTCCGAGGACGCGTTGGTGATGGTTGCGTAATTGACGAGAATCGACATCGTCGTTCCCTTTCAGGAAGAATCGAAGGAAGTCGGTGGAAATCTGGAAGAACCGAAGAACTGCAGACCGGAACGGCTGGATCAGCCGAAGTCGGACATGATCTTGCTGATCTCGGAGTTCTGCTGCTCTTCCGACGCGGAGTAGTTGCTCCGCGTGGAGTCCACGGCTTCCTTGATGTCGTTGAGGATGTCGCTCATCTTCTTCGCGTCCGCGTTCCAGCGCTCCTGCAGTTGGTGGTAGGACTTGGCCGCCTGGCCCTGCCAGCCGCCGGCGATCTGCTCGATCACTCCGTTGAGGCGGCGGATCTCGCCCTGCAGCTGACCGTTCGCGGTGTTGATGTCACCGGAGAGCTTGGTGAGTTCGTCCTCTGTTACCCGGAACTGGCCGGCCATGATGAATCTTCCCCCATGTCGTCGTTGATCCAGGAACCTTGTACCGGTTCCCGGAGAAGCTTCGCACGCCTGGGCGCTGCAAACACTCTATCGTCAGCCCGTCACTCATCCACAGACAAGGCCAATCAGTTACAGGGCTCACACACTTGAGCGATCATCTTGTGATCCAGGCGCCGCCTGCTGTCAAGTGCGCCTGGCCTACGGCTCGTTGGCCGGTCACTGGCTCTGCGGCTGCGCCGCCCTGCCGGTGTCCAGAGTGGGCCCCTTCGGGATGAATGTCGCCCAAGTCTGCGGCACGATCGCGGCGTTGGAGACATCCTCGTAACCCAGCCGCGTGCGCGCCTTGTCCGTCTCGCTCGCACCCTGTGATCCTTCCGCCCCGTCCGACGGGGACGAACCACTGCCGCTTCCCTCCGCCGCACTGTCGTTGCTCGACGGCAGCGAGTACCGCAGGCCCGTGTCCGTCAGCAGGTACATCGCGCCGCCGCCCCCCGCCGCACCGGTGACCTCCTGGAAGAGGAGCCCCGAGCCGGACGAGACGTAGGCGTTCAGCGAGTCGGCGATGACCTTCTTGGGGTACGTCGTTCCCGCCCAGGCGGCGAGCTGTGGCTTGTTGTCCCCGCCGATGGTGCCGTTGTAGACGCTGCACGAGGTGGTACGGGCCTCGCCGGTCGCCGTGGCCGCGGGGTTGGCCTGCCGCGGAACGGTCTGGGGCCAGCCCTTGTCCGCGTAGAAGGTGTCCGGCTGGCCACCGTTGGCTTCGATGATGGTCCCGGCGGGGAGCTTGACGGCGTCGGTCCCGGACGCCGCGGCGGAGGGCGATGCCTCGATCAGGGCGGCGACGAAGGGCGAGACGAGGGCGACCTTGTCCTCGAGGACGACGTAGTACTGCTTGCCCTGCGCGTCGTCCGCCTGGAGCACTTGACCCACCGTGCTCGCGTTGGCGGGGAGCCCCTGGACCGAGGTCGGCTCGCCGGCGGACGGGATCGTCGGGAAGGTGATGGCCCCGCCTTCGTTGAGGGTGCGCAGCCACTCCTGGCTCACCGGCTGCGGCTTGGCCGTACTGCCGATGACGGCTGCGCGCAGCTGCGCCATGGCGGTGGTGTCGAGGCCCGTCTCGCCACCCAGCAGGAAGCGGTTGCCCTTGCCGTCGACCAGGAACTCCTGTGAGGTCTTGTTGTCGACGACATACAGGGCCCTGCTGGGGTCGACCTTCCCCGCGTTGTCGAGCGACTTGGCGTCGTCGGCGTCCAGGACGAAGACGGCACGGTCGATGGCGCCGTCCGATCCCGGGGCCGGGCGCTCGCACACCGCCCAGGTCTTCGCCTTCTCCGCGTCGGCCTTGGAGGGCAGCCGGTCGGGAGCGTACGGGATGCCGAGGGTCGCGCCGTGCGGGATGCCGCTCTTGTCGATCTCCTTGCCGGGGACCTCGATGACGCTGCCCTTGCCCTTGTCGAGGAGGAGCTTGGCCGAGGCGTAGTTGAGGACGGGGTGCAGCGTCGGGGTCTTCTTGCCGTTCGACGTCTCGTCGTTGAGGACGACGTAGCGCGTCGTGGAGTCGCTGTCGACGATGATGTACGCGCCGGGGGTGTCCCAGCCCTTGGGCGCCGCCGGCTTGATCACACCCCAGGCGATGAAGCCCACCACCAGTACGACGCCGACCGCCAGGCTGGGCATCACCGTACGGATCGGGCGCGGCGCGCCTTCCTCCGAGCCGCCCGGCGACGGCGCCAGGAACGCCGCGACGGTGCGCTTGCGAGCGAACGTGTAGGCGGCGAGCTCATCCCGACGCTGCTTTGCCATGGTCCCCGTGTCTCCTGTTTCGTACTGCTCGATCGTGTTCGTGCTGCTCGATCGTGTTCGTGCTGCTCGATCGTGTTCGTGCTGCTCGATCGTGTTCGTGCTGCTCGATCGCGCACGTGATCGCGCGCCCCTGGCCGCCCGCACCCACGCTCGAAGGCTCAACCCTGCTCAGTGGGCCGCGGCTCCATCGTGCTCGAATCAGGGTGCCCGAAAGGGCACTTCGGCAGCGCAGGCACCTACTATGCCTTGCGTCGCGGGAGGACGATCCATCAGGTGTGCGGCCGACCCCGCATCTTCACAGAGCTTCACCACAGCGCTCCACCATGCGGGGCCGGTCCGTGACAGGCTGACCACCTGGGGTTTCGGTGTCCCCTGTGTCGCCTCGCGTTCCGCAGCGGGTACCGTGAGCCACTCGCATGAATGATGTGGGCCATCGGTGCCCCTGGCCCGTCGCCGGGATGTCGGACAGTGGATCCCGCCCGTCGAACGGCCACTACTTCGCGAAAGGGATGTCCCGGGGGATGACCAGCGCTACGAGCACTCGGCGCGGACGCCGCGCACAGCAGCAACAAGGAGGCCCGAGCGGCAGACGCGCGTCGGCCGCTCCGGCCGCCCCCGTCGCGTCGCCGCGCACGCTGCCCCGCCCCGGTGGTCTGGGCCCGGTGCGGCTGCAGCAGCTCATCCTGGTGGAGTTCGCGGCGGCGGTCATGCTGGTCGCCTGGGCCGCCGACGTGTCCTGGCTGCTGGCCCCGGCCGGCGCCGTGGCGGCACTGCTGCTGCTCCTGGCGGTCCTGCGCCGGGGCCGTCGTCCGCTGCCCGAGTGGTACGAGACGTCGCGCGCGCTGAGGAGCCGTCGACGCGAGGCCAAGCAGCCCGTCCCGCCCGGGACGGACCCGATGCTGGCCCCGGCCGTGGAGTGCGACCCCGCCCTGCGGACGTACGGCTTCGTGTCCCGTGACAATCGTTCGATCGGCATGATCGGCGACGGAACCTTCCTGACCGTCGTGCTCTTCGCGCAGCCGGGAGACCAGCCGCTGCGTCCGGAGTCCGCCGGGCGGCAGCTGCCGCTTCAGCTGATCCAGGACGCCCTGGAGGTCGACGGGATCCGTCTCGCCTCCGCACAGGTCGTGCAGCACACCCAGCCGGCGCCCGCACCGCATCTGCCCCCGCAGTCGCTCGCCGCGCGGTCGTACGGCCCCCTCCAGGCGCAGGCCGGTTCTCCCGCGCTCCGGCTCACCTGGGTCGCCCTCAAGCTGGACCCGGAGCTGTGCCCGGAGGCGGTCAAGGCTCGCGGAGACGACGTTCCCGGGACGCAGCGCGCACTGCTGCGGGTGGCGGACCAGCTGGCGAGCCGACTGGCCGGGGCCGGCTTCAAGGCGACCATCCTGGACGAGAACGAGCTGGTGCAGGCGCTCGCGACGTCCAGCTGCCTGAATCCACGAGTCAACGCTCAGCACTCCCAGGACGGGCGAGCGCCCCAGCGGCGTACGGTCGAGTCGGTGCGGACCTGGCGGGTCGACGACCGGTGGCACACGACGTACTGGGTCTCCCGCTGGCCGCAGTTGGGGAGCGGCGGTGTGGCGCTTCCCGAACTGGTCACGCGGTTCACCTCGCTGCCGGTGCTCGCCACTACGTTCAGCATGACCCTGAGCAGGGCCGGCAACCGGGGTGTCTCCCTCACCGGGCACGTCCGCGTCACCGCGCGTGGCGACAGTGAACTCGGCCAGGTGGGACGTGAGTTGGAACGGGCCGCGAGCGCCGCGAAGGTCGGTCTCGTCCGTCTGGACCGGGAGCAGGTCCCGGGAGCGCTCGCCACTCTGCCGCTCGGAGGTACGTACTGATGTCCCACCCCGCCTCGACCATGCCCTCGGGACAGCAGGGCGGCCGGGCCGCCTCGGGACGCGCCCCCGCGCACGTGGCCTCGCCCACCGACACCGGCATGATCCCCATCATCCGGCAGCCGGAGGCGCCGCAGCAGCAACGCCGCATCTTCAGCCCGGGTTTCGGGCTGCGTGGGCCGCGCCGGAACCGCCATGTCGTCACCGCCGACGAGCTCGCGGCGATCAGCATGCCGATCGGTGACGACGGTGTGCTGATCGGCACCGACCCGGAATCGCAGCCGGCCGTGCTCGGACTGTCCCGTCCGACCGCCTTCGACGTCGTGCTCGTGGGTGGTCTGTGGCTCGCCCAGGTGCTGGCGCTGCGGGCCGCAGCGACGGGTGCGCGCGTGGGCGTCGAGACCGGCCGGCCCCAGGCCTGGCAGCAGTTGGCCCAGGCGGCCGGCGGCGGTCAGCAGTGCGTGACGGTCTATCCGGTGGGGCGGGTGCCCGCGCAAGGACCCTCCGTCTCGAGTCCGGTGGTGTTGTTCCGCGACTGCGGCATCCGCCCGCCGCGCGGTCGGGTGACGTCCGTGCCGTGGCAGGCCGTGGTGACGGTGCTGCCCTTCGTCAGCGAGCATGCGCCGCGCTGGCTGGCCCAGGCCCATCTGGTCGGGATCCAGCGCGTCTCGCCGTACGAGACCGAGGCCGTACGGGACACCCTGGGTGTCCCGGACGAGCATCTCCAGCATCTGCCGACCCTCCACGACGGCGTTGCCCTGTGGTGCACCCGCAAGCATCACAAGTTCGTCATGACCAAACCCACCGACGCGGAGACGGGCCTGCTCGGCGCGGCTCGCCGAATGGACTGACGCGTCGTCGTCTCCGGGAGCGGGGCGGCAGCAAGCCGCGCCGCGACCACGGGGCTGTTCCGTCCTCGCCCATGGGGGCTTTTCCGTCCCGCCATACGAGTGATTAGGCTTCTGGTGGTGCGGTGACGATCGCAGTCGCGTGGGACTCGCCACTCGGTCCGCCCGGGGGCGCGACGACGACCAGTTCAGCAGCAGTGGCTGACCAGGAGGCAAGCAGTGAACAGGGATCGGTCCGAGTACAACGGCGGCAGCCCTTCCTCGGACGGGGACGATCACGAGGTGGATCTCACCGGCGAGTTCGAAATCGTCTACACGCCTCCCGCCTGGTACGCCCAAAGCACGGGGGGCGGCTCCACAGCCGGCGACCAGCAGGACGCCGGGCCACCACCGCCGGCCGGTCCTCCCGCCGGGCCGCCAGGCGGTCCCGCGGCGCAGGGCCCCGCATCGCACCCTTCCGTACCGGCGCAGCCGCCCGCACAGCCGGCACGGCCCGCACAGGGCGTACCGCAACCGCCCGCACAGCCCTCGCAGCCCTCGCAGCCCGCCCAGCCTTCGCCGCCCGCTCAGGCCCAGGGCGCGCCCGGCGCGCCCCAGCAGGGCTCCGCCACGGGTGGCTACGGATTTCCGCAGCAGCCCGCGCCGGGCGCCGCCCCCGCGCCGGGCGGGTACGGCTACCCCCAGCAGGCGGGAGCCCGTGCGCCCCAGCCGAGCCAGGACACGTCGGGTGGGCAGGGAGCGCCCCAGCAGCCCGCGCCTGCCCAGCCGCCCGCCGCCCCCGGCTTCCCCGTGCTGCGTCCGGTCGGCGAGGACACTCAGGGCGGCCCGTCCCAGACCGCCACCCCGGCGGCGGGCGTCCCGGCCGCGGATGCCCCCGAACAGCACGCCCCCGTACGGCCGACGCCCGAGCAGCCGGAGACCGAGGTCAACCATGCCGCCGCCGACTCCGAAGCGGCGCGGCTGTTCGGCGGTGCAGACGACGACGTGGAGTCGGAGACCGAGCGGAGCGACGAGGCGGAGTCGGGTGACTCCGTCGGGTCCGTGTCAGGTGCGGAGGACGACGAGGCGGCGGACGTCCGGTCCGACGCGGACTCCCCCGCCGACCAGGGACTCCCCCCGCTGCCGCAGGGGTTCGTGCCCGCGCACCCCGGGCAGGGCGTACCGCAGCAGGGAGGGCAGCCGGACCAGCAGGCCGCGGCCGGGCAGGCCGGCGGATACGGCTACCCCCAGCCTCCCTCCCCGCCGCAGCCCGGACAGCCCGGGCACCAGGCCCCTCCGCAGGGCTCGTTCGGCCCGGGCCAGCAGCCCGGCTACCCGGCTCAGCAGCCGGGGTACCCGCCGCAGCAGCCCGGGTACCCGCCGCAGCAAGGCGGACAGCCCTCACCGGTTGACCCGCGGCAGGCCCCTCAGCCTCCTCAGGCCCCCCAGCCGGCACAGCCGCACGCCGGACCCCCCCAGGCCGCCGGTTACGGCTACCCACAGCAGGCCCCCCAGCCCGCACAGCCGGCACAGCCCGGCCAGCCCGGCCAGCCCGGCCAGCCCGGCCAGCCCGGCCAGCCCGGTTACGACTATCCGCCCCAGCAGGCGCCCCACCCCGCGCAGGCCGGTTATGGATATCCGCCCCAGCAGGCGGGCTACGGCTACCCGCAGCCCGCCCAGCCGCAGCAGCAGCCCGCACCCAACCAGCAGTCTCCGGCCCAGCCCCAGCCCCAGCCCCAGCCCCAGCCCCAGCAGTCCGATGCCCCGCCCGCCGCCTACGGCAACCAGGGCTGGACCGCCCCGCCGGGCCCCCAGGCCGGACCCGGTGCTCCCCAGCAGCAGGCCGCGCCCGGCACCCCGCTCGGCTACAACGCGGCCGTGGAGCTCTCCTCCGACCGTTTGCTGCGCAACCAGCCCAAGGCCCGTAAGAACAACGCGGGCCCGTCCCGCTTCAAGTTCGGCGCCAAGAAGGAGGAGGCGGAGCGGCAGCGGAAGCTGGGCCTGATCCGTACGCCGGTGATGTCCTGCTACCGGATCGCGGTGATCAGCCTCAAGGGCGGTGTCGGCAAGACCACGACGACCATGTCGCTCGGCGCCACGCTCGCCACCGAGCGTCAGGACAAGATCCTGGCGATCGACGCCAACCCGGACGCCGGCACCCTCGGCCGACGGGTCCGGCGCGAGACGGGCGCCACCATCCGCGACCTGGTTCAGGCGATCCCGCAGCTGAACAGCTACATGGACATCCGCCGCTTCACCTCGCAGGCGCCCTCGGGGCTCGAGATCATCGCCAACGACGTGGACCCGGCGGTCTCCACCACCTTCAACGACCAGGACTACCGAGCCGCGCTCGACGTGCTGGGCAGGCAGTACCCGATCATCCTCACGGACTCGGGTACCGGTCTGCTCTACAGCGCGATGCGCGGGGTCCTCGACCTCGCCGACCAGTTGATCATCATCTCCACCCCCTCGGTGGACGGCGCGAGCAGCGCCTCGACCACGCTCGACTGGCTGTCGGCGAACGGATTCGCCGACCTCGTCCAGCGGTCGGTCACCGTGATCTCCGGTGTCCGCGAGACGGGCAAGATGATCAAGGTGGAGGACATCGTCGCGCACTTCGAGACCCGCTGCCGCGGTGTCCTCGTGGTGCCCTTCGACGAACACCTCGCGGCAGGCGCCGAGGTGGACCTCGACATGATGCGTCCCAAGACCCGCGAGTCCTACTTCGATCTCGCCGCCCTCATCGCCGAGGACATCGCCCGTACGCAGCAGGGCTTCGGCAACCCGAACATGCAGTACCAGCATCCCCAGCAGGGGTACGCGCCCCCGCAGCAGCAGCCCTACGCCCAGCCCGGCGGCGCCCCCCAGCCGGGGCAGGGCTGGCAGCAGCCGCCGCAGCAGCAGCCCGAGCAGGGCCAGGGCTGGCAGCAGCAGCCCCAGGATCCGCAGCAGGGCGCCGTACCGCCCGGCTGGACGCAGCAGTAGAGCGACCCCGCAAACCGCCCCGTCCATCACCCGATCGGCCCCTTTCGAGCGGCCGATCCCTTTCCCGGCCCGCGCCGTTCCTCCGGCGCGGGCCGGTCCGCGTCCCGGAGCCCTCCCGGAGCCCTCCCGTGGCCAAAACCCGTCGTCAGGCCCCGACCAGCAACGCGTCAGTGGTCTTGACCAATGGCCGAAAAATCCACGTCAATTCGTTATTTCCGCAGGCCACATGGGGTGCACGCGCCGTTGACGCCCGCAGACACCGCTGATAGACACACTCATCATTCACCTGATCAACCCCTCTTTCCCGTGCGAGCGATGACGCGAGGTCACCGACCCATGGACACAAAGACAGGTAGTTCCCCGGGCCGCGTCCGGCTCGTCGCGGCGGCCGGTGCGGCCGCGCTCACCCTCACCGCCGGGCTCGCGACCCCGCTCAACCCGGCACCGCAGCAGGCCCGCGCGGCCGACGAGGGCAAGAAGGTGCTCACCGTCGCGGTGGCGCAGAGCGTCGACTCGCTCAGCCCGTTCCTGGCAGTCCGGCTACTCAGTACGAGCATGTTCCGACTCACGTACGAGTACCTGACCAACTACGACGCCAAGGACAACCGCGTCATCCCGGGCCTGGCCACCAAGTGGGAGTCGTCCTCGGACAAGCTGACCTGGACGTACACGATCCGCTCCAACTCCAAGTGGTCGGACGGGAAGCAGGCCACCGCCGAGGACGCGGCGTGGACCTTCAACACGATGATGAGGGACCCGGCCGCGGCCACCGCCAACGGCAACTTCGTCGGCAACTTCCGCAGGGTCACCGCGCCGAGCCCCACCAAGCTGGTCGTCGAGCTGAAGCAGCCGCAGTCCACGATGACCGCGCTGGACGTGCCGATCGTGCCCAAGCACGTCTGGGAGAAGGTCACCGACTTCTCCAAGTTCAACAACGACAAGAGCTTCCCCGTGGTCGGGAACGGGCCGTTCATCCTGACCGGCTACAAGCCCGACAGCTTCGTGCGCCTGAAGGCCAACAAGAACTTCTGGCGCGGCGCACCGAAGTTCGACGAGCTGGTCTTCCGCTACTACAAGGACCAGGACGCCGCGGTCGCCGCCCTGCGCAAGGGCGAGGTCTCCTTCGTCGCCGGGCAGCCGGCCCTGACACCCGCTCAGGCCGCGTCCCTGGAGGGCCAGGAGAACATCAAGGTCAACGACGCCCCCGGGCGCCGCTTCTACGCCCTCGCCACCAACCCGGGCGCGCGGGCGAAGAACGGCCAGAAGTTCGGTGACGGCCACCCGTCACTGCTGGACCAGCGGGTGCGGCACGCGCTGTTCATGGCGGTCGACCGCAGGACCATCATCGACAAGGTGTTCCAGGGGCACGCCGTCGAGGGCGCGGGCTACATCCCGCCACGTTTCTCGCCGTACTACTGGAAGCCGTCGGCCGCCCAGAAGCTGGCGTACGACCCGGCGAAGGCGGGCCGGCTCCTCGACCAGGCGGGCTACAAGCGGGGCGGCGACGGCAAGCGCGTCGGCAAGGACGGCAAGCCGATCACCTACCGCGTGCTGTGTCACGCCACCGACCCGAACGACAAGGCGGTCGGCAAGTACCTCCAGGAGTGGTGGGGCAAACTCGGCATCGGGGTGAGCCTGAACTGCCTGGACAACGTCACCGATCCCTGGCTCGCCGGCGAGTACGACCTCGCCTTCGACGGCTGGTCCGTCAACCCCGACCCGGACTTCGTCCTGTCCATCCACACCTGCGCGGCCCTCCCGGCGACGCCGAAGGACACCGGGGCCACGGACAACTTCATCTGCGACAAGAAGTACGACGACCTCTACGCCCGGCAGCTCGCCGAGTACGACCCGGCCAAACGGGCGGACATCGTCAAGCAGATGGAGTCGCGGCTGTACGACCTCGGGTACATGAACGTCATGGCATACCCGAACGCGGTCGAGGCGTACCGCACGGACCAGATCGAGTCGATCGCGACCATGCCGGCGAAGGCGGGCAACATCTACGGCCAGGACGGCTACTGGAGCTGGTGGTCGGCGGTTCCGGCGGACTCCGGCGGCTCCTCGGGCGGTTCGTCGTCGACGGGGGTCGTGGTCGGGATCGTGGCGGGTGTCGTCGTCCTCGCGGGGCTCGGCGGGTTCGCGGTGATGCGCCGCCGGGCCACCGCCGAGGACCGCGAGTAGCCGGGCGAGTGGGCGCTCATGACCGCTGACGCGCCATCGGCGCTGGTCGAGAAGTCGGAGCCGGACGGCGGGCCCCGGGCACGCCGGGGCACGGCGTACCCGCGGTATCTGGCGGGCAAGGTGGCGGGCGCGGCCGTATCGCTGCTGGCCGTGCTCGTCACCAGCTTCTTCCTGTTCCGGCTGATCCCCGGCGACCCGGTGAAGGCCATGACGGGCGGGCGCCAGGTGTCGGCGGAGCAACTCGCCCACTACCGCGAGGAGTTCGGGCTCGATCTGCCGTTGTGGCGGCAGTTCACCGACTACTGCGGCAAGGCGCTCACCGGTGACTTCGGGACGTCGTACCAGTTCAACGCGCCCGTCCTCGACAAGATCACCGAGGCGCTGCCGAACACGCTGCTGCTGACCGGCACCGCCTTCGTCCTCTACACCGCGCTCGGCATCCTCCTCGGAACCCGCTCGGCCTGGCGGCACGGCAGGCTCGGCGACCGGCTCAACACGGGCCTCGCGCTGACGCTGTACTCCATCCCCTCCTTCTGGCTCGGGCTACTGCTGATCATCACGCTGTCGGTGGGCATCGGCCCACTGCCCGGGCTGTTCCCGACCGGCGGCATGGAGTCGGGTGGCAAGGAGGGCTTCGCGTACGTCGTGGACGTCGCCCACCATCTGGTCCTGCCGGTGGTGACGCTGGTGGCCGTGGAGTACGGGCAGACGCTGCTGGTCACCCGGTCGGCGCTGCTGGACGAGATGGGCGGCGACTATCTGACCACCGCGCGGGCCAAGGGGCTGCGCGACGACCTCGTACGGCGGCGGCACGCCGTGCCGAACGCGCTGCTGCCGACGGTGACGCTGATCTTCATCAACCTCGGCCGGACCGTGGCGGGCGTGATCCTGGTCGAGACGGTCTTCTCGTGGCCGGGGCTCGGCGGACTGTTCTACCAGGCGCTCAGCGTGCCCGATCTGCCGCTGGTGCAGGGGCTGTTCTTCGTGTTCGCCGCCGCGGTGATCCTGATGAACACGCTCGCCGATCTGATCTATCCGCTGCTCGATCCCCGGGTGGGCCGATGACGACGACCGACACGACCGTGGGCCCGCGCGCGCTCGCCCGGCAGCGGCGCCGGGCGTCCGCGGCGCGCTTCTGGCGGCAGTACCGCACCCACAGGGCCGGACTGTTCGGCCTCGCCGCGCTTCTGCTCTTCGCGTTGCTGGCGCTGACCGCGCCGCTGTTCGTCGGCTCCGACGTGAGCAGTGTGACCGGCGCGCCGGGGCGCCCGCTGGAGAGTCCGAGCGCGGAATTCCCGCTCGGCACGGACCAGTTCGGCCGGAACCTGCTCGGCCTGCTGGTGTGGGGTGCGCGGGTGTCGCTGCTGGTGGGGCTGCTGGCCGCCGTGCTGTCGGTGGCCATCGGCACGCTGATCGGGGTCACGGCCGGGCACTTCCGGGGCTGGTACGCGACGGTGGTCATGCGGGTCACCGACTGGTTCCTGGTCATGCCGACGCTGGTGCTGGCGATCGCGCTGGCCACCGTGATGTCCCGTTCGCTGACCACGATCGTCGTGGCGATCGGCGTGACGACGTGGCCGACGACGGCCCGGCTGGTGCGGGCGCAGACGCTGGCGGTGGAGACCCGGCCGTACATCGAGCGCGCGAAGGCGCTCGGCGGCGGTCACTGGCACATCATGACGCGGCACGTCCTGCCCAACGTCATGCCGCTGGTGCTGGCCCAGACGACGCTGATCATCTCCTCGGCGATCCTGGCGGAGGCCACGCTGGCCTTCCTCGGCCTCGGCGATCCGACGATCGTCTCGTGGGGCGGGCTGCTGCAGGACGCGCGGGAGGCGGGGGCGGTCAGTGCCGGGCACTGGTGGTATCTGGTGCCGCCGGGCATCGCGATCGCGGTGGTGGCGCTGGCGTTCACGCTGTGCGGGCGGGCCGTGGAGTCGGTCCTCAATCCACGGCTGGGGGTGGCGCGATGAGTCTGCTGGAAGTCAGGGACCTGACGGTGACGTACGCCGGTGGGGCCGCCGCCGTGCGCGGGGTGGACCTGCGCCTGGACGCGGGCCAGAAGCTCGGGCTGGCCGGGGAGTCGGGCTGCGGCAAGTCCACGCTGGCGCTGGGCCTGCTGCGGCTGCTGCCTGCGGGGACGCGGATCACCGGCGAGATCCTCCTCGACGGCGAGGACGTGCTGACGATGAGATGGGGCCGGGTGCGGGCGGTCCGCTGGGCCGGTGCCTCCATCGTCTTCCAGGGGGCGATGCACTCCCTCAACGCCGTGCACCGTATCGGCGACCAGATCGCCGAGCCGATCCTGCTGCACCGGAAGGCGACGCCGGCGGGCGCGAAGCGGAAGACCGGCGAACTGCTGGAGCACGTCGGACTGCCCGCCGCCCGCGCGGACGCCTACCCGCACGAACTGTCCGGCGGACAGCGCCAGCGCGTCATGATCGCCATGGCGCTGGCCTGCGACCCGGCGCTGGTCATCGCCGACGAGCCGACCACCGCGCTCGACGTGATGATCCAGGCGCAGATCCTGCGGCTGATCGAACAGCTCGTCGCCGAGCAGGACCTTGGCCTGATCATGATCAGCCACGACCTGGCCGTCCTCGCCGACACCTGCGACCGGCTCGCGGTGATGTACGCGGGCCGGGTGGTGGAGGAGGGCCCGGCCGGGCAGGTCTACGAGGACGCCCGGCACCCCTACGCCGAGGCCCTGTCGGCGGCGTTCCCGCGCATCGGCGACCCGTCCTCCCGCTTCGCACCGCGTGGGTTGGCAGGCGACCCACCGGATCCGGCGGCACTGCCGTCGGGCTGCACGTTCCATCCGCGGTGCCCCGTGGCGTTGGATACGTGCGGGAGGGAGGATCAGCCGCTGCGGGAGGCGGGGGTGGAGCGGTGGGTGGCTTGCGTGCGGGTGGGGGCAGGGGTGGATTCGGGGAGCTTGGAGTCCGGGGCGTCCGAGGCGGTTCCCGAAGTGCCGCGCGTCGACTCGGAAGCAGCAGCGGAACCACCGGAACCCCAGAACCCCGGCGAATCCGAAGCAACGGCGGAACCACCGGAACCCCGGAATCCGGGTGGGCCGGAAGCCCTGGAGAAAGCGAGGCGCAGCGCCCCATGACGACCTCTCCCGCCGTCCCCCGCACCACCGCCACGGCGCCCCTGCTCAGCGCCCGCGCGCTGCACGTCACCTTCCCCGGGCGGCACGGCGCCGCCCGCGCCCGCGCGGTGGACGGCGTCGACCTCGACATCCGCCCCGGCGAGATCGTCGCGCTGGTCGGCGAGTCGGGCTGCGGCAAGACGACGCTGGCCCGCTCACTGCTGGGCCTGGTCGAGCCGACCGCCGGTCAGGTCACCTTCGACGGGCGCCCGCTGGAGTACTCGGGCCGGGCCCTGAAGGCGTACCGCAGGCGCGTCCAGCTGGTGCTGCAGGACCCGAGCGGCTCGCTCAACCCACGGCACACGGTGTATGACGCGGTGGCCGAGGGACTGCGCATCCACGGGTACGGCGGGGACGAGCGGACGGCGGTCGCCGAGGCCCTGTCCCGCGCCGGGCTGCGGCCCCCGGAGCGCTTCTTCCTGCGCTACCCGCACGAGCTCTCCGGCGGCCAGCGCCAGCGCGTCGTCATCGCGGGCGCGCTGGTCCTGGAACCGGAACTCCTCGTCGCCGACGAGCCGGTGGCCTCCCTCGACGCCTCGGTGCGCGGCGAGATCCTGGCCCTGCTGCTGCGCCTGCGCACCGAACTCGGCCTGTCCGCGCTGGTCGTCACGCACGACCTGGGGCTGGCCTGGAACATCGCGGACCGGGTCGCCGTGATGTACCTGGGCCGGATCGTGGAGACGGGCGCGGTCGAGCAGGTCCTGACAACGCCCCGTCACCCCTACACCCAGGCCCTCCTGTCCGTCCTCCCCGAGGCCCCGGGCACCCCACTCATCCTCACCGGCGAACCCCCCGATCCCTCCCGCATCCCCTCCGGCTGCCGCTTCCACGCCCGCTGCCAGATCCTGGCGAACGGCGAGGCGGAACGGGCAGGAGTAGCCGAGGCCTGCCGCGGACGAGACCTGGACATCCTCGACGGCGCCGGGCAAACCCAGGTGGCCTGCCACTGGGCGAGAACCCTCGAAAAGTAGGCCGCCCACGGCTCCCCGGCCCGCCCTGGGCCACGGCTTCGGCCGGTAGCGGTCGCGGCCAGGAGCGGTCGCAGCTTCGGGCGAGCCACTGCCGCGGGCCACCGCCCGGCGGACGACTACGCGCCTCGCCACGACGCGGGGAGCAGACGACGGCGCACCCCCACCCCCTAGCGTCGCGCGCCGTCGTTGCGTGCGGGTGTGCGGGTGTGCGGGTGTGCGGCGCCTGCCCGCGGTTTGGGCGGCGACCCACCCACTCCCGGCCCACATCAACGCCGGGCAAGCCGCAAAACCACTCCTATCCGTCCGCCGCCGCCACCAGCTCCCGGCACCGCTTGACGTCCTCGGCCATCTGCTCCAGCAGCGCGTCCAGCGTGTCGAACTTGGCCTGCCCGCGCACGAAGGCCTGGAAGTCCACGGCCACATGCAGGCCGTACAGATCCAGCCCCACCCGGTCGATGGCGTACGCCTCCACCGTGCGCTCGGTCCCCTCGAACTGCGGGTTCGTACCGACGGAGATCGCGGCCGGCATCGCCTCCCCCTGCGCGTGCAGCCAGCCGGCGTAGACGCCGTCCGCCGGGATCGCGGTGTGCGGCAGGGTCTCGACGTTCGCCGTCGGGAAACCCAGCTCGCGGCCACGCTGCGCACCGCGTACGACGATGCCCTCGACACGGTGCGGACGGCCCAGGATCTCGGCGGCACCCTCGACATCGCCCTCGGCGATCAGCCGCCGCGTCAGGGTCGAGGAGAACGGCTGCCCGCCGCCCGCCTCACCGGTGACGTACAGATCGACGACCTCGACCGCGAAGTCGTACACCTTGCCCTGCTCGGCGAGGAACTCGACGTTCCCCGCGGCCCGGTGCCCGAACCGGAAGTTGGGTCCCTCGACGACCGCCCTCGCGTGCAGCTTGTCGACCAGCACCTTGACCACGAAGTCGGCCGGGGACAGCTTCGAGAACTCGGTCGTGAAGGGGAGGATCAGCACCGCGTCCACCCCCAGCTCGGCCATCAGCTCGGCACGCCGGTGGTGCGGCGCGAGCAGCGGCGGGTGGCTGCCGGGCCGGACGACCTCGCTGGGGTGCGGGTCGAAGGTGACGCCGACGGCGGGAACGCCCAGCTCACGGGCGCGGTCCACGGCGTGCCGGATGATCAGCTGGTGTCCCCGGTGCACTCCGTCGTAGGAGCCGATGGTGACGACGCTGCGCCCCCAGTCCTGGGGGATGTCCTCCAAGCCACGCCAGCGCTGCACTGTGCCTGCTCCTTGTCGCAAACTCGTCGAACCCGTGTCCGTGGGTGCCTTGTACGCAGGTCTAAGGGTGCCATGCCGGGTGCCACCGTCCCGCATCGGTATGAGGGCTGTGACGGGCCGCACGCACCGCACGCACCACACAGCCGCGGGTTCACGCAGGGACACGGGCACCGACGAGGTTCTCGATCATCCGGCGGGCGCTGGGCCCCACCACGGCGGCCCAGTCCTGCGGTGCCTCGGCCAGCCAGCCGGCCACGCGGGCGGCGAAGCCGGGCACGTGGCGGCTCAGGTCGACCAGGCCGCGGTCGAAGCGGGCGGCGCCGTCCGGCGTCCGCACGAGCAGGAGACCGGTGCGGTGGACGAGGGCACGCAGGTCGTCGCCGCTGCCCAGCGCGGCGGCGTGCAGCAGCGCGTCCAGGACGGCCGGCTCGTGCTCGTGGGCCAGGAGGACATCGAGCAGCTCGCGGCGCAGCGGCCCGGAGGCGGGGGCGCCGGGCGCGGCAAGCACACCGGCGAGGGCAGCCCGTACCGGTTCCGGGCCGCCGTCCAGCAGGCCGGTGACCAGCGGCAGCAGCACGGCACGCGCGTCGGGCCCCTGGTCGAGGCGCCGGTCGACGTACGCGGCCACGTGCCCGGCCAGCTCCGGCCGCTGCTGCACGGCCGCCCGCACCAGGGCTGCGACCCGGCGGGCCAGCGACGGCGTGGTGACGTCGGCGAGGGTGCGTAGCGCGGCCCCGGCGTCGGGCCGGGTCAGCCGGGTCCGGAAGGCGTCCAGGACCGGCTCGGGGTGGGTGGTGAGGGCGGCGACCAGGGCGCTCGGCGGGAACTGCGGGTCGCCGTCCGCGAAGCGCTGGAGCGCCTGTGTGAGATGGCGGCCCCGGGTGCTCGGGTCGCGGACGAGGAGGGCGAGCGCGCCGCCGTACACGTTGCAGTCGGCTGGGCGGGCGAGCAGGGAGAGGGCGGCGTAGCGCAGCAGTTCACGGTCTGCTTCGGTGCGTACGTGCGGGGCGGTGCGCAGCCCGTACGCCACCGCCGCGACCCGCCGCGCCGGCCGCTCGTCGTGCGCCCACCGGTCCACGGCCCGGCACAGCACCGACGGCTCCTCCTCCGCCAGCACCGCGAGCAGCTGGTCGCCCCGCCGGTGCGCGGTCTCGACGAGCACCTCCGTCAGTTCGGCCAGGGCGCGGTGCCGGTGGGTGTGCAGCAGCGCCTGCGCGGCCTCCGCCACGGTCGCGTGCGGGGTGGCGGGCAGCGGCCGCTCGTCGTCGAACCAGCGCGCGAGATGGCGTTGTACGGCGATGGGGTCGGCGACGAGGAGACGGGCGACGGCGTCCAGGAAGCGGGGGCCGGTCTCGCCGGGTGGGCCGTCAGCGAGGACGAGCCGGCGCAGCAGCTCGAAGCGCAGGTCCTCCGGCAGCGGCAGCGCGGTCCAGAAACCGGGTCCGAGCGCGCCGGGCACGGCCCGCCGCTGCCGTCGCCGGTCCACGATCCGGTCGGCGAGCTGCCGCAGCAGCCCGGTGTACGGCGTGAGATCCGGCACCCGCAGCAGGGTCTCGGTGAGCAGCCGGGCGGCCCACCAGGAGTCGGGGTCGGCGTCCAGGGCGAGCGCCAGCTCCGCCAGGCGCTGGGCGAGCCGGTCGGTGCCCTCCTGGCGGGCCAGGAGCAGCAGGGCCTGGACGACGGGGCCGATGCGGTGGTGCGGCACGGGCAGGGCGTGCGCGAGGTGCGGGGTGTGGCGGCGGTGGACCAAGGCGCGCAGGGCCTCGTCCAGGTCGAGGTGCGTGCCGTGGATCCAGTCGGCGAGCTCCTCGTGGGCGAAGCGGTAACCGGCGCCGGCGGGCACGAGCAGGCCCTCGGTCAGGACGGCGGACGCCCAGCCGGTGCCGCCGCCGAGCCGGGCCGGTGCGGGTCCCCACGGGAACACCGCCTCGAACCCCGCCCGGTCCAACTCGCCCTGCCCCGGCCCGAGACTGCGCCGCGCAGCCTCGTGCACCTGCCCGGCAACCTTCGCCGCGAGCCGCCGCACAGCGGTGCCGCGCAGCCCGTTCTCGGCGGCCAGACGAACGGCGACGCGCAGGCACATCAGGTCCAGGTAGGCCGACAGGACGTCATGCCGGTCGACACGCGCGGAGGGCGCGTCGGGCAGGGCTGCGCGGACCTCGGCCAGGAGACGGAGGGTGAGGGGATGTCGGGCGTCGGGACCGGCGAGGACCCCGTCGGGGATGCCGTAGCGCACGCGGGCCAGAAGGGCCTCGTCCTCGCACAGATCTCCGAGGCGCACGCAGGGCGGGAAGCCGTCGGGAGCTGCGCCGCCGGGGAAGCCGCCGCCAGGGGCCGCGCCACCATGAAGACCGTCCCCGCACGCCGCCCCGCCAGGGGAACCCTCGCTGGGCGCCGCGCCACCAGGGAAACCGTCCGCGGGGGCCGCCCCGCGAGGGAGACGGTCACCAAGAGGTGCCCCGCCAGGGGCCGCGCCACCACGGAAGCGCTCGCCACCGGCAGCTCGGCCACGGATGCCCTCGCCAGGGGACCCCCCGCCGGAAAAGCCGCCCTCCGGGGACGCTCCGCCGGGACAGGCGCCCTCGCAGGCCGCCCCGCCAGACCCCCCTTCCGCGCCCCCGGCCGTCGGGCAGGCGGCGACGTCCCGCCCCCCGTGCAGCAGCTCCGGCGGAAACTCCGCCCCGGCCACCTCCCAGTACTCCGCCCTGCACGCCACCACCAGCCGTGCCCCCGTCGCCAGCAGCCACCGTGCCGTGCCGTCGGTCCAGTCGGCGAGGCGGTGGGCCAGTACGGGCGGCATTTCCTCGGGGCCGTCGAGGAGGAGCAGCAGGGGGCGGCCGGCGGCGCGGGAGAGGCGGGCGAGGCGTTCCGGGCTGGTGTCGCCGAGGTCGGTGGGGCGGGGGGCGCGGGAGGCGGCGACGATGCGCGCGGCCCGGGTCAGGGCCCGGCGCGCTGCGTCCGCCACCGAGGTGTCGTCGTCCCGCAGGTCGGCGCCGCGCAGCCACAGGGTCGGCTGCGCGCACCGGCCGCGCCGCGCGGCGAGCGCCGCGAGTTCGGTCGTACGGCCGCTGCCGGGCACCCCGACGAGGCCGAGGACGGCGGCCGGGCCCGCGGTGAACGCCGCGAACTCCCGTGCCGTCGCCTCCCGCTCGACCGGCTGCACGGCCCCCGGCCCGACCGGCGTGTCCGGTGGGCCGTCCTGGGCCACCGAGGTGGCGGTGAGTTCCAGGATTCCGGCGAGGTTGAGGTCGGCGCCGTACGCGGGCACGGTGGCCGCGTTCTCGGCGAGCAGCCCCGCGAGCGGGCCGTCCTCGGCCGGTCGCAGGGGTACGGCGAAGCCGACGTCGCAGTGGCTGGAGCGGAGCGCGGTGCCGAGGACGCCGAGCACGGCGCCGGTGCCGGCGTCGAGCACCGGGCCTCCGGCCGCGCCGCCGCCGAGCCGCAGCGCGTCCCGGCCCGCCGTGCCGATGGCCAGCTCCAGGGCGTCGGCGACGGGGTGGCGGCAGTCCGTCGCCGTGTACGTCACGTCGGTCGCGCCGAGCACCCGCGCCTCACGCCAGCCGCCGGCGGCGATCCGCACGTAGGTGCCGGCGTCGATCCGGTCCCGCGCGGTGACCGGCAAAGGAGCCCCGCTGAGGCCCTCGCTACGGACCAGCGCCAAGCCCTGCGCGGGCAGCGGAGTCACGACGTCGGCGGCCACGACACAGCGGCGGTCCCCGGCGTGCAGCACGAGCATGGGCAGGCCGTCGACGGCTTCGTGACTGGTGAGCAGGGTGCCGCGGTGATCGACCAGGAACCCGGTGCCGCGAGGGCGGCCGGCGAGGTCGTGGATGCGGACCAGGGCGTGGTCGGGGCCACAGGCGCGGGACGCATCAAGGCCGGTCTGGCCGGGCTCGCACGCTTCAGCGTCGCCAGGAGCCTCGCAACCTCCGACAGCGTCGCAGACTCCGGCGCTGCCGCCAGCCGCGCGGACTCCCACGTCGCCGCAGGCCGCGCATGCTCCGATGGTGTCGCAGGCCTCGCGGCCCCAGCTGGCCTCGCCGTTCTTGCCGGCCCCGATTGTCTTGCCGTTCTCGCCACCCCCGCGCGCGTCGGTCTCGGGGCGCCCGCATCCTCGCGCGTGGCGACAGCCGCCGTACGCCGTCCCGAGCGGCCCGACGGCGTCAGCGTGCGTGTTCCGGAGGTCGTCCCGGGATTCCGGTGTGCTGCCGTCTGTCTCCCGGGACCGGTTTCGCGACGTCATCGTCGAACCTCCCCAGCTTGCCCGTGCCCTGTCATCGACGGTAGGCGCGGGATGATCAGCAGGACAGATCGCGCGACGAAAGCGCCCCCCTCCGCTCCCCCTGTTCACTCCGAGCGCCTGCACGGACGGGTGAATGGACGGCAGCGGCTGGATACGCCTAGGGGGTGGGGGAACCGAGGGGGACCGTGGAGCGGCGGCAGTGGCAGCCCCGTGTTCGCCGCTCCACGGGCGGGACGACCGGAGGCGGTCCCCGCCCTGTCTCCGTCAGCCGAAGACGGCCAGGCTCTTGGCCTTGCCGCGCTGCTGCTCGACGAGCGCGAGAAAGCGCTGCTCGGGGCCGAAGGCGGCCACGGGCCCCTTGCCCGCGTACTCGTCGGGCATCTCCAGCCGCACACCGTTGGTGAGCAGCCGGGCCCGCCTGGCGTCGACGTCCCAGCGCGGGAACGCCGCCGCGGCCGCCTCGGCGAGCGGCAGCACGGTCAGCTCCTGCTGGAGTTCGTCGAGGGTGCAGGCAGTATCGATCCGGTACGGCCCGACGCGGGTGCGGCGCAGCGCGGTGAGGTGGCCGCCGACGCCGAGGTCGGCGCCCAGGTCGCGGGCCAGGGCGCGGATGTAGGTGCCGGAGGAGCAGACCACCGACACGACCAGGTCGAGCACGGGGGTGCCGTCGTCGGCGACGGCGTCCCGGACGTCGTACACGGCGAAGGACGAGACCGTGACCGGCCGGGCCGGGATGTCGAAGTCCTCCCCCTCACGGGCCCGCTTGTAGGAGCGCACGCCGTCGATCTTGATGGCGCTGACCTTGGACGGCACCTGCATGATGTCGCCGGTCAGCTTGGCGATCCCGGCGTCGACGGCGTCGCGGGTGACCTTCGAGGCGTCCGTCGACACCGTGACCTCGCCCTCGGCGTCGTCCGTGACCGTGTTCTGGCCCAGGCGGATGGTGCCCAGGTACTCCTTCTCGGTCAGCGCGAGGTGCCCGAGGAGCTTGGTCGCCTTCTCGACGCCGAGGACGAGCACGCCGGTCGCCATCGGGTCGAGCGTGCCGGCGTGCCCGACGCGCCGGGTCCTGGCGATGCCGCGCATCTTGGCGACCACGTCGTGCGACGTGAAGCCCGACGGCTTGTCGACGATGACAAGGCCGTCGGGCGGGGTGGGCTTGCGGTCGTTCATTCGGTGCTGTCGTCCGTCTCGTCGGTGGAGGCGGGCTTCTTGTAGGGGTCGGCCCCACCGGCGTACGTGGCGCCGGTGGCCGTCTGGCGCACCTCCGCGTCGGACTGGCGCGCCTTGTCGAGGAGGTCCTCGATGGTCCGGGCGGTGTCCGGGAGGGCGTCCATGACGAAGGTGAGGGTCGGCGTGAACTTCACACCGGCCGCGCGCCCGACCTCGGAGCGCAGGATGCCCTTGGCGCTCTCCAGACCGGCGGCCGCGGCCTGCCGCTCCTCGTCGTCCCCGTACACCGTGTAGAAGACGGTCGCCTCCCTGAGGTCACCCGTGACCCGGGTGTCCGTGATGGTGACGTGCGTGCCGAGCCGCGGGTCCTTGATCCCGCGCTGCAGCTTCTGGGCCACCACCTCTCGGATGAGGTCCGCCAGCCTCTTAGCCCGCGCGTTGTCGGCCACTGGTCCGTCTCCCGTTCTTTCCTGTCTGTGTTTCCTGGGCTGTGGTCGTCAGTCGTCTTCGCCGTGGAAGCGTCGTCTGACCGACAGCAGTTCCACCTCGGGGCGTCCGGCGACCAGCCGTTCACACCGGTCGAGTAGGTCGGTGAGGTGTCCGGCGTCGCCGGAGACCGCCGCGAGGCCGATGAGGGCCCTGCGATGGAGGTCCATGTGGTCGACCTCGGCCGCGCTCACAGCGTATTTGCGCTGGAGTTCGGCGACGATCGGGCGGACGACGGAGCGCTTCTCCTTCAGCGACCGTACGTCGCCGAGGAGGAGGTCGAAGGACAGCGTCCCCACGTACATGTGTGTTCCGGATGACCCGCCGGTGCGGGATCGAAGGTCTCGCAGAACCGTACCCCGTGCCTGCCGGCGGCTCGACCGGATTTGTCCGGGGCTTTGCCCCGGACCCCCGACGCCTGGTGGGGGGTCTCCCGTGTGCCGCGTGTGCGGGTCCGTGGGTGGTTCTCACGCCCACGCGGCGAAGCTGCACATCGATACAGCCCCGCGCCCCTTGAGTTGGGAAACCGCAGGCTGGCCGACGGAGAACCGTGTCCCCGTCGGCCAGCCTCAGAACCGGGCGTTGTTACGCGCGCGGCTTCTCGCGCATCTCGTACGTCGCGATGACGTCGTCGACCTTGATGTCGTTGAAGTTTCCGAGGTTGATACCGCCCTCGAAGCCATCGCGGATCTCGGTGACGTCGTCCTTGAAGCGACGCAGGCCCTCGATCGTGAGGTTCTCCGCGACCACCTTGCCGTCACGGATGAGGCGCGCCTTGGTGTTGCGCCTGACCTCGCCGGAGCGGATGAGCACACCCGCGATGTTGCCCAGCTTGGACGACCTGAAGACCTCGCGGATCTCCGCCGTACCGAGCTCGACCTCCTCGTACTCCGGCTTGAGCATGCCCTTGAGGGCCGCCTCGATCTCCTCGATCGCCTGGTAGATGACCGAGTAGTAGCGGACGTCCACGCCCTCGCGCTCGGCCATCTGCGCCGCACGGCCGGCCGCGCGCACGTTGAAGCCGATCACGATGGCGTCCGAGCCCATCGCCAGGTCGATGTCGGACTCCGTGACCGCACCCACGCCGCGGTGCAGGACCCGGATGTCGACCTCTTCGCCGACGTCCAGCTGGAGCAGGGAGGACTCCAGTGCCTCGACCGAACCAGAAGCGTCGCCCTTGATGATCAGGTTCAGCTGCTGGACCTCGCCGGCCTTCAGCACCTTGTCCAGGTCCTCCAGGGACACGCGGCGCGTGCGCTTGGCGAAGGCCGCGTTGCGCTCGCGGGCGGCGCGCTTCTCCGCGATCTGGCGGGCCGTACGGTCCTCCTCGACCACGATGAAGTTGTCGCCCGCGCCCGGGACGTTGGTCAGACCCAGGACCTGGACCGGCGTGGACGGGCCCGCCTCGGCGACGTTGTTGCCGTTGTCGTCGAGCATGGCGCGGACTCGGCCGTAAGCGTCACCGACGACCATGGTGTCGCCCACGCGCAGCGTGCCGCGCTGGACGAGCACCGTGGCGACGGCACCCCGGCCGCGGTCCAGGCGGGACTCGATCGCGATGCCCTGCGCGTCCTGGGCCGGGTTGGCCCGCAGGTCGAGCGAGGCGTCGGCGGTCAGGATGACCGCTTCCAGCAGCGAGTCGATGTTCAGACCCTGCTTGGCGGAGATGTCGACGAACATCGTGTCGCCGCCGTACTCCTCGGCCACCAGGCCGTACTCGGTCAGCTGACCGCGCACCTTGGTCGGGTCGGCGCCCTCCACGTCGATCTTGTTGACCGCGACGACGATCGGGACCTCGGCGGCCTTGGCGTGGTTGAGCGCCTCGACCGTCTGCGGCATCACACCGTCGTTGGCCGCCACCACGAGGATCGCGATGTCGGTCGACTTCGCACCGCGGGCACGCATGGCGGTGAACGCCTCGTGACCCGGGGTGTCGATGAAGGTGATCTTGCGGTCCTCGCCGTTGACCTCGGTCGCGACCTGGTAGGCACCGATGTGCTGGGTGATGCCACCGGCCTCGCCCGCGATGACGTTCGTCTTGCGGATGGCGTCGAGCAGACGGGTCTTACCGTGGTCGACGTGACCCATGACGGTCACCGACGGCGGACGGACGACCAGGTCCTCCTCGGAGCCCTCGTCCTCGCCGAACTCGATGTCGAAGGACTCGAGCAGCTCGCGGTCCTCCTCCTCCGGGCTGACGACCTGAACCGTGTAGTTCATCTCGCCCGCCAGGAGCTCCAGCGTCTCGTCGGAGACGGACTGGGTGGCGGTGACCATCTCGCCGAGGTTCATCATGACCGCGACGAGGGACGCCGGGTTGGCGTTGATCTTCTCCGCGAAGTCGGTGAGCGACGCGCCGCGGGAGAGACGGATCGTCTCGCCGTTGCCGCGCGGCAGCATCACGCCGCCGACCGACGGGGCCTGCATGGCCTCGTACTCCTGACGGCGCTGCCGCTTCGACTTGCGACCACGCCGCGCGGGACCGCCGGGACGGCCGAAGGCGCCCTGCGTGCCACCGCGACCGCCCGGACCACCGGGACGACCGCCGAAGCCGGGACGGCCACCGCCGCCGGGGCCGCCGCCGAAGCCGCCACCGCCGCCGGGACGACCGGCGAAACCGCCGCCACCGCCCGGACGACCGCCGCCGCCACCGGGACGGCCGGCGAAACCGCCGCCGCCACCCGGACGACCGCCGCCGGGACGACCGGCACCGGCCGGGCCACGGCCGCCGCCACCACCACCAGGGCCGCCGCCAGGACGCGGTCCGGCAGCGGGACGCTGCGGCATCATGCCGGGGTTCGGGCGCGGACCGGCGGAACCGCCGCCGGGACGCGCGCCGCCGCCCTGCGGACGCGGCATCGAGCCCGGGCTCGGACGGTTACCGCCCGGAGCCTGCGGACGCGGGCCGCCGCCCTGGCCGCCGGGCGCCTGCGGACGGGGACCGCCGCCTGCGGGGCCGCCGCCGGGGCGCTGGCCTTGCGGACGCGGCGCCTGCGGGCGCGCCATGCCGGTGGAACCACCGGAGGTGAAGGGGTTGTTGCCCGGACGGGGACCGGACGGACGGGCGCCCGGACGCGGCGACTGGGCACCGGGACGCGGGCCCTGGCCGCCGGGGCGCTGGCCCCGCTGGCCCTGGTCGGAACCGGACGGACGGCCACCGGGCTTGGGGGCACCGGGACGCGCGCCGGGCTTCGGCCCGGACGGGGCCGACGGCGGCGCGGTGAACTCGGGCGCTGCCGGGGCCGGACGCGGCGCGGGCTTCGGACCCGGCGTCGGACGCGGACCCGGGGCCGGCGCGGACGGCGCCGAGGGGGCCGCGGGCTGCTGGGCCGCCGGGGGCTTGGGTGCGGCCGGCCTCGGTGCAGCCGGACGCTCCCCCGCTGGCTTAGCGCCGTGGGAGGTACCCCCACCCTGCGCCGGAGAGGGCGCGGCGGGACGGGGGGTCGCCTTCTTGGGGGCTGCGGGCTTCGCGGCGGACTTGCCGTTGCCACCGCCGCCCTGGAAGGCGTCAGTCAGCTTGCGTACTACGGGCGCTTCGATGGTCGAAGACGCCGAACGGACGAATTCACCGAGTTCCTGGAGCTTGGCCATGACGACCTTGCTCTCGACGCCGAACTCCTTGGCGAGTTCGTAGACCCGGACCTTAGCCACTTCGCTCCTTTGAGGTCCGGGTTGCGGCCGGACCGTCGCTAGTTCATGGGCGTACTCATCGCGTACTCATCGAGTGCTCATCGCAATCTCGACCTGCTTTCGACTCGCGAGGTACCTACACCGCACGGGATTCCGTACGGCACGTCTTACCGTGTTGCCTGCTCAGCAACTGTTGTCCGCTCGACGTATCGGCGCAACGCCTTTGTGTCGAGCGCTCCCGGGGCGCGCAGTGCCCGCGTGAACGCCCGGCGGCGTACCGCCTGGTCGAGACAGACCAGAGCGGGGTGCACATACGCACCCCGGCCGGGCAGCGTACCGCGAGGATCAGGGGCGCATTCACCCTTGATCGCCACGATCCGCAGCAGATCAGCCTTGGCCGCTCGTTCCCGGCACCCCACACAGGTGCGTTCAGGGCATGCTCGGGCGCGTGTCCGGCCAGACACCCTTAAGTCTACCTCCCCGCGCCGACCTCACCCCTTCGGGGTAGGGATCGAACAGCTGTTGTCGTGATCCAACCGGCCTGCGGCTGGGACTATTCCCCGGCCTGCTCGGTGTCCGGCCGGATATCGATCCGCCAGCCGGTGAGCCGGGCGGCGAGCCGGGCGTTCTGGCCTTCCTTGCCGATCGCCAGGGACAGCTGGTAGTCCGGCACCGTCACGCGCGCGGACCGGGTCGCCATGTCCACGACCTCCACCTTGGACACCCGCGCGGGTGACAGCGCGTTGGCGACCATCTCCGCCGGGTCGTCCGACCAGTCGACGATGTCGATCTTCTCACCGTTCAGCTCGCCCATGACGTTGCGCACCCGGCCGCCCATGGGGCCGATGCAGGCGCCCTTGGCGTTCAGGCCGCTGCGGGTGGAGCGGACGGCGATCTTCGTCCGGTGACCGGCCTCACGGGCGATCGCGGCGATCTCGACCGACCCGTCGGCGATCTCCGGCACCTCCAGGGCGAAGAGCTTCTTCACCAGATTGGGGTGCGTGCGGGACAGGGTCACGGACGGGCCGCGGACGCCCTTCGCCACCCGGACGACGTACGACCTCAGCCGCATCCCGTGCGGGTACGTCTCCCCCGGCACCTGCTCCTGCACCGGCAGGATGGCCTCCAGCCTGCCGACGTCGACCAGCACGTTCTTCGGGTCGCGGCCCTGCTGGACGACGCCGGTGACGATGTCGCCCTCGCGTCCGGCGTACTCGCCGAGCGTCGCGTCGTCCTCGGCGTCGCGCAGCCGCTGCAGGATCACCTGCTTGGCGGTGGTGGCGGCGATACGGCCGAAACCCGACGGTGTGTCGTCGAACTCGCGGGGCTCCTGCCCCTCCTGGAGGTCGTCGGGGTCCTCCTTCGCCCACACGGTCACATGTCCGGTCTCCCGGTTGAGCTCCACGCGTGCGTGCCGGCGGCTTCCCTCGGTGCGGTGGTAGGCGATGAGGAGGGCCGACTCGATCGCCTCGACCAGCAGGTCGAAGGAAATCTCCTTCTCCCGTACCAAGCCCCGCAGGGCGCTCATGTCGATGTCCACGGCTACGCCTCCTCCTCGTTCTTGTCCTTGCGGCTGAATTCCACCTGCACGCGCGCCCTGTCGATGTCCTCGAAGGCGAGCCTGCGCGCGGTGGCCTTGCGTCCCTTGACCCCGGGCACCTCGGTGTCGAGACCTTCGTCGTCGACCTTGAGGATTCTGGCCACCAGCTCGCCGCCCTCGGCCAGCTGGAACTTCACCAGCCGGCCGGTGGCACGCACGTAGTGCCGGTGTTCCGTGAGGAGGCGCTCCGCGCCCGGGGTACCGACCTCCAGGGTGTACTCCCCCTGGCCCATCGCGTCCGTCTCGTCGAGTTTCGCCGAGAGCTCGCGGCTCACATCGGCGATCTTGCCCAGGTCCGCACCGGTGTCGGAGTCGACGACGACGCGCAGCACACGCTTGCGGCCGACCGAGTCCACGGCGATCTCTTCGAGGTCCAGGCCCGTGGAGGTGACGAGCGGTTCCAGCAGTTCTCGCAGCCTCTCGCTCTGGGTGGTGCTCATCCGGGTGACTCCTCGGCCGCGTGTGCTGTTGTGGGAAGGTCGCGTGTCTGGTGAAAGCGTATCCGGTCCAGGAGGGTGTTGCCGTCCACCCGGTCACGGACGGTGCCGATGAGTGGCGGCGGGCGGGGTCACGGGTACCGTGATCACGGGCGTGCCGCCGCCTGCGCCGCCTCTTCCGTACGAGTGCCCCGAGGACGTCTGCCGTGCCCTTCCCCCCACCGTCGCGTATCCCCTCGGGGCCGCGCAGAAGGAGCCTGCTCGTTTCGGCCGCCGGGTCGGCCCTCCTCGTGGGCTGTTCCGCCTGGTCCGGGGACTCCGACGGCCCGGGCGGCTCCGGCAGCCGCCCGTCGGCCGCCGACCGGGCACGCGCGCGTGCGGCCCGGGACAGCGAGGAGTTGGTGGCGCGGTACGACGCCGTGCTCGCCGCGTATCCGGGCCTGGCGGGGCGGCTGCGGCCGTTGCGGGCGGAGACCGTGCGCCATGCGGAGGCGTTCGGGGGTGGGAGGAAGGGGGCGGCTGGGGCTGAGTCGAACGCTGAAGGTGAGCGGAAGGCCGGGAGTGATTCGAAGGCCGGGGGTGACCAGAAGGCGTCTGCTTCGGTGTCACCGTCCGTTTCGCCGCCGGCCCCGGTGCCGGGGAACGAGAAGGATGCCCTCGCCGAGCTCGCCGCCGCCGAACGCGCCCTCGCGGACCGGCGCGCCGAGGCGCTGCTCGCCGTGCCGGGGGAACTGGCCCGGCTCCTGGCCTCGGTCGCGGCGGCCGGGGCGGGGCACGTGTATCTGCTGACGGAGAGGTGACGGGTGAGCGAAGCGTGGGACCGGCGGCCGGAGAGGCGGGGGGCCGGGGAGGTGAGCGGGGCGGCAGGCGGCTCGACGGCGGGTGGCTCCATGACGGGTGGCTCGACGGCGGGTGGCTCGGTGGCAGGCGGTTCGGTGGCAGGCGGTTCGACGGCGGGTGGTGAGCGGTGAGCGAGGCGGATGCGCAGGTGCTCCGGGCGCTTCAGGCGGCGCTGGCGGCCGAGCATGCGGCGGTGTACGGGTACGGCGTCGTCGGGGGCCGGATCGGCCGGGCGCGGCAGGTGGAGGCGCGGACGGGGTACGACGCGCACCGGGCGCGGCGGGACGCGCTGGCGCGCGAGGTGCGCGATCTGGGCGGTGAGCCGGTCGCCGCGGCCGCCGGGTACGCGCTGCCGTTCCCGGTGGCGGACTCGGGCGCGGCCGTGCGGCTCGCCGCCGAGTTGGAGGAGCGGGTCGCCGGGGTGTACTCCGACCTGGTTCGGGCAGCTGAGGGCGGGCGGCGGCGCACGGCCGCGCAGGCGCTGCGGGAGGCGGCGGTCCGGGCGGTGCGCTGGCGCGGCGGGAGCGTAGCCTTCCCTGGTCTCGCCGAGCGGGCGGGTGCCGCCTCGGCGTCGGCGCCACCGAAGGGGTGACACGGGGGTAACCGAACCGGAAGGGAACGACTCGCGCATGGTGTTCGAACCGCCGCGGCGGCTGGTCAGGGCGCTCGGTGAGAGCGCTCCCGACGCCGACGACTGGCTGGCGAAGCTGCCCGATCAGGCGCAGCAGGCCGTCGCGCTACGCGAGTTGACCGTGGAGCGGGTGCAGGTGCCCGGGGGGCGCAGCAGTCTGGTGGTGCTGGTGCGGCGGCCGGACGGGACGCCCGCGGTGCTCAAACTGGCGCCGCGCCGGGCCCGTCCGGAGAGCGAGCGGGCCGCGCTGGCGCACTGGGGCGGGGTGGGTGCCGTGCAGTTGCTCGAGCCGTTCACCGCAGAGGGGGTGCTGTTGCTGGAGCGGCTGCATCCGGATGTGTCGGTGCGGTCGTTGCCGGAGGCGAAGGCGCTGCTGGAGGCGGCGGGGACGTTGCGGCGGCTGTGGGTGGAGCCGCCTGGTGAGGGGCCAGCGCAGGTGTTTGAGACGGTCGAAGAGCGGACGGGGCGGCAGGCCGAGGCGATGCGGGCGGGAGTGGAGGCCGACGCGGAGGTGGCGCCGCTGGTGGATGCGGCGCTCGCGGCCCGCGCGGAGTTGCTGGCCGTGCCGCCCGAGCGGCGGTTGCTGCACGGGACGTTCCGGCAGAGCAAGGTGCTGTCCGGGGAGCGGATGCCGTGGCTGGCGGTCGGGCCTGATCCGGTGGTCGGCGAGTGTGCCTTCGATCTGGCGCGGCTGGTCCGGGACCGGGTGGAGGATCTGATCGCCCAGCCGTCGGGTGCGGCGACGACACGGCGGCGGGTCAGACGGCTCGCGGAGTCGCTGGATGTGGATCAGGAGCGGTTGCGGGGGTGGACGCTGTTCCGGGCGGTGGAGTCGGGGGTACGGGCGCTCAGGGTTGGCCGCCGGCAGGATGCGGAGCTGCTGCTGGAGTTCGCCGGCTGGCTGTAGGGCGATGCGGTTGCCGCCGGGTTTGTCTCGCCCCCGCCGCCCCTGCCCGTCCCGTCCCCGGGGGCTGCCGCCCCTGGACCCCCGCTGCGGCCTGAACGGCCTCGTCCTCAAACGCCGGACGGGCTGAGATTGCCGCGTCGAGACGAGCCATCGGACGTGCCCCTCCCTGCGGGTGGCCGTCCAGGCGGGGCTGCGGGGCGTTCTCGCACTTCCCCAGGCCGCTTGAACACTCGCGCTTCCCCATGCCGCTCGAACGGGTCCCGTGGCCGGGCTGCGTGCGTCAGCCCGGCCGGGAGTGCGGTGTGCCGTAGGTCAGGTCGTCGTCAGGCGGGTGATGGCCTCGGTGACCGGGAGTTCCTCGCGGTTGCCGGTCTTGCGGTCCTTGAGTTCGACGATGCCTTCGGAGGCGCGGCGGCCCGCTACCAGAATTTGCGGTACGCCGATCAGTTCCGCGTCGGTGAACTTCACGCCCGGCGAGACGCCCGCACGGTCGTCGCACAGGACGCGGACGCCGGCCGCCGCCAGCTTCTCGGAGACGTCGAGGGCCAGTTCGGTCTGGAGGGCCTTGCCTGCGGCGACCACGTGGACGTCCGCCGGGGCGACCTCGGCCGGCCAGCACAGGCCCTTGTCGTCGGCGGTCTGCTCGGCGAGGGCCGCGACCGCGCGGGAGACTCCTACGCCGTAGGAGCCCATGGTGACGCGGACCGGCTTGCCGTTCTGGCCGAGGACGTCGAGCTTGAGGGCGTCGGCGTACTTGCGGCCCAGCTGGAAGATGTGGCCGATCTCGATGGCGCGGTCGAGCTTGAGGCCCGTGCCGCACTTCGGACAGGGGTCGCCCTCCTGGACGACCACGACGTCGACGTACTCGCCGACCTCGAAGTCACGCCCGGCGACGAGGTTCTTCGCGTGCGTGTTGGCCTTGTTCGCGCCGGTGATCCAGGCCGTGCCGGGGGCCACGCGCGGGTCGGCGATGTACCTGACCTTGTCCAGCCCCTGCGGGCCAACGTAGCCGCGGACCAGGTCGGGACGGTTGATGAAGTCCTCGACGGTGACCAGTTCCACGGGCGCCGGTGCGAAGTGCGCCTCGACCTTGGCCAGGTCGACCTCGCGGTCACCGGGCACCCCGACGGCGACGATCTCGCCGGCGACCTTCACGAGGAGGTTCTTCAGGGTCGCGGAGGCCGGGACGCCGAGGGATGCGGCCAGGGTCTCGATCGTCGGGGTGTCGGGGGTCGGGATGTCCTCGGCGGCCGGCACACCGGAGGCGTCCACCGGCTTGATGTCGTACCTGATCGCCTCGGTGTTGGCCGCGAAGTCGCAGTGCGGGCAGTCCGCGAAGGTGTCCTCGCCGGCGTCGGCCGGGGCGAGGAACTCCTCGGACCTGGAGCCGCCCATCGCGCCGGCGGTCGCGGCGCAGATGCGGTAGTCGAGGCCGAGTCGCTCGAAGATGCGCTGGTAGGCCTGGCGGTGCAGGGCGTACGACGCGGCGAGGCCCTCGTCGGCGGCATCGAAGGAGTACGAGTCCTTCATCAGGAACTCACGGCCGCGCAGGATGCCCGCGCGGGGCCGGGCCTCGTCCCGGAACTTGGTCTGGATCTGGTAGAGGATCACCGGCAGATCCTTGTAGGAGGACGCCTGGTCCTTGACGAGGAGGGTGAAGATCTCCTCGTGGGTGGGGCCGAGGAGGTAGTCGCCGCCCTTGCGGTCCTTCAGGCGGAACAGCTCGGGGCCGTACTCGTCCCAGCGGCCCGTGGCGTCGTACGGCTCACGCGGCAGCAGGGAGGGAAGCAGCACCTCCTGGGCGCCGATGGCGTCCATCTCCTCGCGGACGATCCGCTCGACGTTGGCCAGCACCCTCTTGCCGAGCGGCAGCCAGGACCACACGCCCGCGGCGGTGCGGCGGACGTACCCGGCGCGGACCAGCAGCTTGTGGCTGAGGACCTCGGCGTCCGCCGGGTCGTCGCGCAGCGTCTTTGCCATCAACTGGGAGATGCGCTGGACCGGTGCGTTCGCCATGGTTCTTCTGCTCCTGCTGCGTATGAGTGATGGCCCGAGGTTAGCCGGGGCACCCATCACGGTGGAAATCGGTTTGGGTGGCGCTCACGGCCTGAGCAACGGCAGCGGGGCGCCCATCACGGCGTACGGCCTGGGGGCGCTGGGGAAGAGGACCTGGCGGGCGAGGTCGCGGTAGCCGAGGGAGCGGTACAGGCTGCGGGCGGGGCTGTCGGTGTCGATCGCGGAGAGGATCGAGCGGGGTTCGGCGGCGCCGTCGGTGATCGTGGTGATCAGGGTGCGGCCGATGCCGCCGTTCTGGTAGCGCGGGTGGACGTGCAGCTCGGTGATCACGAAGGAGTCGTCGAGCCAGTCGTCGTGGCCCTGGGCGCGGAGGTACGGCTCCACGACCGTGGACCACCAGTGGGCGCGGTCGTTGGGCATGCCGTAGACGAACCCGACGAGGCGATCACCTCCGGTGGTGGCGCCGAGGGCCCGGGCTCCCGGGTACGTCATGTGGCGCAGGACGATCTGACGGCGTACGGCGACTTCGTCGGGGCCGAGGCCGAAGGCCACCGCTTGGACGGCGAGGGCCTCGTCGACGCGGGCCACCAGGTCGAGGGGGCCGATCACGATGTCGTCGGGGGAGCGGCGGTGACCGTGACCGGGGAAACGCAGCATGTGGGCGAGACTACCGGTGCGCTTCGCTGAATAGCGCCGGGGACTGCGGAGGTTGCCGTTCGGCTGCGGGTCGTGGGGCTGGTCGCGCCCACGCGGCGGAGCCGCATGTCGACACACCCCCGCGCCCCTGCGTCAGCTGCCCCTGACGCCTCTCAGAACAGCACGCTCATGAAGGCGCCGACCTCGGTGAAGCCCACCCTCTGGTACGCCCTGCGCGCCGGGGTGTTGTAGTCGTTGACGTACAGGCTCACGACCGGGGCCACGCCGGCCAGCGCATAGCGCAGTACGGCTGCCATGCCGGGGGCCGCCAGGCCCGTGCCGCGGTGTTCGGGGGCCACCCAGACGCCCTGGATCTGGCAGGCCTGGTGGGTTGCCGCGCCGATCTCGGCCTTGAAGACGACCTTGCCGTCGGCGTCGAAGCGGGCGAAGGAGCGGCCGGCGCCGACGAGTTCGGCGACCCTGGCCTGGTAGAGGAGGCCGCCGTCGCCGGCCATCGGGGAGACACCGACCTCCTCGGTGAACATCGCCACGCACGCCGGCATGATCGCGGACACCTCGTCCTTGCGGACGCGGCGGACGTAGGGGTCCGGGGTGATGCCGGCGGGCATCTCGTCGGTGACCATGAGGGGCTGGTGGGGGCGGACCTCGCGGGCCGGGCCCCAGCTCGGTTCGAGGAGCCGCCACAGCCGGGCGGTGGTCTCGGCGGGGCCGACGATGGAGGAGCAGCGGCGGCCCGCCCGGCGCGCCCGGTCTGCGAAGGCCCGTATGGCACGGGGAGTGGCGCAGATCGGGACCAGGTTGGCACCGGCGTAGCACAGGGACGTCAGCATGCCGTCCTCGTACCAGCCCCACATCTCGCCGCCGAGCCGCCACGGGTCCAGGCCCGCGACCTGGACCCGGGACGTCACGAAGGCGTTCACGAGGGGCTCGCGGTCGAGGACGGCGAGCGCGGCGTCCAGGTCGCTCGGTTCGAGGACCCGGGAGGTGGTCTGCGTCAACACGTGCGGGGCCCTCACGCTCAGGTCTGCTGGTCTCCGCACTGTACCTGCGGAAGCTGGGCGGTGCCGCCCTGTGTCGGGGGCCGCTCGTTTGTCGGTGACCGTGGGCTGCGGGGCGCCCAGGAGCTCGGGGGTCCCTGTGGGCCGGCGCGTGCCTGTGGTGTGCGGCTGGTCGCGCGGTTCCCCGCGCACCTTTAGGCGCGCTGCCCGCAACCTCCGCTCAGCCCGCGACCGATACCGACGGCTCGCCCGAGGCCACGCCGTCTGCCCCCATCTCCTCGGCGATCTTCATCGCCTCCTCGATGAGAGTCTCGACGATCTTGGACTCGGGGACGGTCTTGATGACCTCGCCCTTGACGAAGATCTGACCCTTGCCGTTGCCGGAGGCGACGCCGAGGTCGGCCTCGCGGGCCTCGCCGGGGCCGTTGACGACGCAGCCCATGACGGCGACGCGGAGCGGGACATCCATGCCGGTGAGGCCCGCCGTGACCTCCTCGGCCAGCTTGTAGACATCGACCTGGGCGCGGCCGCAGGACGGGCAGGAGACGATCTCCAGGCCGCGCTGCTTGAGGTTCAGGGACTCCAGGATCTGGATGCCGACCTTGACCTCCTCCACCGGCGGCGCCGACAACGACACCCGGATCGTGTCCCCGATGCCCTCGCTCAACAGCGCCCCGAAGGCCACCGCCGACTTGATCGTGCCCTGGAACGCCGGACCCGCCTCCGTGACACCGAGGTGCAGCGGGTACTCGCACTGCGCCGCCAGCTGCCGGTAGGCCTCGATCATCACCACCGGGTCGTTGTGCTTGACCGAGATCTTGATGTCGCGGAAGTCGTGCTCCTCGAACAGGGACGCCTCCCAGAGGGCCGACTCGACGAGGGCCTCCGGGGTGGCCTTGCCGTACTTCTGGAGCAGGCGCTTGTCCAGGGAGCCCGCATTCACGCCGATGCGGATCGGGGTGCCGTGGTCCTTGGCCGCCCTGGCGATCTCCTTGACCTGGTCGTCGAACTTCTTGATGTTGCCGGGGTTGACGCGGACGGCCGCGCAGCCGGCCTCGATCGCGGCGAAGACGTACTTGGGCTGGAAGTGGATGTCCGCGATCACCGGGATCTGCGACTTGCGGGCGATGGTCGCGAGCGCGTCGGCGTCGTCCTGCGTCGGACACGCGACCCGCACGATCTGGCAGCCGGACGCGGTCAGTTCCGCGATCTGCTGGAGCGTGGCGCCGATGTCGGACGTACGAGTCGTGGTCATCGACTGCACGGACACGGGGGCGTCCCCGCCCACCGCCACGGAACCGACCTGGATCTGCCGGCTCTGCCGGCGCTCGGCGAGCTTGGTCGGAACGGACGGCATGCCGAGAGAAATCGCAGTCATCTGCTGTGCAACCCCAAGTCGTGGATCAAGGCCCGGTCCCGTCAGCAGCGGGCTCCGAGCTCCGAGATTACGGCACGAGCCTTGGCCCAAGCACATCACGCCGTTAAACCCACTCGAAGGAAGGCGGCCCGGCAGAGAGCAAGCCGGGCCGCCGCGAACGCCGTGTGGCTAGGAGATTCTGACCGGGTTAACCACGTCCGCGATCAGGACCAAGATCGTGAAGCAGATGAAGACCCCCGCCACGACGTACGCCACCGGCATCAGCTTCGCCACGTCGAACGGGCCCGGGTCCGGGCGGCGCAGCACCTTGGCGGTGTTGCGGCGCAGGGACTCCCACAGCGCGCCCGCGATGTGGCCGCCGTCGAGGGGCAGCAGCGGGAGCATGTTGAACAGGAACAGGGAGAGGTTGAAGCCGGCGACCAGCATGACGAACATGGCCAGCTGCTGGGTCGCCGGGATGTCCAGCGTGGCGATCTCGCCGCCGACGCGGGCCGCGCCGACCACGCCCATCGGGGAGTCTGCCTCGCGCGGGGCGCCGTCGAAGGCGGCGTTCCACAGGGCGGGGATCTTGCCGGGCAGGGCGGCGATGGCTTCGGCGCCATCGCCGATGCGGTCGCCCATCCACGTCACGGACTCGCCGAAGTCCTGTTTGACCACGCCGGTGGCCGCGCTGAAGCCGAGGAAGCCCGCGCTGACGTACTCGCCCTGGACGATCTGGCCGCTGGAGTCCTTCTTGGCGACCTGGTTGGTGGCGATCTTCGCGTGCAGCGTGACGGCCTTGCCGTCACGCTCGACGACGATCGGCACCTCCTTGCCGGGGTTGGCGCGGATCAGGTCGGACAGCTGGTTCCAGGAGTCGGTCCGCATGCCGTTGAAGGAGACGATCTTGTCGCCCGCCTTCAGGCCCGCGGCCGCGGCCGGGGAGGAGGGGTCGGAGGACCGGCAGTCGTCGCGGTTCTGGCTCTGTGCGATGACGCACTTGGAGACCGAGCTGACCGTGGTGGTCTGCTGGGTGATGCCGAAGCCCATCAGGACGACGAGGAAGAGCGCCACCGCCAGGACCAGGTTCATGAGCGGGCCCGCGAACATCACGATCACGCGCTTCCAGGGCGCGCGCGTGTAGAGCAGGCGGTTCTCGTCGCCCGGGCGCAGTTCCTCGAAGGACTGCGCACGGGCGTCCTCGATCATGCCGCGCCACGGTGAGGTGGAGCGGGCCTCCAGACGGCCGTCGGGTCCGGGCGGGAACATGCCGATCATGCGGATGTAGCCGCCGAACGGGATCGCCTTGATGCCGTACTCTGTCTCGCCCTTCTTGCGCGACCAGATGGTCGGGCCGAAGCCGACCATGTACTGCGGCACGCGGACACCGAACAGCTTGGCCATCGACAGGTGCCCCAGCTCGTGCCAGGCGATCGAGACCAGCAGACCGACGGCGAAGAGCACTATGCCGAGGATGAACATCAGGGTCGTCATGCACGCGCCTCCGCGCTCGCCGTCCGCATTGTCAGTTCCCGGGCCCGGGTCCGCGCCCAGGTCTCCGCTTCGAGGACGTCCGACACGGTCGGTGAAGTTCCCGTGACGGGGGTGCCGTGCTCCTCGACCACCCTTGTGACAGTGTCCATGATCCCGCTGAACGGCAGCGCGCCGCGCAGAAACGCGTCCACGCACTCCTCGTTGGCCGCATTGAACACCGCCGGCGCGGTCCCCGCGAGCCGGCCGACGTGCCGGGCCAGGCCGACCGAGGGGAACGCCTCGTCGTCGAGCGGGAAGAACTCCCACGTCGACGCCGCGCTCCAGTCGAAGGCGGGCGCCGCGCCGGGGACCCGCTCGGGCCAGCCGAGGCCGATGGCGATCGGCCCGCGCATGTCGGGGGGTGTCGCCTGGGCCACTGTTGATCCGTCCGTGAACTCAACCATCGAGTGGACATACGACTGGGGATGCACGACCACCTCAATGCGGTCGAAGGAAATGTCGTAGAGCAGGTGTGCCTCGATGACCTCCAGGCCCTTGTTGACGAGGGTCGCGGAGTTGACCGTGATCACCGGGCCCATGGCCCACGTGGGGTGCGCGAGGGCGTCCTCGACGGTGACGCTCGCCAGTTCCTCCTTCGTACGGCCGCGGAAGGGGCCGCCGGAGGCGGTGACGACCAGCTTGCGCACGTCGGCGCGGGTGCCGGCGGCCAGCGCCTGGAAGAGGGCGGCGTGCTCGGAGTCGACCGGGATGATCTGGCCGGGCTTGGCGAGGGCCTTGACCAGCGGGCCGCCCACGATGAGCGACTCCTTGTTGGCGAGCGCGAGGGTGTGGCCCGCCTCCAGGGCGGCGAGGGTCGGGGCGAGTCCGATGGAGCCGGTGATGCCGTTCAGCACGGTGTGACACTGCGCGGAATCAGCCGCGGCGAGCTGGGTGGCCGCGCGCGGTCCGGCCAGGATCTCGGGGAGCGGCTCCCCCGCGCCGTACCGCGCGGCGAGCGCCTCACGCAGCGCTGGTACGACGTCCTTGCGGGCGACCGCGACCGTGCCGGCCCGCAGCCGGTGCGCCTGCTCGGCGAGCAGGTCGACGCGGCCGCCGTTGGCGGACAGGCCGGTGACCCGGAACCGGTCGGGGTTGCGCAGGACGAGGTCGATGGCCTGGGTGCCGATCGACCCCGTGGAGCCGAGGATCACCACGTCCTTCGGGCCGTCGCCGGCGACCGGGTCGTACACGAGGTGCGGGTCGGCGAGGGGGGCTGGAGAGTCGCTCATGCCCCCATTGTTGCCGGAACGCACCTGCGGGAGGACAGCGCGTCCCTCTCAGGGGGCACACGCCCACGGGGGGGCACGCGCCGCCACACGCACGCCCCCCGTGGGAGTCGTCGGTCACCGGATCGGCCGGTGCACGTTCTCCCTCCGTGCCGGGCCGGTTGTCGCGTCCGCGATCCAGGGCCCCTCCCCCGACGGGTCGACGATGCCGTCTTCCAGCCACTCGTAGCGGCCCGCCAGGACACCCTTGACGACCTTGCGGTCGAGGTCGTCGGTGTTGGTCCACAGGCGGGCGAAGAGTTCCTCGACGCGGATGCGGGCCTGGCGGCAGAAGGCGTCGGCGAGCTGGTAGGCCTCGCGGCCGTTCTCGCCCCGGCTGCGCAGGAGTTCGGCGCGCACGCAGGCCGCACTCATCGCGTACAGTTCGGCGCCGATGTCGACGATCCGGCCCAGGAAGCCCTGCTTGCCCTCCATCCGGCCCTGCCAGCGGGACATGGCGTAGAAGGTGGAGCGGGCCAGCTTGCGGGCCGAGCGCTCGACGTAGCGCAGGTGCGGGGACAGGTCGATGCCGTGTTTGAAGTCGCCGTAGGAGCCCGGGAGCTGGCCTGGTCCGGCGACCAGCTTGGGCAGCCACCTGGCGTAGAAGACGCCCGCGTTCGCGCCCGCCCTGGCCTTGTCCGGCAGGGACTTGCCAGGGTCGATCAGGTCGCCCGCGACGGACAGGTGGGCGTCGACGGCCTCGCGGGCGATCAGCAGGTGCATGATCTCGGTGGAGCCCTCGAAGATGCGGTTGATGCGCAGGTCGCGCAGGACCTGCTCGGCGGGGACCGCGCGCTCGCCGCGCTCCCGGAGGGACTCGGCCGTCTCGAAGCCGCGGCCGCCGCGGATCTGGACCAGTTCGTCGGCCATCAGCCAGGCCATCTCCGAGCCGTACAGCTTGGCGAGGGCGGCCTCGAGGCGGATGTCGTTGCGGTCCTCGTCCGCCATCTGCGAGGACAGGTCGAGTACGGCCTCCAGCGCGAAGGTCGTCGCCGCGATGAACGCGATCTTCGAGCCGACCGCCTCGTGCAGCGCGACCGGCTTGCCCCACTGCACGCGCACCCCGGACCACTCGCGGGCGATCTTCAGGCACCACTTGCCGGCGCCCACGCACATCGCGGGCAGCGACAGGCGCCCGGTGTTCAGCGTGGTCAGCGCGATCTTCAGGCCCTGGCCCTCCTCACCGATCCGGTTGGCGGCCGGGACGCGCACCTGGTGGAAGCGGGTGACGCCGTTCTCGATGCCGCGCAGGCCCATGAAGGCGTTGCGGTTCTCGACCGTGACGCCCTCCGAGGCGGCCTCGACGACGAACGCGGTGATGCCGCCACGGTGGCCCTCGGACTTCGGCACCCGGGCCATGACGACGAGGAGGTCGGCGACCACGCCGTTGGTGGTCCACAGCTTGACCCCGTCGAGGACGTACTCGTCGCCCTCCGGTACCGCGGTGGTGGCCAGGCGCGCGGGGTCGGAGCCGACGTCGGGCTCGGTGAGCAGGAAGGCGGAGATGTCGGTGCGGGCGCAGCGCGGCAGGAAGGTGTCCTTCTGTTCCTGCGTGCCGAACAGCTTCAGCGGCTGCGGCACGCCGATCGACTGGTGGGCGCTCAGCAGCGCGCCGACCGCCGGGTTCGTGGAGCCGACCAGGGCGAGGGCCTTGTTGTAGTAGACCTGGGTCAGGCCGAGGCCGCCGTACCCGGTGTCGATCTTCATGCCGAGGGCGCCGAGCTCCTTGAGCCCGTTGATCACCTCGTCGGGGATCCGGGCGTCCCGCTCGATGCGGGCCGAATCGATCTTGGTCTCGCAGAAGTCGCGCAGTTTGGCCAGGAACTCCTCGCCGCGCTGGGCGTCCTGGTCTGCCGGGAGGGGGTGGGGGTGGATGAGGTCGAGCCGGAACCGGCCGAGGAACAGCTCCTTGGCGAAGCTGGGCTTGCGCCAGCTCTGCTCCCGGGCGGCCTCAGCCACCTGGCGGGCCTCACGCTCGGTGACGGTTGGCTTGCTTGGTGCTGCGGACATGAGGCTCACCTCGCCGCGAGTCGGGATCGTGGACCGTGCACCCGGCAGGACCGGCCGGCGGGTCCGGTGGTGCCGAGCGGCAGGACCGGCCATTCGCGATCTTGCGGACGTACGTTACTGACCGGTGCTACTCGATCGTATGTACCCGATTCGGGGCGGACCCACCACCCTTCGCACCGCCGTTCGGCCGACACGGCCGCGGGAACACTCCCCCGAAAGCCACGGAAGCCTGTCGAAGCGCTTCGACATCCTATGGACACCCACCCCCGGTGGAGCTACTGTCGAACCACCCTCACCCCCCGCCCTTATTCGCATCGCGCACTGTCGAAGCGCTTCACAAGAGCTTGGAGAGCTGGATGGTCACCCTCGCCGAGGTCGCCCAGCACGCCGGAGTCTCGGCGAGCACGGTGAGCTATGTCCTCAGCGGCAAGCGGTCCATCTCCGCGACCACCCGGCACCGGGTCGAGCAGAGCATCCGCGAGCTGGGGTACCACCCGAACGCCGGGGCACGCGCCCTGGCCAGCAGCAGGTCCAACATCATCGCGCTGATGGTGCCGCTGCGCACGGACATGTACGTGCCGGTGATGATGGAGATCGCGATCGCGGTGGCCACCACGGCCCGTACCCACGGCTACGACGTGCTGCTGCTCACCGGTGAGGAGGGCCCCGACGCGGTGCGCCGGGTCACCGGAAGCGGGCTCGCCGACGCGATGATCCTGATGGACGTCGAGCTGGACGACGAGCGGCTGCCGTTGCTGCGGGGCACCGACCAGCCGTCGGTGCTCATCGGGCTGCCCGCCGACACCACCGGTCTGACCTGCGTCGATCTCGACTTCAGGGCGACAGGTGCGCTGTGTGTGGAGCATCTGGCGATGCTGGGGCACCGCGACATCGCTGTCATCGGCGAGGCCCCCGCGGTGTACGAGCGGCACACCGGTTTCGCCGAGCGCACCCTCGACGGACTCCGGTCCCGTTCGCAGGAGTTGGGGGTGGGGGTGCTGCACCGGCCGTGCGAGGGCGGGTACGACGCGATGGCCGTGACCCTCGCCCGGATCCTCGACGAGCGCCCCGGCACGTCGGGGTTCGTGGTGCAGAACGAGTCGGCGGTCGAGCCGCTGCTCGCCCTGCTGCGGCAGCAGGGCCGGGCCGTGCCGGAGGACGTGTCGGTGGTGGCGATCTGCCCCGAGCAGGTCGCGACCCAGGCCTCGGTGCGGCTGACGTCGGTGGCCATCCCCGCGCAGGAGATGGGCCGGCATGCCGTGGAACGCCTCGTCGCGAAGGTGGAGGGGCGGGGCACCGACGAAGTTGTGCTGATCGCCCCCGAGCTGACGGTCCGGACGAGCACGGGTCCGGCGCCGTCCACACCCTGACGAGCCCTTTTTCGCGCACGTCGCCCCAAGGGGCATCCCCTGTCTGCATCTTCCGGTCTGCATCCCCCTCAGGAGCACCCCTCGTGACTCAGCCTGCCGAAAACCAGCCTCAGCACGGCACCGTCAGCCTCGCGCAGTCCTCCCCGACCGTCGGCACGTTCCGGGAGCGGGACGGGGCGCTGGAGTGGAGCGGCCGCCAGGAGACCGTGCGCATCGAGCCGTGGGGCCCCGACGCGGTCCGGGTCAGGGCCCGGCTCGGCGGCCCGGTCCTGGAGCAGCTGCCGGGCGCACTGCTGGCCCAGGCGCCCGCGACGTCGTCCACGGTGAAGATCGAGGACGGCCAGGGACGGCTGACCGTGGGCACGCTCACCGTGGAGGTCAGTGCCGAGGGCCTGGTCCGCTTCCTGCGCACCGACGACTGCGCCGAACTGCTCGCCGAGGAGCGCGCCCACTTCTGGTGGCCCGGCTCCCGCCTCTACACGGCGGTCGGCAACGGCCACCACCGCCTGGAGCAGCGGTTCGCCGCCTACGACGACGAGAAGCTGTACGGCCTCGGCCAGCACCAGCACGGGCGCCTGGACCAGAAGGGCCTGGTCCTGGACCTGGTCCAGCGCAACGCCGAGGTCGGCATCCCGGTGCTGACCTCCAGTCGCGGCTACACGCTGCTGTGGAACAACCCGGCGATCGGCCGCGTGGAGCTGGCGCTGGGCGGCACCCGCTGGGTGGCCGACTCTGCCCGCCAGATCGACTACTGGATCACCGCGGGCGCCCCGGCCGACGCCCAGCGCCGCTACAGCGCGGTGACCGGCCGTACGCCGATGCTGCCGGAGTGGGCGGCGGGCTTCTGGCAATGCAAACTGCGCTACCGCACGCAGGACGAACTCCTCGCCGTGGCCCGCGAGTACAAGCGCCGCGGACTGCCCATCTCCGCCATCGTGTGCGACTTCTTCCACTGGACCCACCTGGGCGAGTGGAAGTTCGACCCGAAGGAGTGGCCGGATCCGGCGGCGATGGTGCGCGAGCTGGAGGAGCTGGGCATCAAGCTGGTCGTCTCAATCTGGCCGTCGGTCTCCCCGCTCTCCGAGAACCACCCGGTCATGGAGCAGCGCGGCTACTTCATCGGCACCCAGTACGGCCCGATGGCGCACGCCGACTGGCCCGACAAGGAGGTGGCCTCCACGGTCCAGGTGGCGTTCTACGACGCCACGAACCCCGAGGCCCGCGAGTTCGTGTGGTCGAAGGTCAAGGAGAACTACCTCGACAAGTACGGCATCACGGCGTTCTGGCTGGACGCGTGCGAGCCGGAGCTGAAGCCCGGCTTCGCGGAGAACCTGCGCTACTGGGCAGGCCCGGGCCTGGAGGTCGGCAACGCCTACCCGGCCGAGAACTCCCGCACCTTCTACGAGGGCCTGCTGGCGTCCGGCGAGGACGAGGTGATCACCCTCAACCGCTCGGCGTGGGCGGGCAGCCAGCGCTACGGCGCCGCCCTGTGGTCCGGCGACATCGGCACCGACTTCCCGACCCTGCGCCGCCAGATCGCCGCCGGTCTCAACACCGCGCTCTCGGGCATCCCGTGGTGGAACACCGACATCGGCGGCTTCCACGGCGGCGACCCGGCCGACCCGGCGTACCAGGAGGTCATGGTCCGCTGGTTCCAGTTCGGCGCCCTGTCCCCGCTGATGCGCCTGCACGGTTTCCGCGACCCCGGCATGCCCCTGGGCCCGGAGATGACCGGCGGCCCGAACGAGGTCTGGTCCTACGGCGAGGAGGCCGGCGCCGTCCTGGAGCAGTACCTGCGCCTGCGCGAGCGCCTGAAGCCGTACGTCCTGAAGGTCATGCGCGAGGCCCACCAGGAGGGCCTGCCGGTGATGCGCCCCCTGTTCCTGGAGTTCCCCGAGGACCAGGCCACCTGGTCGGTCGACGACGCGTACCTCTTCGGCCGGGACCTGCTGGTGGCCCCGGTCCTCACAGCGGGAGCCACGGCTCGCACGACGTACCTCCCGGCGGGCGCGACCTGGAAGGACGCGTGGACGGGAGAGACGTACCAGGGCGGCACGAACGTGACGGTCGACGCGCCGCTGGACCGCATCCCGCTGTTCCTGCGGGACGGCGCCGAACTGCCCGTGGTGGAGTAAGCGAGAGGGGGCGGCCGTGGCCGCCCCCGTACCGCTACCTGGTTCCGAGGTAATAACTCACCTGCGGCGGCTGGTTGTACCCGACGTTCTGCCAGGCCACCCCCAGCCGGTACACCGGATCACTCATCAGCGTGGGAAGGCGGAAGTCGGTCGGGTGAGGCGTCGAGTACAACCGCAACGCCGTCGAGTCGGCGTTGCGCCAGAGCATCTCCTCACGCCAGTCGCCGAGGAGATCGGCGGACAGGGCCGGGTTGCCCTTGGTCCAGTTGTTGGACTTGGCGTCCTGGTCGAGCCAGATGCGGGTCAGCTCGGTGGAGCCGGTGTACTTCAGGACCTGGGCGTAGCCCACACCCGCCGAGCCGGACCAGCGGTGGTCGAGAAGTTCCCGGTTCTCGTCGCCGTCCCACCAGATCGCCGAGTTGTACGAAGCCCCGCCGCCGAAGGAGGGCACGCCGTCGCTGATCTTCGTGCCCTTCGCGGTGTACAGGCCACCGCCGCTGGACCAGCACTCGGCGCCCGCGTGGTCGCGGGTCAGGTCCGCGCACAGGCCGCGGCCGACGTCCGTACCGGTGCGCTGTCCCCAGAGGATCTGGCCGGTGCGGGCGTCGTGCATCTCGTAGCCGTACGCGGAGCCGGTGTGCTCGTGCACGTTGAAGGACTCAAGGCCGGCGCGGGCCGGGTCGAGGTCGCCGACGTGCAGGGCGTCGCCGTGGCCCAGCTTCGTCGTCCACAGCCCGCTGCCGTCGTCGTCGACGGCCATGGCACCGTAGAGGATCTCGTCCCGGCCGTCGGAGTCGACGTCGGCGACCGCGAGGTTGTGGTTGCCCTGCTGGTCGTAGCCCTTGCCGTAGTTCGTCGAGGAGTTGGTGTCGAACTTCCAGACGCGGGTGAGGTCGGTGCCGTTCCAGTTGTACGCGGCGAGCGCGATCCGCTCATAGATGCCGCGGCTGAAGACCATGCTGGGCGTGGAGCCGCCCAGGTAGGCGGTGGCGGACAGCAGGCGGCCCTCGCGGTTGCCCCAGGTGTCGCCCCAGTCGGCGACCGAGCCGCGGGCCGGTTCGAAGGGGACGGAGTCCATGACGCGGCCGGTCTGCCCGTCGAAGACGGACAGGTACTCGGGGCCGCTGATGACCGCGCAGTTGTCGGCGAGGTGGGAGGCGTTCGGGTCGCCGATGACCGTGCCCGCGGAGTCCCGGCTGCCGTCGGAGGTGCGCACGGCCATCTCGGCCTTGCCGTCGCCGTTGTAGTCGTAGACCTGGAACGAGTCGTAGTGCGAGCCGCTGCGCACGTTCGTGCCGAGGTTGACGCGCCACAGCCGGGTGCCGTTCAGCTCGTAGGCGTCGAAGACCGTCGGGCCGGTGCAGGTGCCGGAGTTGGCGACGTCGGTGGCGTTGGAGGGCACCCACTTGAGGACCAGCTCGTACTGGCCGTCGCCGTCGAGGTCGCCCACGCTCGCGTCGTTGGCGGAGTATGTGTAGGCGACGCCGTCGCGCGTGGTGCCGCCGGGCGGCTTCTGCAGGGGGATGTCGAGGCGGCCGTCGGCCCAGACGCGGGCGGTGCCGCCGGAGGTCTCGGTACCGTTCACGACGGCGCGGATCTCGTACGTCGAGCTGGAACTGCCGCCGGTGTCGAGGTAGTTGGTCTTGGCGGTCTCCTCGATGAGGGTGCCGCCGCGGTACAGCTTGAACGTGACGCCCTCCGGGTCGCCGCCCAGCATGCGCCAGGTGACGAGGGTGCCGCCGGAGGCGGGGACCGCGACCAGGCCGCGGTCGAGCTTCTCGGCTACGCGTGCGGCGGCCAGCGCGGCGGTGGCCTTGTTCGCGGGCGCCGGGATCTCCCGGGTCGCCGCGCCCGCGCTCTGGTGCACGGTCACGGCTGCGAGGAGCGCGGCGAGCGTCCCGGACACGAGGAGGGCGGGACGGCGACGGGGGTGGTGCGAGGTACGGCTCGATCTGATCATCAGAGACCTCGTCCGTCGGGGAAGGGTTGCGTGATCGGGTCGCCGCGGGACGGACGAAGGTTGCCGGGTCGTTGCCCGGTCAACTTATAGGCGGTCAGGACAGTTGCCACCGTGAAAGGAAACCCATGCCTTCGACACCTCTCGCTCTCCGGATCGCCGATCTGCTGGTCCGGCCGGCCTTCGGCTCCCGCCGCACTCCCGACCGGGCCTTCGACCGGATCCTCGCCGGGGCCGGACAGGCGGAGGGCGACGAGCAGTTCGTCGACGACTTCCGCAACCTGCTGCGCTGGTGGGCCGCGACAAGGGCCGCTCCGCTGCACGCGGCCTCGCCGCCCGCGGCGCCCTCCCCCGTGAGGCGCTGGTGGACGTCCCGTACTCCTGGCTCGGATCCGGCCCGGCCGTCGGCGCCCCGAAGCTGTACGCCGCCGTGGGCGCCCGCTGGACCGAGGCGGAGGCCGCCCGGCTTCCAGGGATCGCCGCGCGCCCCAGGGGCACCCGCCCCCACCGCTACGACCTGGCCCGCTACGGCCTGACCCGCACCGACCTCGAGTCCGCGTTCGCGGACTACAACGCCCTGCGGGCCGAGGTCGACCGCACCTGACGGCACGGCCGCCCCGGCCCTGACCTGCGGATCAGCTGCTGCTGACCGTCAGGTTGTTGGTCCTGAAGTCCAGACCGCCGGACGACGAGGTGATCTCGTAGCCGAACTGGACGTCACCGATGGTCTCGTTGCCCATCCAGCGCTTGGTGTCCTTGATCCACCTCAGGATCGGCAGCATGTCCACCGAGCCGGAGTTGGAGTCGGACGTCCGCAGGAACGAGAACACCTCGTTGTGGCCGTTGCTGCCCTTGTACACGTTCCAGGTGTGCCCGCCGAGGGTGACGGAGCCCTGGGAGCTGCCGATCGGGCCGACGGCGCCGTTGTAGTTCATCCAGAGCATGATCTCGTAGTCGTAGTCCGTGTCCCAGATGTCGTACGACGTGTTGTACGCGCCGGACGACGGGACCGTGACGTTGTAGTTGCTGGTGAGCGAGCGGAGCGAGGTGATCGACTTGTTGACCACCTTCTTGGAGTTGGGGTACGACTTGATGCCGCCGGTGTTGGGGTGGTTCGCGTTGACGCCCCAGTTGGTGCCGGAGTTGGCCCAGATGCACTGGCGGCCCGCGCCGGAGCCCCAGATGTTGTTGTAGAGCGTGTAGCCGTTCAGGCTGGTGTTGCCCCACTGGTCGCAGGAGTACCAGACGGCGGCGGAGGCGGGGGCGGAGGCGAGGCCGACGGTGGCACCCAGCGCGAGCGCCGGGGCCAGCATCGCCATGGTGATCCTGCTCTTCAGCGTGCGTGTTGCCATGTGGGTGCGCCTTCCATGTGTGGGGGAATTGGGTCCCTGCCTGTGATACGTTCCGTTCATCCCTCCAGGGATCGGTTGGGGCTGGACCGCGACCTCCGGGTCGGAAGCCCCCTCAGGGGCGGAGTCACGGTGTCCCTTCCATGAGTTTGAGGGGAATCACGGGAAGTCACCGCGTCCCGCAGGGTGAGGACGCGGTCTTCTCCGGCGACGAAATCGAGGGGCTCGGCGTCGCCGCTGGAAGTCCTGAGTTCGATGCGCTGCGTGCGGGCTGGTCTCAGGACGGCTCGCACGCCGTCGGGAGACCAGCCGAGGTCGATTTCGGCCCCGAACCGGGTGCGCACGCCGCGCAGTTCACCGCTCGGGTACGCCTTCGGGAGGGCGGGCAGCAGGACCAGCCGGTCGGGCGTCGAGTGGACGAGCATCTCGATGAGCACGGCGGGCAGGGTGTGGGCGGCGTCGGCGTTGTAGACGTCGCGGCTCGGGTAGTGCGCGCTCATCAGGGAGGCGTGGAAGAAGTCGCCGTCTAGGACCTGGCCGAGGGCATGGGCGACGCGTTCGCCGTCCCGGAGGCGGGCGGCGATGAGGGCGTGGTGGAGGTGGCCGTGCGCGGAGTCGTTCTCGGCGCCGCGCAGCTGGAGGGCGCGGTGGGCGGCCCGGGCCAGGCCGGGGGTGTCGTAGGGAGTGATCTCGTCCAGCGGCCAGACGCCGTAGAGGTGGCTGAGGTGGCGGTGGTCGTAGGAGTCCGCCAGGCCCGGCCAGGCCCATTCGGCGAGCGCGCCGTCCCGGTTGATCCGGTGCCGCGGGAGCCGGTCGGCGAGGGCGCGCCAGCGGTCGCCGTCGGGTCCCGGATGGTAGGCGGCGGCCGTCAGCAGGGCGTGCCGGGCGGCGGAGAGGTCCATGGCCGCGTTGATGGTACCCCAACTGGCCTTCGCGGGGCGGTTCTCCGGTGAGTAGGAGGGGACGACGGTGAGGTGGCCGTTCTCGTCGGTCCGGGTGAGGAAGTCCTCGTAGAACAGGGCTACTTCGGCGAGGGCGGCGGCGGTGCGCGGGTCGCGTTCGCCGCGCATCTCGTCGTGGTCGACGAGCGGTTTGAGCAGCCAGTCGGCGCCCGCGGTCCACAGGTGCATCGGGTATTCGCGGCTGAAGTGGTACGCGTGTCCCGACTCGCCGTCGGTGCCCGCGGGCGCGACGACGCCCCGGGTGCCGAAGACGGCGCGGGCGTTGTCCCGCCAGTCCGGCAGCTGACGGTTGATCAGGGCGGCCAGGGACTCGGTGACCTCGGGGAGGGCGGCGGAGGCGGCGCAGGCGGTCTGGAGGTTGAGGTTGGCGTCGTTGACGAACGCGCCGGACCAGGCCGTGTTCCAGTCTCCGGTCCACAGGCCGGTGAGCCGCGGCGGGTTGAGGCCCGCCGAGGACAGCAGGTGGTAGCGGCCGGCCGCGAAGAGCCGCTCCAGGAGGGCTGCGCTGCGGGTGCGCTTGAGCAGCTCGGAGCCGGGCAGGGCGCGTTCGGCCGGGTCGGCGGCGAGGTCGAGGGTGACGCGGGCGTAGGCGGTGCGGTGCGGGGCGAGGTGGCGGTCGAGGAGGTCGTCGTACGACGGCTGCTCAGTGACCAGGTCGCGCAGGGCCCGGCCCGCCGCGGCCACGTCCAGTTCCCCGGTGTGCCGGCGTACCCGGGTCAGGAGCAGCACGGACTCGGCGCCCTCGATGTGCGCGCCCGGCGGTTCGAGCGTCGTCGTGCCGCCGGTGACGGCGACCAGGGTGACGCCGGTGTAGCCGAGGTCGCTGTCGGGGTAGCGGGCGCGCAGGCTGAGCAGGGCGCCCTCGGGGGTGAGGACGGCGCCCTGGCCGACGCCAAGGCCGGCGGGGGCGCCGGGGAGGCGGTGGTCCAGGGCGATGTCCAGGGCCGGGCCGGGGGCGGTGACCTGCTGGACGATGACGTCGTCGGCGCGGGAGACGAAGACGCGGCTGCTCCAGCCGGCGCACTCGGCCGTCACGACGCCGCTGGTGAAGTCGACGGAGCGGCGGTAGTGGTGCGCCACCTGGGCCGCCGGGTGGTGCAGCCGGATCTGGAAGGCGGGGTGGAAGGGCTGCGCCCACTGGAGCGGGCGGCCGTCGGTGAAGCCCTCGGCGGCGGTCGCCTCGCCTGCCAGCAAGCGGTCCTGAAGCGCCGGGAGTTCCGCGGCGAGCCGGGGCGGCTGCCGGTGTCCGGGGTCGCCGTTCGGTCGTACGAGGGTGTGATGCGTGACGATGACCCGGTCGGTGTTCGGATCACCGAACACAAGGGTGCCGTGGTGGCCGTTGCCGCTCAGGAAGGCGTCCTCCCAGCGGGCGGCCGGCTGCGGCTCCCAGGTGCCGTGGACGGGTGCGCTGGTCATGGCCGGAGCACCGCCACGCCGTAGCGGCCGAGGGTGACGCGGTCGGTGACGGTGGCCTCCGTGAGCAGGTCGCGGTGGGTGCCGGGCACGTCGACGGTGACCGGCTCGCGCCCGTGGTTCAGCAGGAACAGCAGGTCACCGCGGCGTACGGCCTCGACCTGGCCGGGGAGGCCGTCGAGCACCGGGCGGACACCGGCGTCGGCGGCGATAGTGGCGAGCAGGTCGCGCAGTGCCTCCGGCTCGGGGAGCGTGGAGAGGTACCAGGCGCGGTCCCGGCGCAGCACGGCGGGCAGCCCGTCGAGTTCGCCGCCCTTGTAGGGGACGGTCTCGGTGGCGGTGCCGTCGGCCTCCAGCTCCTCCGACCACAGGGTGCCGCGGAAGGCACCTTGAGGGCCGTCGCACTCGACGGTCTCCCCCGCGTCCAGCGGCCACCACTCGTGCAGCGTGCGGATTCCGAACAGCTCGCGCAGTCGGGCGTCCATGCCACCGGGCCGTACCCGGTCGTCCTCGTCGGCGACGCCGGTGAGGAAGCCGCTGACGAGGGTGCCGCCCTGGCGTACATAGGCGAGGAGGTTGTCTATCGCCGTGCCGGTGAGCGCGTACAGCTGGGGGACGACGACCAGTTTGTACGCGGTCAGGTCGTGCTCGGGGTGGGCGAAGTCGGTGGTGAGGTGGGCCTGCCAGAGTGCGCGGTGCCAGGTTTTCAGTACGTCGGCGTAGTCGACCTCGGTGGAGAGGCGGCCGTCCTGGGCGCCGGCCCACCAGGCGTGCCAGTCGTGCAGGACGGCGACGTCGGCACCGCTGTGCTGCCCCGTCACATGCGGGCTCAGCCGGGCCAGGTCCGCGCCGAGTTGCCTGACCTCCTGGTACGTACGCCCCTGCTCGCCCGCGTGGCTGACCATCCCGGAGTGGAACTTCTCGGCGCCCTGCCGGGACTGCCGCCACTGGAAGTAGCAGACGGCGTCCGCGCCCCGGGCCACGGCCTGGAGGGACCACAGCCGGTTCAGACCGTGCGGCTTGGGGTGGTTGACGCCCCGCCAGTTGACCGGTCCGGCCGCCTGCTCCATCAGCATCCAGGGGCCGCGGGCCTGGGAGCGGGTCATGTCCTGGACAAGTGCGCCTTGCTGGGCACCCAGCGGGTCGCGCGGGTCGGGATAGAGGTCGACGGAGACGACGTCCTCCTCCTCGGTCCAGCGCCAGGCGTCCTGGCCGATCCACAGGGGCATGAAGTTGCTGGTGACCGGAAGGTGCGGGGTGTGGCGACGCACGATGTCACGCTCGGCGACGTAACACTCCAGGAGCATGTCGGAGGTGAAGCGCCGGAAGTCCAGGACCTGGGTGGGGTTGCGCATGTAGTGCGGCAGGCGGGGCGGCAGGATGCCGTCCCAGGTGTCGTAGCCCTGGCTCCAGAAGGCGGTGCCCCAGGCGGTGTTGAGGGTGTCGAGCGTGCCGTACCTCTGCCGCAGCCAGCGGCGGAAGGCGGCCGCGGCCTCGTCGCCGTAGTCGAAGGTGCAGTACTCGTTGTTGATGTGCCACATCGTCAGGGCCGGGTGGCCGCCGTAGCGGGCGGCCAGGTCCGCGGTGATGGCGGCGGCGTGGCGGCGGTAGGTGGCGCTGGAGTGCGAGAAGTGCTGGCGCCCGCCCCACCACTCGGTGCGGCCGTCCTCGGTGCGGGGCAGGGTGTCCGGGTGGAGGCGGCCCATCCAGGGCGGGGGCGAGGCGGTGGGGGTGGCGAGGACGACGCCGATGCCGCCCGCGTGCATCAGGTCCATCAGCGTGTCCAGCCAGCCGAACTCCCGTGCGCCCGGCTCAGGTTCGAGCTTCGACCAGGAGAAGACGCCGAGGGTGACGGAGTTGACCCCTGCGTCCTTCATCAGCCGGACGTCCTCGTGCCAGGTCTCCTCCGGCCACTGCTCCGGGTTGTAGTCGCCGCCGAAGAGGATGCGGCCGCGGGTGGCGTCGCTCAGGACGGGCATCAGGCGGGCTCCCCGTACTGCACTCCGCGCCCGTTGGTGGCGAGGTAGACCCGGCCGTAGACGCGCGGGTCACCGGCGATGGCCGCGCCGATCCAGCCCCACTGGTGCTGGTCGTCATTGACCCGGGTCCAGGTCTTCGCCTCGTCGTCGGAACGGTAGACGGCGGTGATGCTCTCGGTGGAGCCGACCATGTAGACCGCCGGGTAGGAGGCGCCCTCGGCGGCCTTGCCGAAGCCGAGCGTGTACGACGCCCAGCAGCTGCCGACCTTGGTGAAGGTCGCGCCGCCGTCAGTGGAGCGGTACAGCCCGTTCCACTTCAGGCTCAGCCACAGGTCCCCGGAGCGGCCCGGCGCCGCGGCCAGCTGGAACTGGGTGTCGCCCGAGTTCAGGCCGGTGGCCCGCGCGGTGAAGGTCCGGCCGCTGTCGGTGCTGGCGAACAGGGTGCCGGTGGTGGTGTCGAAGGCGTAGAAGCGGGTCGGATCGACCGGGTCCGCCACCGGGGCGGCGCCCTTCGGGTAGGAGGTGACCTCGGTCCAGGTGGCGCCGTTGTCCGCCGAGCGGTGGGCCGGGTACCTGGTGCCGTCCCAGTGCACGAAGGACCACAGCAGCACGCTGCCGTCGGCGTTGGTGGCGATCGGCCCCGGCGCGTCCTTGGCGATGGCGGGTTGCGCCTTGAAGGGCGCCCAGGTCTTTCCGCCGTCGTTCGAGTAGGCGCCGTTGCCGTTGTCGCCCCAGCCGGCCCGGACGACGTACGACGGCTTGGCCGCGGCCAGTGCGAGCCCTGTCGCCGTGCCGAACACCGGGTTCGACGCCATGCCGCGCGAGGGGGACGCCGTGAGCCGCTCGTGGTACATCACGCCGACGTCCCCGGACCCGCTGATCAGGTGGGCCTCTCCGGCCGGAGGGGAGAGCAACTGGCGAATCGACGCCTCCTCCAGACCGCGGATCTCGGGGGACCAGTGCTTGAGGTCACGGGTGCCGTAGAGGGTCGCGCCGGTGCCGTAGACGATGTGCTCGGAGTCGAACGGGTCGAGGCCGACGGCCTGGATCCACCAGCCGAACTTGGGCTGGTCGGCGCCGAACGTGAGGAAGGGCGTCTCGGAGACGTCGAGGACGGCCTTGTCCTTCAGGGACTTCCAGGTGCGGCCGCCGTCGGTGGTCCGGTACAGGGTGTCGATCAGCGACCAGCGGTTGTTGGTGGAGACGACGACGGTCCCGGGGCGACGGGCGTCCACGGCGCAACCGCCGTAGCCGAAGGAGTCGGTCCCGCCGTCGCTCGTGGCCCCGCCGGGCTTCACGGGCGTGACCTCGGTCCACTTCCCGGTGGTCGTACGCAGCTTGTGCACACTGCCGTCGGACTGGCCGTTGGGGCCCGGGGCGTTGGCGTACGTCACGTACAGCTCGCACGTGTGCCGGTCGTACGCGGCCCGGACCGGGACCTTGGCGGCGGTGCCGGCGGGCTGTCCGGGGACGGCCTTCCAGGTGGTGCCGTCGGCGGTTCTGTAGAGGTTCGCGGAGGTGCCGTCGGAGTCGCCCCAGCCGGCGTAGACGGTACGGCCCGCGGCGACGAGGAGGGTGATGCCCTGGCCGGTGGCGCTGGGGGCGGCCGGGAAGCTCGCGGCCTTCCAGGTGGCGCCCCGGTCGGTCGACTTGAGCAGCCCGTCGTGCCGGGTGCCCAGCCACAGCGTGTCACTGTCCCGCGGGTCGACGAGCAGCCGCTCACCGCAGCCACGCCCGTCCTCGTTGGCCCCGAGCTTCACGCTGAGGTCGGTGCGCTTCCAGGTCGCGCCGCGGTCCTCGGACCGCAGCACGGCCCCATTGCCGGCCCAGGACTGCGCGTACGTACCGAGGGCGAGGTACAGCCGGTTCGGGTGGGCCGGGTCGACGGCCATGGCCTCCACACCGAGCAGGTTCCAGTCGTCCCAGCCGATGTGGTCGGTCAGCGGGATCCAGCGGTCGGTGCGGTCGTCCCAGCGGTAGGCGCCGCCGATGTCGGTGCGGGCGTAGGCGAGGCCGCGGACGGAGGGGTGGAAGAGGACGCCGGTGACGAATCCGGTACCGCCCATGACGGCGTTGCGCCAGCGGTAGGCGGGGGCGGCGGTGGACGGCGCTGCGGCCTGCACGGCCCCCTGGAGGGACGGAACAGCGGTGAGCGCGGCGGCGACCGCGGATCCGGCGAGTACGGCGCGTCTGCTGGGTCGGGACGTACGCATGACATACCTCGTCTTCAAAGCAAGGGGGAGGGAGACTTACCTAGGGGCGCGGGGAACTGCGCGCCCCAGCCACAACTAAGCCGCAAACGGCATACGACAGTCAGCCCAACGGCGCGAACCGTCAGCCCTTGACGGCCCCCGTCAGCATGCCCTTCTTGAAATGTTTCTGGACAAACGGTGACAGCACAGCCACCGGCAGCAACGCCATCACCATCACCGCCATCTGGATCGCGAGCGGCGAGAGCTGGCCGGTGTTGATCTGCGTCTGAAGGCCCACCGGACGCTGCTGCATCTGCACCAGCTGGATCATAACGTTCTGCAGCGGCATCATGTCCTGGTCGCTCAGGTAGATCGACGCGTTGAACCAGGCGCTCCAGTAGCCCACGGCGTAGAAGAGGCCGATCACGGCGAGGACCGCGCGGGAGAGCGGCAGAACGATCTTCCACAGGATCCGCCAGTCGCCGGCCCCGTCGATGCGGGCACTGTCGATCAGCTCCTGGGAGATGTTCATGAAGAACGCGCGCAGCACCAGGATGTTGAAGACGCTCACGGCGCTGGGCAGGATCAGCGCCAGATAGGTGTCCGTCAGGCCGAGGGCCTGCACCAGCAGGTAGGTGGGGATGAGGCCGGCCCCGAAGAACATCGTCGCCAGCAGCGTCATCAGGATCCCGCGGTGGCCGAGCGAGCCGCTGCGCGACAGGCCGTACGCGCACAGGACCGACACCGTCATGCTGAACAGCGTGCCGACCACGGTCACGCCGATGCTCACCAGGGTGGCCTTCTGGACCTGGCCGCCGCTGAGAAGCTCCTGGTACGCCACGAAGGTGATGCCCTTGGGGATCACCACCAGGCCGCCGGCCTCGTCGATGGTCTTCTTCGACTGGAGGCTGGTGACGATGACGATCCACAGCGGGAAAAGGATGGCCAGGCAGGCCAGGGTCAGGGCGATTCCCTTGCCGGCCAGTCCGGCCTTGTTGGGCGGCTCCTCCCAGACAGGGCGGGGCGGGGCCGCCCAGCGGCTCGGTTTCCTGACGCGCTGGGTGTCGTCGGGTGGAGTGTCGAGGACGGCGGTCACTTCTTGTACACCCCCTGCTCGCCCATGAGATGGGCCACCTTGTTGGCGATCAGTACGAGCGCCAGCCCGACCACGCCCTTGATGAGCCCGGCGGCTGCGGCATAACTGAAGTCCTGGTTGCGGATGCCGTTCCACCACACGTAGGTGTCGAGGACCTCCGAGGCATCGACCCCCACGGCTTGTCGTTGGAGGAGCAGTTGCTCGAAGCCGACGGTGAGGGCGTCGCCGACGCGCAGCACGAGCAGGAGGGCGATCACCGGTCGCAGGGCGGGCAGCGTGATGTGCCACATGCGCCGCCAGCGTCCGGCGCCGTCCATGGCGGCGGCCTCGTACAGGTCGCCGGAGACCGAGGAGAGCGCGGCGAGGAAGACGATGATGCCCCAGCCCGCGTCCTTCCAGACGGTCTGGGCCGTGACCAGGTACTTGAAGACCTCCGGGTCGGTCATCACGTCGAAGCCCTCGTAGCCGTGCTGGCGCAGGGTCTGTGCGATGATCCCGGCGCCGCCGAAGATCTGCATGAAGACGGTGACGACGAGGACCCAGGAGAAGAAGTGCGGCAGGTACATGACCGCCTGGGCGACCGCCCGCACCCGGGGCCTGATCACACTGTTGATGAGCAGCGCGAGCAGGATGGGGATCGGGAAGTACAGCACCAGCTGCAGGAAGAACAGCACCAGGGTGTTCTGCACGGCGTGCCAGAAGGCCGAGTCGGCGAAGATCCGCTCGAACTGCTCGAAGCCGATCCAGGGGCTGTTGAAGATGGCGACGAAGCCGTTGTCGCCGGCGTACGGGTCGTAGTCCTGGAAGGCCACCACATTGCCGAGGATCGGTATGTAGTTGAAGACGAGGATCAGCAGGACCGCCGGCAGTGTCATGAGGATCAGCGTGCGGTCACGCCTGAATCTGAGCTTCAGGCTCAGCTTGCCCGAGTTCTTCTCGCTGCGGGCCCGGCGTCCGCCGGCGCCGCCGGACGCCGCCGGAGTCCTCGCGGGGGTCTTTGCCTCGTTCGTCGTCCGAGGCACCGTGCTGTGGGACACGGCCTTCTCCTTGCTTGAGCCCCGGATCAGTTCGCCGAACCGTTGTCGTCGAGCAGCTTCTTGTACCAGTCGCGCAGGCCGTCGCCGCCCTTCTTCTTCCAGTCGGACACGGCCTGCTGGACGTCACTGATCTTCTTCCGGCCTCGCACCACGTCGTCCTCGAGCTGCTCGAAGTCGTCGGCGAGGTTCGCCCAGCGGTTGGGTTCGGTGACGGTCAGCCCGTAGAAGGAGGACTTCTTGGTGAAGGCGCCCATGCGCTGCTGCCACTCGACGATGCCCCGGGTGATGTCGGGGAAGTCGGGGTAGGCGACGTACGGTGCGGGGTTGCCCGTGAGGTCGTAGGTGCCGCTGACCTCGTTGATGCCCTGCTGCGTCTTGGTCGGCAGGCCGTTCTTCACGGTGTAGTCGGTGCCCTCGACGCCGTAGGCGGTGAGCATGAACTCCTTGGTGCCGTAGGGAGCGGCGCAGTAATTGCAGAGCGCGAGGAAGTCCTTGATCTGCTGCTTGCTCGCCTTCTTGCTGATGAAGGTGAACATGCCGCCCGGCTGGCCGGCCCAGAGCGTGGGATCGCCCCCGTCGGGCCCGAAGACGTCGAACACGCCCATCTCGAAGTCGGGGTTCTGGGTCCGCTGTTCGGCGGTCTTGCCCCACCAGTCGGCGATGTTGTTGTTGTAGACCAGAACCTGCCCGGCGGTGAAGCGGTTGGCCGCACTGCCGCCCGCCTTGCCCGAGACCGCGTCCGGGTGGACCACCTTCGCCGCGTAGAGGTTGCGCGTCCACTCCAGGGCTTCCAGGTACTGCTCGGTCTCGATGCGGTTGACGAGCTTGCCGTCCTCCATGTTCCACCACAGCGCCTTGTCGCCGCCCGGCAGGACACCGAAGATCTGGAAGGCCGACCACTTCATGTCGTCGCAGGCCCACACCTTCGACTTGGCCCGGGTCGCCTCCTTCGCCCAGGACAGGAACTCGTCGGGGCTCTTCGGGACGGCGTAACCCTCCTTCTCGAAGATGTCCTTGCGGTACATGGCCGCCATGCCGGTGACGTAGGAGCTCGGCATCGGGATCGCGCGGAGCTGGCCGCCGAAGATCCCTCGCTGCCACGCGTCGGTGGGCACGGCCGCGAGGTTCGGGTATTCCTTGACCTTGTCGCCGGACAGGTATGGGCCGAGGTCGGCGAACTTGGCGTTGATCGCGGTGGGTATCCGGCCCGTCAGGTTCCAGTCGGGTACCACCACGGCGTCGGGGATGTCGCTGGAGGCGAGGATCGCGCCGAGCTTCTGGTCGTAGGTGACGCCGTCCTGGTTCTGCCAGGTGATGTTCACGCCGATGGCCTTGTTCATGGCCGTGTAGTACGGGTTGTTGCCCTTGGGCGGGGCGCCCCAGTAGGGGGCCATGATGGTCAGCTTGCCGCCGCTGCCCAGCTTCTGCGGCACCGAGGTCTTCAGCTCGGCCGCCGGGATCGCCTTGGTGAAGCCGACCGGGGAGCCGTTCTTCGAGGGGATGTCCGGAGTCACGACCTGCGACGCGACATAGGCCGGGAGGAGCTTCGCGGCTTTCTTGCCCGACGTGGCCCCGTCCTTCTGTCCCTCTTGCCCCCCGCCACACGCGGCGAGCAACGGCATCCCTCCCGCCACCGCGGCGGTGGCGACCGCCGTGGAGGCGAGGAAGCTTCTCCGGCTGGGTCCGGAGGCGGCGGAGGCGGCGTTCGGCGTCATTGCGTCAACCCTTCATGGCGCACCAGGACACCCGGCGGTGGGCCGTCGGCTGCGGTGTCTTGAGTGGAACTGGCTGAGCTGAAGCGATCCCTCCGACCAATTGCCGGGGACGGCGCGACCTCCCGGTGGCAGTCCTCGTAGTCGAAGCGCTTCGATGTTGCTGCGAGGTTAAGTGAACACCCGGGGGTGCACAAGGGTCGCTCCCAGAATTCCTCCGAGGTATGCACGATTGCGACCTCACGCGTATCCCACTTGAATTGTCGGCCAAAGGGCGGAGTTGGTGCGCCGGGGTGCCTTGACACCCACCCCCGCGTCGAATGAGCATCGAAGCGCTTCGAAAGAGCCTCGCCGCTCCCATTGCAAGGGGAACCCCACGTGACCGCACAAACGCCGCCTACGCCGCCTTTCCGCGATCCGCACCTGCCGTTCGCGAAGCGCATCGACGACCTGCTGTCGCGGCTCACCCTCGACGAGAAGACCGGCTTTCTGCACCAGTTCGCGCCCGCCGTCGAACGGCTCGGCATCGCGGCCTTCCGCACCGGCCAGGAGGCGCTGCACGGCGTGGCGTGGATGGGCCCGGCGACGGTGTTCCCGCAGGCCGTGGGCCTGGGCGCCACCTGGAACCCGGAGCTCGTACGACGCGTGGGCGAGGCGGTGTCGAAGGAGGTCCGCGCGATGCGCGCCCGCGACGACCGCGTCGGCCTCAACGTCTGGTCGCCGACCGTGAACCTGCTGCGCCACCCCCTGTGGGGCCGCAACGAGGAGGGCTACTCCGAGGACCCGAAGCTGACTTCGGCCATCGCCACCGCGTACACGCACGGCCTGCGCGGCGACCACCCGACGTACTGGCGCACCGCGCCCGTCCTCAAGCACTGGCTCGCCCACAACAACGAGACGGACCGGTCCACGTCCTCCAGCTCCGTCCGCCCGCGCGTGCTGCACGAGTACGACCTGCGTGCCTTCCGCGAGAGTGTCGAGGCGGGCGCGGTGGCCGGGGTGATGCCGGCGTACAACCTGGTCAACGGCCGCCCGAACCACGTCTCCCCGTATCTGCGCGAGCATCTGCGCGCCTGGACCGACGAAGAGCTGCTGGTCTGCTCGGACGCGGGCGCGCCCTCCAACCTGGTCGACTCCGAGCACTACTACGACACCCACGAGGAGGCGACCGCGGCCTCGCTGCAGGCCGGCGTGGACAGTTTCACCGACCACGGCACGGACTCCGCGCAGATGGTCGCGCGCCTCAAGGGGGCCTTGGAGCGGGGCCTGCTGAGCGAGGCCGACATCGACACCGCGGTGCGTCGCCAGCTCTCGGTGCGCTTCCGGCTCGGCGAGTTCGACGACTACACCGAGGCCGGGGAGTTCGACACCCCCGCCCACGGCGCGCTCGCCCAGGAGGCCGCCGAGCAGGCGGTCGTCCTGCTCCGCAACGACGGCCTGCTGCCGCTCGCCCCGGACACCCGGCTGGCGGTGGTGGGCCTGCTCGCCGACGAGTGCAAGCTCGACTGGTACAGCGGCACCCTCATCCACCGCTCGACCCCGCTGGAGGGCCTGTACGAGCGGTTCGGCGCCGAGCGCGTGGAGTTCGCGGAGGGCGTGGACCGGGTCCGCCTGAAGACTTCCGCCGGTACGTTCCTCCAGGTGCCCTTGGTGGAAGACGCCGCCGGCGAGGAGCGCGGCGCCGAGGGCGCCCTGGACCCGGCGCTGCTGTCGGGCCGTACCGACCTGCCCCCACTGACCACGGACCCGGCCGGCACCGAACTCGCGCTCGCCGACTGGGGTGACGGCGTCCTGACCCTGCGCGCACCGGACGGCCGCTACCTCTCGGTCGCCGACGACGGCTACGTCCGTGCCGCCGCCGACCAGCCCGGCGGCTGGATCGTCCAGGAGACGTTCCGTCTCGATCCCCATGAGAACGGTCACCTCCTCAGGCACGTAGGGACAGGTCGCCACGTCACGGTCGCCGCCGGCGGCGTGAAGGTTGCCGACGATGTGTCCCGGGAAGATCCGGAAGTCTTCGAGCTGGTGGTGACCGAGCGCGGCGAGAACGCCGTGGCCCGGGCCGCCGCGCAGGCGGACACGGTGCTGGTGGTCGCGGGCAACGACCCACACATCAACGGACGCGAGACCGAGGACCGTACGACCCTGCGCCTGCCCGGCCACCAGGAGCGGCTGCTGCGGGCCGCCGTCGACGCAAACCCGAACACGGTGCTGGCACTGGTCTCGGCCTACCCGTACGCGGTCGCCCCGGGGGCCCTCCCGGCGATGCTGTGGACCGCGCACGGCGGCCAGGCCGCGGGCACGGCGCTCGCCCGCGTGCTCGCCGGCGACGTCTCCCCCGCCGGCCGCCTCCCGCAGACCTGGTACGCCGACGACACCGACCTGCCCGACCTGCTCGACTACGACGTGATCGGCGGCCGGCAGACCTACCTCTACTTCGAGGGCGAGCCGCTGTTCCCCTTCGGGCACGGCCTGTCGTACGCGTCGTTCACCTACGCCGACCTGGCGACCCGCGTCGAGGACGGCGCGGTGCAGGTGTCGTTCACGGTCACCAACGCCGGTGACATGGCGGCCGACGAGGTGGCGCAGCTTTACACCCGCGCCATGGACCCGTCGGTGCCGCGCCCGCGCCGCGAGCTGGCCGCGCACCGACGGATCACCCTCGCCCCCGGCGAGACGGCCGAGCTGAGCTTCGAACTCCCCCTGTCCACCTTCGAGTTCTGGGATGTGGCGCACGGCCGCCCGCACGTGGAGCCGGGCCCGTACGACCTCCTCGTCGGCGCGTCCAGCGAGGACATCCGCCTGCGGACGACGGTCCTCCTCGACGGCGAGCCCGTCGCGCCCCGCTCGGTCGCCGAACGCGGACTGGACGCGGCCGACTTCGACGAGCAGAGCGGCACGGAGATCGTCGACCGCACGAAGGTCTCCGGGGACGCGGTGGCGCCGGTGGCGGGCGGCTCGGGCGAACTGGTCTTCCGCCGCTGCGACTTCGGCACGGGTGTCACCTCGGTGACCGCTCAACTGGCGGGCGAGGGCGTGCTGGAGGTGTCCCTCGACGGCGGCCCGGCCCTCGCGACGCTGACGCTGGACACGCCCACGTCGGGACCGTACGACTACACCGCCCTCGACGCCGCGGTGACGGCCGAGGGCGTGCACGACGTCAACCTCAGGCTGCGCGGCCCGCTGCGGCTCGCGCACGTCGGCTTCTCCGGTTGAGGGTCCGGACCAGGCCGACGCAAAGAAGGCGGCCCGGCACCGGAAGGCAGCGGTGCCGGACCCCTCCGGGCAGCTTACATGAAAATGGTTCCCATTAACCAGGGGGCGGGGTTGGCTAGAGGGTGAGCCCGGTCAGGACCATCACCCGCTCGTAGGTGTAGTCGTCCATCGCGAACTTCACGCCCTCACGGCCCACTCCGGACTGCTTGGCGCCGCCGTACGGCATCTGGTCGGCGCGGTAGGAGGGCACGTCGCCGATGACGACGCCGCCGACCTCCAGGGCGCGGTGGGCCCGGAAGGCGGCCTGCAGGTCATGGGTGAACACCCCTGCCTGGAGGCCGTACTTGGAGTCGTTGACGGCGGCGAAGGCTGCGGCTTCCCCGTCCGCCTTCTGCACGGCCAGGACGGGCCCGAAGACCTCCTCGCAGGAGAGCGTGACATCGGCCGGTACGCCGGTCAGCACGGTCGGCGCGTAGGAGGCGCCGTCGCGCTTGCCGCCGGTGAGCAGCGCGGCCCCCGCGTCGACGGCCTCCCGCACCCACGCCTCGACCCGCTTGGCGGCGTCCTCGCTGACCAGCGGCCCGACGTCGGTCGCGTCGTCGCCCGGGTCGCCGGTGACCTGGGCCTCGACGGCGGCGACGACGCGCGGCAGGAGCCGGTCGTACACGGACGCGTCCGCGATGACCCGCTGCACGGAGATGCAGGACTGCCCGCCCTGGTAGTTGGAGAAGGTGGCGATGCGGTTCGCGGCCCGGTCGAGGTCCTCGTCACTCGCCCAGTCGGCGAGGACGACGGCCGCGCCGTTGCCGCCCAACTCCAGGGTGCAGTGCTTGCGCGGCACCGAGTCCATGATCGCGTAACCGACCTTCTCGGAGCCGGTGAAGGAGATGACGGGCAGCCGCGGGTCCTGCACGAGCGCGGGCATCCGGTCGTTGGACACCGGCAGGATGCTCCAGGCCCCGGCGGGCAGCTCGGCTTCTGCCTCGGCCAGCAGCTCGCCGATGAGGAGCCCGGAGAGCGGGGTGGCGGGCGCGGGCTTGAGGATGATCGGCACGCCGGCGGCGATGGCCGGGGCGATCTTGTGGGCGCAGAGGTTGAGCGGGAAGTTGAACGGCGCGATGCCGAGGACGACGCCCTTCGGGAACCGGCGCGTCAGGGCGAGCCGCCCCTGACCGCCGAGGTCGGTGTCGAGCCGCTGCGCCTCGCCGCCGTTGAACCGCCGGGCCTCCTCGGCCGCGAACCGGAACACGGACACGGCACGCCCGACCTCCCCCCGGGCCCACTTCATCGGCTTGCCGTTCTCGGCGGAGATGAGCCGCCCGATCTCCTCGGTGCGCTCGGCGAGCCGCCGGCTGACGTGGTCCAAGGCGGCGGCGCGCACGTGCGCCGGGGTCGCCGCGAACTCGTCCCGGACGCCGTACGCGGCGGCCACGGCCTCCTCGACCTGTGTGTCGGTCGGCACGCCGGCCCTGCCGACGAGCCTGCCGTCCCACGGGGAGATGACGTCGAAGGTGTCCCCGCCGACGACCGGCCGGCCGGCGAGCCAGAAGGCGTGGGTTGCTGCCGTCTCTTCCTTTGGCATGAGCGAGTCCCGGCCCTTCCGCGTTGGGGTGTGCATGGCTTTGCGGGTCCACGGTAAGGCGGGGCCGGGCGAGGGGCGTTTGTCCGGGGCGTAGCAGTGGACGGCGGGCATACTACGGATTGGCCCACTTGGGGCTCGGGGGCTCCCTTCCCTCGCAGCGGAATCGCCACCGACAATGGTCCGGACGGAAACTGGCGGACTGCGGTGGGGGGATCACGTGAAACAGCCGGGGAGCGACGACAGCCTGTTCGACCACTGTCCGTGGCTCTTCGGCGCACAGGCTTCGGCCGAGCAGCGCGCGGCCCAGGAGCAGCGGCAGAAGCGGCTGCTCGAGGCGGGAGACGTGCGGATCGGCGAGGGGTGTTTCGTCGCGGAGAGCGCGGCCGTGCACCCGGAGCTGCTGCACCTGGGCGACCGCTCGTACATCGCGGCGCACGCCTACGTCACCGGCGACGTGCGCACGGGCGGCGACTGCACGGTCAACCCCTTCACCGTGGTGCGCGGCACCGTCGCCCTGGGGGACGGCGTACGCATCGGCGCGCACAGCTCGCTGCTCGGCTTCAACCACGGCAGCGCGCCCGAACTGCCGGTCCACCGGCAGCCGGTGACCAGCCGCGGGATCACGGTGGGCGACGACGTGTGGATCGGTTCCCACGTGGTCGTCGTGGACGGCGTGACCATCGGGGACCACTGCGTCATCGGCGCCGGCGCGGTGGTCACCAAGGACCTGCCCGCGTGGACGGTGGCCGCGGGCAACCCGGCGCGCCGCATCCGGGACCGCCGCGACCCGCGTGGCACGGCTGCCCCGGACGCCTCCCGGTCGCCGGCGGCCACCGGGTCATCGCTTGGCACAAGGGCATCGACTGCCACGAGGTCATCGCCTGCCACCGGCTCGCCGGCCACCGGGTCATCGCAGCCCACCCGTTCATCGGCGGCCACCAGATCATCCCCAGCCACCCAGTCATCGCCCGCTCCCCGGCTGACCGACGAGTTGTCGGCCTTCGCCGAGACCGCCCGCGCGCAGGCGGCCGGTCTACTGGACCGCTGCTGGCTCCCGGAGTACGGCCGGTACGTCGACCGGCCCGGCGCCGCGCCGACCGTGCGGGCGCACTGCGACGCGGTGGAGATCGCCGGCCTGCTGCTCGGGCAGGCTCCGCCGCAACTGCCGCCCGCCGAGCACCTGGCACGCCTGCGCGCCCTCCAGGACCCGCACACCGGCCTGGTCCCCGACTATGACGAGGCACCCCCGCCCGCCCCGGTGGCGCTACTGCCCGCCGAAGGAGCCGCCTCCTACCACGTACTCTGCGTGGGCTACGCCCTGGACCTCCTCGGCGGCTCCTTCGCGCACCCGGTCCACGCGGTGCGCACCACCACCGCGGACCGGCTGGTCCGGCGCCTGGCGGAACTGCCCTGGCGCGAGCGCGCCTGGCATGCCGGGTCGTGGGTGGACGCCTGGGCCACCGCCGCGCACTGGAACCTGCGCCTGGGTGCCGAGCCCGCGGCGCCCGGGGCCGTGGAGGCGCTCTTCGGCTGGCTGCACACCCACGTCGATCCGTGGACCGGCATGTGGGGCTCGCCCACGCCCGACGAGGGACGCCTGCAGATGGTCAACGGCTACTACCGGCTCACCCGGGGCTCGTTCGCCCAGTTCGCCCTGCCCGTGCCGTATCCCGAGCGAGTCGTCGACACCGTCCTCGACCACGCCCGCGACCAGCGCCACTTCGCGCCCGGCCGGGAGAACGCCTGCAACGTCCTGGACGTCGTCCACCCCCTGTGGCTGTGCGCCCGGCAGACCGGCCACCGCGCGGAGGAGGCCCGCGCCTGGGCGGCGACGCAGCTCCCCGCGGCCCTGCGCCGCTGGCACCCAGGCGAGGGCTTCGCCTTCGGCCCCTCCCCCGACGGCACCGGCCCCGGCCGCCTCCCCGGCCTCCAGGGCACCGAGATGTGGCTCGCCATCATCTGGCTCCTCGCCGACCTCCTGGGCCTGTCCGACGCCCTGGGCTACCGGCCACGGGGCGTGCACCGGCCGGAGGCGGCGCTGGACGGTGGAAAGCCGACATCCCCTGGGCCGGGGTGAGGACCGGCCCAGGGGATCAGCATGCAGAGACGGGCCGGGGCCCGGAAAGAAAGAGGAAAAAGGAAGGAGGTCGGCCGCCCCGGAACAGGGGGGGTAGTTCCGAGGCGGCCGTCCGGATCGGAACGCCGCGCGCCCCGGGGGGTTTGGGGCGGGCGACTGTCCGATCGGTGAGGAGATCCAGAGCTTTCAGGCTCCGGTTGTGTGCGCGAGGGCACGACCAGGTCGAAGCTGGGGAGGCCCCGGCCTGATGTCGCCCACAGTCCCCTGTGGGCGGGGTGTATCTCTCATCTGGGTAGAACGTACGTCAGGGGATGCGGCCGCGACACCCGTTGCGGCGTGATGCCATGTAGCTCGCACACCTTCTTCACAGGCTCTGCCGCTCCCCGCCCCGACCACGGAATGCGGGCCCGACGGATGGGATCGGGCGGGCTCAGATGCGCGCGAAGGCCTGCTCGATGATGTCGAGGCCCTCGTTCAGCAGATCCTCGCCGATGACCAGCGGGGGCAGGAAGCGCAGCACGTTGCCGTAGGTGCCACAGGTCAGGACCAGCAGACCCTCCTGGTGGCAGGCCTTGGCGAGCGCTGCGGTCGCCTCCGGGTTCGGCTCCTTGGCCGCACGGTCCTTGACCAGCTCGATGGCGATCATCGCGCCCCGGCCGCGGACGTCGCCGACGATGTCGAACTTGTCCTGCATCGCGGTCAGCCGGGCCTTCATCACGGCCTCGATCGCCTTGGCCTTCGCGTTGAGGTCCAGCTCCTTCATCGTCTCGATCGCGCCGAGCGCCCCCGCACAGGCGACCGGGTTGCCGCCGTAGGTGCCGCCCAGGCCGCCCGCGTGCGCGGCGTCCATGATCTCCGCGCGACCGGTCACGGCGGCGAGCGGCAGGCCGCCCGCGATGCCCTTGGCGGTGGTGATCAGGTCCGGGACGACGCCCTCGTCCTCGCAGGCGAACCACTGGCCGGTACGGCAGAAGCCGGACTGGATCTCGTCCGCGACGAAGACGATCCCGTGGTCCGAGGCGAACTTGCTGAGTGCCGGCAGGAAGCCCTTCGCCGGCTCGATGAAGCCGCCCTCGCCCAGCACCGGCTCGATCACGATCGCGGCCACGTTCTCCGGGCCGACCTGCTTGGTGATCTGGTCGATCGCCATCGCGGCGGCCTCGGGGCCGCAGTTGTCCGGTCCGGTCGGCCAGCGGTAGCCGTACGCCAGCGGCATGCGGTAGATCTCCGGCGCGAACGGCCCGAAGCCGTGCTTGTACGGCATGTTCTTCGCGGTCAGCGCCATGGTGAGGTTGGTCCGGCCGTGGTAGCCGTGGTCGAAGACGACGACCGCCTGCCGCTTTGTGTAGGCACGCGCGATCTTCACCGCGTTCTCGACGGCCTCGGCGCCGCTGTTGAACAGCGCCGACTTCTTGGCGTGGTCACCCGGCGTCAGCTCGGCCAGAGCCTCGGCCACGGCCACATACCCCTCGTACGGCGTGACCATGAAACAGGTGTGCGTGAAGTCGGCGAGCTGCGCGGTGGCCCGCCGTACGACGGCCTCGGCGGACGCGCCGACGGAGGTCACGGCGATGCCCGAGCCGAAGTCGATCAACTGGTTGCCGTCGACGTCCTCGATGATGCCGCCGCCCGCGCGCGCGGTGAACACGGGCAGGACTGAGCCCACGCCCTGGGCGACCGCGGCAGTGCGGCGGGCCTGCAACTCCTGCGACTTCGGACCGGGGATGGCGGTGACGACGCGGCGCTCCTGCGGAAGTGCGGTCATGCGGGGCTCCTGGGGTTGTGCCGATGTCTTCTTTCTCGTCTTCTTTCTCGCAGGCTAGGACCGGGAGAGGGGGGTGGGCATGCTCCATGTGGGCGTTGTCCGGGACGCTGGTTGTCCGCCGTGGACATTGCGGCGGGTGGCCGGGCTTCACGGGACCCGGCCACGTAAGCGGTGAACTCCCCCTGCGGGGGCATTAGATTGGCTCGCTGATGGTGCACGGAACAGGTGGAGCGGCTGCTCAGGGGGCAATGGCGATGGACGGCGACGGGACGCAGGACACGCGGGGCACGCATGCGAATCCTGTGCCGCGTCCGGCGGGGCCGCCGGACGGCACGGCCGTGCCGCCGCGGCCCACGGCGCCACCCGGTGTGCCGCCGCGGCCGGACGGATCGGCGTTCCTGGCCTGGCTGCGCACGCCCCGCCCCGAGGCGGCGCCCGGCGTGTGGCGGTTCGGGCACACGCCCCGGCCCGATGAGGCGCCCGACGAGACCCCGGCCCGGCAGCTGCTGAGCGGCGCGCTGATCGCGTTCCTCGTCGCCTGGCTCATCTGGTCGCTGCTCTACAACGGCTACCTCGGCAGCTACTGGCTGTGGCCGTACCTGGCCTTCTTCCCCGACAGCTGGACACACCCCAAGACCGACGGCGCAGAGGTGATGGGCGCGATCGCCTCCTACCTCTACTACGGCGTGATCGCGGGCATCCTGATGATCGGCGCCGGGCGGCTGGGCCGCTGGGGTGAGGTCTGGCGCCGGTTCGTCGTGCCCCTCGTACGCCGTGCCGCCCCGGCCACGCCCGAACGGCCGCCCGCCCCGGAGGCGGACCCCGCCGAGTTCCCGCAGCTGCGCGCCGCCGGTGCCGCCGACGCCGCCGAGCGGCTCGCCACCGAGGCCCGCGCCGGGCTCATGCGGGACGTCGACCACGCCCGGATCACCCGCGCCTGGCAGGGCGTGCGCACCGGCCGGCACACCCTGGCCACCTTCACCGGCGCGGTGCTGGGCGACGGCGCCGCCGCCTGCCTGCACCCCTCCGGCGCCCGCGACCTGCCCGCCCGGCAGGCCGCACACGACCTGGTCACCGGCCAGGTGCGGCTGGGCACCACCGCCGACGACCCGCGCAACCCCTACTCGTACCGCGGCACCGGCCTCGCCCTCGGCCCCGAACTGCTCGCCACCTCCCTGCTCGCCGTCGGTCCGGCCGGCTCCGGCAAGACCGGCACCGTCGTGCGGCCGCTCGCCGAGTCGTTGTGCCTGCACGCCCTCGCCGGGCGCGCCGCCGTCGTGGTGGTCGGCGCGGCGGGCGCGGGGCTCGGCCAGGCCGAGGCGTACGACGTCGTCGTACGGATCGGGAACCCGGAGTCCGTGTACGACCTCGACCTGTACGGCGGGACCGCCGATCCCGACGAGGCCGCGGCCGTGCTCGCCGAGGCTCTGGTGGGGGACCTGGCCGATCCGCATCCGGGCAGCGACACGCGCCGCTCCACCACCGTCCTGGCCCAGCTCCTCGGGCCGTTCCGCGCGGTCCACGGCCGCTTCCCCTCCGTACCGGAACTGCGGCAGCTGCTCGACGGCACGCCCGCCCCGCTGGCCGCGCTGCGCAAGGGCCTGCAGGACGCGGGCCAGGAGTCGCTGCTGCGCGAACTCGACGCGCGGGAGCGGCAGATGGGCCAACCGGGCGACGTGGGCGGGGTGCTCGCGGACCGTGCCGCGCTACTCGACCGGCCGGCGTTCGCAGGCTTCTTCGACACCTCCGGGCAGTCCCGCCCATTCACGCTGAAGGCTCTCGACCATCCTGTGCGGGTGCGCATCGACCTGCCCGAGCGGGGCCACGCGGACGCCTCCCGGATGCTGGCCCGGCTGGTGCTCGCCCAGTTCACGGCGAGCGTCGCGGTACGGGAGGACCGGTCGCTGTTCGCCTGCCTGGTACTCGACGACGCGACCGGCGTCGTCACACCCGAGGCTGTACGCGGCATTCAGCGGCTGCGGTCCGCCAATGCCGGCGCCGTGCTGACTCTGCGCACCCTGGACGACGTACCGCGGCCCCTGCGCGGGCCGCTGCTCGGGGCCACCGGATGCCGGATGGCGCTGGCCGGGGTCACGCCGTGGGACGGGCAGGACTTCGCCGAGGTGTGGGGCAAGGAGTGGACCGAGGCGCGGGACGTCACCGACCGGCAGATCATCGCGGAGACGCCGGCCGGGAAGGCGGTGCACGCGCTGCGCCGGGTGATCACCGGCAAGGCGGCGACCGCGCGCGCGGTGACCGTGCGGCAGGTCGAGCGGGAGCGGTGGTCCGCGTCCGAGCTGGCGCACGGGGTGCCGCCCGGGCATGCGGTGCTGTCGCTGACGAACATCAAGGGGGAGCACGCGCCGCCGTTGCTGGTGGATCTGCGGAGCTGACGACCGGGCCGGGACGTGGCCGAGATGTTGAGGTTGTGAGCAGAACATCTGGATGTTCGGTGACGCTGTGACCATACGGTGAGGCAGAATTGGCGCAGACCGTTCATACACGGCGGCCAAGACATCACCGACTCGAAGGTCCCATGCCCCCCACCCTTGCCTCGCTCGTCCACCATTCCGCGCTGAAACTCACCGTGCGGGCGGGCGAGGACCGCTTGGACGTGCCGGTGCGCTGGGCCCACGTCAGCGAGCTGGCCGACCCCGTGCCCTACATGGAGGGCGGGGAGCTGCTGCTGATCACGGCCCTTAAGCTCGACGCGGAGAACCCCGAGGTCATGCGCCGCTACGTGCAGCGGCTGGTGGGGGCCGGGGTCGTCGGGCTCGGCTTCGCCGTCGGGGTCAATTACGAGGAGACCCCCAAGGCCCTCGTCGACGCGGCGGAGCAGGAGGGGCTGCCGCTGCTGGAGGTGCCGCGCCGCACGCCGTTTCTGGCCATCAGCAAGGCCGTGTCCGCCGCGATCGCCGCCGACCAGTACCGGTCGGTGACCGCGGGGTTCGCGGTGCAGCGCGAGCTGACCAAGCAGGCGCTGACGGACGGCCCTGAGGGGCTGCTCGCCGCGCTCGCCGCGCAGGTCGACGGCTGGGCGGCGCTGTACGACGCGTCCGGCGCCGTCGTCGGCGCGGCACCGGAGTGGGCGGGGCGGCGGGCCGCGCGGCTCACTGCGGACGTGCGGCGGTTGCGGGACCGGCCCGCGCCGGCCTCCTCGGTGGTAGGCGGGCCGGAGCACGAGGACCGGGTCGAGCTGCACACCCTCGGCACCGGGCGGCGCCCGCGGGCGGCACTCGCCGTGGGCACGGCGGCGGCCCTGGGCACGGCCGAGCGGTACGCCCTCCACTCGGCCATCGCGCTGCTGACGCTGACCACGGAGCGCTCAGGCTCGCTGCACGCCGCCGAGCAGCGGATCGGCGCGGCGGTGCTGCGCATGCTGCTCGCCGGGGAACCGGACCATGCCCGGGTAGTCGCCGGCGACCTGTACGGGGGGCTCCTGGACGCGCCGTACCGGATGATCGTCGCCGAGGCGGTACCGGCGTCGGCCGCGCGGGCGAGGTCCGACTCCCACGCGCGCACGGCGGTGAATTCCGCCGCCTCGCTCGCCGCGGCCGACGAGCACGGGGATCCGCTCGGGGCGCTCGCCGAGGCGATGGAATCCGCGGCGGCCGGGTCCGGTGAGGCCGTGCTGGCGGTGCCGTACGGCGAGCGGCTGGTGGTGCTGGCCGTGGACGGGGGCGCGGCGGTGGCCGCGTGCGCGGAGTACGCGGAGGCGCTGGAGGCGGCGCGGGCGGCGGGGTCCCGTGACCAGGGCGGTGCCGGCGGAGATGAGGCCGGCCTGGTCGTCGGGCTGTCGGCGCCGGCCGGGCTGATCGCGGCGGCGGCCGCGTACAAGCAGGCCGAGCAGGCGTTGTCGGTGGCGCGGCGGCGGGGGCGCATGTGCGTGGAGCACGAGGAGATGGCGGCCGGGTCCGTGCTGCCGTTGCTGGCGGACGACGCGGTGCGGGCGTTCGCGGACGGGTTGCTGCGGGCCCTGTACAAACACGACGCGACCGGGCGGGGAGACCTGGTGGCCTCCCTGCGGGCGTGGCTGTCACGGCACGGGCAGTGGGACGCCGCGGCGGCTGACCTGGGCGTCCACCGGCATACGCTCCGCTACCGGATGCGACGGGTCGAGGAGATCCTCGGACGCTCCCTGGACGATCCGGACGTGCGGATGGAACTGTGGCTGGCGCTGAAGGCCACGTCGGCGGAGTAGGCGCCCGGTCAGCCCTGCCAAGCTGTGTGCCATGTCGTCCTCCCCAGAACAGGAAGCAGGGCCTGATGTGCGAGGCAGAAGGGCGCCTGTTGCGGGGCGGCCGTCATCCTTCCTCCTCCTACTGGCCGGGCTCCCCGCCGTCCTCTTCGCCCTGATCACCTGGCAGGTCGTGGCCGACGGCCCGCTGGTGGGGCTGGACGAGCGGGTGAGCCGGGCTCTCGTGCACCCGGACGGGGCCTCCGAGTTCCTCGCCGATCTCGGCAACGTGCAGGTCGCGGTCCCTGTCCTGCTCGTCGCCGTGGCGTACGCCGCCCATCGTGGCCGTGCCTCGGGTGCGGGCCGCTGGTGGCTGCCGCCCGCCGCGGCGGCCGTCCTGATGGCGCTGGTCCCGGCGCTGATCATCCCCCTCAAGATCCTGACGGCCCGCCCCGGCACCCCCGTCGTGGCGCCCGGCACCGGCTACTACCCCTCCGGCCACACCGCCACCGCCGCCATCGCCTACGGCGCCGCCGTGCTGCTCCTGCTCCCCCGGCTCCGCGCAAGGTCCGCCCGTTGCGCGCTGGTCGCCGGCTGTCTCGTCCTCGTCCTGGGGGTGTCGTTCGGTCTGGTCCGCCGGGGCTACCACTGGCCACTGGACGTGGTGGCCAGCTGGTGCCTGTGCGGGGTGCTGCTCGTCGCGCTGCGGTGGGTCATCGGGCGTACGGCGCCTCGCCAGTGAGCGCCGCCGACTGGTGCCGGGCGTCGCGACGGGGCGAACGTTTGGTGCCACGCGGGTTTCTGCCACCTTGCGCGCTCCGCGGCGCCGGCGCAGCCCTCGGCTCTCGTGGCCCTGACAATGGCCGTCAGCTGTCGAAGCCCAGCCCCAGCCAATCCATCGTCCGCAGCCACAGGTTGCGCCGCCCGCCGTGTGCGTCCGCGCGGGCCAGCGACCACTTGGTGAGCGCGATGCCGGTCCAGGCGAACGGCTCGGGCGGGAACGGCAGCGGCTTCCTGCGCACCATGTCGAGCGAGGTGCGCTCCGTACGCTCCCCGGCCAGCAGGTCGAGCATCACCTCGGCACCGAAGCGGGTCGCGCCGACGCCGAGGCCGGTGTAGCCGGCCGCGTAGGCCACCTTGCCCTGGTGGGCCGTGCCGAAGAACGCCGAGAAGCGCGAGCAGTTGTCGATCGCGCCGCCCCACGCGTGCGTGAAGCGGACGTTCTCCAGCTGCGGGAAGCAGGTGAAGAAGTGCCCGGCGAGCTTGGCGTAGGTCTCCGGGCGGTCGTCGTACTCGGCGCGCACCCGGCCGCCGTACCGGTAGATCGCAGGGATGTGGTCCACTGACTCATGGCGCTTGGGGCCATGATTTCAACTCCCTACAGTTATGCCTTTGGTCTGTTACGGCGATTGCCGACAGCCACCGAGGCCAGGACGAGCAGTACGGCGACGACGAACATGGCCGTGCCGATGACATTGATCTGCACGGGCGTTCCGCGCTGGGCCGAGCCCCAGACGAACATCGGGAAGGTGACGGTCGAGCCCGCGTTGAAATGGGTGATGATGAAGTCGTCGAAGGAGAGCGCGAAGGCGAGCAGCGCGCCGGCCGCGATTCCGGGGGCCGCGATCGGCAGCGTCACGCGGGTGAAGGTCTGGAACGGGCCCGCGTACAGGTCCCGCGCCGCCTCCTCAAGTTTCGGGTCCATCGACATCACGCGCGCCTTGACCGCCGTGACGACGAAACTCAGGCAGAACATGATGTGAGCGATCAGAATCGTCCAGAAGCCCAGCTGGGCGCCCATGTTGAGGAACAGGGTGAGCAGCGAGGCCGCCATGACGACCTCGGGCATCGCCATCGGCAGGAAGATCAGCGAGTTCACGGCGCCGCGCGCGCGGAAGCGGTAACGGACCAGCGCGAAGGCGATCAGCGTGCCGAGGAGGGTGGCGCCGAGCGTCGCCCAGAACGCGATCTGGAGGCTGACCGACAGCGAGCCGCACAGGTCGGGGACACCGCACGGGTCCTTCCAGGCGTCCAGGGAGAACTGCTGCCATGCGTAGTTGAAGCGGCCCTTCGGTTTGTTGAAGGAGAACACCGTGACGATGACGTTCGGCAGCAGGAGATAGGCGAGCGTCAGCAGTCCCGCGATGATGACGAGATGGCGCTTGAGCCAGTTGACGAAGGGCATCTAGACCAGATCTTCCGTCCCGGACCTGCGGATGTAGAAGGTGACCATGAAAAGGATCGCGGCCATGAGGATGAAGGAAAGGGCCGCGGCCGTCGGATAGTCGAGGATCCGCAGGAACTGCGTCTGAATGACATTGCCGACCATGCGGGTGTCGGCGGAGCCCAGCAGGTCCGCGTTGACATAGTCGCCCGCCGCCGGGATGAACGTCAGCAGCGTGCCGGAGACCACGCCCGGCATCGACAGCGGGAAGGTGACCTTGCGGAAGGTCGTCCAGGGCCTGGCGTAGAGGTCGCCGGCCGCCTCGTGCAGGCGCGGGTCGATGCGCTCGAGGGAGCTGTACAGCGGCAGGATCATGAACGGCAGGAAGTTGTACGTCAGACCGCACACGACCGCCAGCGGGGTGGCCAGGACGCGGTCGCCGGCGGTCCAGCCGAGCCAGTCGGTGACGTCCAGGACGTGCAGGGTGTCGAGGGCGCCGACGACCGGGCCGCCGTCCGCGAGGATCGTCTTCCAGGCGAGCGTGCGGATCAGGAAGCTGGTGAAGAACGGCGCGATCACCAGGATCATGATCAGGTTCCGCCAGCGGCCCGCACGGAAGGCGATGAGGTAGGCGAGCGGGTAGCCGAGCAGCAGGCACAGGATCGTCGCGGAGGCCGCGTAGAGCACCGAGCGCACGAACTGCGGCCAGTACTCGGACAGCGCGTCCCAGTAGGTCGCGAAGTGCCAGGTGACCTTGTAGCCCTCCTCCAGGGAGCCCGTCTGCACGGAGGTGGAGGCCTGGTAGATCATCGGCAGCGCGAAGAAGACCAGCAGCCACAGGATGCCGGGCAGCAGGAGAAGGTACGGCGTCCAGCGGCCGCGCCTGCGGGGCGGTTTCTTCTCCGAGGCGGCGGGGCTGGGAGGCGGTGGCGCCTCGGTGAGCGTCGTCATCAGGCGGCCTCTTCCACTCCGGCCGCGCCCTCTCGTCCGTCAAAGACGGACTGCGCCGCGTCGAGGCCGAAGGTGTGCGCCGGGTTCCAGTGCAGGACGACATCGGCGCCGGGCACGAGCCGGGCGTCCCGGTCGATGTTCTGGGCGTACACCTCGAACTCCGGGCAGAGGGGGCTGTCGATGACGTACTGCGTGGAGACCCCGGTGAAGCTGGAGCCGGCGATCTTCCCGGTGATGCGGTTGCGGCCCTCCGGGATCTCGCCCGCGTCGTCGGCGTGGGTGAGGGAGACCTTCTCCGGGCGGACGCCGACCAGTACCTTGCCGCCGGTCGTCGCGGGCACGCGGCACCGCGCCCGGGGCAGGAGCAGCTTGCCGCCGCCCGCCTTCAGCACGATCTCGTCGCCGCTCCCGGTGTCGACCTCGGCCTCGATCAGGTTGGAGGTGCCGAGGAAGTTGGCGACGAACGTGGTGCCCGGGTTCTCGTACAGGTCGGCCGGCGAGCCGAGTTGCTCGACGCGGCCCGCGTTCATCACGACGACCGTGTCGGCCATCGTCATGGCCTCCTCCTGGTCGTGCGTGACGTGCACGAAGGTGATGCCGACCTCCGTCTGGATGCGCCCCAGCTCCAGCTGCATCTGGCGGCGCAGCTTGAGGTCGAGGGCGCCGAGGGGCTCGTCGAGCAGCAGCACCTTGGGGTGGTTGATCAGCGCGCGGGCTACGGCGACGCGCTGCTGCTGGCCGCCGGAGAGCTGGTGCGGCTTCCTGCGCGCCTGCTCGCCGAGCTGCACCAGCTCCAGCATCTCCTCGACCTGCTTCTTCACCGACTTGATGCCGCGCCGGCGCAGGCCGAAGGCGACGTTCTCGAAGATGTCGAGGTGCGGGAAGAGGGCGTAGGACTGGAAGACGGTGTTCACCGGCCGCTTGTGCGCGGGCAGTCGGGAGACGTCCTGGTCGCCGAGGTGGACGGTGCCCTGCGTCGGTTCCTCAAGTCCCGCGATCATGCGCAGGGTTGTGGTCTTGCCGCAGCCGGAGGCGCCGAGCAGGGCGAAGAAGGAGCCCTGCGGCACGGTCAGGTCGAGCGGGTGTACGGCGGTGAAGGAGCCGTAGGTCTTGGCTATGCCGGCGAGGCGGACGTCGCCGCTGTTGCCCTTGGTCATTCTCGTCACGCCCCTGTGAGCTTCGCGAACTTCTCTTCGTAGGCCGTCTCTTCCTTCGAGCTCAGTGAGCGGAAGGCATGGGACCTGGCCTGCATGGCCTCGCCGGGGAGGATCAGCGGGTTGTCCGCCGCGTCCTTGTCGATCTTCGCGAGCTCTTCCCGCACGCCGTCGACGGGACAGACGTAGTTGATGTAGGCGGCGAGCTCGGCGGCCGGCCGGGGCTCGTAGTAGAAGTCCATCAGCCGCTCGGCGTTCGTCTTGTGCCGTGCCTTGTTGGGGATCAGCATGTTGTCGCTGGACGTCAGGTAGCCGCTGTTCGGGATGGCGAAGTCGACGTCCGGGCTGTCCGCCTTGAGCTGGACGACGTCTCCGGCCCAGGCGAGGCAGGCCGCGAAGTCGCCCTTGGTGAGGTCGGCGGTGTAGTCGTTGCCGGTGAAACGGCGGATCTGGCCCTTGTCGACGGCCTTCTGGAGGCGGGCGATCGCCACGTCGTAGTCGTCGTCGGTGAACCTCGCCGGATCCTTGTCCATGTCGAGCAGGGTCATGCCGATGGTGTCGCGCATCTCGGTGAGGAAGCCGACGCGGCCCTTGAGTCCGGGGTTGTCGAGCATGTCGGAGACGGACTTCACCTCGACGCCGTCGAGGGCCTTCTTGTTGTAGGCGATGACGGTCGAGATGCCCTGCCAGGGGTACGAGTAGGCCCGCCCCGGGTCCCAGTCGGGCCTGCGGAACTGCTGTGACAGGTTGGCGAAGGCGTGCGGCAGGTTGGCCTGGTCCAGTTTCTGGACCCACCCCAGGCGGATCAGGCGGCCGGCCAGCCAGTCGGTGAGCACGATGATGTCGCGGCCGGTGTCCTGGCCGGCGGCGAGCTGCGGCTTGATCTTGCCGAAGAACTCGTTGTTGTCGTTGATATCCTCGGTGTACTTGACCTTGAGGCCTGTGCGCCGGGTGAACTGCTCGAGCGTCGGATGGCGCTTGCCGCTGTCGTCGACGTCCATGTACTCGGTCCAGTTGGAGAAGTTCACGGTCTTCTCCTTCGCCGAGTGGTCCTCCGCAAGGACGCCGCCCTGCGACTTGCCCGCCGCGGGGATGCCGCAGGCGCTCAGCGCGCCGAGTCCGCCGGCCGCGAGCGCGCCGCCCGTGGAGGCGCGCAGCAGCGAACGGCGAGTGAGGGCGGCGCGCCCGGTGCGGAAACTGCGCCGCATGGCGGCAACTTGGGCCGGGGACAGGCGGTCGGGCTCGTACTGCTCCATGCGCGTGGTGCCCTTTCGGGAGGGTTGGGTGGCCGTGGTCGGCGGCCTGTCTCTCGCTAACGGTCCCTGATGGGGTCGGCGCAGCTCATGCTCGATTTGAGCGCCGATCCTGACAGAGGGGAGGCACTCCAACAAGGGATTCCGTTGTTTCCTTTTTGTTACGCGACGGAATCTGTCGACCAGGTGTCGAGCGGGCCTGGAAAACCAAGGACGGATTGTCAGTGGCCGGTGCGAGACTCGGCCACATGAGGAAGATTGATTCTCGGGACGCCCTGATCGAAGCGGTCCGTGCGGGGGCGAGGGTCAGGTACCTGCACTTCTGGGGGCACCGGCCGCTGCCGGGCGGCCGGATCGGGGCGAGCTGCCTGAGCCAGTGGTGGCCGGCGCCGTTCACCGTGGACGGCGTGGTGTACGCGACCGCCGAGCACTGGATGATGGCCGGGAAGGCGCGGCTGTTCGGGGACGCGGAGGCGGAGCGGCGGATCCTGGCCGTGGACCATCCGGCGCAGGCCAAGAAGGCCGGGCGGCTGGTGCGCGGTTTCGACGAGGCGGTGTGGGAGCGGGCGCGGTTCGGCATCGTGGTCGAGGGGTCCGTCCACAAGTTCTCCGCGGACGCCGCTCTGCGGGAGTTTCTGCTCGGCACGGGCGAGCGAAGCGAGATGGGGGTCCCCCCGGCCAGAGGCTGGGGGAGGGTGCTCGTGGAGGCCAGCCCGGTGGACCGCGTGTGGGGCATGGGCCTCGCCGCGGACGACGAGGCCGCGGCGGATCCGGAGCGGTGGCGGGGGCCGAACCTGCTGGGCTTCGCGCTGATGGAGGCACGGGAGCGGCTGCGCGCGGCGGCGTGACGTGGCGCGGCCGCCGGCGGCGGGGCAGCGGTGGGCCGGGCGTGGCGCGGTTCGTGGGCCGGTCAGCCGTGAGCCGGGGCGGACACCGAAGCGGCGCCGTAGGAGGAGCCGGAGTCCGAGACCCCCTGGTTGATGGCGGCCGTGATGCCGATGGCCATCAGGACGATCACGGCGGCGCCGAGGACGATCCCGATGATCCCCATGATCAGTCCCGCCTGGGCCTGACCGTGGTTGGTGGCCTCGCCGCGCTCGACCCGTTTGCGTCCCTTGATGCCGAAGACCACGGCCAGGATGCCGGTGATGAGGGAGACCACGCCGTACAGACAGAACAGGCAGCAGGAGATGATGCCGAGCACCATCGCCGCTATGCCCATGCCGTTCTGCGGGGCCGCCGGCATGCCGGGCCAGCCGTAGCCGGCGGGGTATCCGGGGTAGCCGTAGCCGCCGGGCGCCCCGGGGACGGGGGGTACGGCCGGGTGGGGCGGCGGGGCGGCGTGCGGGCCGCCCCCGGCCGTGGGTGTGCCGGGCGGGCCGAAGCCGGGCGAGCCGAATCCGCCGGACGGCATCGAGGTCATGGTGGCCTGGTCGTGCACGGTCGGTGGCTGTGCCGGGTGCTGCCGCGCGGGCGGCTGGTCCTGCGCTCCGGGCTGCTGCTGCTTGTCGAGCGACGGTCTGTGCCCGGGCGGCGCCCATGGGTCGCGGTCGCCCCCGTTGCCCCCGCCGGCCTGCGTTTCGTCCGTCACGCCCGTGTCCCCCTCAGTCGATCGTCCCGCCATGTTAAGGCCTGGCCTCCGGGAGCTGTCTCCGGCCTACGATGATCCCCGCATCACCGATCAGCCGATCATCCGCGTCCCGCCGCCCGCCGGCCGGGGACGCCGTTCCGGGGAGGAACCTTGACCGACCATCTCGTCGACGCGCGTGTGCCACGCGACCTGCTTGCCTTCATCGCGGCCCTGCCCAAGGCCGAACTGCATGTGCACCACGTCGGCTCCGCCTCCCCGCGCATCGTCTCGGAACTGGCCGCCCGCCACCCCGACTCCACGGTCCCCACCGACCCCGAGACCCTGGCCGACTACTTCACCTTCACCGACTTCGCCCACTTCATCGAGGTGTACCTGTCGGTCGTGGACCTCATCCGCACCCCGGAGGACGTCCGGCTGCTGACCTACGAGGTGGCCCGCGACCTGGCCCGGCAGCAGGTGCGCTACGCCGAACTGACCGTCACGCCGTACTCCTCGACCCGCCGCGGCATAGACGAGCGCGCCTTCATGGACGCCATCGAGGACGCCCGCAAGGCGGCCGAGGCCGAGTTCGGGACCGTGCTGCGCTGGTGCTTCGACATTCCCGGCGAGGCCGGGCTCGCCGCCGCCGAGGAGACGACGCGGCTCGCCACCGACGACCGGCTGCGCCCGGAGGGCCTGGTGTCCTTCGGGCTCGGCGGCCCCGAGATAGGTGTGCCCCGGCCGCAGTTCAAGCCGTACTTCGACCGGGCCGTCGCCGCCGGGCTGCGGTCGGTGCCGCATGCCGGCGAGACCACCGGCCCGGAGACGGTGTGGGACGCCCTCACCCACCTGGGCGCCGAGCGCATCGGGCACGGCACCAGCTCCGCGCAGGACCCCAAGCTGCTCACGCACCTCGCCGAGCACGGGATCCCGCTGGAGGTGTGCCCGACCTCCAACATCGCCACGCGCGCCGTCCGCACGCTCGACGAGCACCCCGTCAAGGAGTTCGTGCGGGCCGGGGTCACCGTCACCATCAACTCCGATGACCCGCCGATGTTCGGCACCGACCTCAACAACGAGTACGCGGTCGCCGCCCGCCTGCTGGACCTCGACGAACGGGGCCTGGCCGACCTGGCGAAGAACGCGGTCGAGGTGTCCTTCCTCGACGAGCCGGGCAAGGCCCGGATCAGGAACGAGATCGACGCCCACACCTCGGCCTGGCTCGCGACCTGACGCCCACCATGAACACCAGGCAGAACGTGACCGCCGTCGCCCACCGCGGCGACCCCTACCGCGTCCGGGAGAACACGGTCGAGTCGCTGCGTTCCGCGCTGCGCCGGGGCGCGGACGCGGTAGAGATGGACGTACGGCTCACCCGGGACGGCGTGCCCGTGCTGCTGCACGACGACACGCTCAAGCGGCTGTGGGAGCACGACCGGCCGCTGCTGTCGCTGTCGTGGGAGGAGGTGCGCGGCCTGACCGGGGGCGGGGTGCCGACCCTGACGGACGCGCTGACCGGGACCGACGGGCACCGGGTGATGCTCGACCTGCCGGGCACGCCGGATGTGCGGGCGGCCCGCCGGGTCGTGGACGCCGTACGGGAGAGCGGGGCGCAGGACCGCGTGTACTACTGCGCGGGCGCCCCCGCCATGCTCGCCGTGCGCGCCGCCGACCCGGCCTCCGAGATCGCCCTCACCTGGACGACGCTCGCCCCACCCCGCCCCGCCCTGCTGGACGCGGTCCGCCCGCGCTGGCTCAACTACCGCTTCGGCCTGGTGACCCGCCCCCTGGCCGAACGCGTCCACGACGACGGCTACCTCCTGTCCGTCTGGACCCCGGACACCCGCCGCTCCATGCGCCGCCTCCTGGCCATGGGTGTGGACTCGATCACCACCAACCGCATCGACACGCTGTGCGCCCTGCGCGCGGGTGCTACACGCGCGAACGCTGCGGGACCGTCGCCGGATCGGCCGGGGTCGAGCGGGTGACGTACTGCGGGACGGGCGCGGTGTCCTTGCCGTTGTCGCGAGTCAGGCCGTAGCGGGTCGCGCCCTGTTCCGGGCCGGTGTTGATGTCCTTGTTCACGGCGGCCCAGTCCGTCGGGAAGACGCTCAGGCCGTAGGAGGCGCCGCGCTCGTTGACGGTCAGGGTGACGGTGCCGTCGAGGTAGAAGTACTCGTTCTGCCACATCTGCTGGGTGCCGGCCGGCAGGACGGTGTAGCCGATGTCCGGGCCGCCCATCCCGGTGACGTAGCCGCGGCCGGAGCCGTCCCCGACGCGGTCGTCCATGCGGCGGCCGCCGCCGGACGCGACGTGGAAGAGCTTGCCCCGCAGACCGGTCCAGCTCGGCATGGTCAGTCCACCGGGCCGGTCGTGCGGTGCGATCTGCCAGCGCACCAGGATGTAGCCCTGTCCGCTGAGCGTCACGCTGTCCCCGCGGTGCTCCATCACGGCCCTCGGGCCGCCGGTGCTGGTGATCCCGGACTCGGGGCGGTGCGGCAGCGCGCCGGGGGGCGTGTCCGGGTCCGGGGCCCGGTCGACGGCGTCGACGACCGAGCCGTACAGGTCGGCCCGCGGCGTGGGCGACGGGGAGGGGGTGGGCGGGGCCGGCGGCGGGGACGGGACGGGGCTGGTCGGCGGTGCTGTGGAGGTGACGGCCGCGCGCGGGGGCGGGGGCGGGGCGTCGGGCGGCTGGGTGACGACGTAGGCGCCGCCCGCGACGATGGTGGCGCCCGCCGTCATCGCGACGGCCGGTTTGGTCAGCGCGCCCAGCAGCTTGGCGGACCAGCCCACCGACGTCGCGGCAGCGGCCGTCTTGCCGCCGAAGGCCAGCGACAGGGTGAAGCCGACGGGCAGCGGGACGAGGGCGATGCCGACGAGGAGCCGCTCGGCCGGTACGACGGCCTCGCGCGTGCCGCCGCAGTAGCCGCAGCCCCGGATGTGCCGGGCCAGCCGCTTGCGCCACACCGAGTCGGGGCCGCTGTTCCAGCGGGCGGTCAGCTCGCGCAGCTCCGGGCAGGCGCCGTCCAGGGCGCGCACGATGCCGCGCGCGGTCTCCAGGCGCTCCTTCATCCGCTGGACGCGTACGGCGGCGTGCTGCCGTGTGATGCCGACGGCCGCCGCCAGCTCGCGCCGGCTCAGCTCGCCCGCGACCTCCAGCCACCACAGCGACAGCAGTTGCCGGTCCTCGTCGTCGAGCCACCGCACCGCCTCGGCGACCTCGCGCCGCTGCCCCTCCAACTGGAGCCGCAGCACGGTCAGTTCGGCGAAGTCCGCAGCGGAGTCGGGGGCCGTCTCCTCCTCCAGCCGGGCGGGCTCCGAGGGGCGCCGGGCCCGGTCCCGGATCTGGCGCATGGCGATCGCCACCAGCCAGGACCGGAAGCTGTCCGGGTCGCGCAGCGAGCCGAGGTTGTCGACCGCGCGCAGCATGGTCTCCTGCACGACGTCGTCGACGTCGGCGTGACCGTTCAGGGCGCGGCCGACGATGTTGTAGACCAGCGGCAGCCAGCCCTCGACCAGCTCGTCCAGCGCCTGCCGGTCCCCGGCCTGCGCGGCCGCGATGGTGGAGCGCCAGCGCTGACTGTCCACGGTGCCCTTTCGACGACTGCGACTACTGAGACGACTGAGCTCGTCGAGCTCACTGATGTCCGACACGCACCCTCTCAGGCAGGTCTGGACCCTTGGCTATGTCGGGGACCACAAGGCGGAGACGATGTGAAGGCTCGGGGGATAACACTTTTTTGCCGCCGAGCCCCGATCGCGGTGCCGACCCCGGTTCCCCCTAGGGGCGAACCCCGACAACTGGCGCGTCAGGGCCGGAAGTCGATCGGGGCTTCCCCAGGGATGGCGCCCTTCCCCAGGCGGTGCAGCCCGGCGGGCGACGGAGTTCGTCGACGTCAGCGACTGGAACCCAGGCGGACCGGTGGGCGGCCGGCGGCATGGTCTCAACGACCGCCGACCTGGAACGGCTGCTCACCGCGCTCTTCCGGGGCCGGCTCGTGCTACGCCCCAGCTGAAGGAGATGTTCCGGGTCCCGGCGCACATCGAGGGCGCCAGCCACAGCGCGGGCCTCCGGCGCTACGAGATCGACGGCACGGAGTACTGGGTCAGGTCCGGCTCACGATACGGCTACAGCGCGGCGATCGCCGCGACCCGCAACCTGAGCCGCACCCTCGTCTACTCGGTCAACGCGACGGACGCCAAGGGCGACACGAACCCGGTCGCCGAGCGGCTCATCGGGGCCGCGCTCGCGAAGCCGCGGCAGTGACCGGGACCGCCGCGGCGGCTGCGACGCTCCGGGCGCCGGGGCGGCTTACCGGGAGTCGACCATCCGGTACTCCAGGGCCATCACCTTGGGCTTGCCCTGCGGGGTCAGCTCCGCGAGGGCCTGGCCCTGGAACTCGTCGGTGATGATGATGCGGGCGGTGGAGTTGAAGACGGCCTCTTCCTTGTTCGGGTTGATCTGGTGGCTCCCCCGGTACGGCTCCTTGAGCAGCTTCTCCACCGTGTGCGCGGTCGGGAAGACGGCGACGACACCTCCGCCGGCCAGCTGCAGCGCGTACACCTCCGGGTGTGCCGGGTCCTGGCCGAAGAACTTCTTCGTCGCGAACTTCGACAGGTCACCGCTGTCACGGTCCTTGTAGACCTGCACCGATTCCTCGGTGGTCTTCGTCGTGGCGAGCTGCTTGGCGGCCTTCGTGCCGCCGGTCTCGAAGAAGTCCTCGTAGGCGGCGCCGAGTTGGTTCGGGGCGAGCGCGCCGACGCGCTTGGCCGGGTCGAAGGCCGTGGCGAGCCCGTTCCGGTCGACGGCTATCCTGCCGATGGCGGGGTCGAGGTAGAGGGCCGCCACCATCTTGTAGGCACTGCCGACCTTGTCGAAGATCAGCAGGCCGTCGTCCTTGCTGTCGATCGTCTTCGCCTTGACCGCGAACCAGGTGGCGGTGCCGGCGGCGGGCAGGTAGTAGGTGCGGTCGGTGTAGGAGAAGGGCGAGCGGTACTCCTTCTGCTCCTTCGCGGACTTGGTCTTCATCAGCTTGTAGTCCGCCCTGGACTGCTCGTGGACCTGCTCCGCCTCGACGGTGGCCAGCAGCTTCTCGTCCTGGGTCTTGTTGGCCCGGTTGTTGACCTGCTCGTAGGTGTCGACGATCTTCTTGGCGGCCTCCTTCGTCACCACGCCCTTCGGTGCGGCGCTGGCGTTCGCGACCGGCGAGTCGTCGTCACCGGAGCCCGAACCGCCGCCGCACGCGGTGAGCGTGAGCGCCGTGGTCACGCCGAGCGCGATCAGAGTGAGAGGCCGCCGGCGCGGGGCGGAGGTGCTGGTTCTGGACATGGGGGGATTACTCCTCGTGGAGCGGTGGGGGCGGAGAGTCTTGAGAACATGACGGCGCCCCACACTAGACGCCTACGCCGAACCGCCGTACGACGGCCCACAGTTGGCCCTTCTTCCGTACAACGGTCCGGACGGCCCGCCGTTGCGACCGCCCGAGCACGCGCCGCGCCACCGCGTGCGACGCGGCCGTGGCCGCCCCCGCCAGAGCCAGGCCGACACACTTCCCCCTGTCTGAACCGCCGTTGCGGTTGTTCCGAGTTCATCACGAACACACGTACAGCCCTGTGTGGACGCGTGCACGCGTTCACGAGTGGATCCGGCGGCCCCGGGCGGAGTCTTCTCCGTCCGGGGCCACGCTGTGCGGGCGGGGGCGTCAGTCCAGCGACGTCATCACGTGCTTGACGCGGGTGTAGTCGTCGAAGCCGTACGCCGAGAGGTCCTTGCCGTAGCCGGACTTCTTGAAGCCGCCGTGCGGCATCTCGGCGACCAGCGGGATGTGGGTGTTGATCCACACACAGCCGAAGTCCAGCGCCTTGGACATCCGCATCGCGCGCGCGTGGTCCTTGGTCCACACCGAGGACGCGAGCGCGTACTCGACGCCGTTGGCGTACCGCACCGCCTGGTCCTCGTCCGTGAAGGACTGCACGGTGATGACCGGGCCGAAGACCTCCTTCTGGATGATCTCGTCCTGCTGCTTCACACCCGAGACGACGGTCGGCGCGTAGAAGTACCCCATGTCGCCGACCCGCCTGCCGCCGGTCTCCACGCGCGCGTGCGCGGGCAGCCGCTCGATGAAGCCCTCGACCTGCTTGAGCTGGTTGGGGTTGTTGAGCGGGCCGTAGAGCACGTCCTCGTCGTCCGGCTGACCGGTCTTGGTCTCGGCGGCGGCCTTGGCGAGCGCGGAGACGAACTCGTCGTGGATCGCCTCGTGGACCAGGACGCGGCAGGCGGCCGTACAGTCCTGCCCGGCGTTGAAGAAGCCCGCCACCGAGATGTCCTCGACGGCCTTGGCGATGTCGGTGTCCTCGAAGACCACGACCGGCGCCTTGCCGCCCAGCTCCAGGTGGACGCGCTTGAGATCCTTGGCCGCGGACTCGGCGACCTGCATACCCGCCCGCACGGAACCGGTGATCGAGGCCATTGCCGGGGTGTCGTGCTCGACCATCATGCGGCCGGTCTCCCGGTCGCCGCAGATGACGTTGAAGACACCCTTGGGCAGGACGGAGCCGATGATCTCAGCCATCAGGACCGTGGAGGCCGGGGTGGTGTCCGACGGCTTCAGGACGACCGTGTTGCCGGCGGCGATCGCCGGGGCGAACTTCCACACGGCCATCATCATCGGGTAATTCCAGGGCGCGACCTGCGCGCAGACGCCGACCGGCTCACGGCGTACGAAGGAGCTCAGGCCCTCCATGTACTCGCCGGCCGAGCGGCCCTCCAGCATCCGCGCCGCGCCCGCGAAGAAGCGGATCTGGTCGACCATCGGCGGGATCTCCTCGTCCCGCGTCAGCCCGACCGGCTTACCGGTGTTCTCCACCTCGGCCGCGATCAGTTCCTCGGCGCGCTCCTCGAACGCGTCCGCGATCTTCAGCAGGGCCTTCTGGCGCTCGGCCGGGGTGGTGTCGCGCCAGCCGGGGAAGGCCTCGGCGGCGGCCGCCATCGCGGCGTCCACATCCGCCTGCCCGGACAGCGGAGCGGTCGCGTACGCCTCGCCCGTCGCGGGGTTGACCACGTCCGTGGTCCGTCCGTCGGCGGCGTCCCGGAACTCACCGGCGATGTAGTTGCGTAGCTCGCGCAGCCGTCGCAGCTCGGTGCTCACTGCCGGCCTCCTGTCAGGTCGAGGTGTCCAATGGCTGAGACACCCACACTAGTCCGCCCGCCGACGTTTTCAACACCCCTGATCGCGCCATCGCTGCGGAATCCGCAGATATCCGCGCCGTAAACAACGAATTTCATCGATACAGCCTTGCGGAACTGTCGAGACGTCGTGCACAGTGAGCTCGTGGCCAGTCGAAGCGAAGACCAGAAGGACACCCGGGGCCCGAGCGAGTCCCGCGAGTCCTCCCGCGCGTCCCGGAACGGCACCCCCCACCTGGACGCCGTCTCCCTCGCCATCATCGAGCAGCTCCAGGAGGACGGCCGCCGGCCGTACGCCGCCATCGGCAAGGCCGTCGGCCTGTCCGAGGCGGCCGTGCGCCAGCGCGTGCAGAAGCTGCTCGACCAGGGCGTGATGCAGATCGTCGCCGTCACGGACCCGCTCACCGTTGGCTTCCGCCGGCAGGCGATGGTCGGCGTCAACGTCGAGGGCGACGTCGAGTCGGTGGCCGACGCGCTGACCGCCATGTCCGAGTGCGAGTACGTGGTGATGACCGCGGGCTCCTTCGACCTGATGGTCGAGATCGTCTGCGAGGACGACGACCACCTGCTGGAGGTCATCAACAAACGCATCCGAGCCGTCCCCGGAGTGCGCTCCACCGAGAGCTTCGTCTACCTCAAGCTCAAGAAGCAGACCTACATGTGGGGAACCCGATGACCGTGAGGACCCGATAACCGTGAGCACCGACAGCCCCAAGGACCTCAGCCGGACCGCGTACGACCACCTGTGGATGCACTTCACCCGCATGTCCTCGTACGAGAGCGCCCCCGTCCCCACCATCGTCCGGGGCGAGGGCACCCACGTCTACGACGACAGGGGCAGGCGCTACCTCGACGGCCTCGCCGGCCTGTTCGTGGTCCAGGCCGGGCACGGCCGCGTCGAGCTGGCGGAGACCGCCTTCAAGCAGGCGCAGGAGCTGGCGTTCTTCCCAGTGTGGTCGTACGCCCATCCGAAGGCCGTGGAGCTGGCCGAGCGCCTCGCGGGCTATGCGCCGGGCGACCTGAACAAGGTCTTCTTCACCACCGGCGGCGGCGAGGCGGTGGAGACCGCCTGGAAGCTCGCCAAGCAGTACTTCAAGCTCAAGGGCAAGCCGACCAAGTACAAGGTCATCTCCCGCGCGGTCGCCTACCACGGCACTCCGCAGGGCGCCCTGTCCATCACCGGCCTGCCGGCCCTGAAGGCCCCCTTCGAGCCGCTCGTCCCGGGCGCGCACAAGGTCCCGAACACCAACATCTACCGTGCGCCTCTGCATGGTGACGACCCCGAGGCCTTCGGCCGCTGGGCCGCCGACCAGATCGAGCAGCAGATCCTCTTCGAGGGCCCGGACACGGTCGCGGCTGTCTTCCTGGAGCCGGTGCAGAACGCGGGCGGCTGCTTCCCGCCGCCGCCCGGCTACTTCCAGCGGGTCAGGGAGATCTGCGACCAGTACGACGTGCTGCTGGTCTCCGACGAGGTGATCTGCGCGTTCGGCCGCCTGGGCACGATGTTCGCCTGCGACAAGTTCGGCTACGTCCCGGACATGATCACCTGTGCCAAGGGCATGACGTCCGGTTACTCCCCCATCGGCGCGTGCATCATCTCGGACCGCGTCGCCGAGCCCTTCTACAAGGGCGGCAACACCTTCCTGCACGGCTACACGTTCGGCGGCCACCCGGTCTCGGCGGCCGTGGGCCTGACCAACCTCGACCTGTTCGAGCGCGAGGGTCTCAACCAGCACGTCCTCGACCACGAGGCCGCGTTCCGCGCGACCTTGGAGAAGCTGCACGACCTGCCGATCGTCGGCGACGTCCGCGGCAACGGCTTCTTCTACGGCATCGAGCTGGTCAAGGACAAGGCGACGAAGGAGACGTTCGACGAGGATGAGACCGAGCGGATCCTGTACGGCTTCCTGTCCAAGGCCCTGTTCGACAACGGCCTGTACTGCCGCGCCGACGACCGCGGCGACCCGGTCGTCCAGCTCGCACCACCGCTGATCTCCGACCAGGACACGTTCGACGAGATCGAGCAGATCCTGCGGGAGACGCTGTCGGAGGCGTGGACGAAGCTGTGACCCTCCGGGGGCAGCCGGTGATCCTGCGGGGCCCGGTGTTCCCGGAAGGGGATCTCGCAGGGCCCGCGTTCCCGGGAGGCGGAGCGCGGGCCCCGGGGAGCGGCCCACGGGAGCCGGGGACGCACGCCCAGGCGAGGGATCGGCGACGCACCAGCCGTACGCCAACACCGACACCGCCTCGCGCCCGGTGAGGGGTCGACGGCGCGCGTCCCGCTGACAGCTGAGCGGCGCCCGTCCCGGCAGGGCTGGGCGACGCAGACCCGGGCGCGAGTCCGACGGCCTGCGGCCCGGCGCGAGTCGAGCGGCCTGCGGCCCGGCACGGGCTCGGCAGCGGACTGCGCGCCCCGGCAGAGCTACCCGGCACACCACCCAGCGCGGGATCGGTGGCGCCCCCCGGCACGAGCCCAACGGCCCACAGCCCAGCACGGGCCAGCGACGCACGCCCCAGCACGGGCTCAGCGACGCACGCCCCGGCGCCGGCTGCGCGGCATGCGGCCCGGCACGGGTTCCGCGGCGTGCGGCCCTCCCTGTGATCTTCCGGCTGGATCATCAACACCGGCCCCGGTGCCGTCCGTTCGAGTGAGAAACGGGCGTCCGGGGCCGCGTGCTGTCCGGGCTCCCGTGGCGGCCTGCCTAGCGTGCCTGTAACCGATCGGCCCTGCCTTCGTTCCCCCGCACGGGGGATTTCCCGAACCGCGCACGGCATTTTTCGATCTGAACCGAGGTGTACGCCATGGTGGCCCCGCCGGACAACGACGTGCTCTGGGCACGCGCCCTGCACTTCACCCACAACGACGGCTCGCCCGCACTCAGCGGCGTCTCGCTGGGCGTCCGGGAGGGCGAGATCCTCGCCGTCGGCGGCCCGCGCGGCAGCGGCAAGACCACCCTGCTGCAGTGCCTGTCCGGCCTGGTCCCGGTGCGGCGCGGCGAGGTCTGGTTCAACAGCGTGCCCGTGCACACGATGGGCCCGCTGGGCCGGGAACGCCTGCGCCGGGACCGCTTCGGCTGGATCGACCCGGCGCCCGTACTGCTCCCGGAGCTGAACGTCTGGGAGAACGCCGCACTCCCTCTCATGCTGCGCGGCACCAGCCGGCGGCGCGCCAAGACCGCCGCGCTGGAGTGGCTGGAGCGCCTCGACATCGGCGACAAGGCCCGCAGGCGCCCGCACGAACTGGTCCGGGCCGAGCGGCAGCGCGCGTGCATCGCCCGCGCCCTCGCCCCCGCGCCGTCGGTGCTCTTCGCCGACGAGCCGACCGCTCCCCTGCACCGCGCCGACCGCGCCCACGTCCTGCGCACGCTCACGACAGCGGCCCGATCGCACGGCATCACGGTCGTCCTCGCCACGCACGACGCGGACACCGCGGCCCTCGCCGACCGCACGGTCTCCCTGCTGGACGGGCGGCGTGTGAACACCGTGCACCTGCCGCCGGCGCCCGAGACGGAAGGCCGGGCCACGTGCTCGCTCTCCGTCTGACCCGCGGCGCCCAGCCCGCCGTCCACCTGCGCCGCCTGCTGGTCGCGGCGGCCTCGGCGGGCACCGGTTTCCTGCTGCTGTGCGCCCTCGGCCACGCGATGAGCCACCCGGACTCCCCCGGCGCCTCGGCCCTCCGCCTGGCCTGGTGCGCGGCTCCCCTGGCCGCCACGGTCCACTTCGCGACCGCCGTGGCCCGCACCGACCCCGGCACCCGCCCCGTGCCCGGCCTGTCGGCCATCGGCCTGGGCCCGGCCCGCCTCATGGCCATCTCGGCCACGACGACGGCGCTGTCCTGCACGCTCGGCTCGATGCTGGCCCTCCTCTTCTTCCTCCACCTCCGCGGCGACCTGACGGGCATGCCCTTCGACGGCGCGGCCACCGACGTCCTGGCCGCGGACCGGCCCCTCCCCCTCCCGGCGGCCCTCACCCTGCTGTCCCTGGTCCCGGCGATCGCGTCCGGGGTGGTGGCGGTCCTGCTGCGCCCAAGAGAAGCGAGCCCCGCACCGGCACACCGAGCGCCCCGGAGATACGGCCCCTTCGGCGCCTACAAGCGATCAGGCACACGCGAGACTTTCGGCTCGTACGGCCGCTTCGGCGCGCACCTGCGCATCCGGACGGCAACCGGCGACGTGCCCGCCCCCCTCCGCCCTCCCACACCAGGCGCCCAACCACACCACCACCCCACAGCCGGCAACGACACCCAGCCACACCACTACGCTGCCGCCGGCGACGGCGCTCAGCCAGACAGCCCCCAGCCCGCAGACAACGACGGCGCCCAGCCCCACGGCCACCAGCCCGCGGGCAGTCGTGCCGCTGGGGCGGCACGGGTGGGCGCGGACGGCACCCCGCCGGCGCCGGGCTGCGCACCCGACCCCCGGCCCACACCAACGCCGGGCACAGCACAAGCACCGTCCCCACGCACCGACCTCCAGCCCGCCGGCCTCCCCTGGGGCATCGCCACCCTCACCGCCGGCCTCGCCGTACAGTCCTACGCGACCGGCAGGGCCACCGGCTCCACCCTCCTCGGCTGGGCCCTCACCGCCCTCGGCCTCGCCCTCGCCGGCCCCGGCCTCACCCACCTCTGCGGCCGCCTCCTCCAGACCGCCCGCCCCGGCGCCCTCCGCCTCCTCGCCGGCCGCGTCCTCATGGCGGAAGCCACCCGCATCGGCCGCCCCCTGGGCGTCGTCTGCGCCGTCACCTCCGCGGCGTACGCCACACCCGCGCTCCACGACACCGACGCCACCTCCCTCGACCCCCTCGCCACCCTCGGCGCACTCCTCGTCATCGGCTGCACCGTGGCCACGCTCCTCACCTCCGCCGTGGAGGCCAAGCACGCCCGCGCCGACACCACCGCCGCCCTGCTCCGCCTCGGCGCCCCGGCGACCATGCTGCGCAGCGCCGCCGCCCTGCGCGCCGGCGCGCTGCTCGCCCTCTTCGGCCCGCTCACCGTGCTCGTCGCCGAGCTGGCGGCACTCGCCCTGGCCCGCTGAAAAAATCGCGCGAAAAAAAATCTCCGCCCACCGATGAGTTCCGCACCGGCCCCCCGTCTACCCCATCGAACATCACGAACCCGATGGGAGAGACCGCACATGTACCAGCAGATGATCTTCGTGAACCTGGCCACCCACGACCTGGACGCCGCCAAGAAGTTCTTCACAGAGCTCGGCTACACGATCAACGACCAGTTCAGCGACGACAAGACCGCCTCCGTCGTGATCAGCGACGCCATCGTCGCCATGGTGCACACCAGGCCGCGCTACGCGGAGTTCACCAAGAAGGAGATCGCCGACGCGAAGAAGACCAGCGAGGTACTGCTCGCGCTCAGCGCCGAGAGCCGCGGGAAGGTCGACGAGCTGGTCGACAAGGCGGTCGCGGCGGGCGGCTCGATCGCCGGCGAGACGCAGGACCACGGCTTCATGTACGGCCGTTCCTTCGACGACCTCGACGGCCACACCTGGGAGGTCGTGTGGATGGACCCGTCCGCCGTCGAGGGCTGAGCCCGCCGTGCATAGCATGGGCGGGTGCAGACGAGCCCCGCCCATTCGGCCCACCACGACGACCATGAGATAGAGACGACCGAGGAGTTCGACGCGGTCGTCTCGGCCCGCGGCACTCTCGCCGGCTTCCGCGTCCAGGCCGTCGATCTGACGGACCGCACCCGGGAGTTGCTCACCACCGACACCGCGGGAGCCGCCTTCCTCGGCTGCGCCATGCGGGAGGAGGCGGCGGCCAAGGTCCGCGCCGACGGCGCCCTGGTCTTCCCGCCCGTCCCGGGCCTGCCGTTCGACCCGTACCGGGGGCGCGTCTACACGCCCGACGAGTTGTTCGCCTCGCTCGACAAGGGCTACGAGAACACGCCGGACGCCCTCGCGTACGCCTGGTTCCAGCGCACCAAGGCCGACGGCGACATCTACGCGTCCATGCTGCGTGCCGTCCACGACGACTCGGTCTCCGACGCCCTCGACGAGCTCCTGCGCGGTGCACGGGTGGTGGGCGTGATGGGCGGCCACGCGATGGCCCGCGGCACGGAGGTCTACGAGGGCGCGGCCCGGCTCGGGCGCGCGCTGTCCCTCGAAGGGTTCACGGTGGCCACGGGCGGCGGCCCGGGCGCGATGGAGGCGGCGAACCTGGGCGCGTACGCGGCGCCGTACGACGACGCGATGCTGGAGGAGGCCTGCCGGCTCCTCGCGAAGGCACCGTCGTTCACCCCGTCGATCACCGACTGGGCCCGGTCCGCCTTCGAGGTGCGCGAGCGCTGGCCGAAGGGCAACCACTCCGTCGGGATCCCCACCTGGTTCTACGGCCACGAGCCGCCGAACGCCTTCGCCTCCCACATCGCCAAGTACTTCGCCAACGCCACCCGCGAGGACGGCCTGCTGGCCCGCTCGAACGCGGGCGTGGTGTTCCTGCCGGGCGCCGCCGGCACCGTACAGGAGGTCTTCGACAACGCGACGCCGAACTACTACGAGTCCCGCGGCGAGGCCACGCCCATGGTCCTGGTGAACCGGGCGCACTGGACGGAGAAGCTGCCGACCTGGCCGCTGCTGCAGTCGCTGGCGCGGGGGCGGTCGATGGAGGCGCGGATCGCGCTGGTGGACCGGATCGAGGAGGCGCCCGAGGCGTTGAAACGTCTCGGTGGTTAATAAGCGGGCAAAGCCTGGCCCACTGAAGCGCATACGCGTTGACACTCCTTATGCCGCGCTTATAGACCTGTGAGCCTCCCGGGAATGCTGATGCCTCGTCAGTACTCCCTCAGCCCCCCCCGCATTCGCGCATCCCGTGAAGGACAAACGTGTCAGTCCTGTCTGTATCCCGCCGTACGGTCGTGCGTTCCGTGCGCATCCTCGGTGTCGCCTCCGCCTCGGCCGCACTCGCGCTCGGCGCCGCGGGCAACGCGCTCGCGTGCAGCATCAGCGAGTTCTCCGCCGCGGCGACGTGTAACGGTGACAAGGGTGTCATCACCGTCACCGACGTGGACCCCTCCGGCGTCCCGGCCACGGTCTCGGTGTTCCTGGAGAACAACGGCGCCGACCTGAAGAAGGTCGGCGAGCAGGTGGTCAAGGGCTCGCGCGAAGGCGTCACCATCAGCTTCGCCGAGGACTGGAAGCCGAACGCCGAGTACCGCGTCCACATCAAGGCCGAGGACTATGTCGACGAGGACATCAAGCCGAACCTGACCACCCCGTCGACGGCCTGCAAGAAGAAGGAGAACCCGGCCCCGCCGGCCACCCCGGCCCCGACGCCGTCGGACGACGCCAGGACCCCGGCCGAGGAGCCCGGAGCCCCGGCTTCGTCGAAGACCGAGGGCGCCCCACCCGCGGACACCGCGAACAACGCCCCGTCGCCCGCGAACGGTGCCGGTGACTCGAACCTCGCCGAGACCGGCGCCAACTCCAACACCGGCATCATCGCCGGCATCGCCGCCGCGCTCGTCGTGCTCGGCGGCGGCGCGGTCTTCTACGGCATGCGCCGCCGCGGCAGCGGCAACGACCGCTGACGCCCGCCGCTTCCGGCCCTACGGTGGCCCGCTCCCGCTTCCGGGGGCGGGCCCACTCGTCGATCGCGTCGGCGGCGATCTCGGGCGCGACCTCGTAGGGCAGACCGACGGCGAGGGTGGCGTCGGCCCGGTGGACGGTGATCTCGTGCGCCATACGGCGGGCCCAGAATCCGGCGTTGGGGACTCCGGCCCATGACCACACCTTCGTGTCGGGCCCGGCCTCCCGCAGCGTGGCGACGACCCGCTCGCCCGTCTCCGCCAGCCACGCGTCCAGCGCGGCGGCGTCGCCCCGGGCCTCGGGGCCGGCGGCCCCCGGTACCTGCTCCTCGGGGATGTCCTCCTGGGCGCGGATGCGGACCAGCAACTCCACCCAGCACAGGGCCTCGCCCATATGCCGTACGAGTTGCTCCAGTGACCAGTCCGGGCCGGTCGGCACCGTCGCGGTGAGGTCGGCGCCGGAGGTCACCACGGCCCTCAGCTGCCCCACCTGGTGGGCGATCTCGTCGCAGTAACGGTCGTGTGGCAGAAACGTCATATCCCGCACCCTAGGGCCCGCCCGATCACCCCAGCACGACGATTTCCGCCCCGTCGAACTCCACACCGACCTCGTCCCCCACATCCGGCGCCGCCCGCAGCGTGCACGCCGCCTCCAGGCGTGGTGCGTCCTCGGGCTGCAGGTGGACGGCGACATGGGTGCCCTTGAAGGTGCGGGCGGTGACCGTGCAGCCCAGCCCCTCGTCGGCGGGCAGCAGCCGGACGCCGGCCGGACGGACGAGCAGCGTGCGTGAACCCTGCGGCGCGCCTGCCGGCACCGGCACCTTCCCCCACGGCGTGTTTGCGGCCTGCCCGCTCACCGCCGCGTCGACCACGTTGTCGAAGCCGAGGAAGCGCGCCACGAAGGCGTCGGCCGGCCGCTGCCACACCTCAAGGGGCGTACCGGACTGGGCGATCCGCCCGTTCCGCATCACCACGACCCGGTCGGCGAGCGCGAACGCCTCGCCCTGGTCGTGCGTCACGGCGAGCACGGTGGTCCCCAACCGCGCGAACAGCTCCCGCAGTTCGACGACCAGGCGTTCCCTGAGCGACCGGTCGAGCTGCCCGAGCGGCTCGTCCAGCATCAGCAGCCGCGGGCTGGGCGCGAGTGCCCGGGCCAGCGCCACCCGCTGCTGCTCCCCGCCGGACAGGGCCGCGACGGCCCGTCGTCCGGCTGCCGGCAGCCCGACGAGGTCCAGCAACTCCCGTACGCGCGCCTCCTGTTCGCCCCTCGACGCCCCGCGCATCCGCATCCCGAAGGCGACGTTGCCGCCCGCGTCCCGCTGCGGGAACAGCTGGTGGTCCTGGAACATCAGCCCGACCCCGCGCCGGTGCGCGGGTACCCCCGCCTGGTCGCGCATGTCGAGCAACACCCGCCCGGCGTCGAGGGGTTGGAGTCCGGCCACCGCGCGCAGCAGCGTCGACTTGCCGCTGCCGCTGGGCCCGAGCACGCATACGATCTCGTGCTCGGCGACATCGAGCTCGACAGCGTCGAGCACGGCCCGTCCACCGAAGCGGACCGTCGCACCCTCAAGGCTCAGCAGCATCTAGAACTCCCCGGTCCGGTCGGTGCGAAGCCGCTCCAGCACGAGCAGCGCCACCGCGCACACCACCATCAGAATCGTCGAAAGGGCCATCGCCTGGCCATAGTTGAGGTCACCGGGCCGCCCCAGCAGCCGGGCGACGGCCACCGGCAGCGTCGGACTGTCCGGACGCGCGATGAACACCGTCGCCCCGAACTCCCCCAGCGACACCGCGAAGGCGAACCCGGCCGCGACCAGCAGCGCCCGCCGCACCAGCGGCAGATCCACCTCCCGCCACGCCCGCCACGGCGACGCCCCGAGGACCGCGGCCGCCTCTCGCAGCCGTACGTCCACCGCCCGCAGCACGGGCAGCATGGTCCGCACGACGAACGGGACACCCACCAGCGCCTGGGCGAGCGGCACCAGGATCCAGGACTGGCGCAGGTTCAGCGGCGGCTCGTCCAGCGCGATCAGGAACCCGAAGCCGACGGTCACCGCGGACACGCCGAGCGGCAGCATCAGCAGCGCGTCGAACCCGCGCACGAGCCGGCCCGCGTCCCGCCGGGCGAGCGCCGCGGCGGCGAGGCCGCCCACAGCCACGGCGATGGCGGTGGCGGCGACGGCGTACGACAGCGAGTTGCCGATCGCGACGATCGGCGGGACGAGGAACGTGCCGCCGTCCTCCCGGGTCAGTGCCCGGTAGTAGCCGAAGCCGGGTGCGGCGAGGGAGCGCTGCACCAGCACCGCCAGCGGCAGCAGGAGCAGGACGACGACGGTGCCGAGGACCCCGGCGAGCAGCGCCCACTGCCCGGCCCCGCGCGGCCGGCGCGCCGTCACGGACGCGTCGACCAGCCGCAGCGCGGTCTCCCGCCGCCGTACGGTCCAGGCGTGCACGGCGAGGATCGCGCCCACCGCCACGAACTGGATCATCGTCAGGACGGCCGCTGTGGACAGGTCGAAGATCTCGGACGTCTGCCGGTAGATCTCGACCTCGAGGGTGGAGAAGGTGGGCCCGCCGAGGATCTGGACGACGCCGAACGACGTGAAGGTGAACAGGAAGACCATGAGCGCGGCGGCGGCCACGGCGGGCGCGAGCGCGGGCAGGGTGACCGTACGCCAGGCGGCGGACCGCGACGCGCCGAGCATCCGCGCGGCCTCCTCCTGCCGCGGGTCGAGCTGGGACCACAGGCCGCCGACGGTCCGTACGACGACCGCGTAGTTGAAGAAGACGTGCGCGAGCAGGATCGCCCACACGGTGGTGTCCAGCCGTACGCCCCACAGCTCGTCGAGGAGACCGCCGCGGCCGACGAGCGCCAGGAACGCCGTACCGACGACGACCGTCGGCAGCACGAAGGGGACCGTGACGACCGCCCGCAGGATCTGCTTGCCCCGGAAATCGAAGCGCGCGAAGACGTATGCGCCGGGGAGCGCGATCAGCAGCGTGAGCCCGGTGGAGGCGAGCGCCTGCCAGGTGGTGAACCACAGCACGTGCCGGATGTCGGGCTGCGCCAGCACCTCCACGATCCGCCCGAGGTGCCAGGTCCCGTCGGCGTGCAGTCCGCGCTCGGTGATCGCGGCGACGGGGTAGGCGAAGAAGACCGCGAAGAACGCGACGGGCACGGCCATCAGCCCGAGCCGCACCGCGTTCCCGCGAAGGCCCCTGCGGGCGCCTGCTTCAGCTGCTTCAGCTACTTCAGCTACTTCAGTACGAGTGACGTCCACGACTTGACCCACTCGTCACGGTGGTCGGCGATATCCGCCGGGTCCATGGTCTCGGGATCCTTGGCCTGCGGCCCGTACCGGGTGAACTCCGGCGGCACCTGGGCGCCCCTGATCACCGGGTAGACGAACATGTTGAGCGGCATGTCCTGCTGGAACTGCTTGGTGAGCAGGAAGTCCAGGAACGCCTTGCCGCCCTCGGTGTTCCGCGCGTTGCTCAGCAGGCCCGCGTACTCGACCTGGCGGAAGCAGGTCCCGGTCGCCACGCCGGTCGGGGCGGTCTTGGGCCGGGGGTCGGCGTAGACGACCTCGGCGGGCGGCGACGAGGCGTACGACACGACGAGCGGCCGGTCGGCCTTCGCCTTCTTGCCGCTGCTGGAGCCGGAGAACTCCTGGTTGTAGGCCTGCTCCCAGCCGTCGACGACCTTGACGCCGTTCGCCTTTAGTTTCTTCCAGTAGCCCTGCCAGCCTCCCCTACTCTCGGCTTCGCTCGAGCGGGAGGTGCCCCCGTCGCCGTACCTGGCGGCCGTGCCGAGCAGGAAGCCGAGGCCGGGCGAGGAGGTGGCGGCGTTCTCGGTGACGAGGAGGTTCTTGTACTGGGGCTTGACCAGGTCGTCGAAGGTACGCGGCGGGGCGAGCTTGTGGTCGGCGAAGTACTTCTTGTCGTAGTTGACGCAGATGTCGCCGGTGTCGACCGGCGTGACCCGGTGCTCGTCCTCGTCGGCCCGGTACTCCGGCTCGACCCGGTCGGCGCCCTTCGCCTCGTACGGCTGGAACAGCCCGTTGTCGAGCGCGCGGGACAGCAGGGTGTTGTCGACGCCGAAGAAGACGTCGCCCTGCGGGTTGTCCTTGGTCAGGATCGCCTTGTTGACGGCCTGCCCGGCGTCGCCGTCCTTGAGGACGTTGACCTTGTAGCCGGAGCTCTTCTCGAAGGCGGCGATGACGCCCTTCGACGCGGCCCACGAGTCATGGCTGACGAGGGTCACGTTCTTGGACCCGCCGGCTCCCTGGCCGCCGTCGGACGACGACGTCCCGCACGCGGACAGCGTGACGAGGCCGAGGCCGACCGCCACGGCCACGAACGACTTGGTGTTCATGGAATTCCTCCTGGAGGTGACCAGGAAGAGACGCGGCCCTGCCCGGAGTCCTTCGCGGATCCCGGGCAGGGCGCAACAGCTTGAGTGGGTGACCGATCTCCCTACCCAGAATGACCTGGGCGAGGTTCAGAGGGTCTGCGGCCTTCCTGCCGCACTCTCAGCGCTGTGGCGCTCCCCTGTCGGAATATGCAGATGTTCTTACTACTGTGCTTACTGCGGTTCTACGGTGCTCAGGTTACCGCTCACTCGCGGCGAGCTGACCACACGCCCCGTCGATCTCCTGCCCCCGGGTGTCCCGGATCGTCACCGGCACACCATGGGCGGCGATCGCCGCCACGAACGCCTCCTCGTCCTCGGGCCGCGAGGCGGTCCACTTGGAGCCCGGCGTCGGGTTCAGCGGGATCAGGTTGACGTGCACGGGCTTGCCCTTGAGCAGCCGCCCGAGCCGGTCGCCGCGCCAGGCCTGGTCGTTGATGTCCCGGATCAGCGCGTACTCGATGGACAGCCGGCGCCCGGACTTGGCGACGTAGTCGAACCCGGCGTCGAGCACCTCGCGCACCTTCCACCGGGTATTGACGGGGACGAGGGTGTCGCGCAGCTCGTCGTCGGGGGCGTGCAGCGAGATGGCGAGCCGGCACTTGAAGCCCTCGTCGGCGAACCGGTGGATGGCCGGGACGAGGCCGACCGTCGAGACGGTGATGCCGCGCTGGGACAGCCCCAGCCCGTCCGGCTCGGGGTCGGTGAGCCGGCGAACGGCACCGACGACCCGGTTGTAGTTGGCGAGCGGCTCGCCCATGCCCATGAAGACGATGTTGGACAGCCGCGCCGGACCGCCCGGCACCTCGCCGTCCCTGAGCGCCCGCATCCCGTCGACGATCTGGTGGACGATCTCGGCGGTGGACAGATTCCGGTCCAGACCCGCCTGCCCGGTCGCGCAGAAGGGACAGTTCATCCCACAGCCCGCCTGCGAGCTGATGCACATGGTCACCCGGTCCGGGTAGCGCATCAGCACCGACTCCACGAGCGTGCCGTCGAACAGCCGCCACAGCGTCTTGCGGGTGGTGCCCTGGTCGGTGGACAGATGCCGGACGACCGTCATCAGCTCCGGCAGCAGCACCTCCTGGAGCCTGCCGCGGGAGCCGGCCGGGATGTCCGTCCACAGCTCCGGGTCGTGCGCGTACCGCGCGAAGTAGTGCTGCGAGAGCTGCTTGGCACGGAACGGCTTCTCCCCGATCGCGGCCACGGCCTGCTTGCGCTCGGCAGGCGTGAGGTCGGCAAGATGCCGCGGCGGCTTCTTGGCTCCGCGCGGGGCGACGAAAGTGAGTTCTCCGGGCTTGGGCATGGTCGTACCAGTGTCGCAGATCGCTCATGGTGACCTGCGCGGCCGGTCAGCACGCCCGAGCCGCCTCGTCCCCCCGCACGTGCCTGTGTCATGCGGAGGCAATACGAGCCCCCACCGCTCGCCGGACAGCGCGAGCGGTGGGTTGTCCGGAACCAGGCCGGTCTACTCGCCCGTGTGTTCCAGCTTGTCCTTGAGGATCTGCTCGTCGCGCGGCAGTTCCTTGCGGGCCTGGGGGCGGACGAACAGCGGCAGCAGGACCTTGCCGAAGCCGTGGCCCTCGAAGTCGAGCTCCAGCGTCAGGCGGGAGCGGCGCCCCTCGTCGATGGGTTCGATCTCGCCGTGGACGCGTGGCCTGATCGGGCCGTCGATGCCGTGCAGACCCCAACTGTGCGGCGGGTCGAACTCGGTGACCTGGACGGTCATGGGCACCTCGCGGGTGCCCAGGCGCCGGGTGACCCGGACGCGGGATCCGGTGCCGTACGGACCCTCGTCGAGCCGCTCGGCCGAAACCGCGCTCAGCTGCCACTCCGGCAGGTGGGAGGGGTCGGTGACGTACTGGTACACATCTTCGGGACTGCGGTCGACGACGATCACTTCTCGTATGGCGGACATGGTGACCCCCTCTGGAGGCGATCCCCTTTGAGGGCTTACACCGGAATCGTCCCACTCTCCGCCCCGGCGGGCCATCCCAGCCCGGACAAGACCGAGCTCCCGCCCGGAGGGGACGGGAGCTCAGGCTGTACGACGGGCGCTCGCGCCGTACGGCGTCACGCGGACCCGACGAAGCCCACCATCAGCAGCCACACCACAGGCGCCGTCGGCAGCAGCGAGTCCAGCCGGTCCATGATGCCGCCATGACCCGGCAGCAGCGTGCCCATGTCCTTGATGCCCAGGTCCCGCTTGATCATCGACTCGCCGAGGTCGCCCAGCGTGGCGCTGCCCGCGACCGCGAGGCCCAGCAGCAGGCCCTGCCACCAGGTGCCGTCGTCGATCAGGAACTCCATGCACAGCGCGCCCACGGCCATCGCGAAGGTCACCGCGCCCAGCAGGCCCTCGCGGGTCTTGCCGGGGCTGATGCGCGGGGCGAGCTTGTGCCGGCCGAACCGCCAGCCGACGGCGTACGCACCGGTGTCGCTCACCACGGTCAGCAGCAGGAACGTCAGAACGCGGTACGACCCGTCGTCGGCCGTGAGCATCATCGCGACGAACGTGGCCAGGAACGGGACGTAGAAGGCCGCGAAGACACTGGCCGTCACGTCCTTGAGGTAGCCCTCGGCCGGTTCCGTCATCCGCCAGACCAGGACCGCCAGCATGGTGAGCGCCATCGCCACCCAGGCGCCCTCCGGGCCCTGCACGTACCCGGCGACGACCATCGCCGCGCCGCCCACCGCGAGCGGCACGATCGGCGCCCTGATGCCCTTGCGCTCGTCCAGCCGCTTGGTCAGCTCCCACAGGCCCACGACCACGGCGACCGCGATCACCCCGACGAACACGGCCTTGACGACGAACAGCGACGCGACGATCACCACGCCGAGCCCGACGCCGACCCCTACGGCGGCGCCCAGGTCGCGCCCCGCGCTCTTCTTCTGCGGCTGGGGCGCCGGCTGCGGGGCGTCAGGCATGGGCTCCGGATTCTGCTTCTGCGGCACCTCCCCATAGGGGTGTGCCTGCGGCGTCTGGTCGCGGAACGTCTCGTCCCGGAACAGCGGACCGCTCGGCCGAGCGGCCTCCCGGTCGTCATCCTGGTTCCCGCCATACGCGGGGGCGTCGGGCACGACGGGCATGGGGCGAGTCTGCTGCGCGTCATGCGCATCGTACGCGGGACCCGCCGGGGCGGCCCCCCGGGCATGCCCCGGGCCGGTCCCCTGGTCGGTGGGCCCCCAGTACCCGGCTTGTGGCGGTGCCCCCCAGGAAGAGTCGTTCATCAGACCTCGAGCAGCTCCGCTTCCTTGTGCTTGAGGAGCTCGTCCACCTGGGCGACGTACTTCGCCGTGGTGTCGTCGAGCTCCTTCTCCGCACGGCGGCCCTCGTCCTCGCCGACCTCGCCGTCCTTGATCAACTTGTCGAGGGCGTCCTTGGCCTTGCGGCGCACGGAACGGATGGAGATCTTCGCATCCTCGCCCTTGGCCTTGGCGACCTTGATGTACTCGCGGCGGCGCTCCTCGGTGAGCTCGGGGAAGACCACCCGGATGATGTTGCCGTCGTTGGTGGGGTTGACGCCCAGGTCGGAGTCGCGGATCGCCTGCTCGATGTTGCGCAGCGCGCTCTTGTCGAACGGGGTCACCACGGCCATGCGCGGCTCGGGCACCGAGAACGAGGCCAGCTGGTTGATGGGCGTCGGCGCGCCGTAGTAGTCGGCGACGATCTTGTTGAACATCGCCGGGTGCGCACGGCCGGTGCGGATCGCGGCGAAGTCCTCCTTGGCGACCACGACGGCCTTCTCCATCTTCTCCTCGGCTTCGAGGAGGGTCTCTTCGATCACCACTTGCTCCTGCGTGTCTTGAGTAGGCCCGGCTGCTGTTCCCTCTCGGGGCGGCGGCCGGCTGCGTCGCGTCTCTTTCCTGCACGGTTCCCGACCGGCAGGACATTGTCCATCCCCCGGTCAGGGTCCGTCCCGTCCGTCCCCCGGACAGGTGTCGCCCGGCGGGCGGGATGGTGCATCGGTCAGGCCCGGCTGTCCTGGTCACCCACCAGCGTGCCGATCTTCTCACCCTTGACGGCGCGCGCGATATTGCCCTCCGCCAGAAGCTCGAAGACGACGATCGGGAGCTTGTTGTCGCGGCACAGCGTGACGGCCGTGGCGTCGGCGACCCTCAGGTCGCGGGTGATGACCTCGCCGTAGCCGAGGTGGTCGAACTTCACCGCGTCCGGGTTGGTCTTCGGGTCGGAGTCGTAGACACCGTCCACGCCGTTCTTGCCCATGAGCAGCGCCTCGGCGTCGATCTCCAGGGCACGCTGGGCGGCGGTGGTGTCGGTGGAGAAGTACGGCATGCCCATACCGGCGCCGAAGATGACCACGCGGCCCTTCTCCAGGTGCCGTACGGCGCGCAGCGGGATGTAGGGCTCGGCGACCTGTCCCATGGTGATCGCGGTCTGCACGCGGCAGTCGACGCCCTCCTTCTCCAGGAAGTCCTGGAGGGCGAGGCAGTTCATGACCGTGCCGAGCATGCCCATGTAGTCGGAGCGGGCCCGGTCCATGCCACGCTGCTGGAGTTCGGCACCGCGGAAGAAGTTGCCGCCGCCGATGACGGCCGCGATCTGCGCCCCGTCGCGGACCACCGCCGCGATCTCGCGCGCGACGGCGTGCACCACGTCGGGGTCGACGCCCAGGCCCCCGCCGCCGGAGAAGGCCTCTCCGGACAGCTTCAGCAGAAACCGGCCGCGTACTTTGCCGTCGTCGCTCTTCTGAGCCTTGGTGGTCATCGAGATCCCGCCTCTTTTACCTGGTGCACATACGAAGAAGGCCATTGCCGGCGGGGCGTGTTTCGCATCCCATGCGGCAATGGCCTCCTCGTCAGATCTGCTGTCGTCCGCCGCGCGCGCACGCGTGGCGGCGTACGCGAACGACCGCACCCGACCCTATCGGGATCGAGTACCCGTCGCGGTACGGACTCAGATGCCGACCTTGATGCGCGTGAAGCGCTTCAGGGTGACACCGGCCTCGTCCAGGACCTTCTGGACGGACTTCTTGTTGTCGAGCGCGTACGGCTGGCCCAGCAGCGTGGCGTCCTTGAAGAAGCCGCCCAGGCGACCCTCGACGATCTTCGGCAGGGCGGCCTCGGGCTTGCCTTCGGCGCGGGTGGTCTCCTCGGCGATGCGGCGCTCGGCCTCGACGACGTCGGCCGGGACGTCCTCCTTGGCGAGGTACTTCGGCGCGAAGGCGGCGATGTGCTGGGCGACGCCCTTGGCGACCTCGGCATGCGGCTTGTCGAGCTCGACGAGGACACCGATCTGCGGCGGCAGGTCGGGCATCGTGCGGTGCATGTACGCCGTCACGAAGCCGTCGGCGAACTGCGCGAAGCGGTCCAGGACGATCTTCTCGCCCAGGTTGGCGTTGGCCTCGTCGACGTACGCCTGGACGGTCTTGCCGGGCTCGATCTCGGAGGCGAGCAGGGCCTCCAGGTCGGCCGGGGCGGTCTTGGCGACGTGCTCGGCGATGGTCTTCGCCACGGCCTGGAACTTGTCGCCCTTGGCCACGAAGTCCGTCTCGCACTTCAACTCGACGAGGACACCGGCGGAGTTGTCGTCGGCGATGATCGAGACGACCGCGCCGTTCTCGGCGGAGCGGCCCTCGCGCTTGGCGACGCCCTTCTGGCCCTTGATGCGGAGCGCCTCGACGGCCTTCTCGACGTTGCCCTCGGCCTCGTCCAGCGCCTTCTTGCAGTCCATCATGCCGGCGCCCGTGAGCTCGCGGAGCTTCTTGACGTCGGCGGCGGTGTAGTTCGCCATGAGTCTGTGAATCTTTCTCGAAGTCTGGAAGATCGAAGATCTGCGGTTTCTGCGGCCTCCATGGAGGGGGAGGGCCGTGACGGACCGCCGACCTACGGGTGAACGGCGGGAGCGGACTTCATGTCGCCGCTCCCGCCGTCACCACGGACGCTGACGGTCAGGCCTGCTCGGCCTCGGCAGCCGGGGCCTCGGCGGCAGGGGCCTCGGCCGGCTTCTCGGCCTCGGCGGCAGGGGCCTCGGCGGGCTTCTCGGCCTCGGCGGCAGGGGCCTCGGCGGGCTTCTCGGCCTCGGCGGCAGGGGCCTCGGCCGGCTTCTCGCCCTCCGCGGGCTTCTCGCTCTCCGCCTTCTTCTCGCCCGCCAGCAGGTCCCGCTCCCACTCGGCGAGCGGCTCGCCCTCGGCCTTCTCGCCCTTGCCCTCACCGGCACCGCCGGAGCGGGCGATGAGGCCCTCGGCGACGGCGTCGGCGATCACGCGGGTGAGCAGGGTGACGGAGCGGATCGCGTCGTCGTTGCCCGGGATCTTGTAGTCGACCTCGTCGGGGTCGCAGTTGGTGTCGAGGATCGCGACGACCGGAATGTTGAGCTTCCGGGCCTCACCAACGGCGATGTGCTCCTTCTTGGTGTCCACGATCCAGACGGCGCTGGGCACCTTCTGCATCTCGCGGATACCGCCGAGGGTCTTCTCCAGCTTGGCCTTCTCGCGCGAGAGCACGAGAAGCTCCTTCTTGGTCAGACCGGACGCGGCGACGTCCTCGAAGTCGATCTGCTCGAGCTCCTTCAGGCGCTGCAGACGCTTGTAGACGGTCGAGAAGTTGGTGAGCATGCCGCCCAGCCAGCGCTGGTTGACGTAGGGCATGCCGACGCGGGTGGCCTGCTCGGCGATGGCCTCCTGCGCCTGCTTCTTGGTGCCGACGAACATGACCGTGCCGCCATGGGCGACGGTCTCCTTGACGAACTCGTAGGCGCGGTCGATGTACGACAGCGACTGGAGCAGGTCGATGATGTAGATGCCGTTGCGCTCGGTGAAGATGAAGCGCTTCATCTTCGGGTTCCAACGGCGGGTCTGGTGACCGAAGTGGACGCCGCTTTCCAGCAGCTCCCGCATCGTGACGACGGCCATGGCCGCTCTCCTTGTGTTTCTCGGTTGTGCCGCGGATGCCGGACGGCTTCCGCGCCTGACGCCCACGCTGCGCCGTGCCACGAGGGACCGAGGGGCGCTGATACGGACCGTCTCCGGTGGCCGTATCGGGGCGTGCGAAGTCGACCCGGTGGCCCGGGTCGCCATAGAAGTGTACGGGACCGCCGAGGCCCCGGGTGACGCCGATATCCACAACCGGCGGGTACTGCACAGGCTCCGGCCATGATCGCCGGGGGTGCGGGACGGTGTGCGGCATGCGAGCGAACCGATGCGTACGGATGTGCACGAGGCTGGCGTTGCTGCTGGCCCTGACCCTGACGATGCTCCTGGCCCCGCCGCCTCACCTGATCACCACGGGCGCCGGCACCCCTGCCACGCCGGAACCGGGGGCGCCCACCACTCCAGGGCCTGCCGCCCCTGCCCCGCCGGGACCGGCCGCCGACGTCCCGGCCGTCGGCCGGACCTGGCCCGTCGGGGTACGCCCCCGGATCCTCCGCGGCTGGGAACCCCCGCCGACGCCGTACGGCCGCGGCCACCGCGGCGTGGACCTGGCCGCGGCACCGGGCACGCCGGTGCGGGCGGTAGCCTCGGGCCGTGTCTCCTTCGCCGGCCGCGTCGCCGGCAAGGGAGTCATCTCGATCGACCTCCCAGGAACCGGCACCCCACCCCTGCGCACGACGTACGAACCGGTGACGCCGTCGGTGAAAAAGGGCGAGCAGGTAACGGCAACCGAGGTGATCGGCACCCTGGACCCAACAGGCTCACCTGCATCCACTGGGGCCTACGCAGAGGCACGACGTACCTGGACCCCCTGTCCCTACTCCCCCCACACCTCCTGAACAGGGGCCCATCAAGACTGCTACCGGTCTGGGGCGTACCACTCCCGGCCTAACGGCCCGATCAGCACCCAGGGCCTGGGAGGTACCCCCCGGGGCGGCACGGGTGGGCGCGGGCGGCACCCTGCCGGTGCCGGGCTGCGCGACCCACCCCGGCCGACCGCAACGCCGCTCACACAGCGAACGTCGGTCAACCGCCAACCCCCCGCAGTGCCATGGCCACCGCCGCGTCCGCGATCACCGCCGGCTCCTCCGCCGCCCCCAGCTCAATCCTCCGCACCGCCGCATCGACAACCCCCTGCACCAGCATCGCCGCCAGCCGAGGCTCCCGGTGCCCCATCTCCCCCAGCCCCTCGACAATCATCGCGACGAGCCCACCGTGCGCCGCCCGGATCTTCTCCCGAGCGCCGGCATCCAGCTCACTCGCGGAGATCGCGACCACGGCCCGATGCCGCCGGTCCCCCACCAGCTCCAACTGCTTGCGCACATACGCCTCGACCTTGGCCTCAGGCGCATCCACCCGCTCCATCGCGGCCGAAACCTCCGCCGCCCAGACTGGGAAGTCGACCGCGCACAGCTCCTCGACCACGGCCGCCCGCGACCGGAAGTACTCGTACACGGACGACCGCGCAAGCCCCGTCCGCTGGGCGAGGGCCGGAAAGGTCAGCGCCTCCGTCCCGCCCTCGGACAACAGGGAACGTGCCGCGTCCAGCAGGGAGGCACGCTGCATCGACCGGTGCTCGGCCACGGAGGCCGCTCGAATCCTTGGCACCTCAACCACTTTACGGACGGACGCCCGCCAGCGGGAGTCACTCCACCCGACCGCAGGTCATCCACCCGGCTCAACGCCCGAAGCTCGCCAGTTTCGCCCGCAGCTGCAACACCGACTTGGTGTGGATCTGACTGACCCGGCTCTCGGTCACGCCCAGCACGTTCCCGATCTCGGCCAGCGTGAGCCCCTCGTAGTAGTACAGCGTCACGACGGTCTTCTCCCGCTCGGGCAGCGTGTTGATCGCCCGCGCCAGATAGCGCCGCAGCTCCCGGTCCTCGGCCACCTCCACGGGATTGTCCGCGGCGGTGTCCTCCAGCGTGTCCATGAAGCTCAGCCCGTCGCCGCCCTCGGCCCCGGCATGCAGCAGTTCCTCCAGCGCCACCACGTTCGCCAGGGACAGTTGGCTGAACACCGCGTGGAGTTCGTCCACGGCGATCCCCATCTCCGCGGCCACCTCCCCCTCGCTCGGCGTCCGCCGCAGCCGCGCCTCCAGCGTCGCGTACGCCCGCTCCACGTTCCGCGCCTTCTGCCGCACCGAGCGCGGGATCCAGTCCAGCGCCCGCAGCTCGTCGATCATGGCGCCGCGGATCCGGGTGATCGCGTACGTCTCGAACTTGATCTCCCGGTCGATGTCGAACTTCTCGATCGCGTCGATCAGCCCGAACACCCCGGAGGACACGAAGTCCGCCTGGTCGACGTTGGGCGGCAGACCGACGCTCACCCGGCCCGCCACGTACTTCACCAGCGGCGAGTAGTGCAGGATCAGCTGCTCCCGCAGCCGCTCGTCCCCCGTGTCCTTGTACGACCGCCACAGCTCGTCGAGCGTCGAGGGAGCGGGCGGCCGCACGCTGCCACCGTCACGGGCGGCTGGGGGGATCGCCGCCCGGTCGGACCCGGAGGTGTGCTGGGGCATTCGTCGCCTTGTGCCGTTCTGCCGTGGAGGGGTGGTGCCTGGGTGAGCTGTCGGTCTGATGTCGTGCTGCCTGTCCGTATCGGGATCCACGTGAGCGTAGCGTGACTGAGGTGTCGCGGTGTGCGAAGGGCGGAGGCTGGAGCATGCGCAGATGCGTTCCGCAGGACATCCCGCCGGGTCACACCGGTCGCTCTGCGTGATCACCAGATGACTCCAACTGCGGGAATTTCCAAGGGCGTCGGGGTTCCCCCGGACGGCCGAACACGCTCGGTCAGCGATCCTGCCGGCCACCGCGTGCCGACAGAACCGCCTGGCGTGTCAACTTCCAGCCGTCGCCGTGTCGTTCGACGTAACCGAGTGCTCTGAGTTCGTACAGTCTCGCGAGGGCGTCGTCCGGCGTCGTCCGGGCGCGGCGGGCGATCTCGTCGTGCCCTGCCGCCCGGCTGGCGGGCAGAGCGGCCAGGACCTGCCGGGCACCCGGCTCCAGCAGGTCCCGGGGGAGCACAGGGCCGCGCCGGTCCGGGGCCAGCTCGCCCATGTCGCCGACGAGTTCCACGACTTCCGCGGCGTCGGTGACCAGCACCGCGTCGCCGCGCAGGAGTTCGTGCACGCCCGCGGACAGGCCGCTGGTGGCCGGGCCGGGCACCCCTATCGTGTGGCGTCCGAGCCGCTGGGCCGCACGTGCGGTGACCAGCGAGCCGCTGCGGTAGGCGGCCTCGACGACCACGGTGCCGCGGGTGAGGGCGGCGATCACTCTGTTCCGGAGGATGAACCTGCTCGGCGTCGGGTGGTCGCCGGGTGGCAACTCGCCGATCACCAGGCCCTGTTCCGCGATTCTGGTGATCAACTGGGTGTGTCCGCGCGGGTAGGGCCGGTCGACGCCGCAGGCGAGGACGGCGACGGTGGCGCCGCCCGCACCGAGGGTGCCGCGGTGGGCGGCGCCGTCGATGCCGTAGGCTCCGCCGGAGATCACGACCCAGCCGCGCTCGGCGAGGCCGGCGGCGAGGGTGGCCGCCATGTGCGCGCCGTACTCGGTGCAGGCGCGTGCCCCCACGACGGCCACGGACCTCAGCGCCCACATCCGCAGACTGGGCCGCCCGCGCACCCACAGCCCCAGAGGCCGGGCATCCCCGAGATCGTCCAGTTGACGGGGCCACTCCTCGTCCCCCGGACCCACGAACCGCACCCCGGCATCCTCGGCCACGGCAAGATCGCGCCCCGGCTCGGCCTGCTCGGCCCGCGCCCGCAGCCCCGCCCACCGCCGCGCACTCACCCCCGGCAGAGCCACCCCGCGCCCCCGCAACCGCCGAGCCACCTCCCGAATCCCCCGCTCCCGCACCCAACGGCCGCCGACCTCATCCCCGGCTTCGATGACCCGGGTGAGGAAGACACGGTCGAGCAGCTCGTCGTCCGGCTTGTCGTCGAGGCTCATGTCAGGGCCCCGATGGCCATGGGGACGCCTCGGGGCACTCCGGTGCGCAGTTGCAGTGCCAGGGCGACGTCCGTGGCGTCGGGCCGGTCGTGGCCGACGAGGTCGGCGACGGTCCAGGCGACGCGCAGGACGCGGTCGAGACCGCGGGCGGTGAGGACGCCCCGTTCCAGGCTCCGCTCGGCCTCGTCCATCGCACCGGACGCCGCGTGCCAGCGGCTGCGCAGCTCTCGCCCGGGGACTTCGCTGTTGGTGCGCCAGGGCGTGCCGGCAAGGCGCGCCGCCGCCCGTTCCCGGGCCGCGTGCACCCGGGCGGTGACCATGTCGGTGGATTCGCCCCGGGGTCCGCACGCGGTCAGTTCGGTACGGGTGACGCGGTCCACCTCGACACGGAGGTCGACCCGGTCGAGCAGCGGGCCGGACAGCCTGGCCTGGTAGCGGCGGATCGCCGAGGGCAGGCATTCGCACAGGTCTTCCTTCTGCGAGAAGCGGCCGCATGGGCAGGGGTTGGCCGCGAGCACCATCAGGAACCTCGCCGGGAAGCGCACGACGCCCGCGCTGCGCGCGATCACGACGTGCCCCGCCTCCAGGGGCTGCCGCAGGGCGTCGAGGGCCTGACTGCTGAATTCCGGCGCCTCGTCCAGGAAGAGAACACCCCGGTGCGACAGCGACACGGCGCCCGGGCGGCCGATGCCCGGACCGCCGCCGACGAGCGCCTGCATCGTCGCCGAGTGATGCGGGGCGCAGTAGGGAGCGATGTCGATCAGGGGTTTGCCCGGAGGCAGCAGTCCCGCCACCGAGTGCACCGCCGTGACCTCCAGGGACTCCTCCTGGCAGAGCCGGGGCAGGATGGCGGGCAGCCGCTCGGCGAGCATGGTCTTCCCTGCGCCGGGCGGACCCTGCAGGAAAAGGTGGTGCCCGCCGGCCGCAGCGACCTCCACCGCCGTGCGGGCCGAGATCTGGCCCACGACGTCGGCCAGGTCATGACCTTGATCGTGCTGCGCCGCCCCGACGCTGTGCATGCCCGTGGCCGCACCAGTGCCGGGTACGCGCAGGCCGGCCAGGAGCGGATCGGGACGGCCCTGCTCGTCCGGTTCCTCGTCGGGCACGGGTTCGTCCGCGAGGACGGCGATCAGCTGACGCAGGCTGCGGACGCCCAGGACGGACACACCGGGCACCAGGGATGCCTCGGCGGCGGCACACTCCGGGACGACGACCTGCTCGTACCCCGCGTCCGCCGCAGCCAGCACCGCCGGCAAAACCCCCCGCACCGGCCGGACCCGGCCGTCCAGGCCCAGTTCGCCGATCATCACGATGTCGGCGAGGACCCGGGGGTCGATGCGCTCGGCGGCGCCGAGGACCGCGGCAGCGACGGCGAGGTCGAAGCCGCTGCCGCTCTTCGGGACGGAGGCCGGGCTCAGGCCGACGGTCAGCTTCTTCTGGGGCCAGGTCGCGCCGGAGTTCACCACCGCCGCCCGCACCCGGTCCCGGCTCTCCGTCAGGCTCTTGTCCGGCAGGCCCACGAGGGTGAACGCCGCGACGCCCGGTTCGAGGTCGGCCTGGACCTCGACCACCACGCCCTCGACGCCCACCAGCGCCACGGAGCACGTACGCGCGAAGCCCATCTCAGGCCACCCCCAACGCGTGCTCGACCACGGGCGCGCCGCGCTGCGGCAGCAGCACGCCGACCAGGTCGATGCGGACACCGCCGGGCGGTGCTCCCCCGTGGGTCTGGATCCAGCGCTCGGCGAGCTGGCGCAGCCGCCGCGCCTTCTCGGGGGTCACCCCGGCCATCGGGTGCTCGAAGGCACCGGCCCTACGGGTCTTCACCTCGCAGACGACCAGGACGTCACCGTCCCGCGCCACGATGTCGATCTCGCCGGTCCTGCCGCAGCGCCAGTTGCGCGCCAGGACCGTCATCCCGGCCGTCGCCAGCCGTCGCGCGGCAAGCGTCTCGCCGTACCTGCCGAGTGCACTGTGTGCCAGATGTGCGTTCATGTCGGCACCACCTCCGGTGCCAACCGTCATGCCTCCGACCTCACGAAGTGGATCTTGGTGGACCATCCGGCGGTTGTGGAAAACTCGCTCACCCGGACGGGTGAGGCATCACCCGGACGGGCGGGTCCGTCACCCGCTCGGCAGCTCCAGGTCGCTCTTGTTCAGCTCCTCGATATTCACGTCCTTGAACGTGAGTACGCGGACTTGTTTCACGAAACGCGCCGGCCGGTACATGTCCCAGACCCAGGCATCCGCCATGGATACCTCGAAGAACACCTCGCCCTGGACCGAGTGAACCTGCATCTCGTAGTCGTTCGTCAGGTAGAAGCGCCGCTCGGTCTCGATCACGTATTTGAACAGACCGACGACATCGCGGTACTCCCGGTAGAGCTTGAGCTCCATCTCGGTCTCGTACTTTTCGAGGTCCTCGGCGCTCATGGCATGTTCCCCTTCAGCCGTGCGATCCCCCCATTGTGCGCCAGTTCCGTGAGCCCCTAGACGATTTCGGTGTCAAGGATCACGGGCCCGGCCGGGGGACCTTCGTCGAGCAGTGTGCGAAGCAGCTCGGCGAGTCTGGTCGGATACACCGTCTCATGTGCCCGGATCAGCTCCTGACACGTCCACCAGCGTGCTCCGGCGACACTGCGCCGCTCCAGCTCGGTCAGTGCCATGGCCTCGGGCACCGCCCTGGGCGTACTGGCCGTACGGGCCAGGTAGTACCACTCGTCCTGGTCCCAGCGGCGGCCCGCGAACGGGAAGGAGCACTGCCGCCGCCAGAGCACCGGGCCGAGCTCGACCCTGGTGATGCCGGTCTCCTCCGCGAGTTCCCGCAGGGCGGCCTCCTCACGGGTCTCGTCGCCCTCCACACCGCCGCCGGGGGTGAACCACCAGCGTCGGCCGGATCGTCCGGCTCGTGGCCGTGCAGCAGCAAGATGCGGTCCTGCGGGTCGAGCAGCACGACCCGGGCGACCTTGCGCAGTCCGCCCTCGTACGGGTCCTCGGCGGCCCGCACGGCGTCAGCGGGCACCGGGGGGCTCCGCGCTCACCCGGGTACGGGCCGCGCCCGCCCGTTTGGCGATCGGGCCGTACGCCGCGCCGCCGAGGACGAGGACGGCGCCGGCGATCACCAGCGCGACGATCGTACGGACCGGGCCGGGCGAGGAGAGGGGGCCGAGGTCCTCGAAGCCGGTGGGGCGCTCCAGCATGCCGTTCATGGGCCAGACGACGGCGTCGACGCGGGCCTCGACGGCGCTGCGCGCGACCGTGCCGCTGGCGGCGTCGGTCAGGTGGGCGGTGGAGTCCACGGAGCCGCTGCGCTCGTCGCCGAGCAGGAACAGGCGGTGCTCGGGGACCTTCACAGTCGAGAAGTCGTTGAACTCGGCCGGCTGGCCCTTGGGGAGATACGGTTCGTCGATCTCCTTGCCGTTGACCATCAGCTTGCCGTCCTGGCAGCAGGAGACGGTGTCGCCGCCGACGGCCACCACGCGCTTGACCATCGGCACGTTGCCCCAGGTGGCGTCCTTGAAGACGACGACGTCACCGCGGCGTACGTCGGCGCCGTCGACGCGCTGCGCGAGGATGCGGTCGCCGGCGTCGATGGTCGGCGTCATCGAACTCGTCGGCACGGTGTACGGGAGGTAGGTCACCGCTCCCCAGGCGAATCCGCCGAGGAACATCACCAGTCCCAGGGCCACGGCCAGTCCGGACAGGCGCTGTCCGGTTCGGCTTCCGATCTGGCCGCGCGTTGCGCCGTTGCGCGGGGCCGTACGTGTCGTGCTCTCGCCACCACCCATGGACCCGCACCCTACCGTTCGGTACCGAGGCCGGCCCACCCGCCCGCCCGACTCGGTCGGTCAAGAAGTGACCACGTCCTGGGGCTCCGCCCCAGACCCCGGGGACCTACCCACCCACCCACCCGCCCGACTCTGTCGGCCGAGAGGTGACCGCAGCCCCGGGGCTCCGCCCCCGACCCCCGGCGGGGGGCTTCGCCCCCTGCACCCCCGGGTGCGCGCCCTGCGCCCCTTGGCGCACGTCCCGAGGTTCCCTGGCGCGGGCACCGAGAGCTCCCTCGCACACGTCCAGAGGCCCCCTCGCGCGCGTCCAAGGCCCCTCGCGCACGTCCAGGCCGCTAGCGAGTCTTGTCCACCGCCATCCGCCTACGGCGCCACAGCACCAGCGGCACCGCGCCCGCCAGGGCAACCCCCTGCGGCGCGACCGACAGCGCGGCCGCCGCCGACTGGTCGCCCAGGCCCGGCTGGTCGAAGGTGTCCGGCACCGGCAGGGTGTTCCAGCGGGTGATCGGCCAGGCGATCACGATGGCCCGCCCGACGACATCCTTCACCGGAACCATGCCGTGGTTCTTGTCCGCCTGGTTGTAGCGGGAGTCCCGGGAGTTCTGCCGGTGGTCGCCCATGACCCAGATGGAGCCCTTGGGGACCTTGACCTTGAACTGGCCGCCTTGGTCGTCCACGCTGCACGGCGTGTTGTTGGGGAAGACGTACGGCTCGTTCAGCGCCTTGCCGTTGACCTTCAGCGGGCCGGTGCCATTGCACTCGACCGTGTCGCCGCCGACGCCGACGACCCGCTTGATGAGGTCCTTCTCCTGCGCGGACGGCATCAGGCCGATCCAGCTGAGGAAGGTCTGCAGGGCGTTCGGGTTCGGCGTCGGCTCGCCGGCCAGCCAGTTGTCGGGGTCGTGGAAGACGACCACCTCGCCGCGTTCGGGCTCGGAGCCGAACCAGGGGGTGAGCTTGTCGACCAGGACCCGGTCGCCCACCTGGAGGGTGTTCTGCATCGAGTCGGAGGGGATGGAGAACGCCTGCACCAGGAACGTCTTGATCAGCAGCGCCAGCACCAGCGCGATGCCGATCAGGATGGGCAGCTCCTTCCAGAAGGAGCGCGGTTTCTTCGGTCCGGGGGTCGTACCGCCCGGCCCCTGTGTCCTCGGTTCCTCGTCCGTCACCCTGCCGTCCTCGGCCGCTCCGGAGTCATTCCCGGAGGTCACGGCGCTGTCCGCGGCCGGGACGGCTGATTCCACGGGGTGTCCGCGGTGCTCCTCGCCGTCGTTTCCGGACCGTGCGCCAACCGCCACATCCCCCACGCCAACTCCTCACTCTGTGCCGCCGCCTGCCCCTTACGCGGTGCAGGCCCACCACTCCCATAACGAGCGGGAGTTCCGCAGGGCTCGGGAGCTGGATCATTCCGTTCGGATCGTCGGGTGCAACCCTATGCGACAGCGGAGCGGCAGCGGTCGACCCGGTGGCCGAGTCGGACACGGAAGCGTAGGTTTTGGGCTCCTCCAGGGCGCTCCAGTGGTTCATGGGCCAGGCGATGACCATGGCGCGGCCCACCACCTCGCCCACGGAGACGGTGCCGCCGTAGTCGCGGTCCTGGTGGGAGCGGGAGTCGGCGGAGTCGGCCCGGTGGTCGCCCATCACCCACAGCCGCCCAGGGGGGACGGTGATGTCGAACGGAGTGTTCGACGGGGTGTTGCCGGGATAGAGGTAGTCCTCGTTCAGGGGGATGCCGTTGACGGTCACGCGTCCCTGCGTGTCGCAGCACTTGACGCGGTCGCCGCCGACGCCGACGACCCGTTTGATCAGGTCCTTCTCGTTGTCGGACGGCAGCAGACCGATGAAGGTGAGGGCCTCCTTGACCTGCTTGATGACGATCGGGTCTTCCTTCGTGGCGGTGGGCTGCTCGTCCTGGAGCCAGCCGCCGGGGTCCTTGAACACGACGACGTCCCCGCGCTGCGGCTTGGAGCCGAACCACGGGGTGAGCTTGTCCACCAGGACGCGGTCGCCGATCTGGATCGTCTGCTCCATGGAGCCGGACGGGATGACGAAGGCCTGTACGAGGAACGTCTTGAGCACCAGGGCTATCAGGACGGCCACCCCGACGAGGAGCGGGATCTCCTTGACCGCCGACCGCCTGCGGCGCCGCTTGACCTTCTTCTGGAGCCTGCGCCGTTCCGCGCGTGTGCGGCCGCCGGCCGGACTGGCGGCGCGCCGGGCGCCCGTGGGCAGCAGATTGTCCGCGGGGTTGCTGGGCACGCCACGCGGCTTGCCGCGGTTACCCATGGGCACTCTCCGCGGCCGGCACGCGCGCGTAGGCGCCGGGGCGGTGCAGACGGGTGAGGTGGCCGAGGGGCCAGGCGATCCAGTCGGCGCGGCCGATCACGTCCCGCACCGGGATCATGCCGCCGCCCGGCGAGCCGAGGTGGTCGCGGGAGTCGCTGGAGTCGCTGCGGTGGTCTCCGAGGACGAACAGGGCGCCGTCGGGCACGACGACGTCGAAGCGCACCGCGGACGGTCTGTCGCCGGGGTAGAGGAAGGTCGACTCGTCGACCGACCAGCCGTTCACCTGGATCCTCCCCTCCTTGTCACAGCAGACCACATGGTCACCGCCCACGCCGACCACGCGTTTGACGTAGTCGGCGTCCCCGAAGTACCCGGTCCCGTCGAACACGACGACATCGCCGCGCTGCGGCTCGGCACCGAAACGGTACGCCAACTTATTTACGAGAACTCGGTCCCCGATCCTCAATCCGCGTTCCATGGAACCACTGGGGATCTCGAACGGCTGCAGGACAAACCGGGTGATCAGCACCAGGAACAGCAGGAAGACCAGCGCGCTCACGGAGATCCACCCGCCGGGGACCCATTCGGTGATCCGCGAGACCAACGCGAAACGCGACCGTTCCTCCTGCCCGGTCGTGTCCGAGGTGTCCTCGGCGTCGAGGGGGCGGGAGGAGCGGTCGCGCTCCGTCGGCTGTGCTTCGGTGTCCATCGGGGCCAGATGCTATCCGGCCCCGCTGTGACCACCCAGCCGCGCTCAGCTCTCGCGCTTCTCCTTGATCTTCGCCGCCTTGCCGCGCAGGTCGCGCAGGTAGTACAGCTTGGCGCGGCGGACGTCACCCTTGGTGACGAGCTCGATCTTCTCCACGATCGGGGTGTGCACGGGGAACGTGCGCTCGACACCGACGGAGAAGGAGACCTTGCGGACGGTGAAGGTCTCGCGCACGCCGGAACCCTGGCGGCGGATCACCACGCCCTTGAACTGCTGCACACGGGAGCGGTTGCCCTCGATGACGCGGACGTGGACGTTGACGGTGTCGCCCGGGCGGAAGGCCGGGACGTCGCTACGCAGCGACGCGGAGTCGACGGAGTCGAGCAGGTGAGACATTTCGTCTGCTTTCTTCGCTGATGCCACAGGTCATCAACGGAAACTAGGGGTTTCTCCACGAGGACTGCTGTCCGTGTCGGGGCGGGCGTCGTGTCCCCCTGTGGCAGGGGCGCGCGCCGGACGGCGGACAACAGCGGTCTATTCTTCCACGCCCTCGGTTCTGCGCCAAAATCGGCCGTACGGCTCCCCCTCCGGGTCCGGCTCCCAGCCGAGGATGGAGAGCATTTCCCGGTCCTTCTTGTCGAAGGCCTTGGGGTCGCACCGCTCGACGAGGTCGGGCCGGTGGGCGGTCGTGCGCTTGAGAGCCTCGTCGCGCCGCCAGCGGGCGATCTTCCCGTGGTGGCCGCTGAGCAGCACGTCCGGGATCTCTCGGCCGCGCCACCGGGGCGGCTTGGTGTAGACGGGCCCCTCCAGGAGGCTCGCCATGGCGCCGGGCGCGAAGGAGTCGTCCCGGTGCGACTCGGCGTTGCCCAGGACGCCGGGCAGCAGCCGCGCCACGGCCTCCGTGACGACGAGCACGGCCGCCTCGCCGCCGGCGAGGACGTAGTCGCCGATGGACACCTCGTACACGGGCATACGGGTGGCGTACTCGTCTATGACGCGGCGGTCGATGCCCTCGTAGCGGGCGGGCGTGAAGATCAGCCAGGGGCGCTCGGAGAGCGCGACGGCGAGTTCCTGGGTGAAGGAGCGGCCGCTGGGCGTGGGGACGATCAGGGCCGGCTCGCGGGAGCCCGTCTCGTAGCCCTCGGCCAGGACGGAGTCGAGTGCGTCGCCCCACGGCTCCGTCTTCATGACCATGCCGGGGCCGCCGCCGTACGGGGTGTCGTCGACGGTGTGGTGGCGGTCGTACGTCCAGGTGCGCAGGTCGTGCACGTGCACGTTCAGCTGTCCGCGCGCGCGTGCCTTGCCCACGAGGGAGATGTTCAGGGGTTCCAGGTACTCGGGGAAGATCGTGACGACGTCGAGCCGCATCACGCCTCGTCTCCTGAGGAGTCCCGCGAGGACGCGCTGTGTCCATCAGCGACTTCGTCGCGGGCGGCGCGGTCGTCGATCAGGCCGGGCGGCGGGTCGATGACGGCCTTCTGCTCCTCCAGGTCGATCTCGGTGACGATCTCCTCGACGAAGGGGATCAGGACCTCGCTGCCGTCGGGCCGCTCGACGATGAACAGGTCCTGCGAGGGCAGGTGTGAGATCTCGGTGATCCGGCCGACCTCGACACCGTCCTTGGTGACGACGTCCAGGTCCATCAGCTGGTGGTCGTAGTACTCGTCCTCGCCCTCGGGCAGCTCCTCCGGGTCGACCTCGGCCATCAGGAGGGTGTTGCGCAGGGCCTCGGCCGCGGTGCGGTCGCCGACGCCCTCGAAGCGCAGGAGGAGCCGGCCGCTGTGCACCCGGCCGGTCTCGATGGTGAGCGGGCCCGCCGACGCGGGGTCGGTGGCCAGGACGGCACCCGGGGCGAGCCTGAGCTCGGGCTCGTCCGTACGGACCTCCACGGTGACCTCGCCCTTGATGCCGTGGGCGCGGCCGATGCGAGCGACTACCAGCTGCACGGTGCTTGGTTCTCCTGATCTACGACTACGGGCCAGCTACGACTACGGGCCGGGGACGGCCCAGCGGCCCTCCCCGGCCCGAGCCGGTTGCGACAAGCGTCAGCGGACGTGGTCCACGTCGACGAGGTCGACGCGGACACCACGGCCGCCGATGGCGCCCACGACGGTGCGCAGAGCGCGTGCGGTGCGGCCGTTGCGGCCGATCACCTTGCCGAGGTCGTCGGGGTGGACCCGGACCTCGAGCACGCGGCCGCGGCGCAGGTTGCGCGAGGCGACCTGCACGTCGTCGGGGTTGTCGACGATGCCCTTCACGAGGTGCTCAAGAGCCTCCTCAAGCATGCTCAGGCCTCGGTCGACGCAGACTCGGCCGCGGCCTCGTCCTTCTTCTCGGCCTTCTTCTTCTGGGTGATCGCCTCACCCTTGCCCTCGTCGTCACCGCCGACGGCCTCGAACGACGGACGCGCGGGCTTCTCGGCCGGCTGCAGCAGCGGCGCGGGGGCGGGCTCGCCCTTGAACTTCTGCCAGTCGCCGGTCTTCTTCAGGATGGCGAGGACGGGCTCGGTCGGCTGGGCGCCGACCGAGAGCCAGTACGCCACACGCTCGCTGTCGACCTCCATCACCGACGGGTTGTACGTCGGGTGGTACTTGCCGAGCTCCTCGATGGCCCGGCCGTCACGGCGGGTACGGGAGTCAGCGACGACGATGCGGTAGTGAGGCGAACGGATCTTGCCCAGACGCTTCAGCTTGATCTTGACTGCCACGGGAGTGGGATCTCCTGGATTTGACGTGGTTGGGCACGGCGGAACCCCGCGTGGGGTTGCGGGGTCGTGGTGCCCGATGGACGCGTCAGCCGGAGGAGAGAGGGGTCCTGTGCGGCTGTCGAGTACAGCTAGTCATTGTGCCATACCCCTGCGGGTCGCTTTGGGCCGAGGGTTGGTGAGGGGGCTGGGCACGGGAACGGGGCACCCGGCTTCTGGGGTGCCGTGGGTTGGCTGCGCCGACTGGAGCGCTTTTGCCAGTTGCCCGGCGTCGGTGTGGGCCGGGGGTGGGTTTCGCTCGCCCGCGCCGGCGGGGTGCCGCTGCCCGCGCCGGCGGCACGGCGGACCGCCGGCGTCGAGTGCGGCGCCGCAAGCGCGCGGCTTGCGAGAACCATGCGCGCCGTCGTCGGCTGCGGCGCCGCACGGGCTTGCAGGACGCCGTTGCCCGCCGTTGTCGGGTGTGGCTGCGAGGGCGCGCGGCCTGCGGGGGTAGGCCGCGCGCTGTGGTTGGCGTGGGTGGGTGGGGTGCGGTATGCCGTGCCCGGGTGCTGCGGCGGCACCCGTGCTGAGGCCGGTCGGGAGGCGGGCGCGGCTGCCACGAGCAGTCGCGGGGTCACCTCGCGCCGGCGGTGACGACCTCCGGGATGCGGAACGGCTTGCCGCAGCCGCCGCAGACGATGGGGGCCTGGGCCAGGACCGACGGGACGACGCGGACGTTGCGGCCGCAGTCGCAGACCGCCTTCACCCGCACGCCTCCGCCGGAGGAGCCGTGCCGGGCGGCCGGACCACGGAAGCTTCGGGCCGTGTCGGCGGATGTCGCCGCCGTGTGGGCCTTCAGCGCCCGCTGGAGGCGCTCCACGGTGGAGCGGTAGCGGCGCTTCGCCTCGGGGGTGAGCGTGACCAGCGAGAAGCCGCTGCTGGGGTGCGGTTCCTCGGGGTGGTCCAAGCCCAGCTCCTCGGCGATCGCGAGGAATCTGCGGTTGTGGTAACGGCCGGCGCGGGAGGTGTCGCGGACGCCGCGCGCGGCGGCGACGCCATGGACTGCCTCATGGAGCAGTCGCTCGAAGGAGAGCTCGTGCCCGCACGCGGACGACGACTCTCCGATCAGGGATTCTGGCGCGGCAAGATCCGGCAGCTCGGGGTGGTACCGCTGAATGTCGGCCCACGCCTGTGCCAGCTCTGCGGCGAGAACAGGTGGTGTCTGTGTCGTGCTCACGTAATGACAACGAGCCGGGGTGCCGCTGTGTTCCGATTCCGGGGCATCCCAAATAATTTGCACGTACCCGTCAGTTGCCACTGATGCGTCCTGAGGAGGGCGGGTGCGCTGATCTGCGGAGAACCTTCACAGCTCGTACCAAGCCGGTCCGTAGCCTGACGTACGCCCCAGCGCTCGAGCCGTACGCACCGGCGCGTAGACACCTCTGCGCGCCGGTGCGGCTGTGGTCCGCCGATGCGCAAGAGGCGTTTTCGGTCGCTCTTGCCGCGACTCGGTACGTCCTCGCCAGCGCCTCGCGTACGTCAGTACACGCGCGCGGCAACCGCGACGTTACCGAGTGCGTCATCGGCCTTCGGTACCGACCCGTCCTCGGCGACCAGACACCGTGAGAACGGGTGCCTCTGCCACGGCGCGATGGTACGGGGCCAGGTTGCCGGAATGTGAAATCTCGCCATGGACAACCGGTAACCCACAACCCGGGGACCCCTTCCACTGGACGGCAGCGCGGGGTCGCAGTTTCCTGGCATACGGGGGAGAGCGAGCGCACGTGACGGGGGCTATGGAAACGGGCACAGGGGCAACTCTCGGCGGATTGGGGCGCTTTCGATGACACCTACGCTCGTGCGGCAGCACCTGCCTCACGCGGGCCTTGCGCCCCGCGTGGACCCGCGGGCACGCGCGCGTGACTGGTCCGAGATCCAGGAGCGGATGCTGGTCCCCCTCTACGAGGCCGTCTACGAGCGACTGGAGGTGGACTCCGGCACGCGACTGCTGGGCCTCGGCTGCGGTTCCGGGCTCGCCCTGCTGATGGCGGCCGCCCGGGGCGCCGCGGTCACCGGCGTCGACTGTCACTGTCCGGAACACCTCGCGCTCGCGCGGGAGCGGCTGACGCAGGGCGCGTGGGACACGCGCGCGCGTCCCGGCACCCGGATCGTCGACGGGTCGCCCGGCGACGCCGCAGACCCGGACAGCCCCGCGTACACGGTCGTGACGGCCTTCGAGCCGATCGGGTGCCTCGCGGGCGACGCGGAGGGGCTCGCCGACCTGCTCGCTCAGGCCGCGCCGCTCGCCGAACGCGGGGCACCCGTGGTGCTGGCGGGCTGGGGTCCGCCCGAGCGCTGCGCCACCTCGTCCGTGCTGCGGGTCGCGGCCAAGCTGGCGGACCCGCTGCGAGGCACGGGGTGCTGGCGCCCGGCCCTGCGCGACGACCTGGAGGAGGTCGCCCAGCGCGCCGGCCTCAGGCCGGACGGCTCCGGCCGGGTGGCGTGCCCCTTCGGATACGCCGACGTGGACAGCGCGGTGCGCGGCCTGAAGTCGACGGGCCTGTTCGACGCGGCGATCACCGCGACGGACCACGACCAGGTCGACAAGGAGCTCACCGAGGCGCTGCACCCGTACCAGCGGCGGGACGGCGCGGTGTGGATGCCGAACATCTTCCGCTACCTGATCGCCCGGACTCCGTAGCTGCTGATGTACGACGCCGGGGGCGCCCCCGCGATGAGGGCGCCCCCGGCGTCGTACGAGCCGATTCCGCCGGCCCACGAACCGCTGCCGAACCGCCGGCCCGTGAACCTGCGCTGATCCGTCGGGTCAGCCCATGAACTTCTTGAACTCGTCCGGCAGCTCGAAGTCCTTGTCGCCCTGCTGCGGCAGCCCGAAGGCGCCGCCGCCCTGGGCGGCGGCCGCGCGGCGGGCGGCGGCCTCCTGCTCCTGCTGCTTGCGCTTCATCGGGTTGCCGGAGCGCTGCTTGCCCTTGGCCTGCTTCTGCTTCTTCTTCGCCCGGCCGGGACCGCCGCCCATGCCCGGCACCCCGGGCATCCCCGGCATGCCGCCGCCCTGAGCCATCCGGGACATCATCTTGCGGGCCTCGAAGAACCGCTCGACCAGGTTCTTGACCGCGCTGACGTCGACACCGGAACCGCGCGCGATACGGGCGCGACGCGAGCCGTTGATGATCGTCGGCTCCTGGCGCTCGGCCGGGGTCATCGACTTGATGATCGCGGCCGTGCGGTCGACGTCCCGCTCGTCGAGGTTGTTGATCTGGTCCTTGATCTGGCCCATGCCCGGCAGCATCCCGAGCAGCTTGGAGATGGAGCCCATCTTCCTGACCTGCTCCATCTGGGCCAGGAAGTCGTCCAGGGTGAAGTCCTGGCCCTTCTTGGACGCCAGCTTGGAGGCCATCTTCTCGGCCTCTTCCTGGCTGAACGTCTTCTCCGCCTGCTCGATCAGGGTGAGCAGGTCACCCATGTCGAGGATGCGGGAGGCCATCCGGTCCGGGTGGAAGGCGTCGAAGTCCTCGAGCTTCTCGCCGTTCGACGCGAACATGATCGGCTTGCCGGTGATCTGCCGGATCGACAGGGCGGCACCGCCGCGCGCGTCGCCGTCGAGCTTGGACAGCACCACGCCGTCGAAGCCTACGCCGTCGCGGAAGGCCTCGGCGGTGTTGACCGCGTCCTGACCGATCATCGCGTCGACGACGAACAGGATCTCGTCGGGGCTGACCGCGTCCCTGATGTCCGCGGCCTGCTGCATCATGTCCTGGTCGATACCGAGTCGGCCCGCGGTGTCCACGATCACGATGTCGTGGACCTTGGTGCGCGCGTACTCGATGGAGTCCTTGGCGACCTTGACCGGGTCGCCGACGCCGTTGCCCGGCTCCGGCGCGTAGATGCCGACGTCGGCGCGCTCGGCCACGACGCTGAGCTGGTTCACGGCGTTCGGCCGCTGGAGGTCACAGGCCACCAGCAGCGGGGAGTGGCCCTGCTCCTGGAGCCACTTGCCGAGCTTGCCCGCGAGGGTGGTCTTACCGGCACCCTGCAGACCCGCCAGCATGATCACGGTGGGCGGCTGCTTGGCGAAGCGCAGCCGTCGGGTCTCGCCGCCGAGGATGGTGACGAGTTCCTCGTTGACGATCTTCAGGACCTGCTGGGCGGGGTTCAGCGCCTTGGAGACCTCGGCGCCGAGCGACCTTTCCTTCACGCTCTTGATGAAGGACCGGACAACCGGCAGCGCCACGTCCGCTTCGAGGAGCGCGATGCGGATCTCGCGCGCCGTGGCGTCGATGTCCGCCTCGCTGAGGCGCCCCTTGCCGCGCAGGTTCTTGAAGGTCGCTGAGAGGCGATCGGAGAGAGTATCGAACACGGCGGCGTCGGTCCTCGGAGCTAGGGGACGTTTCGGGCTGCCCTCCAGGGTATCTGGCTCCGCAAGCAAATCGTCCCCGCCCGCTGGATCCAGCGGGCGGGGACCACGTGAGGACGCTGGGCGCGAACGCCGTAGACGCCGGACCAACCCACGCGTCAGCGGGGACCGCATCGGGTCAACGGTGGCAGGGCCACAAGGTCACGCCTACAGCGTCTCTTCCAGCTTCCGCGCCACCGAAGCCGCTTCCTCCCCGGGCAACGGGGCTCCCATGTGATTCGTCACGTAGAAGGCATCGACCGCGTTGGAACCCAGCGTGGACACATGCGCACTGCGCACCTGCACGCTCGCGTCCTCCAGTGCCCGGCCGATCCGGAACAGCAGCCCCGGCGCGTCCTGGGCGCGGACCTCGATGACCGTGGCGAGGCGGGAGGCGGCCGGGTGGACCGTGACCCGCGGCGGGGGTGCCACGACGCCCCGGCGCCGGGGATAGGCGGCGTCGCGCTCGGCGAGGCGGCCCGCGATGTCCAGGGAGCCGTCCAGGGCCCGTACGAGGTCCGCGCGCAGCCGGGCGGCCTGCGGGAGCGAGCCGTACTCGGCGGCGACCCGCCAGTCCAGCAGCAGGACGGAGCCCTCGACGCCGTCGGGCAGGTCCAACGTCCGCAGTTCGGCGGTGCGGACGGTCAGGCGGTGCATCGCCAGGACGCCGGCCACCGCGGGCAGCACGCGCTGCTGGTCCGGTACGGCGATGAGCAGCTCCACGCCGAGTGGCTCGGGGTCCCCGGATTCCTCCGCGGCCCCCTGGACGGGCTCGGTCTGCGCACGCAGTGCCAGCACCGGCCCGCCCGTCGCGACCGCCTCGATGGCGAGCCGTTCCTGCTCGGCGGTCGGCGCCGCTTCCTCCGGCTCGTCCGGGGCGTCCCCGGACAGCACCGCGGAGACCCGCTTGACGAGGTCGGCGACGAGGGAGCCGCGCCAGGACGACCAGGCGGCGGGCCCGGTGGCCAGGGCGTCGGCCTCGGTCAGGGCGTGCAGCAGCTCCAGGGTGCCCTGGGAGCCGACCGCCTCGGCGACCGAGCGGACGGTGGCCGGGTCCTCCAGGTCGCGCCGGGTGGCTGTCTCGATGAGCAGCAGGTGATGCCGTACGAGGGTGGCGATGACCGTCACGTCGTGGCGGTCGAAGCCGATGCGGGCGGCCACGTCCTTGGCGATGATCTCGCCGGCGACCGAGTGGTCGCCGGGCCAGCCCTTGCCGATGTCGTGCAGCAGCGCGGCGACCAGGAGGAGGTCGGGGCGGCTGACGCGGCGGGTGAACTCGGAGGCGCGGACCGCCGTCTCGATCAGGTGACGGTCGACGGTCCAGATGTGCACGGCGTTGCGCTGCGGCCGGCAGCGGACTCTCTCCCAGTCGGGCAGCAGCCGGGTGATGAGCCTCTCGGCCTCCAGGGCCTCCCAGACGTCCACCGTCGGGCGGCCGGAGCCGAGCAGGGTCACGAGCTGCTCGCGGGCCTCGGCGGGCCAGGGCGTGGGCAGAGGGCGTGCGGTGGCCGCCATGCGCCGTACGGCGTGCAGGGAGAGCGGGAGGCCGGCCTGCGCGGCGGCGGCCGCGGCGCGCAGCGGGAGCACGGGGTCGCGTTCGGGGCGTGCGGCGCGGGCGAGCACCACCTCGCCCTCCTGCTCCACGACGCCCTCGGCAAGCGGGGACCGTTCGGCGGTCGGCTTGCCGCCCCCGAGCATGGCGCGCAGCCGGGGCCGTACGGCGCGCGACCGCAGCACGCGCCCCACCTCGCGCCACGTGACGTCACTGGCGTACGAGATGACCCGGGCCGCCTCGTACACCTGCCGCAGCAGCGTGTCGGCGTCCAGCAGGCCGAGCTCCGCGGCCACCTGGTCCTGCTCCTGGAGCGCGAGCCGGTCGGTCGCGCGCCCGGTCGTCAGGTGCAGGGCGTCGCGTACGTCGAGCAGCCGGCGGCGGGCGTCGGCGAGGCCCTCGCGCGGCGCGTCGGCCAGCCAGGAGGCGGCGACGGCACGCAGGGCGGTGGCGTCGCGCAGGCCGCCGCGGGCCTCCTTCAGGTCGGGTTCCAGGAGGTACTGCAGCTCGCCCTGCCGCTCGGCGCGTTCGGCGCACATCTCCTGGAGTTCGGGGAGACGTTTCGGCGCCTGGTTGCGCCAGTCGGCGAGGACCGCCGTACGCAGTCCGGCGGTCAGGCCCAGGTCGCCCGCGATGTGGCGGGCGTCCAGCAGGCCCAGCTGGACCTTGAGGTCCTCGCCCGCGGTCTTCCGGGCCTCCGCCGGGGTCCGCACGGAGTGGTCGAGGGCGAGGCCCAAGTCCCAGACCGGGTACCAGAGGCGGTCGGCGAGCGCGGCCACGGCCTTGTTGTCGCTGCCGTCGTGCAGCAGGAGCAGGTCGAGGTCGCTGCGCGGGGACAGCTCGCCGCGGCCGTAGCCGCCGACGGCCACGAGGGAGGCGCCGCGCAGGCCGTCCGCACCCGCGGCGAAGAGCCCGGTCAGCCATTCGTCGGTGAGGTCGGCCAGGGCCGTACGGCGCGGCGGCCCGGACTGCGCCCCCTCCTGGAGGAGCCGCAGCCGGGCCGCCGCGTAGCCGCTGGGTCCCGAGTCCTCTGCATCTTTCCGTACGTCCGTACTCGTCACCCAACGACTCCTGTTCTGTTTGCCTTCTCCTCAGAGCGCGTCGGGGCCGCGCTCGCCGGTCCGGACCCGGACGGCCGTCTCGACCGGGATGGACCAGACCTTGCCGTCACCGATCTTGCCGGTACGGGCCGCCTTGACGACGACGTCGATCAGCTGCTCGGCGTCGTCGTCCTCGACCAGCACCTCGATGCGGATCTTGGGGACCAGGTCGACGGTGTACTCGGCACCGCGGTACACCTCGGTGTGGCCCCGCTGACGACCGTAGCCGCTCGCCTCGGTGACCGTCAGGCCGTGCACCCCGAAGGCCTGGAGGGCTTCCTTGATCTCGTCGAGCCGGTGCGGCTTGACGACGGCGGTGATGAGCTTCATGCGTCCACCTTCTTGCTGTCGGCTGGGGCTGCTGCGGCGGCCGGGGCGACGGACCGGGCGGTACCGCCGCCGGCACCGCTGAAGTCGTATGCGGTCTCGGCGTGCTCGGCCTGGTCGATGCCGGCGACCTCTTCGTCCTCGGAGACCCGCATACCGATGGTCTTGTCGAGGATGAAAGCGAGGATCGCGGAGACCACCAGCGAATAGGCGAGGACCGCGAAGACACCCGCGCACTGCTTCCAGAACTGGGTCATGCCGCCGCCGTAGAAGAGGCCCTCGACGTCGGACTGGCCCTTGCCGCTGGCGAAGAAGCCGATCAGCAGGGAGCCGACGACCCCGCCGACCAGGTGGACGCCGACGACGTCGAGCGAGTCATCGTAGCCGAACTTGTACTTCAGGCCGACGGCCATGGCGCACAGCACACCGGCGATGACACCGACGGCGATCGCGCCGAGCGGGGAGACCGCGCCACCCGACGGGGTGATGGCGACCAGACCGGCGACCGCGCCGGAGGCGGCGCCCAGCGTGGTGAACGTGCCGTGGCGGATCTTCTCGTAGGCGAGCCAGGCCAGCATGGCGGCGGCGGTGGCGATCTGCGTGTTGACGAACATCAGCGCGCCGACACCGTCGTCGTTGCCGAGCCACGAGCCGGCGTTGAAGCCGAACCAGCCGAACCACAGGAGGCCCGAGCCGAGCATGACCAGCGGGAGGCTGTGCGGGCGCATCGGGTCCTTCTTGAAGCCGACGCGCTTGCCGATGACCAGGATCACGCCGAGCGCGGCGGCACCGGCGTTGATGTGGACCGCCGTACCACCGGCGAAGTCGATCACACCCAGGTCGAAGGCCCAGCCGCCCTCGCCCCAGACCCAGTGGGCGACCGGGAAGTAGACGACCGTGGCCCACAGCGCGACGAACAGCGCCCACGCCGTGAACTTCACGCGGTCCGCGAGAGCACCGCTGATCAGAGCCGGCGTGATGATCGCGAACATCAGCTGGAAGACGAGGAAGACGAAGATCGGAATGTTGGAGGTTCCCCACAGCTCGGTCAGACCGATGTTGCTGAGGCCGACCCAGTCGGAGTTCCAGCCGATGACGTGGCCGGAGTCCGTTCCAAAGGCCATGGAGAAGCCGTACAGCACCCACAGGATGGTGACGATCCCCAGGCTGATGAAGCTCATCATCAGCATGTTCAGGGTGCTCTTGACGCGGACCATGCCTCCGTAGAAGAAGGCCAGGCCCGGGGTCATCAGCATCACCAGGGCGGAACAGATGAGCATGAAACCTGTGTTGGCGGGCGACAGCTCTACCTTGTCTGCCGCCATCATGATGGCAGGTGCCATCGGCGTCTCCTCGTCGTTGGTACGGCCCCGTGCGGGCGAAGCCTGAGCGGATTGATGGGGCGGGCCGGTTATGCGGCACGAGATTGGCGCAGCGCGGTTTCGGTCGTGGCCCCTCGATGTTTCGCCGCCGTGACGAAGGCACCGTGTGTGTTACACCTCGATGAACCGCGAGATGCTCGGCGATCGGATCGTTATCGTGGCGCAACCTTGATGGTTGTACCCGCGTCCCTGCCGTGGTCGCGCCAAGGTTCCGGCCGCGGGCAGCCTTCCGATGACCTGGCATGGGGGAGCCGAGTCGGGCAGTTCGGGAGGGCCGGCCGCGGCCGGGGTTCAGGGGGTTCCTCGGGCGGTCAGACCGCCTCGGCGGTCTCGGGCAGCTCGACGGCCAGCCGGTCGGTGAGGTCGCCGACCTCGGCGAGGTCGCCGAAGTCGCGGACGGCCGTGTCGACGGTCTTTCGGATACGAGTGTTGACCCGCTCGGAACGGACCTTCTTGGCGACCTGCATGGCCCGGGTGGCGAACCCCGCGCTCTCCTCGGGCTCGCGCTGGAGCAGGTGCACGGTGGCCATGCCGATCAGGTTCAGCGCATACGACCGCTGGTGCTCGCCGTCCTCGGCGAACAACTGCACCGCTCGCTGCATCAGGGGCTGGGCCAGGGAGGCGTAGGTGGGGCTGCGCCCGGCGACGTAGGCGAGGTCACGGAAGGAGTGGGAGTTCTCGCCGTGCAGCTCGGCCTCGTTGAAGAAGCGGATCCAGTCGGGGTCCGGCTCATCCCACTCGCCGGCCTCGGCGAAGATGTCCTCGGCCATCCGGACCGCCCGCTTGCACCTGCCGGGCTGCCCCATGTTGGCGTAGGCGCGGGCCTCCATCGCATACAGCATGGACTGGGTGCGCGGGCTCGCGCAGTCCCGGCTGCCGTACTGCGCGAGGTGGATCAGCTCCAGGGCGTCGTCGGGCCGGCCGAGGTGAATCATCTGGCGGCTCATGCTGGAGAGGATGTACGAGCCGAGCGGCCGGTCACCGGCCTCCTTGGCGGCGTGCAGGGCGAGCACGAAGTACTTCTGCGCGGAGGGCTGCAGCCCGACGTCGTACGACATCCAGCCGGCCAGTTCGGCGAGCTCGGCGGCGACCTTGAACAGCCGACGGGTGGTGGCCTCGGGCTGGGGCTCCTGGAGGAGGTCCGTCACCTCGTGCAGCTGGCCGACGACCGCCTTGCGGCGCAGGCCGCCGCCGCACTGGGCGTCCCACTGCCGGAACATCACGGTGGTCGTCTCCAGCAGATCCAGCTCCGGCTTGGAGAGCCGGCCCCGGGCGCGTCCGGAGAGGGCATGCTCGGACTCGGGCTCCGGCCGGGAAGCCGGGGGCGAGGGGACGAGCCAGCGCTGCATGGGCTCGACGAGGGACGGGCCCGCTGAGAGGCCCAGCGAGGTCCCGAGGAAACCGCGCCGCGCCAGCATCAGGTCGCTGCGCGAGAACTCGCTGAGCAGGGCCACGGTCTGCGGGCCCGTCCAGGGCAGGTCCACGCCGGTTGCGGACGGTGACTGGCGAGCGGTCCGCAGTCCCAGGTCCTCGACGGAGACCACGACGCCGAAGCGCTCGGAGAACAGCTCGGACAGGATCCTGGGGATCGGCTCGCGGGGGTTCTCGCCGTCCAGCCAGCGGCGTACGCGCGAGGTGTCCGTGGAGATGTGGTTGGCGCCCAACTGGCGTGCTCTGCGGTTTACCTGGCGCGCCAGCTCGCCCTTGGACCAGCCGCTGCGCACGAACCACGAGGCGAGCAGCTCGTTGGGGCGCTTGTCCGCACCCACAACGTTCGTACCGCCACCGCCGCTGCCGCTCACTGGAACGCCCCCATCCCTGAGACCACTTGTCGCTTGAGTGCGCCAAGCCCTATCAGAATGCCGGTAAATGCGGCCGTTCGTCCGGTGATTCTCACCCTTCGAACGGGAAGCCGACTTGCCTCCGGCATACCCACGCTTGCATGTGCCTCCAGCAGGACCCGTGCACACAAAGTAATCCCACGATCACGCGTCCAGGCGTGGGTTTACAGAATCGCCACCATTCGCCACCCCTTCGAATGAACTCACGGTGGCGCAAGCGCGATTCACTTGACACAGGACAGCCAGGAGCGGGCGGAGAGGTGCACGCCAGGGGCGCGCACCGCTGAGCACACCACCCGGGGCGCTCCAAGACGCCGTCTCCGAGCCGAGCGGCACGGGCACGGGAGTTGAGGACAGAGAGTCACGCACCGCGTCCGCTTCGTAACCACCGGTGGGCCGGACCCGTTGGAGGGGGCATGGGCTTCACGATCGGTATCAGCCGGGGCATGCGCGACATCCGGTCCGGTTCGCGCCGTCGCGGCCGCGCGTCGGACTGCACAGCCGCGGCCGAGTACACCGGGCTGTGGGGCTGGGACGTGGCGCCGGGCGCGCGGGCGAGCGCGGGCGCCTGTTCCTGCGGGCGCCGCGACTGCCGGGCACCGGGTGCGCATCCGCTGGACTTCGCGCCGGAGATCCCCGCCGGGGCGACGCTGGACGAGGTGACCGCCGCCTGGAGCGAGGTCCCGGGCGCCGCGCTGATGCTTCCGGTGGGGCGGGCGTTCGACGTGATCGAGGTGGCCGAGCCCGCCGGGCGGCTCGTGCTGGCCCGGCTGGAGCGCATGGGCCTGCCCCTCGGCCCGGTCACCGCGACACCGGAGGGCCGCGCCCACTTCTTCGTCGCCCCCGGCGCCGCCGCCGAGCTGCCGACGCTGCTGTACCGCATGGGCTGGGACGACCCGTCGGCCCTCGACCTGCGCGGCCTCGGCCCCGGCGCGTACATCACGGCTCCGCCGTCGGACCGGGGCGGACTGGGCCCGGTCAGCTGGCTGCGCTCCCCCGCCCTGGACACGGCGACCGAGCCACCGGCAGCGCGGTTGCTGCTGGGGACGCTGGCTTACGTGGCGCATCGGTCGCGGGCGTAGCCGGACACCGTCGTACACAGCGCAGCGCCCGCCCTCCAACTGCACCTTGGGGGGCGGGCGCTTCTTGAGCAGATACGACTCTTCGCCAGGGTTCACTCTCCGATAAGCGCGTCCACGAACGCCTCCGGCTCGAACGGCGCCAGATCATCCGCACCCTCACCGAGCCCGACCAGCTTCACCGGCACCCCCAGCTCGCGCTGCACGGCGACCACGATGCCGCCCTTGGCCGTGCCGTCCAGCTTGGTGAGCACGATGCCCGTGATGTCGACGACCTCCGCGAACACCCGGGCCTGCACGAGGCCGTTCTGCCCGGTCGTCGCGTCCAGCACGAGCAGCACCTCGTCCAGCGGGGCGTGCTTCTCCACCACCCGCTTGACCTTGCCGAGCTCGTCCATGAGGCCGGTCTTGGTGTGCAGGCGCCCGGCGGTGTCGATCAACACCACGTCGGAGCCCATCTCCTTGCCCTCCTTCACCGCGTCGAACGCGACGGAGGCCGGGTCGCCGCCCTCCGGTCCGCGCACGGTGTGCGCGCCGACCCGCTCGCCCCAGGTCTGCAACTGGTCGGCGGCGGCGGCCCGGAACGTGTCGGCGGCGCCGAGCACGACACTGCGCCCGTCGGCCACCAGGACGCGGGCGAGCTTGCCGGTGGTGGTGGTCTTGCCGGTGCCGTTGACGCCGACGACCATCACGATGCCCGGCTTGCTGGTCTCCGGCTCGGTCTTGACGGTGCGGTCCAGGTCGGCCCCGACCAGCTTGACCAGCTCCTCGCGCAGCAGGCCGCGCAGCTCCTCCGGGGTGCGCGTGCCGAGCACCTTCACGCGCTCGCGCAGCTGCTCGACCAGCTCCTGGGTGGGCTGCACGCCGACGTCGGCGGTGAGCAGGGTGTCCTCGATCTCCTCCCAGGTCTCCTCGTCGAGGTGCTCGCGCGAGAGCAGCGCGAGCAGGCCCTTGCCGAGGGCGTTCTGCGAGCGCGAGAGGCGGGCGCGCAGCCGGACCAGGCGGCCCGCGGTGGGCTCGGGAACCTCGATCTCGGTCGGCGGGAGCTCTTCGACGGGCGGTTCCTCGACGGCGACGGGAGCCGAGCCGTCGGGCAGGTCCACCTCCTCGATCGTTCTGCGCGGTTCCTCGCGCGGCGTCTCGGCCTCGTCGCCGACGTGCGGCTCGGCCGGTGGGGCGGTGATGTCGGGCGCGGCGGGCGGCGGCGGGGGCAGCTGCTTCTTGCGCCGGCTGCCGACGACGAGCCCGCCGAGTGCGCCGAGCACGACCACGGCGATGACTACAGCAAGGATGACGATTTCCATAACAGACCCAGTATGCGTGACCCCCCTGTCGGCCGTTCGCTGTACGCGCAGGGGCCCACAGGCCCCGCCGGGCCGGGCTGGCCCGCGGTCCGACCTCGCGTCGGATGGAAGCCCCACAGGGTGGAGCCACAACGCGTCCAGTATGTGAAGACATCTCGCGGCGGCGCGCCCGGCATAGCGCTGTCCCGGGCGGTGTTCGGGCAGCGCGGCAATCTGCTGCCCGGTTCGCTGATCTGGGTCGCACGCTGGGGCTGGGAGACGATCAACGCGGTGACCGGGGCCTATGCCCTGCCGGCCTTCGTCGCCGGTCCGCCGGCCCGGTGGCCGCGATGATCGCCGGCACCGGGCTGATCGCGGCCGGCGGCGTCAGCTGGATCCCGTCCGCGCCGGACTTCACCCGCCACCTGCCGCGTACGGCGTCCTCAAAGGCGATCGTGGGCACGACGGTCGGCGGCGCCGGTCTGGTCGTCCTGCCCATGGTCCCGATGGGCGCGGTGATGGCGGTCTCCACGTCGGACCTGGCCTCGGCGGCCGACCCGGTGTCCTTCCTCGGCGAGATCCTGCCGTCCGTGGCTCGCGGTGCCGCATCTACTGATCGCACTGATCGGCATGCTGCTGATCAACTCGATGTCGATGTACTCGGCGGGCTTCACCGCGCAGCCCCTCGGCTTCCGGCTCCCGCGGCACTGGGCGGTCTGCGTCCATGCCGCGTTCTCACCGACCCCCGGGAGGGTGACGTTGGTCGCGACCGCCGCAGAGGAACCAAGTCAGCGCGTCATGCTCCGATCGTTGGGCAAACCGGGCTGGTTCCAACCGGCTGGCGCTGATCGCGTACGACTTGACGCTCGCGGAGCGACCAAGCGGCGTGAGCCGGGAATCCTCCGCCGAAGCCTGCCTCGGTCACCCCGGCCGCAGCGGAAGAGGAACCGGAACCCCTGGCTGTCTGACGACCCGTCAGCTAACGTCCCCCTGCACATCCGTCGGTGAAGGGGGACGTTTCCCATGCCCGTCACGGTCGTACGCTTCAACCTCGTCGCACCCGGCGCCACCTCCGCCGCGCTCAGCGCCCGCTACCGAGCGACCCTGGAGATGGCCGCGTACGCCGACGACCGCGGGATCAGCACCGTGCAGACCGAGGAGCACCACGGCGCCGACAACAACTGGCTGCCGTCGCCGTTCGCCTTCGCGGGCGCGGTGTTCGGCGCGACCCGGCGCGTCGCGGTCACGGTGTCCGCGGCCATCGGCCCGCTGCACGACCCGCTGCGGCTGGCCGAGGACATGGCCGTGCTGGATCTGCTGAGCGGCGGCCGGCTGGTGACGGTGGCCGGGATCGGGTACCGGCCGGAGGAGTACGCGCGGCACGGCGTGGACTTCGAGCGGCGCGGGAAGCTCCAGGACGAGCTGCTGGAGACGCTGCTCAAGGCGTGGACGGGCGAGCCGTTCACGTACCGGGGCCGTACGGTACGGGTCACGCCGCGCCCGTACACCGACCCGCACCCGCTACTGCTGGTCGGCGGCTCCTCCAAGGCCGCCGCCCGCCGTGCCGCGCGCCTGGGCCTGCCGTTCTTCCCGAGCGCGCATCTGCCGGAGCTGGCGGCCTACTACAAGGAGCGGCTCGCCGAGTACGGCACCGAGGGCTGGGCCATGATGCCGGCCGCCGAGACGCCGCTGCTGCACATCGCCGAAGACCCGGACCGGGCGTGGGCCGAGTACGGCCGGCACTTCCTGCACGAGGCGCGGACGTACGCCTCCTGGCAGTCGGGCGGGGTGCGGTCGGCGGTGAAGTCGGGGGCCACGACGGTGGACGAGCTGCGCGCGGAAGGGGTGTACCGGATCCTCACGCCGGAGGAGTGCGTGTCCCTGGACCTGGACTCCTACGTGCTGCATCCGCTGTCGGGCGGGATGCCGGTGGACGAGGGGTGGCGGAGCCTGCATCTGTTCGGTGAGCGGGTGCTGCCCGCGCTCACGGCATGAGCGCGCCGCAGGAGACCGCCGCCCCGGCTCGGGCAGTGGCCGAACCGGGGCGGCGGTGGGTGTCGGGGAGAGGGCAGCGGGGACTTGGCCCTTCTCCCCGAGTTCATCGGGGTGTTCAGCCCATCTCCTCCAGCGCCTTGCCCTTCGTCTCCTTGACGAACTTCAGGACGAACGGCACGGACAGCGCGGCGAAGGCCGTGTAGATCACGTAGGTCGCGGACAGGTTCCAGTCGGACAGCGACGGGAAGCTCGCGGTGATGGCCCAGTTGGCGATCCACTGCGCGGCGGCGGCCACGCCCAGGGCGGCGGCGCGGATCCGGTTGGGGAACATCTCGCCGAGCATGACCCAGACGACCACGCCCCACGACAGGGCGAAGAAGAGGACGAACACGTGGGCCGCGATCAGGGCGACCCAGCCCTGGGTGGCCGGCAGCTTTCCGTCGACGAGGTGGTACGAGAACGCCCAGGCCTCCAGTGCGAGGCCGATGACCATGCCGACCGAGCCGATGATGGCCAGCGGGCGGCGGCCGATGCGGTCCACGAAGATCATCGCGATCACGGTGCCGAGGATGTTGATGATCGACGTGGTGAACGAGTAGAAGAACGAGTCCGTCGGGTCGACGCCGACCGACTGCCACAGCGTGGCGGAGTAGTAGAACGCCACGTTGATGCCGACGAACTGCTGGAAGACCGACAGGCCGATGCCGACCCAGACGATCGGCTTGAAGAAGAAGCTACCGCCGAGCAGGTCCTTGAAGGTGGACTTGTGCTCACTGTGCATGGCGTGCTCGATCTCGGTGACGCGGGCGTCGAGGTCGACGCCCTTGCCCTCGACCTCGGCGAGGATCTCGCGGGCCCGCTCGCGCTTGCCGACGGAGATCAGGAAGCGCGGGGACTCGGGTATGGCGAAGGAGAGCAGGCCGTACAGGACGGCCGGGACGACCATGACGCCGAGCATGACCTGCCAGGCCTCGAGGCCCATCAGCTTGCCGCGCTGGTCGCCGTCGGCGGCGTTCAGCAGGCCCCAGTTGACCAGCTGGGACACGGCGATGCCGACGACGATCGCGGCCTGCTGGAAGGAGCCGAGCCGGCCGCGGTAGGCGGGCGGGGCGACCTCGGCTATGTAGGCCGGGCCGATCACGGAGGCCATGCCGATGGCGAAGCCGCCGACGATCCGCCAGAAGGCGAGGTCGTACAGCGCGAAGGGCAGTGCGGAGCCGACGGCGCTGATCGTGAACAGGACCGCGGCGATCTGCATACAGCGGATCCGGCCAACGCGGTCGGCGATGCGGCCGGCGGTCGCGGCGCCGATGGCGCAGCCGACCAGGGCGATGGCGATGACCTGGGCCAGGGCCGCGGCGCCGATGTCGTAGCGGTCGCGGATGGCCTCGACGGCGCCGTTGATGACGGAGCTGTCGTAGCCGAAGAGGAAGCCGCCCATCGCGGCGGCGGCCGCGATGAAGATGACGTGCCCGAGATGATCGGGGTGAGCCGTTCTGGCTCCTGACTTGAGTGCCTGCTCTGCGCTGGTCACGTGTACTCCTCGGGCCGCGGGCAACGCTGCCGGGGTGGGGCGGGCCCTGTCAGGTGGGTGACACCTGAAGGTAAAAGCAACGTTGCACAGGCTATGACTTCAAGTTTCGAAGTCAATACGTGATCCGTAAGAGGCCTGTAGGCAGACTTGGAGACCTTGCGTTCAAGACTTGAAGCAGTTGGGAGCAGCGCAGGTCAGGACAGGTGTAGATCGCACGCATTTAGCGCAGGCGCTGGGAAATGACCTTCGACACACCGTCGCCCTGCATGGAGACGCCGTACAGCGCGTCGGCGACCTCCATCGTGCGCTTCTGGTGGGTGATCACGATCAGCTGCGAGGCCTCCTGCAGCTCCTGCATGATCCGGATCAGCCGCTGGAGGTTGGTGTCGTCGAGCGCCGCCTCGACCTCGTCCATGACGTAGAACGGGCTGGGCCGCGCCTTGAAGATCGACACGAGCATGGCCACGGCGGTCAACGACCGCTCGCCGCCGGAGAGCAGCGAAAGCCGCTTGACCTTCTTGCCCGGCGGGCGCGCCTCGACATCCACGCCGGTGGTGAGCATGTTGTCGGGATCGGTCAGCACGAGGCGTCCCTCGCCGCCGGGGAACAGGCGTGAGAAGACACCCTCGAACTCGCGGGCGGTGTCCCGGTAGGCCTCGGTGAAGACCTGCTCGACGCGTTCGTCGACCTCCTTCACCACCTGGAGGAGGTCCGCCCGGGTCTTCTTCAGGTCTTCGAGCTGCTCGCTGAGGAACTGGTGGCGTTCCTCCAGCGCCGCGAACTCCTCCAGGGCGAGCGGGTTGACCTTGCCGAGCTGCTGGTAGGCCCGTTCGGCCGCCTTGAGCCGTTTCTCCTGCTCGGCCCGCAGATACGGCTTCGGCCTGTTGCGCGGGTGCTCGGGGTCCTCGGGCAGCTCCTCGCCCTCGGCGGGCGGGGAGGGCGGTACGAGCTGGTGCGGGCCGTACTCCTCGACCAGGCCCGCCGGTTCGACGCCCAGCTCCTCCAGTGCCTTGGTCTCCAGCTGCTCGATCCGCAGCCGCTTCTCGGCACCGAGCACCTCGCCGCGGTGCACGGAGTCGGTCAGCTTGTCGAGCTCGGCCTTCAGGTCGCGGCCTTCGGTGCGGGCCTGCGCCAGCTCCTGCTCGCGGCGGGCCTTGGCGGCGTCGGCGGCGGTACGTTCCTCCTCGGCGCGGGCGAGGGAGACCTCGACGTGCGCGAGCAGCTGGCGGGCGCCGGAGGCGACGGCCTCGGCGACGGCGGCCTCGTGTCGTAGCCGGGCGCGGCGCTGCTCGGCGCGCGCGCGTGCCTCCCGTTCCGTGCGGGCGGCCCGGTCGAGGGAGTCGGCCCGGCCGGCCAGTCCCTTGACGCGTTCCTCGTGCGTACGGACCTGGAGGCGGGCCTCCATCTCGGTCTGCCGGGCGTTGGCGCCGTCGGCGGCGAGCCGGTCGCGCACCGAGGTGTCGGGCTCCTCCTCGACCGGCATCTCCTCGGCGACGGCGAGCCGTTCGGCGAGTTCCTCGACTTCCGCGAGGGCCTTGTCGAGCGCCTCCTGCGCCCGTGCCGCCGCCGCGGTGGACCGCTCGGCCTCCCCGGCGGCGCCGCGCGCCTGTCCGGCGAGCCGCCCGAGTTGCTGCGCCACGGCCGACTTCTCCCGGTCGGCGGCCCGGCGCCGCTCCCCCAGCTCCTCGACGAGGGCCGCGCACTCCTTGCGGCGCTCGACGGCCGCGGCTTGCGCCTCGGTCAGCTCCTCGCACTGCACGGCCAGGTCATCGAGCTCGGCGGCGGCCTCGTCGACGGAGGCCTGGACCTCCAGCGGGCTCGGCGCGCCGGCTGACCCGCCGCGCGCGAAGTGCGCGCCCAGCAGGTCGCCTTCGGCGGTGACGGCGGTGAGGTCGGGGTGGGCGTAGACGAGGTCCTCGGCGTCTTCCAGGGTGCCGACGACGACGATTCCTTGCAGGAGGCGGCGGACGGCGGGCATGAGGTCGGTGGGGCCGCGGACGAGGCGCTCCGCGGGGAGGGGGGTGGCGAGCTGTTCGGCGTCTGCGGGTTCGTCGTGGCTGGGTGCGCAGTTCCCAGCGCCCCTTTCTTCAGGCGCTCCCGCCAGGAGCAGGGATGCCCGGCCTCCGTCCTGCTTGCGCAGCAGGCGGATCGCGTCGGCGGCAGCGGCGGGGCTGGTCACGGCGAGCGCATCGGCGGCGGCGCCGAAGGCGGCGGCCAGCGGGACCTCGTACCCCGGGGTGACCGTCAGCAACTCCGCCGCCGGGCCCAGCAGTCCGGAGAGACGATCCTTCGCGCCGAGCAGCGCGCCGGTGCCGTCCTTGCGGCGCAGGCCCATGGCCAGGGCCTCGTGGCGGGCCTGGGTCGCGGCGCGCCCCCGTTCGGCCGCGGTGGCCGCCTCGCGGGCGGCGGTGAGGGCGGCCTCGGCGTCGGCGAGCCGCTGTTTGGCCGTCTCGTGCTGTTCGGCGAGTTCGGCGTCGTCGGCGTCGAGGCCGTCGACCTCGGCCTTGAGCGCCTCGTACTCCTCCTGCGCGGCGACGGCCCGCTGCCGGGCCTCGTCGCGGGCGGCGGCCAGCCGCTCGATCTCAGCCTGGGCGGAGGCCGCGCGGGAACGGGCGGCGCCCACCTGACCGCCCAGCCGGGCGAGGCCCTCACGGCGGTCGGCGATGGCGCGGGCGGCGTCCTTCAGCCGCCGTTCCTCCTGGGCGAGTACGCGTTCCAGTTCGGCGCGGTGGGAGACCGTGTCCTCCAGGGCGCGCTGGGCCGCCTCCAGGGCCGCCTCGAGTTCGGCCTCCTGCTCGCGGACGCGGGCGGCCTCGCGCTCCAGGTCCTCCGGGTCGCGGCCCCGGCGTTCCTCGGGGGGCGCGGAGGTGGCGCTCTTCACGCGCGCGTCGGCCAGCGAGATCGTGCCGCGGACGCGCTCGGCGAGCTGGGAGAGCTCGTACCAGGTCTGCTGGGCGCGCTGGAGGCGGGGCGTGAGCTGCCGTACCTCGTCCTCCAGGAGACCCTCGCGCTGGAGGGACTTTTTCAGTTCCTGCTCGGCGGCTTCCTTGCGCTGCTTGAGGGCGGCTTCGTCGGCGACCTCGGCCTGGAGCGCCTCGCGCAGCCGTACGAGGTCGTCGGCGAGCAGGCGCAGCCGCGCGTCGCGCAGGTCGGCCTGGATGACGGCCGCCCGTCTCGCGACCGCCGCCTGACGGCCCAGCGGCTTGAGCTGGCGCCGGAGTTCGTCGGTCAGGTCCTGCACACGCGCGAGGTTGGCCTGCATCGCGTCCAGCTTCCGCAGCGCCTTCTCCTTGCGCTTGCGGTGCTTGAGGACGCCGGCGGCCTCCTCGATGAAGGCACGGCGGCCCATGGGGTCGGCGTGCAGGACGGAGTCGAGCTGGCCCTGGCCGACGATGACGTGCATCTCGCGGCCGATGCCGGAGTCGGACAGCAGTTCCTGGATGTCGAGGAGGCGGCAGGTGTCGCCGTTGAGCTGGTACTCGCTGCCGCCGTTGCGGAACATGATCCGCGTGATGGTGACCTCGGCGTACTCGATGGGCAGGGCCCCGTCGGAGTTGTCGATGGTCAGCGACACCTCGGCGCGGCCCAGCGGCGGGCGGCCGGTCGTGCCGGCGAAGATGACGTCCTCCATCTTGCCGCCGCGCAGCGACTTGGCGCCCTGTTCGCCCATGACCCAGCTGAGCGCGTCCACGACGTTGGACTTGCCCGAGCCGTTCGGGCCGACGACACACGTGATGCCCGGCTCGAACCGAAGCGTGGTGGCCGAGGCGAAAGACTTGAACCCCCGGAGGGTCAGGGCCTTGAGGTGCACGCCGCTGGACTCTACCTTCCGGGTCTGTCTCACACAGTGACCAACGGCAACCCCACGGTTTCACCGTTGAACGTGCAGGGCACACCAGACGTTAAAGACAGTGAAAGGATGCGCGGGGCCACAGTTCGCGGCCGGACCGGTTCAGGGCCCCTCAGTCCGGGTACGCGGGGGCAAGAAAGAAGGGACGCCGAGGCGTCCCTTGCAACTCTGACAACTTAGCGGTTGATACGGGCAGCCCAACCACTGCTGATGCCGTCGTGGAGCGATGCAGTGATCAGGTGAGCGCAGGCTCCGCCTGGTGTGCGTCAACGCTCTCCATGATCCTGTCGTGAGAAGCGGCAGCCGTCAGCGCGTCGTTCTCCGCCTGGATCCGTACGAGCTCGGATTCCAGGTCCTGGACGCGCTGCTGGAGCCGTCGCATCTCGGCGAGGAGTCGAGGGTCGGAGCCGCCGACGTAACCGAGAAGCGCCTTTGCCATGATGGATGGTCCTCCACAATGAGTGACCGACCGAAGCGGTGTGGGTCGTGAGGGATTCGCACCCGCGGTGCTTGGCACTCTTGAGTTTTTGCTGCCGTTCATCCATGCCAAACAGCTAAGGTGCGCGGGGCTTTCAGCGTCTCACCAAAAAGTTTGACGGTCAACACGATCACGCTTGTATTGGCGGGCGACCCGGGGGCGCGCGGCCTGGGAACGCCGGCGCTGCGACTCCTGCGGGACCTCAGGGCGTGGCGATCATCCTTGCGTGCGGAGCCCGTCAGGGCAAGCACTTCTCGGCAATCACCAGGCCGTTTCCGCGCCGGGCGGCCGCCCGTGGTGCCCTCGGCGGGCTTCGCGGGGGCTGGCCGGCGGCGCATGATCAGCGGATGCCGAAGCCGTCGTAGCCGCCGCGAGGTGTGTCCCAGATCTCTGTGACCCCGTCCACGCGGCCGGGCGTGTCGTCACTCCGGAGCCACTCCAGCAGGCCTTCACAGCCCTCGCGCGGGCCCTCGGCGACCACCTGGACCCGGCCGTCGTCCAAATTGAGAGCAAAACCACTCAGGCCGCCGATCTCCAGCGCCTTGGCCCGGGTGAACCAGCGGAAACCCACCCCTTGGACCCGTCCCCGCACCCACGCGACCAGCCGTACATCCTCGCTCATGGGTGCAACCTAACGGGCCAATGTCTCTCCGGGCACTTCCTCCCCACACGTCATGCGGTACCGTCCCGACCCAATGAATCTCATAACGAAACTCACTCGATCGTGTGAGTTTCATCGATCTTTTGGTTGATCGCTGGGGAACGAGTCGACCGCAAGGACGAGGAAGGCCAGAACATGGGACGCCACCGACGCTCCGCCGCCGGCCGCGCCGCCACGGGGGTCACTCAGACGGACGGCTCCTACGCCGAGAGCCGCGGCCCGCTGGACTCGCACGCAGGCGACCGCGCCACCCTGGGCATCGCGCCCTACCTGAACCCGGAGATCCACTCCGAGGCCTACGCGAAGAGCGAGGCCTACCTCTTCGCCACGGACGACGACGACTTCGGCTGGGCCACCGACGCCGCCACCTTCCCGGGTGACGGCGCTGTGACGACCGCGTTCGCGAGCGACGGGTTCGCGCCCGACTCGGGCATGCGGCGCCCGGGTGCGCACCGCAGGCCCAAGAAGAAGGCCGCTACGCCGGTGCGCACGGGGCTGCTCGGCGTCTCCGCCGCGGTCGCCCTCGGCACCGTCGCGGTGGCCACCGGCGCGGTGCCGGGACTCGACAACTACCGGTTCGGCGGGGGCGGCGACGCCGACAAGGTGCAGGCCGCGGAAACGCCGACGAACACGCCGACCGAGCAGGGCGGCACGTCCGGCAGCGCGCAGGACCGCACCGGGGGCTCCGCGGCCGGCCGGAACGGCGAGCGCTCCACCTCGCCGTCGCCGTCCCCCTCGACGCCGTCCGAGAAGCCGGAGAAGACGAAGACGCCGGAGAAGACGCCGGAGACGCCGGCGGAGAAGCCCGCCAAGCCCGAGGAAGAGAAGACGACGACGCCGTCGCGCACGGCCGCCAACGAGCCGACGGCGCCGGAGAAGCCCAGCGCTCCGGTCACAGTGTCCGCACAGGCCGCCGCCGAGGCGGAGGTGCTCAGGCTCGTCAACGAGGAACGGTCCAAGGCGGGATGCAGTCCGGTGGCCGCGAACAGCGCGCTGCGGGAGCTGGCCGAGGACTTCAGCGAGGACATGGCCGCGCGGGGCTTCTTCGACCACACGGATCCGGACGGGGCGTCGCCGTGGGACCGGGCCGCGAAGGCCGGGATAAAGAACCTCGGCGGGGAGAACATAGCCCGCGGGCAGGCCGACGCGGCGGCCGTGATGGAGGGGTGGATGAACAGCCCGGGGCACCGGGCGAACATCCTGAACTGCGACTTCAAGACACTCGGGGTCGGGGTTCACTTCGGGTCGGGCGGACCCTGGTGGACACAGGACTTCGGTTACTGACAGCGCCCGGAAGACCAGGCAAGCGCTAACCAACAGTTAGCGCGATCTATTGGTTAGCGCATGCCTGGCGTACGCTTGAGCGATGACGACCACGCAGGAGCGCGCGGAGGAGCTCGACCTCCCGTACAACGTGTTCGCCAAGGCGTGCCCCTCGCGCGTCACCTTGGAGCACGTCACCGGACGCTGGGGCGGGCTGACGCTGTGCGCCCTGTTCGAGGGTTCTCTGCGCTTCAACGAGCTGCGCCGCCGGGTCGACGGCGTGAGCGAGAAGATGCTGTCCCAGACGCTGCACGCCCTGGAGCGCGACGGCCTGGTGCACCGCGAGGCACAGCCCACCAACCCGCCACGCGTGGACTACGAACTGACCCCACTGGGGCACGGAGTGGCCGAGCGGCTGCTGGCGCTCATCCACTTCGTGGAAGGCAGCATGGACGACGTGATGGCCTCGCGTACGCGTTACGACGAGACGCGCGGCGGGCGCTGACACCTCGGGCAGTAGTAGCTGGACCGGTTCATCCAGGGCCGTCGGCGCATCGGCGTGCCGCAGTGCCGGCACGGCAGGCCCTCGCGGCCGTACGCGTCGAGTGAGCGGTCGAAGTAGCCGGACTCCCCGTTCACGTTGACGTAGAGGCTGTCGAAGCTGGTGCCGCCCACGGCGAGCGCGGCGTTCATCACGTCGCGCACGTGGCCCAGAAGGGTCAGGGTGCGCGGGCGCGTGAAGGTGGCCGTGGGGCGGTCGTAGTGCAGGCGGGCGCGCCACAGGGCCTCGTCCGCGTAGATGTTGCCGACGCCGCTGATCAGCGACTGGTCGAGCAGGGCGCGCTTGATGGTGGTGCGCTTGCGGCGCAGCGCCCGGTGGAAGACCTCGTCGTCGAAGAGTTCGTCGAGCGGGTCGCGGGCGATGTGCGCAACGACGTCGGGCAGGCCGTCGGCACTGGTGTCGTGCAGCGAGAGACCGCCGAAGGTGCGCTGGTCCACGAACCGGAGTTCGGTGCCGAGCCCGTCCGCGAACCTCACCCGGACCCTGAGGTGCTTCTCGTCGGGCGCCGTCTGCGGCTGGACCAGGAGCTGGCCGCTCATGCCGAGGTGGGCCAGGACCGCCTGACCGGTGTCCGCCAGCGGCAGCCACAGATACTTGCCCCGCCGGCTCGGGGTGCCGATGCGGTGGCCCTTCAGCCGGTGCGCGAAGTCGTCGGCACCGGCGAGATGCCGCCGCACCGCACGCGGGTGCAGCACCTCGGCGTCGGCGACGGTCCGCTGCGCGACCCACCGCTCCAGGCCGCGCCGTACGATCTCGACCTCGGGCAACTCGGGCATGGGACCCCCATACACCTACGCGGCCCGCAGGGGCCTTTCAAGGGACCGAGCGCCCGCCCCCGTGGCGGGAACGGGCGCTCGGATCGCGCTGTTCGGTCAGGCGGAGGCCGACGAGGCGTCGGCTTCGGGCTCGGCGGCATCGACTGCCGTCTGCTTGGCGCGCTCGTCCGCCGCCGCCTTGATGGAGCGCCAGGCGGACTCGGCGGCCTGCTGCTCCGCCTCCTTCTTGCTGCGGCCGGTGCCGGTGCCGTACGAGACGCCTCCGACGCGGGCGGCAGCAGTGAAGGTCTTCTCGTGATCGGGGCCGGTCTCCGTGACCAGGTACTCGGGCACGCCGAGGCCTTCCGTCGCGGTGAGCTCCTGGAGACTGGTCTTCCAGTCCAGGCCGGCTCCGAGGTTCGAGGACTTCTCGATCAGCGGGTCGAACAGGCGGTGCACCAGCTCCGCCGCCGAGTCCAGGCCCTGGTCGAGATAGACCGCGCCGATCACCGCTTCCAGGGTGTCGGCCAGGATGGACGCCTTGTCCCGCCCGCCCGTGCCCTCTTCACCGCGGCCGAGCCGGATGAAGGAGCCCAGGTCGAGCCCGCGGCCCACCTCGGCGAGCGCACGCGAGTTCACCACCGCGGCCCGCAGCTTGGCCAGCTGGCCCTCGGGCAGGTCGGGGTGGGTTCGGTACAGCGTGTCCGTGACGACGAGACCGAGCACGGAGTCCCCGAGGAACTCCAGCCGCTCGTTCGTCGGCAGACCGCCGTTCTCGTATGCGTACGACCGGTGGGTCAGTGCTCGCACCAGAAGGGCGGACTCGAGCTTGTAGCCGAGCCGCCCTTCCAGAAGCGTGTGGGACGAGGCCTGGTTGTCCGCCGATGTGCTCCCGCTCGCATGGGGAGCCTGCTTCTTGGGCGTGGACACAGTGCCTCTCACCGGCCGCTCAGACCTCGATGACCTGGCGCTTGTTGTAGGTGCCACAGGCCGGGCACGCGATGTGCTGCAGCTTGGGCTCGTGGCAGCGCTCGCACGCAACCAGGTTGGGGACCGCAGCCTTCCACTGCGACCGGCGGTGGCGCGTGTTGCTGCGCGACATCTTCCGCTTCGGAACAGCCACGGCTACTTCTCCTGCTTCTCGTCGGCACCCGGTTCGGCGCCGCTCGTCTCGTCCTTGTCGCCGGCCTTCATGGTGTCGGCGAGTCCCTGCAAAGCCGCCCAACGGATGTCGGTGGCGTCGTGATGGTGGTCCGGGTCGTCCGCCAGGCGTGCTCCGCACTCGGCGCACAGTCCCGGACAGTCTTCCTGGCACACCGGCTGCATCGGCAGTGCGAGCACCACCGCATCGCGCAGCAGAGGTTCGAGGTCGAAGAGTCCGTCCTCGAGGAAGAGCCTGTCCTCGTCGTCCTCGGCGTCGTCGCCGGCGTCCGCGATCACGCGGCCCCGGTCGTCGGCGTCAGGGTACGAGAACATCTCCTGGAAGTCCGCTTCGACGTCGAGCTGAAGCGGCTCCAGACACCTTACGCACTCCCCCTCGGCCGTGGCACGGGCGGTGCCTGTGACGAGCACCCCTTCCATGACCGACTCCAGGCGGAGTTCGAGCTCCACCGGGATGCCTTGCGGCACCTCGATGACGCCCTTGAGACCGAGGTCCTTGGGGGCGTCGACCGTGCGGGACTGGCGCTGCAGCGCACCGGGCCGCCGGCCCAGCTCGTGTGTGTCGAACACGAGGGGGTTGCGGTGGTCGAGGCGGGCGTTCAGAGCCATTCCTGCTTTCGATCTGTTGAGCTCTCTTGAAACGCCGCCCTTCGGTGTTCCCGGGCAGCGTTGATCGCGGACGTACACGCGACCGAAGAGCCAGGATACTGGACCTTTCGCTGTCGGCCCAATCCGGTGGCAGGGCGACCGGACTCCGGTGGCCGGGCCGCCGGCCGGGCTACTGGCCGCGGCCCTGCTCGTAGGCCCGCAACTGCTCGGCGCTGATCATGCTGGTGTCGAAGAGGCTGGTCTCGTCGAGCACCTGGGGCTGGGTGTAGCCCTGCTGCGCCTGCTGCATGTGCTGCGCCTGGTTCGGGTCGTACCCGACCTGCTGGGCGTCGTAGCCCTGGTAAGCGTACGGATCGGCCTGGTGGTAGCCGTAGGGGGCCTGCTGGCCGTAGCCCTGCTGCTGGTAGCCGCTGTACGGATCGGGCTGCTGCTGGTAGCCGTACGACGCGTGCGCCGGCTGCTGGTCGTACTGCGGCTGCGGCTGCTCGGGCTGCTGCCGGGGCCTGTCGGGGGCCGGGGCGTCCGAGATGGCGGCGAGGCCGGCGAGGTAGTCGGCGTCGCTGGAGTGCTGGACGGTGCTGGTGTCGTCGGCGAGGGCACCGAGGTCGTCGCTGGCGATGCGCCCGTGCAGTTTCTGGCGGCCGCGGCCGACGGCCTCCAGAGTCTTGGCGAGGACCGCCTCGAAGGCGCCGAGCTTGACGTCGACGTACTCGTCGGCGGTGCGGCGCTGAGTGTCGGGGTCGTGGCTGCGCTCGGGGGCGTCGTCTTCTTCCACGTAGCCCTGCTCGTCGACGCCAGGGCCGGTGCCGAGCAGCTTCTCGCGGCCCCGGCCGACCGAGCCGAGGGTCTTGGTGAGGACGACCTCGAAGTTGGCGAGCTTGGAGTCGACGTAGTCGTCGGCCTCGGCGCGGATCTCCTCGGCCTCCTTGCGGGCCTCGGCGAGGATCCGGTCGGCCTCGGCCTGGGAGCGGCGGGCGACCTCGGTGTCGGAGATCAGCGAGCCGCGCTCGGCGTGCGCACTCTGGATGATCAGCTCCGCCTCCTGGCGGGCCTGCTCGACCATCTCCTCGCGGTCGCCGATCAGCTCCTGGGCCTGGGCGAGGGAGCCCGGCAGTGCCGCGCGCACCTCTTCGAGCATCGAGAGCACTTCGGCGCGGTTGACCACGCACGAGGCCGACATGGGCATCGACCGGGCGCCGGAGACCGCGGCGACGATCTCGTCGAGCTTCTTCTGCACGTCCACCTGTGCTCGCCACTCTCTACAGCTGGGGTGTTGGAGACGGACGGGACGACTGTACGGCCATGGGGTGCCCGCGGGACAACGGGTGACGGGTTGTCAGCCCACTGGGCCCGCCGGGGTGGCGGACTCAGTCCTTCTTCAGCTTCTTGGCGAGGGCCTGCAGGACCTGCGGCGGCACCAGGTGGGAGACGTCACCGCCCCACGCCGCGACCTCCTTGACCAGCGAGGAGGACAGGAAGCTGTACGTCGGGTTGGTCGGCACGAAGAGCGTCTCGACGCCGGAGAGGCCGTTGTTCATCTGGGCCATCTGCAGTTCGTAGTCGAAGTCGCTGACCGCACGCAGGCCCTTGACGATCGCCGGGATGTCGCGCTGCTTGCAGAAGTCGACGAGGAGGCCGTGGAAGGCCTCGACGCGGACGTTGCCGTACTCGGCGGTGACCTGGCGGATCAGGTCGATCCGCTCGTCGATCTCGAACAGGCCCTTCTTGGACTTGTTGATCATCACCGCGACGTAGACCTCGTCGTACAGACGCGAAGCGCGGGCGATGATGTCGAGGTGTCCGTTGGTGATCGGGTCGAACGACCCGGGACAGACGGCGCGGCGCACTTGTGATCCCTCGCTCTCCGGTCCGGTCATCGTGCGTCTTCGCACGTAGAGGCGGCGCGACCGTACCAAAACGTTCCCTCGCCGTAGCGACGGGCCCGGATCGCGTCGAAACCCTGCGGCCACCGGAAATCCCCGCCTCTGGTGCTGCGCTCCACGGTGACGAGGGCGCCGTCGGTGAGCCAGCCCCCTGTACGGAGTGTGAGCAGGATCTCGCGAAGATCGTCGTCCGAGACGGTGTACGGGGGGTCCAGGAAGGCGATGTCGTACGGCTCCGCCGGGGGTGGTGTGCGGATGATCTGTCCCGCCTTGCCCGCCCTTACCTCGGCGCCGGGGAGGCCGAGGTTTTTCACGTTCGCGCGGACGGTGCGGACGGCTTTGGCGTCGGCCTCCACCAGGAGGGTGTGGCCGGCACCGCGGGAGAGGGCCTCCAGGCCTACGGCGCCCGAGCCGGCGTAGAGGTCGAGGACCCGTTCGCCGTCCAGGGGGCCGCCGAGGAGGGACTGCCAGGTGGAGAAGAGACCTTCGCGCGCTCGGTCGGAGGTGGGGCGGGTGCCGGTGCCTGGTGGGACGGCGAGGCGACGTCCGCCGGCTGCGCCGGCGATCACGCGGGTCATCTTTGGTCCTTGGTAGTGGGCGTCTTTACGTTCAGTGTGCTGGTCGCGCCCGCGCGACGGTAGTCGCATGTCGAACCAGCCCCGCGCTCCTTGAGGTCGGGTCGCTTCAGCCCTTTTCCAGGTACTGCTCCCTCTCCTCGTCCAAAAGGGCGTCCAGGGCTGTGCGGAGAGCCGGTAGGTGCTGTAGGTCGGGGTCTGCTGCGACCACCGCCGCTGCCTCTTCTCTCGCCTCCGCGATGATCTCTTCGTCGTCAATGACCGCGAGCATGCGCAGGCTGGAGCGGGTGCCGGACTGGGCCTGGCCGAGAACGTCGCCCTCTCGGCGTTGTTCGAGGTCGATGCGGGAGAGTTCGAAGCCGTCGAGGGTGGCGGCCACGGCGTTGAGGCGCTGGCGGGCCGCGCTGGCCTCGGGCATCTCGGTGACCAGGAGGCACAGGCCGGGGGCCGAGCCGCGGCCGACACGGCCGCGGAGCTGGTGGAGCTGGGAGACGCCGAAGCGGTCCGCGTCCATGATCACCATGACGGTGGCGTTGGGGACGTTGACGCCGACCTCGATGACCGTCGTGGCGACCAGGACGTCGGTGTCGCCGGCGGCGAAGCGGCGCATGACGGCGTCCTTGTCGTCGGGCTGCATACGGCCGTGCAGAACCTCGACCCGCAGGCCCTGGAGCGGGCCCTTGGCGAGCTGGTCGGCCACGTCGAGGACGGCGAGGGGCGGGCGCTTCTCGGCGTCGTCCTCGGCGGACTTCTTCGCCTTCCCGGGGTCGGCGGGTTCTTCGACGTCGTCGCCGATGCGGGGGCAGACCACGTACGCCTGGTGGCCGTTCGCCACCTCCTCACGCACCCGCTCCCAGGTCCGGGTGAGGAAGTGGGGTTTGTCGGCGGCGGGGACGACGTGGCTGGCGATCGGTGAACGTCCCGCCGGGAGCTGGTCGAGGACGGAGGTCTCCAGGTCGCCGAAGACGGTCATGGCGACCGTGCGCGGGATGGGCGTGGCGGTCATGACCAGTAGGTGCGGCGGTTGTTTGCCCTTGCCGCGGAGGGCGTCGCGCTGTTCGACGCCGAAGCGGTGCTGTTCGTCCACGACGACGAGGCCCAGGTCGTGGAACTGCACCTTGTCCTCGATCAGCGCGTGCGTGCCGATCACGATCCCGGCCTCGCCGGTGGTGAGATCCAGCAGGGCGTGACGGCGGGCCGCGGCGCCCATCGAGCCGGTGAGCAGCACGACCTTGGTGGCCTGCTCGGCACCGCCCAGCATCCCGCCCTCGGCCAGCTCGCCCATCATCTCGACGACCGACCGGTGATGCTGCTGGGCGAGCACTTCGGTGGGCGCCAGCATCGCGGCCTGCCCGCCCGCGTCGACGACGGCGAGCATGGCGCGCAGGGCCACCATCGTGTTGTGCGTGACCGTGAAGTTGTCGGTGACGTAGGCATGGCTCGGGTGGGCGATGCTGATGCACTGGACGGGTTTCTGCCCGACGTACTCAATCGCGCGAATTCCGCGCCGGAAGGTGTTGTATTTCGGCCTCGGCCGTACCCGTTCCGCCTTGCGTGTGAGTCTGAACGGTGCGTATTCGTCGGGCAGGGCCACCGAGACGTTGAAGGCCGCCTTCTTCGGGAGGACTCGCGCCCGGCCACCGAGCGAGCGAACAAGCCAGGCGACGTCGTCTGCGAGCCTGCGCGAGGCCGAGCACAGCGAGATGGTCAAGCCATCCGTGTGGATGGTGCCATCGGTGTCCAGAAGGCCTTGCAACAGAGCGAGACGGTTCTTGATCGAAGTGTTCTTGAACTCGTCGGGAACGAGTTTTCCGTGTGCCGTCACGCCCCACAGGTTCAAATCGCGCAGGGTTTGGATGACGGGGTTGCGAACGCCTCCGGCGCGGCGCGTCAGCTGGATCGTGACGTCGCAACGTGAGCCCTTCACCGGGACCAGCCGGCATTCGGGGCCCACAACTGTCGCCACAGCGTCGCGGATCTCGTCGTCGATGGTGGACAGACGCAGATTGTGCCGGAATGAGCCGTTTCCCAGGAGGAGACCGAACAGGTACGGATCGAGAGGCAGTCCGGAGTCGTCTCCGAGGTCGACCGGAGCAGCGGCCGGGAGGTACCACTTCGAAGATCCGTCGGGCTCGAACAAGTCCATGCGGATCTCGCGAGTCGTCATGACGTTGGGGGCCTGGCGCCGGGGCCACCCGCAACTGGTGCCGACAATCCAGAGGTGCTCGTCGTCACACTCGACGGAGCTCCCATCGGAGAGGATCAGGCGCCAGACATCGCGCTCTCCCTGTGGGAAGACCCCGTCGACAAGTGCGATCTCGCCATCTGGAACGATGATCTCATCTCCTGCCTTCATCTCCCCCATGCGGCGGAAACCGGCGGGTGTGAGGACGAGCGAGTCGAGAGGCTGGGCCTTGCCCGAACCCACCTCCCCCTGCAGCAGGCGGTGCATCGGGTGTTCGGTCGCGAGGTCGTCGAAGATGTCCTTCGAGACGCGTTGCTGGCCCTCGGTGAGGGTGAAGGGGAGGCGGTCGTCGAAGGCGGTGAGGAGGCCGTCCGGCCTGGGTTTGCGGGGGACCGCCGGAAGCTGGGCGTCGGTGTGGCGGCGGCGGGCGAGGGCGACCTGGAGGACGAAGGCCTCGTCCCACTTGAGGCGGTTGCGGGCGTCGGCGATGTCCGCCTTGGTGTGCGGGCGGTGGATCTTCAGCAGGGCCTCGGGGAGCGGGACCAGGCCGCGGCCCTCGCGGAGGGAGGGCGGCAAGGGGTCGAGGGCCTGCCGGGCGCTGGGCAGGACCGTCTGGATGGCCTTGCCGATCTTCCAGGACTCCAGTTTGGCGGTGGCGGGGTAGATCGGGATCAGGGCGCCCGCCCAGGTCTCGACCGTTTCGGCCGCTCCGTCACCGTCGCCGCGCAGCAACTCGTATGCCGGGTGCGTGAGTTGGAGGCGGCGGTTGAAGACGGAGACCTTGCCGGCGAACATCGCGCGGGTGCCCGGCAGCAGTTCCTTGTGCGGTTTGTGCACGCCGTGGCCGAAGAAGACCAGCTGGAGCCGGCCGCTGCCGTCCGTGATGGTCACTTCGAGGCGCTGGCCCTTGCCGCGCGGGGCCTTGGCGGAGGCGAAGGTGTGCAGGCGGGCGTCGGCGACCTGCGCGACCACCGTGACGTGCTCGTCCATGGGGAGGTCGGCGAGGTGGGTGAGCTGGCCACGCTCCTCGTACCGGCGCGGGTAGTGGTGGAGGAGGTCGCCGACGGTGTGCAGGCCGAGATGCTCGGCCATCACCTTCGCGGTGGCGGGGCCGAGCACCGACTTCAGTGGTTGTTGCAGGGGTTCTTCCAGTGCGGGCACGGGATCCATTGCACACCACGCCACTGACAATGCCGAAGAGGTCGGCCGCGGGCGCCGTACACCAGCAGGCCGCGGGCGGCGTATACGGTCCGGTCGCAGGCGCCGTACAGTCTCGGGAAATCCCTGGTCAGACGGGTCGTTGGGGCTTTAGGATGGCGTGCTCCGGCCCTCCCCCGCGGCCACCGCCTCACCGGGACCGCCCGACCCCGCGCCGTCGCGAGTCCCGCCAACGGCGCTGCGACGATAGATTCCCAGATATCCCAGACATCCCCGTCACCCCACTCACCTCATACGTTCCAGGTCGACCTGCTCTCCCATCACCTGTACTCCGGCCCCGTCGGGCGGACTGAGCGGGCGTACGCCGCGTGGCTGGCCGCGGACCGGGACACCATGGCCGACTGCCACGCGTGCGAGCTGCGCACGGGCAGGGCTGGTGGCAGGCGGAGCGGGGCCGGGACACGCAGGCGCTGGACCTGTGGCGGCCCGTCCTGGACGGCGGGTTCACCTGCGCCCACGAACCGCACACCACCCTCGCTACCTCCCTGGCGCCGCTGCTGCGGCTGGGCCGCACCGACGAGGCCCACGCCCACCATCGCGGGGCTTCCGGCTGGTGCGGGCCCTGGAGAGCATGCGCGGCGCCTACGCGGATCACGTCGAGTTCTGCGCGCTGTCCGGCAACGAGGCGCGCGGTCTGGAGCTGCTCGCCGAGCGGCCGGCGTACTTCACGGACGACGGACATCCGCGCAGCAAGCTGGAGTTCATGTCCGTGGTGGCCCTGCTCATGGGCCGCCTGACTGTGCTCGGGCACGGCGAGCAGGAGGTGCCGGGCCCGGCGGACCGGCCGTGGACCGCGCGCGAACTCGCCGCCCACGCGCGCGGAGGCCCTCGCCCTAGGTGTATTGCCCTGCCCGCGTAAGCGCGGCCCGGCGTGGGCGCTGCCCGACGCGAGCCCTGCCTGACGGGAGCGCTGCCCGACCTGAACACCGCCCGCCGTGAGCGCCACCCGACTTGAGCGCGGCCCGACGTGGGCGCACTGCCCGACGTGGGCACTACCCGGCGTGGGCACTTCCCGACGATGGGGCATTGCCCGGCGCGAGCGCGCTGCCCGGCATGGGTATTGCCCGGCATGGGCACTGCCCGGTGCGAGGCCGCCGCCCTATTCGACGCCGATGAGCAGCAGCGCCCCCTGCCGCCCGCCCCGGTAGACCACGGTGTCGACGGCGAGGTACCCCTCGCGGACCCGGGCCTCCAGGTGCCCGGTGATGGACTCGGGGGCCTCGTCGCCGAGCACCAGGGTGACCATCTCGCCGCCGGCCGCGAGCATGCGGTCGACGACGATCTCGGCGGTGGCCGTGACGTCCGAGCCGATCACGGCCACGTCGCCCTCGATCAGGCCGAGCATGTCCCCGGCCTGGCAGATGCCCGCCATCGTCCAGGATTCGCGTTCGGCGACGGTGACCTCGGCGTAGCGCGTGGCGCCCGCCGCCGACGTCATGGACACCACGTCCTCGTCGAAGCGGCGCTCCGGCTCGTGCACGGCGAGCGCCGCGATGCCCTGGACCGCGGAGCGGGTGGGGATCAGGGCCACCCGGATGCCCTCCGCGCGGGCCTGCTCGGCCGCCGCGGCGGCGGTGTGGCGCAGGTCGGCGTCGTTGGGCAGGAGCACCACCTCACGCGCGTGGGCCCGCCGTACGGCCTCCACGATCTCCCCGCTCGCGGGCGGCTCCCCGGGACGGGCGAGCACGGTCGTCGCACCGGCCTCCGTGTACAGCCCGGCCAGACCCTCGCCGGGCACGACGGCCACCACGGCACGCTGGGCGCGCTCCCGGGGCGGCCGCTCGGCGCCGGTGGTGTGCACGTCGCCGGCGCCGAAGTGCGTGATCCGGATCCGGTACGGCCGCCCGGCCTCGACACCCGCCTCCACGGCGGCGCCCGCGTCGTCGACGTGCACGTGGACGTTCCACAGCCCGTCGCCGCCGACCACGACGAGCGAGTCCCCGAGCCCGTCCAGCCGCTCCCTGAGCCGCGCCACAGCCGCGTCCTCGGCCTCCAGCAGGTAGATCACCTCGAAGGCGGGCCCGCCCTGCGGGGCCGTCTCGCCGTCGGCGCACTCTCCGGCGGGATCAGGCACCGAGGCGCCGACCCCGCCGAACGCGTCCGAGGACATGTCTGCGGGCACGTCCTCGTGCCGCGTCCCACCGACGCCGGGCTCCATGCGCGCGTGCGCGGCGCCGACCTCGACATGGCCCACACGCGCGTGCGGTGTTTCCAGATCGTCGGCGCCATCGCGCG
>NZ_JACTVI010000001.1:100294-127915 GCF_014495685.1 Streptomyces sp. TRM68367 | reverse complement strand
CGCCGCACGCGTGCGCCGCTTCCCGAGCATCGGTCGCACCGCGCACGTGCGGCGCCCCCGACTCTCGGTGACCCGCGCGCGCGTATGCCGTACCTGTCTCGGCGTGCCCCACGCGCGCGTGCTCCTCCGGCTTCTCCCCGGTGAGCGTCTCGACCAGGGCCGCGAGGACCGCCACCAGCCCTCGCCCGCCCGCGTCGACCACCCCGGCGCGCTTCAGCACCGCCAGTTGGCCCGGGGTCGCGGCGAGGGCCGCGCGTGCTCCCTGGTGGGCCGCCCGGGCCACGGTCCCGCAGTCGCCCTCGGCGCCGCCCGCGGCGTCGGCCGCGGCCGAGGCGACCGTGAGGACCGTGCCCTCGACGGGGTGGGCCACGGCCTGGCGGGCGGAGTCGGCCGCGCGCCGCAGGGCCAGCCGGAGGGCCTGCCCGTCGGCGTGCGCGGTGTCCTCGTCGGCGGCGAGCACCTGCGCCATGCCGCGCAGCAGCTGCGCCAGGATCGTCCCGGAGTTCCCGCGCGCGCCGATGAGCGCCCCGTGCGCCATCGCCCGCGCGGCTTCGGTGAGCGTGGGCCCGGCCGCACCGGAACCGGCCGCGTACCCCGCGCACACCGCCTCGACCGCCGCCGCGGCCGACTCCACGGTCAGATACAGGTTCGTACCGGTGTCCCCGTCCGCCACGGGGTACACATTGATCGCGTCGATCTCCTCGCGCGCCCGCCCCAGGGCCTCCAGCGCGAGACCACACCAGGTACGCACCGCGAGAGCATCGAAGAATGTCTGCGGCACCTGCGCCACCTGCGCCTCCTTGAGCTGCTGGACGTGGCACGCAGCGTAGACCCCGGGTCGGTGCCTGCCGGAAGAGGGCCGGGGGCGGGCCCCTGAGCTGCCATGGTAGTTTCGTTCTACGGGTGCCGCCGTTGTATGCTGCCCCGGTTGCCCGATCCTGATCGGGCCGCTCCCCTGGCAGCGCCACTCAGATCTAGGAACGCTCACCGAGCCGAAGATCTGGATCCCGGCATGCCGGGATCAACCGTAAGTGCATCTGAAGTCTTTGGAGTGACCCGTGGCTGCCAACTGCGACGTCTGCGGCAAGGGGCCGGGCTTCGGCAACAACATCTCGCACTCGCACCGCCGTACGTCCCGTCGCTGGAACCCGAACATCCAGCGCGTGCGTACCGTGGTCGGCGGGACGCCGAAGCGCGTGAACGCCTGCACCTCGTGCATCAAGGCCGGCAAGGTCTCGCGCTGACGTACAGCTAGCGCGCGGCCACAGCTGGTTCGCTGCACTGAGCCGGTCCACCTCGGGGTGGACCGGCTTTTTGCCGTACCCCGCCATATCCACCGACGCGCCGTACCCGAGCACCTACCCGTCGCCCCGGAACCGCCACCCGTGATCCACCGGCCCGATCCCCCCGCCCAGCGGGAACCCGGCGGCGATCGCCCCGGTGACGTACTCCTTGGCCGCCGCCACCGCCTCCGGCACGGACCGCCCCCGAGCCAGCCCTGACGCGATCGCCGACGCGAGCGTGCAGCCCGTGCCGTGCGTGTGCCGGTTGTCGTGCCGGGGCGCGCGCAGCCAGTACTCCTCGGAGCCGTCGGTGAGCAGATCCACAGCCTGGTTCCCACCCCTGCCTGCGTCCCCGGACAGGTGGCCGCCCTTGATCACCACCCACCGCGGCCCGTACGCCAGCATCGCCGCCGCGGCCCGCCGCATCCCGGACTCCGACTCCACCCGCACCCCGGTCAGTTGGGCCACCTCGTCGAGGTTCGGCGTCGCGACGGTCGCGACCGGCAGCAGCTTGGTCCGTACGGCGTCCAGCGCGGACGCGGCCAGCAGCGCGTCCCCGTGCTTGGACACGCCCACCGGGTCGACGACCGCCGGCGCGTCCGTCCCGGCGAGCAACTCGGCCACGGTCTCGACGAGTTCGGCGGAGGCCAGCATCCCGGTCTTGACGGCCTGGACGCCGATGTCGTCCACGACGCTGCGGTACTGAGCCCGCACCGCCTCCACCGGCAGCTCCCAGGCGCCCTGGACGCCCAGGGAGTTCTGCGCGGTCACCGCCGTGATCACGCTCATGCCGTGCACACCGAACGCGAGCATGGTCTTGAGGTCGGCCTGGATGCCCGCGCCGCCACCGGAGTCGGAGCCCGCGACCGTCAGCACACGCACGGCACTCATGACTCGATGCCCCCGAAGTGGTCCCAGCCGCCCTTCTTCGTCCACGGCGCCCCGTCGACCGTCACCTGGGGCAGCGCCGAGGGGTTGAGCACCTCGCCGATGACCTTCCAGCGGGCGGGCAGCTTCACGTCCGGCGGGAACGTCGCGACGATCGCATGGTCCTCTCCCCCGGTCAGCACCCACTGCATGGGGTCGACGCCGACGGCCTGCCCGATGTCGTTCATCTGGGACGGGATGTCGATCGCGCCGGAGCGGATGTCGATCCTGACCTTGCTCGCCTCCGCGATGTGGCCCAGATCGGCGATCAGCCCGTCGCTCACATCGCACATCGAGGTCGCGCCGAGGGCGGCTGCGGCCGGGCCCGCGTGGTACGGCGGCTCCGGGCGCCGGTGCGCCTCGACGAACGCGCGCGGCGAGCGGAAGCCGCGCGACAGCACCGCGTACCCGGCCGCCGACCAGCCCAGCCAGCCCGTCACCGCGACGATGTCGCCGGGCTGCGCGCCCGCCCGCGTGACGGGCTCCTGGTTGCGCAGATCGCCGAGCGCGGTGATCGACACCATGATCGTGTCGCCGCGTACGACGTCGCCGCCGACGACGGAAGCTCCGGCGACCTGGCACTCGTCGCGCAGGCCGTCCATCAGCTCGCTCGGCCAGGTCACCGGCAGCTCGCCGGGCACGACCAGGCCGAGCAGCAGCGCCGTCGGCACGGCGCCCATGGCGGCGATGTCGGCGAGGTTCTGCGCGGCGGCCTTGCGGCCCACGTCGTACGCCGTGGACCAGTCCCGGCGGAAGTGCCGGCCCTCCACCAGGATGTCGGTGCTGGCCACGACCCTGCGGTCGGGCGCGGCGACCACCGCGGCGTCGTCGCCGGGGCCGACCCGGACCGCCGGGGTGGTGGTGAGACGGGAGGTGAGCTCCCTGATGAGCCCGAACTCCCCGAGCTCACCAACAGTGCCCTTCATTGTCCTTTCTCCCCTTCCGTCCCTGTCTGTTCCCGGTCGCGGGTCATCTCAGTCCTCGCTACGGTCGAAGCTGCGGTCGAAGTGACCGTCGACTTCTGGCCTGCCTGCACCCCGGCACGCGATCGCCGGTTACCCCAGGTCTCCCCGTGGGTAGCGGCGACGCGATACCGTGGCGTTCCTTTTCCCACATGATCCTCGTGGCCGCCCTGGAGGTTCCGTGGTACAGGCGTACATCCTGATCCAGACGGAGGTCGGCAAGGCGTCGACCGTCGCCGAGACGATCAGCAAGATCCCTGGAGTCATCCAGGCCGAGGACGTGACAGGACCGTATGACGTGATCGTGCGGGCGCAGGCCGACACCGTCGATGACCTGGGCCGCATGGTGGTCGCGAAAGTCCAGCAAGTGGACGGCATCACCCGTACCCTGACCTGCCCGGTCGTCCATCTGTAGCCCCCGTCTACCCTGTGCCGGTGAACTCTTTCCGTCACCGGCACCACTCTGTTCTCCGTCTGCCCGCGCTCGTCCTGCTGATCACGGTCGCGGGCTGCTCCTCAGCAGACGACAGTGCGTCAGCGGCGGTTCCCAGTCCGGGGGCGAAGGTCACCAAGCTGTGCCAGAACCTGGACAAGGTGCTGCCGGCCAGGGTTGACGGTCAGGATCGCCGGGATCCCGAACCCGCGTCCGCGCTGACTGCGGGGTGGGGGAACCCGGCGATCATACTGCGGTGCGGTGTGGTGCGGCCCGCCGCGATGAATGATCCTGAGGCCGACGGGGTTGACGTGAACGGTGTGGGGTGGTTGCTGCAGAAGCAGGGGGACGGGTCGTTTCGGTTCACAACGACGCTTCGGAAGGCATATGTCGAGGTGACGATCCCGAAGGGGCGTACGGAGGATGGCATGGCGCCGTTGGTTGATGTGGCGCCTGCCATCAAGAAAGCGGTGCCGAAGGGGATTGCCGACTAAGGGGTCCTTTTGGTTGGTCAGCGCAAGCCTGTTGACCTGCGCAGGGCCGCTTGGATCAAGCGGTCCACCAGCTCTGGGTAAGTGATGCCGCTCGCCTGCCACATCTGGGGGTACATCGAGATCGGGGTGAAGCCGGGCAGGGTGTTGATCTCGTTGATGAGAAAACCGTTCTCCGTGAGGAAGAAGTCCGCGCGGACCAGGCCCTCGCAGGACGTGGCCTCGAAGGCGTCCACGGCGAGCTTCTGGACTTCGGCCGTCTGCTCGGGGGTGAGCGGGGCCGGGACCATGCCGGGGGTCGAGTCGATGTACTTGGCCTCGAAGTCGTAGTACGCGTGGGCATCGGGGGGCGGGATCTCGGCAGGGACCGAGGCGCGGGGGCCGTCCTCGAACTCCAGGACGCCGCACTCGATCTCGCGGCCGCGCACCGCGGCCTCCACGAGGATCTTCGGGTCGTGCCGCTGGGCCTCGGCGATCGCCTCGTCGAGGCCGGAGAGGTCGTCGACCTTGGTGATGCCGATCGACGAACCCGCGCGCGCGGGCTTCACGAAGAGCGGCCAGCCGTGTTCGCCGGCGAAGTCGACGATCTTCTTGCGGGCGGCCGGCTCGTCCTGCTGCCACTCGCGCGGGCGGATCACCACGTACGGGCCGACCGCGAGCCCGAAGGAGGTGAACACCCGCTTCATGTACTCCTTGTCCTGGCCGACGGCCGAGGCGAGCACGCCCGCACCCACGTACGGCACACCGGACAGCTCCAGGAGGCCCTGGAGGGTGCCGTCCTCGCCGTACGGGCCGTGCAGCACCGGGAAGACCACGTCGACCTCGCCGAGCGCCTTGGGCACCGATCCGGGCTCGCTGTAGACGACTTCGCGGTTCGCGGGATCGACGGGGAGCACCACGCCCCCCTCGGCCGACTCGGCGAGCTGGTCCACGCTGGGCAGCTGCCGGTCGGTGATCGCCATGCGCTCCGGTTCGTCGGCGGTGAGCGCCCAGCGGCCGTCCTGGGTGATGCCGATCGGCAGGACGTCGTACTTGGTCCGGTCGATGGCCTTCAGGACGGCTCCGGCGGTGACCACGGAGATCGTGTGCTCGGAGCTGCGCCCGCCGAACACGACGGCCACGCGCGGCTTGCGAGGCGGCTGACCGGGGCTCTGGGGAAGGTTCTCGGTGCTCATATCGCGTTGAGAGTACCCGTTGGTAGGGGGCGGAGTCAGCGCCCCCAACGCCGCGTCGCTCAGCGTCGTTCCGGTTTCGCGCTGCGCGACATCAGTTCCTTCAACGCCACGACCGGCGGCTTGCCCTCGTGCACGATCCCGACGACCGTCTCGGTGATGGGCATGTCGACGCCGTGCCGGCGGGCCAGATCCAGCACCGACTCGCAGGACTTGACGCCCTCGGCGGTCTGCTTGGTGACCGCGATGGTCTCCTGGAGGGTCATGCCCTTGCCGAGGTTGGTGCCGAAGGTGTGGTTGCGGGAGAGGGGGGAGGAGCAGGTGGCCACCAGGTCGCCCAGGCCCGCGAGTCCGGAGAAGGTCAGCGGGTCGGCGCCCAGGGCGACTCCGAGGCGGGTCGTCTCGGCCAGGCCGCGGGTGATCAAGGATCCCTTGGCGTTGTCGCCGAGGCCCATGCCGTCCGCGATGCCGACGGCGAGCCCGATGACGTTCTTGACCGCGCCGCCGAGTTCGCAGCCCACCACGTCGGTGTTGGTGTAGGGGCGGAAGTACGGCGTGTGGCAGGCGGCCTGGAGCCGCTGGGCGACCCCCTCGTCGGTGCAGGCGACCACGGAGGCGGCCGGCATCCGCGCCACGATCTCGCGGGCGAGGTTGGGCCCGGAGACCACGGCGATCCGCTCGGCGCCGACCTTGGCGACGTCCTCGATGACCTCGCTCATCCGCATGGCGGAGCCGAGTTCGATGCCCTTCATGAGGGAGACGAGGACCGTGTCGGGCGCGAGCAGCGGCGTCCACTCGGCGAGGTTGCCGCGCATCGTCTGCGAGGGCACCGACAGGACCGTGAAGTCGGCGCCGCCGGCGGCCTCGGCGGGGTCCGTGGTGGCCCGCAGGTTCTCCGGGAGTTCGATGCCCGGGAAGTAGTCGGGGTTGGTCCGGGTGGAGTTGATCGCCTCGGCGACCTCGGGGCGCCGCGCCCACAGGGTGACCTCGCACCCCGCGTCGGCCAGCACCACGCCGAAGGCCGTGCCCCACGAACCGGCGCTGAAGACCGCCGCCTTGACGGGCTCGCTCACTTGCCCTGCCCCTCTTCCTGCACGTGCCTGCCCTGCGTCTGTGCCTGGGCCCGCTGGGTCTGCGCCTGCGTCTGTGCCTGGGCCCGCTGGGTCTGCGCCTGCGTCTGTGCCTGCTGCGTCTGTGCCTGTGTGCGGCGCCGCTGTTCGATCCGCTCCCGACGCGGATCGTAGGGCACCTCGGGCGCCTTCTCGCCGCGGATCTGCTCCAGCTGGCGGGTGATGGCGGCCATGATGACCTCGGTGGCCTCCTTCAGGAGGTCGGCGGTCATCTCCTGGTCGTAGAACCGCGTCAGGTCCACCGGCGGGCCGGCGAGCACGCGGTGGGTCTTGCGCGGGAGGAGGTGCGGCTTCTTGGCGTACGGCGGCAGCAGCTCGTTGCAGCCCCACTGGGCGACCGGAATCACCGGGCACTTGGTCTGCAGGGCGACGCGCGCGGCGCCGGTCTTGCCGGTCATGGGCCAGCCGTCCGGGTCGCGGGTGAGGGTGCCCTCGGGGTAGAAGGCGACGCACTCGCCGCGCTCCACGGCGTCGATCGCGGCGCGGAAGGCGCTGAGCGCGTCCGTGCTCTCGCGGTACACGGGAATCTGGTCGAGGCCTCGCATCATCACCGCGACGAATCCCTTCCTGAACAGCCCGCTCTTCGCCAGGAATCGCGGGGGCCGCCCCGTGTTGTACTGAAAGTGGGCAAAGCCAAAGGGGTCGACGTGCGAATTGTGGTTCACCGCGGTAATAAATCCGCCCTCAACCGGAATGTTCTCCATTCCCCGCCAGTCCCGCTTGAGCAGAACCACCAGCGGCGGTTTGCAGATCACCGCGGCGAAGCGGTACCAGAAGCCGATTCTGCGGCGGGGCACGCGGACACCTTCCTCTAGGGACCTGGAACGGGAGGCCAGGGGCCGCACAAGTGTCGCCCCGGGCCACCGGTCTGTCGAGAACACCGTACGCCCCGACGCACAACCGCCCAGAGGCTCCGGGTGACAATGACCGCGACAAGAGAGGGACGGTACGCCGGTGCAGTGGACCTTGGTCATACCCCTGAAGCCCTTGGCGCGGGCCAAGAGCAGGCTCGCGGACACGGCGGACGACGGGCTGCGGCCGGGCCTCGCCCTCGCCTTCGCCCAGGACACGGTGGCGGCGGCGCGCGCCTGCGCGGTGGTGAAGGATGTGGCGGTAGTCACGAACGACACGCTGGCCGGACGGGAACTCGCGGCACTCGGCGCCGGCATCGTCACCGACGAACCGGGGGGCGGCCTGAACGCCGCACTGGCGCACGCGGCGGCGGTCGTACGGTCGTCGCGTCCCGAAATGCCCGTGGCGGCCCTGAACGCCGATCTTCCCGCGCTGCGGCCGCTGGAATTGACCCGGGTCCTGGATGCGGCGGCACAATTCCCGCGGGCTTTTCTCCCCGATGCCGCGGCAATCGGCACGACACTGCTGGCCGCCGGTCCGGGCCAGGAATTGCGGCCGGCTTTCGGCACCGATTCCCGCGCCCGCCACCGCACCTCGGGTGCGGCGGAACTGCGCCTGGACGCCGTGGACTCGGTGCGTCAGGACGTGGACACCGGCGATGACCTGCGCGCCGCGCTGGCCCTGGGCGTGGGCCCCCATACGGCCGCGGCGGCGGCGCGGCTGCTGATCCCAGAGCAGTAGGCTGCGGTCATGCAGGCGACCGCGTACACGTACGACCCCGACATCCGCAGCGGGCAGGTGCTGCTCGACGACGGCACTCCAGTGCCCTTCGATGCGGCGGCCTTCGACGCGGGGGGCCTGAGGCTGCTGCGGCCGGGGCAGCGGGTGCGCATCGAGACGGAGGGCGAGGGCGAGGCCCTCAGGATCACGCTGGTGACACTCCAGACCCTCTAGTCACATCCCGGAACACGCCGCGGGCCGGACTCCGTGCGGAGTCCGGCCCGGCGCGTGAGTACCCCGTTGTGTTTACCTCTTGCGCGCTGTGGTCTTCTTGGCGGTGGTCTTGCGGGCCGTCGACTTCTTGGCGGGCGCCTTCTTGGCCGTCGCCTTCTTCGCCGGGGCCTTCTTGGCCGTCGCCTTCTTGGCCGTGGTCTTGGCCGGAGCGGCCTTCTTGCCGGCCGCCGTGGTCTTCTTGGCGGGCGCCTTCTTGGCCGGGGCCTTCTTGGCCGCCGCCTTCTTGGCCGGTGCCGCCTTCTTCGCCGGGGCCTTCTTGGCCGCCGCCTTCTTGGTGGCGGCCTTCTTCGCGGCGGCCTTCTTGACCGTCGGGGCGGCAGCGCCGGTCAGGCTGCCCTTGGGGGCCTTCTTGACCGCGATGTCGCCCTTCGGGAGCTTCTTCGAGCCGCTCACCAGGTCCTTGAAGCCCTGGCCCGCACGGAAACGCGGAACGGAGGTCTTCTTGACCCGAACCCGCTCGCCCGTCTGGGGGTTGCGGGCGTACCGGGCCGGACGGTCGACCTTCTCGAAGGAACCGAAGCCGGTGACCGAGACCCGGTCACCCGCGACCACCGCGCGGACGATGGCGTCCAGTACGGCGTCGACAGCATCGGCGGCCTGCTGACGGCCGCCCATCTTGTCGGCAATCGCTTCTACGAGCTGCGCCTTGTTCACGTCTTCCCCTTCGGAGACATCGCCAGAACGAAAGTGTTCAAGCTTTTTCGCACGTTAGGCAGATATATACCGCAAATCAAACACGAAACGGGCTTATCACCCGTGCGCCGCAACAGACTCGGCTGCCTCGTGCTGTTCAGCGTTCCTCGTCGGGGATTCGCCCCTCGTCGAGGTCCGCCATGAACCGCTCCAGACGCCTTGCCGCGTCGACGAGATCGTGCTTGGCCGCGGCCGTAATGACCAGCAGCTTCCGGGTCAGCGCCATCCGTACGCCCTCCGGGACTTGCAGTGCGCGCACCCTTGCGTGCGCTTCCTTGAGTTGGACCGCGACCGCCGCATAGAGCTGGAGTTGGCCGTCTCGTTCCATGCACAGATTGTGCCATCTGGGGCGAGTTGTCGCCTGCTCAGGGTGCAACTGCCGCCTCAGACAGCCTCCCGGGCGCCTGCGGAAGCCACGGCTACAAGACTCGCGTACCCCACCAACAACCGCCATAACGTGGGAAGTTGCATTCGCATGTGAGGCCAGGTGGGGCCGTTCGGGTGCAGACATGGCTGTACCCCCGATCGGGCTGATCGGGGGTACGGCGGGGGTGTTGCGGTGGCCGAAAGTCGCCCTGCTCGCGGGCGCTGGATCAGACTTTCAGCGTCTGCGGCTTGAACGACGGGCGCTTCGCCTCGTACGCGGCGATGTCGGCCTCGTTCCGCAGGGTGATGGAGATGTCGTCGAGGCCGTTCAGCAGCCGCCAGCGGGAGTTCTCGTCCAGCTCGAAGGAGGCGGTGATCCCCTCGGCGCGCACCTCGCGCTCGACCAGGTCGACGGTGATCTCGGCCTGCGGGTCCTTCTCCGTGAGCTCCCACAGCGCGTCCACGATCTTCTGCTCCAGAACCACCGTGAGCAGGCCGTTCTTGAGCGAGTTGCCGCGGAAGATGTCGGCGAAGCGGGAGGAGATGACCGTCTTGAAGCCGTAGTTCTGCAGCGCCCAGACGGCGTGCTCACGGGAGGAGCCGGTGCCGAAGTCGGGGCCGGCGACCAGAACCGTGGCGCCCTTGCGCTCGGGCTGGTTGAGGATGAAGGTCTCGTCCTTGCGCCAGGCCTCGAACAGCCCGTCCTCGAACCCGTCGCGCGTGACCTTCTTGAGCCAGTGAGCGGGGATGATCTGGTCGGTGTCGACGTTGCTGCGGCGCAGCGGGACGGCCCGGCCGGTGTGCGTGGTGAATGCTTCCATGACTGATCAGACTCCAGCGGGCGTACGGGTCTCGGCGTCGGACAGGTCTGCCGGGGAGGCCAGGTGGCCCAGCACCGCGGTCGCGGCCGCGACCTGCGGCGACACCAGGTGCGTACGGCCGCCCTTGCCCTGCCGGCCCTCGAAGTTGCGGTTGGAGGTGGACGCGGAACGCTCACCCGGGGCCAGCTGGTCCGGGTTCATGCCCAGACACATCGAGCAGCCCGCGTGCCGCCACTCGGCGCCGGCCTCCTTGAAGACCAGGTCCAGGCCCTCGTCGACGGCCTGCAGACCCACCCGCGCGGAGCCGGGGACGACCAGCATCCGTACGCCGTCGGCGACTTTGCGGTCCTTCATGATCTCCGCGGCGGCGCGCAGGTCCTCGATGCGGCCGTTGGTGCAGGAGCCTACGAAGACGGTGTCGACCTTGATGGAGCGCAGCGGCTGCCCTGCCTCCAACCCCATGTACTCCAGGGCCTTTTCGGCGGCGAGGCGCTCCGAAGCGTCTTCGTACGAAGCCGGGTCGGGGACGGACGCCGAAAGCGGCAGACCCTGGCCGGGGTTGGTGCCCCAGGTGACGAACGGCGACAGTTCGGCGGCGTCGATGACGACCTCGGCGTCGAACTCGGCGTCGTCGTCGGTCCTGAGCGTCTTCCAGTACTCGACCGCGGCGTCCCAGTCGGCGCCCTCGGGGGCGTGCGGGCGGCCCTTGAGGTAGGCGAAGGTGGTCTCGTCGGGGGCGATCATGCCCGCGCGGGCTCCGGCCTCGATCGACATGTTGCAGATGGTCATCCGGGCCTCCATCGAGAGCTTCTCGATGGCCGAGCCGCGGTACTCCAGGATGTAGCCCTGGCCGCCGCCCGTACCGATCCTGGCGATGATCGCCAGGATGAGGTCCTTGGCCGTGACGCCCTCGGGCAGTTCGCCGTCGACCGTGATCGCCATGGTCTTCGGACGGGTCATCGGCAGCGTCTGGGTGGCCAGCACGTGCTCGACCTGGGAGGTGCCGATGCCGAACGCCAGCGCGCCGAAGGCGCCGTGCGTGGAGGTGTGCGAGTCGCCGCAGACGACGGTGGTGCCCGGCTGGGTCAGGCCCAGCTGCGGGCCGACGACGTGGACGACGCCCTGCTCGACGTCGCCCAGCGGGTGCAGCCGGACCCCGAACTCTGCGGCATTCTTGCGCAGCGTCTCCAGCTGGACCCGGGAGACCGGGTCGGCGATGGGCTTGTCGATGTCGAGGGTGGGGGTGTTGTGGTCCTCGGTGGCGATGGTGAGGTCGAGGCGGCGCACCTTCCGGCCGCTCTTGCGGAGGCCGTCGAAGGCCTGCGGGCTGGTCACCTCGTGCAGCAGGTGCAGATCGATGAAGAGGAGGTCGGGCTCGCCCTCGGCGCGCCGGACGACATGGTCGTCCCAGACCTTCTCCGCGAGTGTCCTACCCATCGCTTTCCCTCCGGCCGGCGAAGACGTACGCCGGCCCAACTAGAGATCTTTGAGGAGACGGGCGCCCGCGCCCCTGATTCCGGGCATCCGCCGCCAAGGCCCACACGTCACGGGCCGATGTGACTTGGTGCCTTCCAGGGTGGCGTGTTCCACGGAAAATTGAACTTGCGTTTCACAGAGTGAGACGCAAGTATCGTTGCATGGACAACAGTAGCGGCGTCGGCGTTCTGGACAAGGCGGCCCTCGTCCTGAGCGCTCTGGAGTCCGGTCCGGCCACCCTCGCGGGTCTGGTCGGCGCGACCGGACTGGCACGACCCACGGCCCACCGCCTGGCCGTGGCCCTGGAACACCACCGCATGGTGGCGCGCGACATGCAGGGCCGGTTCATTCTCGGCCCCCGCCTGGCAGAACTGGCCGCGGCCGCCGGCGAGGACCGGCTCCTCGCCACAGCAGGCCCGGTCCTCACCCACCTCCGGGACGTCACGGGCGAGAGCGCGCAGCTCTACCGCCGCCAGGGCGACATGCGCATCTGCGTCGCCGCGGCCGAGCGCCTGTCGGGCCTCAGGGACACGGTCCCGGTCGGCTCGACGCTGACGATGAAGGCCGGTTCCTCGGCGCAGATCCTGATGGCCTGGGAGGAGCCCGAGCGGCTGCACCGCGGCCTGCAGGGCGCCCGCTTCACGGCGACGGCCCTGTCGGGCGTACGGCGCCGCGGCTGGGCCCAGTCCATCGGCGAGCGGGAGCCGGGCGTCGCGTCCGTCTCCGCGCCCGTACGCGGACCCTCCAACCGCGTCGTGGCCGCCGTCTCCGTCTCCGGCCCCATCGAGCGCCTCACCCGCCACCCTGGCCGCATGCACGCCCAGGCGGTCATCGACGCCGCGGCCCGCCTCTCCGAGGCCCTGCGCCGCACGGGCTGACCTCACGCCGTACGCCGAGAAGGGCGGCCTCAACGCCGCGGCAGCCCTGTCCCGACGGGCGTCCAGACGCTCCCGGACATGCCGAAGGCCCCCCGCCGAAGCGGAGGGCCTTCACCGTGCGTACCCCCGACCGGATTCGAACCGGCGCTACCGCCTTGAGAGGGCGGCGTGCTAGGCCGCTACACAACGGGGGCGTAGATCCTGCGTTGCCGCAGATCCGAGCTGGTCTACCTGGACTCGAACCAAGACTAACTGAACCAGAATCAGTCGTGCTGCCAATTACACCATAGACCAAAGGTGGTTTAGACCTCTGAGTACCCCCGACCGGATTCGAACCGGCGCTACCGCCTTGAGAGGGCGGCGTGCTAGGCCGCTACACAACGGGGGCCCTAGCAGTCCCGAGATGATCGTCGATCTGCCGTCGATCTTCGGAACCAGTACCCCCGACCGGATTCGAACCGGCGCTACTGCCTTGAGAGGGCAGCGTGCTAGGCCGCTACACAACGGGGGCTTGCGGATGAGATCCACAGGTTGCAGATGAGCTCTGCGAGCTGGCCTACCTGGACTCGAACCAAGACTAACTGAACCAGAATCAGTCGTGCTGCCAATTACACCATAGGCCACTGGAACGCAAGCCCCGGAGGGGATCTTGTTCTAGTTCTACGCTGGGAGGGCTCCGGCCTTGCGGCCCGCTCCCCGCGGCGCAGGAAGAACATTACCCGAAGGTGGACGGGGCTCCAAAACGAGTATCCGCGCCGAGCAGCGAGGGCAGTTCGGCGAGGGAGACGATGCGGTGCGGCCCGGGCGCCTCGCCGTCGGCGTACGCGTCGGCCCGGTCGATCACCACTGACAGCAGCCCGGCGTCGGCGGCGCCACGGCCGTCGATCTCCGGGTGGTCGCCGACGTACGCGACCTCGTGCGGCGGGAGTTCCAGCGCCGCGCAGGCCGCGAGGAAGGCCCCGGCCTCGGGCTTGGAGACGCCGAGTTCCGCGGCGCACAGGATGGTCTCGAAGCGGTCGTGGACGTCGAGGACGCGCAGCTTGCGGTCCTGGACGCGGAGGCTGGAGTTGGACAGCACCGCGTGCCGGTGGCTGGCGGCGAGGGCGTCCAGGGCGGGCAGGACGTCCGGGAAGAGGGCCCAGACGGCCTCGTAGTGCGCGATGTACCGCTGGAACCACGCGTCGGCCTCGGCGTCGCCGAGCCGCTCGCCCAGGAACACCCGTACCCGGTCACGCCGCTGGTCGTCGAAGGAGACCTCCCCGGCCGCGAACCGGGCCCACTGCCGGTCGGTGATCGCCCGCCAGTGCGCGATGGCCTGCTCGACGCTGTCGTACCCGTCGAGCAGGCCCTCGGCCGCCAGGTGGGCTCGCATGCCGAGGCGGTCCGCGGTGCTGTAATCGAAGAGGGTGTCGTCGACGTCCCAGACCACCGCGCGAATGCTCATGATCCGAAGGTAACCCGCGGACCCGGGCCGCGTCCCGGCAACGGCGAAGGGGCGCCGCCCGGAGGCCGGGCGGCGCCCCTCACGCGCGTGTGGGTCACGCCGACAGCTTCGCCAGCGCCGCGTCGATGCGGGCCAGGGTCTTCTCCTTGCCCAGGACCTCCAGGGACTCGAAGAGTGGCAGGCCGACCGTGCGGCCGGTGACGGCGACGCGGACGGGGGCCTGGGCCTTGCCGAGCTTGAGGCCGTGGGCCTCGCCGGCCTCCAGGACCGCGGCCTTCAACGACTCCTGAGAGGTCCAGTCCGCCGCCTCCAGCTTCTCCCGCGCCGTGCGCAGCAGGGCGTCCGAGCCCTCCTTCATCGCCTTGTTCCAGGACGGCTCGTCGAAGACCGGCTCCGGCAGGAACAGGAAGTCGACGTTGTCGGTGATCTCCGAGAGCACCTTCAGGCGGGTCTGCGCGTGCGGGGCGATGGCCTGCCACCTGGTCTCGTCGAAGGCCTCCGGGGCCCAGGGGGCGAACGGGGCCTGCAGCCACGGGCGGCAGCGCTCGGTGAAGTCCTTCACATCGAGCAGGCGGATGTGGTCGCCGTTGATCGCCTCGCACTTCTTCAGGTCGAAGCGGGCCGGGTTGGGGTTCACGTCCGCGATGTCGAAGGCCGCGACCAGCTCGTCCGTCGTGAAGATGTCCTGGTCGGCGGAGAGCGACCAGCCGAGCAGGGACAGGTAGTTGAGCAGCCCTTCCGGCAGGAAGCCGCGCTCCCGGTAGAGGTTGAGCGAGGACTGCGGGTCGCGCTTGGAGAGCTTCTTGTTGCCCTCGCCCATCACGTACGGCAAGTGTCCGAACTCGGGGATCCGCTTGGCGATGCCCAGTTCGGTCAGCGCCTTGTACAGGGCGATCTGGCGCGGCGTCGAGGAGAGCAGGTCCTCGCCGCGCAGGACGTGGGTGATCTCCATCAGGGCGTCGTCGACCGGGTTCACGAGCGTGTACAGGGGCGCGCCGTTCGCCCGTACGATCCCGTAGTCCGGGACGTTCTCGGGCGTGAAGGTCAGCTCGCCGCGGACCAGGTCGGTGAAGGTGATCGTCTCGTCCGGCATGCGGAAGCGGACGATGGGCGTACGGCCCTGCGCCTTGTACGTCTCCACCTGCTCGCCGGTCAGCTCCCGGCAGTGGCCGTCGTAGCCGGAGGGCCGGCCGGCGGCGCGGGCGGCCTCGCGGCGGGTGTCCAGCTCCTCCTGGGAGCAGTAGCAGTGGTAGGCGTGGCCGCCGTCCAGGAGTCTGGCCGCGACGTCCTGGTAGAGGTCCATGCGCTGCGACTGCCGGTACGGCGCGTGCGGGCCGCCGATCTCGGGGCCCTCGTCCCAGTCGAAGCCCAGCCAGCGCATCGAGTCGAGCAGCTGGTCGTACGACTCCTCGGAGTCGCGGGCCGCGTCGGTGTCCTCGATGCGGAAGACCAGGGTGCCGCCGTGGTGCCGGGCGAACGCCCAGTTGAACAGGGCGGTGCGGACCAGGCCCACATGGGGGTTACCGGTGGGCGAGGGGCAGAAACGGACGCGTACTGGGGAGCCGGGTGCGCTAGCCACGCTTGACAACCTTGTTGGTGAGAGTGCCGATGCCTTGGATGCTGACGGAGACCTCGTCGCCGACAGCGAGGGGGCCGACCCCTGCCGGGGTGCCCGTGAGGATCACGTCGCCGGGGAGCAGCGTCATGGCCTCGGAGATGTTGACGATCAGGTCCTCGATGGGGTGGATCATCTCGCTCGTGCGTCCCAGCTGGCGCTGCTGGCCGTTGACCGTGAGCTGGATGGCCAGGTCCGAGGCGGTCGCGAGGTCGAGGTCCGTCTCCACCCAGGGGCCCAGCGGGCAGGACGTGTCGAAGCCCTTGGCCCGCGCCCACTGCTTCTCGCGCCTCTGCACGTCCCGGGCGGTGAGGTCGTTGGCACAGGTGTAACCGAAGATCACGTCCTGGACACGCTGGCGCGGGACCTCGCGGCACATGCGGCCGATCACGACCGCCAGCTCGGCCTCGTGGTGCAGTTCCTCGGAGAAGGAGGGGTACTGGATCTCGTCGCCGGGGCCGATCACCGAGGTGGACGGCTTGAAGAAGGCGAAGGGGGCGTCGGGCACCTCGTTGCCCAGCTCCCTCGCGTGCTCGGCGTAGTTGCGGCCGAAGGCCACGACCTTGTTGGGGAGCACCGGCGGCAGCACCCGTACGTTGCTCACCGGGACCTTCGTGCCCGAGAGCTCGAAGTCCGCGAACGGGATGCCCTTGATGATGTCGAGGACGAGTTCGTCCGGCGTGTCACCCTCGACCGCGCCGAAGGCGACGTTCCCGTCGATGGAGAACCTGGCGATGCGCACGGGATGCTTTGCCCCTTGACTGAGCTGGCTGGAGTCTGACGCTCCAGGCTAACGCGGCAGGCCGTCCGCGCCTCGCGCATTACGTAGGGCGCCCGTTGTCCGCAGGCCCCGCACGACGAGGGGCGCCTCCCGTGTTCGGGGGCGCCCCCAAAAATCCGTACACGGCCGATTGAGTATTCAACGGCCGATGTCTCGTACTACCCGGTGTCACTCCGCGGCGGCGGCCGCGACGGGGACCTCCTGGAGGACGGTGCGCTTGGGGTTGGCAGTCTGTGCGGGGAGCTCGACGGGGTGCTCCGGCTGCTCCGGCGTCTGCATGTCGTCGGCGTCGTCCAGGTGCGCCAGCGTCGTGCGCCGCGGGTTGGCGATCGGGCGGAACATCATCGTCGTCTTCACTGTTTACTTGATCCTGTCCTGTTACGGGCGCCGGGCGGGGTCAACGGGCTCCACACCGGCGCGGGTTGACGGAAGCATCCCTTTTGTAAAGCGTCAGGCTAAACATGCAATTCCCCGGTGACGGGCCGGGGAGGGCATGATCCGCATGTGAGTTTCCTCACGACTCCACGGGCAAACCGGTCATTTCAGACCCTCGCCCCAGCATCCCGAAACGGACATTGGCTCACTGAAGCCATCATTCCGCCCCCGATCATGGCGACTGGGACACCTCGCACACCCCACCGACTCGCGGGCATACGCCCGATATGGGCGAGATCATTTTCCACGTCCAGTAACGCGCCGCTCACAAGGCGTCACCGAAATCGCGGCATACCTTGCGGGCCTTGTTGGAGATCCGGCACTGTGCTGGAATTCCACGGACCGCCGCAGGATCGAGCCGGCGCACAGGGGGCGCACAGACGCGCCGAGTGGCGGCGAGAAGGGGGAGCCAGCGCCGGTCACTCACGACCACAACGGGGGCGCATTCAGGGCGCTCCCAGAACGCCGACACCGTGCCCCGCCGTTCACGCGGAGGGGCGCCTGGTCCAGAGGTTGCGACGCTAGTGCAGGGACGTTTCAAGAGGGATGGCAGCGCTTCGGCGGAGCCGGAGCCGCACGGCGGGACTGGCCCCATGGCCGGCAGCTCCTCGCCCCAGCACGCCCAGAACCCGGGCCCGGCCGCGTCCGGAGACGGCGAGCAGCCCGGGCGCCCCGGCACGGGTGCGCCGACGGGGCCCGCGGCGAGCCCGGTGCCGCCCATCAAGCCTGCGAAGGGCCCCGGGCCCGGCTCACGAATAGCCCTGCGCAACTGGCGCATCTCCACCCGCCTGGTGTCGCTCCTCGCGCTCCCGGTGGTCGCGGCCACCTCGCTGGGCGCACTGCGCATCAACCAGTCCATGGCAGACATCCAGCAGCTCGACAACACGAAGCTGCTGACGGACATGACCAAGCAGGCCACCGCGCTGGCCACCGCGCTCCAGGAGGAGCGCGACATGTCCGCGGGCCCGCTGGCGCACAACTCGAAGGCCAGCAACACCTCCGTCAAGGGCTACCGGGAGCGGACCGACCGGGCCCTGGACAACTTCCTCGACCATTCCGAGGAGATCGACACCGCCAGCAAGGACGGCAACCTCCTCGGCGTCCGCGACAGCCTGGTCGGCCTCGCGAGCAACCTCAACGACCTGAACAAGATCCGCAGCACCGCCTATAAGGCGAAGGAGAACTCGACGCAGACCGTCGAGGCCTACCACCGCCTGATCACCGGCCTGCTCGACCTCTCGCAGGACATGGCGGAGGCGACCAGCAACCCGGACATGATCCAGCGCACGCGCGCCCTGGCCGCCTTCTCCTCAGCCAAGGAGTACGCCTCGATCCAGCGCGCGGTCATCGCGGCGGCACTGCCCACCAGCAACACCAGCACCGGCCGGATCTCCGAGAACGACCGGCTCTACGCCGAGTCCGCGCTGCAGAGCCAGACCTCCGACCTGCGCACCTTCAGCAGCATCTACGGCAACGGCGCCGAGGAGCTGTTGCGGCCCATCGACCAGGGCAACCCGACCATCGAGGCGACCGACACCTACGCCAGCCGCGCGCTGGGCCGCACGGATGGTCTGCAGTCGGTCGAGCGGCGGTCCTACCAGGACTGGGTGGACGACAGCTCCACCAAGATCGACCAGATGAACAAGATCGAGCACCAGCTGCTCGACCAGATGGAACAGAAGGCCCGCGAGCTGCGCAGCGCCACCGAGCGCGACGCGATCATCGCCGGTGCGCTGATCCTGCTGGTGCTCGGTGTGTCCCTGGTCGGCGCCTTCGTCGTGGCCCGGTCCATGATCCGCTCGCTGCGCCGCCTGGAGGAGACCGCGACCAAGGTCGCCGCCGACCGGCTGCCCGAGCTGGTCAAGCAGCTGTCCGAGTCCGACCCGCAGGACGTCGACACCTCCGTCGAGTCGGTCGGTGTGCACTCCCGGGACGAGATCGGCCGGGTGGCCGCGGCCTTCGACGACGTGCACCGCGAGGCGGTCCGCCTGGCCGCCGAGCAGGCCCTGCTGCGGGGCAACGTCAACGCGATGTTCACCAACCTCTCGCGCCGCTCCCAGGGCCTCATCCAGCGTCAGCTGTCGCTGATCTCCGAACTGGAGTCCCGCGAGGCCGACCCGGACCAGCTGTCCTCGCTGTTCAAGCTGGACCACCTCGCGACGCGTATGCGCCGTAACGGTGAGAACCTCCTCGTCCTCGCCGGCGAGGAGCCCGGCCGCCGGTGGACCCGCCCGGTCCCGCTGGTCGACGTGCTCCGCGCCGCCGCGTCCGAGGTGGAGCAGTACGAGCGCATCGAGCTGGCCGCCGTACCGACCACCGAAGTGGCCGGCCGGGTGGTCAACGACCTCGTGCACCTGCTCGCCGAGCTGCTGGAGAACGCGACCTCGTTCTCCTCGCCGCAGACCAAGGTCAAGGTCACCGGTCACGCGCTGCCCGACGGCCGCGTGCTGATCGAGATCCACGACACCGGTATCGGCCTGTCGCCGGAGGACCTGGCCGCGATCAACGAGCGGCTCGCCTCTCCCCCGACGGTGGACGTCTCCGTCTCCCGCCGCATGGGTCTGTTCGTGGTCGGCCGGCTGTCGCAGCGGCACGGCATCCGCATCCAGCTGCGCCCGTCCGACTCCGGTGGTACGACCGCGCTGGTCATGCTGCCCGTCGATGTCGCCCAGGGCGGCAAGAAGCCCCAGCCGAAGCAGGGTCAGGGGACGGGCGGTGCCGGTGGTCCGGCCGCCGCGCAGGCCGCCGCGGGCGTGGCTGCGGCCCGGCGTCAGGCCGCCGCTGGCCAGGGCGACGGTGCCCTCGGTGCCGGCCCCGGTGGCGGTGCGCCCGGCGCCGGTGGGTCCGTCGGCGGTGGCCAGCTCGGTGCCGGTCAGGGTCCGCGGGCCGCGCTGCCCGGGCGGGACGCGGGCGGTCGCCCGGGGGCGCCGGGCGGTGCACGTGGGCCGCAGGGTCCGGGAGCGTCCCAGCAGGGCGGCATGTCGGCTCCGGCCGGTGCCGGGTTCGGCAGTCAGGCGCCCAGTGCCCCGCAGGGTCTGCAGGCCGCGGGCATGAACGGGCCGCAGGGCGCCTTCGGCGGCGGCCGTGGCCCCGTACCCCCCGTGCCCCCGCAGCGCTCGGGCGACGACAGCGAGCAGGGCCGCCGGCCGCAGCTGCCGCCGCGCGGCGGTCCGCGGGCCGAGCTGCCGGGCGGCAACCCGCAGCCCCGCGTGCCCAGCTGGGGCGACGAGAACGCGCAGCCGCCGGTCCCGCGCGACGCGCTGGACGCCCCGCGCGGCCACGAGGAGACGGACGTCGACAGCACGGCCGCCATGCCGCGCATCGACGACCGGCAGGGTCCCGGCTCCACGGCCGAGATCCCGCGGATCGACGACCGCCACGAGTTCCCTCGCCCCGCCTTCGACTTCGACGGCCCGCACGCGAACGGCTCGCAGGACTCCCGCGAGTTCCCCCGGCCCGGCGTCAACGGCTCCGAGACGTCCGGTCAGTTCGCGCGCCCGCAGGCCTACGACAACGGCTCCGCAACGTCCGGCCAGTTCGCCCGCCCGGACACGAACAGCTCCGAGACGTCCGGCCAGTTCGCCCCGCCCGGCATGAACGGACCGCAGAACACGGGGCAGTTCGTCCGCTCCGACGTGTTCGGCGCGCCCACCGGGCGGCGCGGCAGGCAGGGCGGTGCTCCGGACAACCGGCCGGACGGCCCGGCCGAGCAGGACCGGTTCGCCCGCCCGCAGGCCTACGACAACGGCTCCACGGGCCAGTTCCCGGCCCCGTCGTACGACGACAACGGCTCCACCACCGGCCGACCGGCGCTGCCGGACCGTCAGAGTCCTTCGGACACCGGGCAGTTCGAGCGGCCGCAGCTGGGGGGTGACGCCGACTTCGGCGCCCCGCGTCCGTCGGCTCCGCAGGCCCGGCCCGCCCGTCAGGAGCCAGCCAACAGGGGCGCCGCGCAGCGGCCCGATGAGGGGCGGCGGCCGGGCGACGGGTGGGACCTGCCGCCCGCGGCCAGTCCCGGTGACGGCCGTACACCGCTGTACGACACGCTGGAGACCAACTGGTTCCACGGCGCCGGCCGTGAGGAGCAGCAGGACCCGCCGCAGCGCAACGGCACGGCCTCGCGGTCCGCACCGGCGGACTCCCCGGCACCCCCCGGTCCCCAGCGGTCCGAGTCCGTCGCCAACGGCTGGCGCAGCTCGCCGAACGACGAGCTCGTCCGGCAGGCCGAGCGCGTCCGGCAGCCGGCTGCGGGCGGCGTCACCACCTCCGGTCTGCCTCGCCGCGTGCCCCGGGCGAACCTCGTTCCGGGTACCGCGCAGCAGCAGCCGCACCCGAGCGGTCCGCAGGTCTCGCGCACGCCCGACGACGTGCGCGGCCGGCTGACCAATCTCCGTCGGGGTATCGCACAGGGTCGTCAGGCCGGTACCACCCAGACCGGCAGCCACCCACGGCCCACTCACCAGCAGGAGCGTTAGTTGAGCCCGATGAGCCAGGCGGCACAGAACCTGAACTGGTTGATCACGAATTTCGTGGACAACACACCGGGGGTGTCCCACACCGTCGTCGTGTCCGCCGACGGTCTGCTTCTGGCACTGTCCGAGGGCTTCCCGCGCGACCGCGCCGACCAGCTCGCGGCCGTCGCCTCGGGGCTGACCTCGCTGACCGCCGGGGCCTCCCGGATCTTCGAGGGCGGCACCGTGGCCCAGACGGTGGTCGAGATGGAGCGAGGTTTCCTCTTCCTGATGTCCATCTCGGACGGCTCGTCCCTGGCCGTGCTCGCCCACCCCGACTGCGACATCGGCCTGGTCGGCTACGAGATGGCGCTGCTGGTCGACCGCGCCGGCGCGGTCCTCACCCCGGACCTGCGCGCCGAACTGCAGGGCAGTCTGCTGCACTGATCCGCCCGAGCACCACCCCGTCCCACCACAGCCTCACCGCATCACCGTCCGGCCGCCGCAATCCCCCCATCGGCCCCATCGACGGCGTGACTGACCGACTTGCTGTCCCCGCCCGGAGGATTCATGACCCCGCCCACCGCCTCTCATGATCCGTACGCGGAGCCGTACGAGGACGAGGGCGACCAGCCGCTGGTCCGGCCGTACGCCATGACGGGCGGCCGGACGAGGCCGCGCTATCAGCTCGCCATCGAGGCACTGATCAGTACGACGGCCGACCCGGCAGCGCTCATGGGACTGCTCCCGGAGCACCAGCGCATCTGCCACCTGTGCCGCGAGGTGAAGTCTGTCGCGGAGGTGTCGGCGCTGCTGGCGATGCCGCTGGGCGTGGCCCGGATCCTGGTCGCGGACCTCGCCGAGGCCGGGCTCGTCGCCATTCACCAGCCGGGCGGCGACGAGAACGCCGGCGGCGCTCCGGACGTGACACTGCTCGAAAGGGTGCTCAGTGGACTACGCAAGCTCTGACGCTTCCCGCGCGACCACCTCGGCGAAGATCGTGGTGGCGGGCGGCTTCGGTGTGGGCAAGACCACGTTCGTCGGCGCCGTTTCGGAGATCAACCCGCTGCGCACAGAGGCCGTCATGACGTCCGCTTCGGCGGGCATCGACGACCTCACCCACACCGGGGACAAGACCACCACCACCGTGGCCATGGACTTCGGCCGCATCACACTCGACCAGGACCTGATCCTGTACCTGTTCGGCACCCCCGGTCAGGACCGGTTCTGGTTCATGTGGGACGACCTGGTACGCGGCGCCATCGGCGCGGTGGTCCTGGTGGACACCCGGCGCCTGGCCGACTGCTTCCCGGCCGTGGACTACTTCGAGAACAGCGGCCTGCCCTTCGTCATCGCCCTGAACGGCTTCGACGGCCACCAGCCGTACAACCCCGACGAGGTCCGCGAAGCCCTCCAGATCGGCCCGGACACCCCGATCATCACCACCGACGCCCGCCACCGCGCGGACGCCAAGAGCGCGCTGATCACGCTGGTCGAGCACGCGCTCATGGCCCGACTGCGTTAGGGGCCGCGCACGTCACGTGCCTGTATCGCACCTCAAGTAGGCAGCGCCATACGGCAGTTGTCGTAGATGCACCGGAGTCGGCTGTGTCGTTTGACACGGTCGGCCAGGGTGTTCATAACGTTTCGGCAGAGGAATCAGGTGGTATGGCCACGCGTCGCGCTCATCCGGTGTCGCTGCGCGCACGATCGCCCCGCCTTTTGGCGGGGCTCGCTCTTTATGACCGTTTTATCTGGGGCTTACACAGGCGGGCTCTGCCCGCTCCTGCTGTTTGGAAGACCGCAGGCCGACGTGCTGGAATGCCTGAACTGCCCAATAGTCAAAGACGTACTCAGCAGTCGGTGGCGCATCGGGCTCTGAGACACTGCGGCACAGTGAAGGTGCCGACCGCCGAGAGGTTGTTGGTCGAGTGAGGCGAAGCAAGAACAGTCCCGAGCCGTCGGCCCGGGGCAACTTCACCCCGCCGCCGCGCGCAGCGGCGCCCGCCCCCGTGTCCGGTCCGGAGCCGACCGCCGCGGCCGCCCCCAGCGGCGGCAGACTCTCCCCGCGCAACTGGCGGGTGGCGACCCGGCTCAACGCGATCCTGCTCATACCCGTGGCGGTCGGCCTCGTCATGGGCGGCTTCCAGGTGAAGAGCTCGATCGACACCTGGCAGGAGGCGGCGGACGCCGAGAACACCGCGCGCGTGGTGGCCGCCGCCCTGACGTACGGCGACGCCCTGCTCATCGAGCGCGACACCAGCGCCGCCCCGCTCCTGCAGGGCAAGGGCCAGCAGGACAAGACGGTCGTCGAGGTCCGCCGGGCCACCGACCGGGCCGCCGACGCCTTCGACAAGGCCGTCGAGAGCATGCCGGACCGGCCCAACCTCAAGCGCCGCCTGGAACTCGTCCGCAAGGCCGAGCCGAAGCTGCAGCAGCTGCGCGCGGCCGCCTTCACCAACCAGCTCACCGGCGTGCAGACCGAAGAGGGCTACGTCCAGATCGAGCACCCGCTGCTGGAGTTCACCAACGAGCTCGGCCTGGGCACCAGCAACATCACCAGCTACGGCCGTACTGTCTACGCCATCTCGCTCGCCAAGGGCGCGCTCTCCCTGGAGCGGTCCATCGGCATGCACCTGCTGATCAAGCCGGGCCCTGGCGAGGGCAGCTTCGCCACCCAGCGCACCGCTCTGTCCTCGTACGCCTACCTGGAGGGCATCGCCGTCCAGGAGTTCCGCAGCGGCGGCACCGAAGAGGACGTCGCGCGGCTGGACGAGGCGCGGAAGCAGATCACGGCCGAGGGCGCGAAGATGGCGCGGGAGGCCAAGGCGAAGGACCCGGAGTACGTTCCGCCGCCGTCCAACCCGACCACCATGGTCTCGGAGATCTCCCAGCTGGGCTCCACGGACACCAGTGAGCGCGCCGCGCTGGCGGAGAAGGGCATCACCGCGCAGAACTGGTGGGCGGTCAACACCCTCAAGTACAACGCCTACCGCCAGATCGAGAAGGACATGGCGGACTCGGCGGTGAACGAAGCCTCCGACATCGCCAACAGCGCCCAGCGCGACGCCTACATCACCGGTGCCGCCGTCGTGGTCGCCCTGCTGCTCGCGTTCATCCTGGCCGGTGCCGTGGCCCGCCAGATGAGCCGCTCGATGCGGCAGCTGCGCAACGCCGCCTTCGGCATCGCCGAGCAGCGCCTGCCGATGCTGGTCGACCAGCTCTCCCGCACCGACCCCGGCCGCGTCGACACCCGCGTCGCCCCGATCCCGATCACCACCACCGACGAGATCGGCGAGGTCGCCCGCGCCTTCGACCAGGTCCACCGCGAGGCGGTACGGCTCGCCGCCGAGCAGGCCCTGCTGCGGGGCAACATCAACGCGATCTTCACAAACCTCTCGCGCCGCAACCAGTCGCTGATCGAGGGCCAGCTGACCCTGATCACCGAACTGGAGAACAACGAGGCCGACCCGGACCAGCTGGAGAACCTCTTCAAGCTGGACCACATCGCGACCCGTATGCGCCGCAACGGCGAGAACCTCCTCGTCCTCGCCGGCGAGGAGCCCGGCCGCCGCTGGGACCAGCCGGTGCCGCTGGTCGACGTGCTGCGCGCCGCAACCTCCGAGGTGGAGCAGTACGAGCGCATCGAGCTGCAGGGCGTCCCCGAGGCCGAGATCCACGGCCGTGCCGTGACCGACCTCGTGCACCTGCTGGCCGAGCTGCTGGAGAACGCGACGACCTTCTCGTCGCCGCAGACCAAGGTCCGTGTCACCGCGACGCGTCTCCCGGACGGCCGCGTGATGATCGAGATCCACGACAAGGGCATCGGCCTGACCGCCGAGGACTTCGCGGACATCAACCACAAGCTGGCCAACCCGCCCACCGTGGACGCCGCGATCTCGCAGCGCATGGGCCTGTTCGTGGTCGGCCGGCTGTCCGACCGGCACGGCATCCGGGTCCAGCTGCGCCCCTCCGGCGAGCAGGCCGGCACCACCTCGCTGGTCATGCTCCCCGAGGCCATCACGCACGGCGGTGGCGGCGAGCAGCAGATGAGCGGCGACGAGTTCACCGTCTCGCAGACCATCCCGGAGCAGAACTTCCAGGGCGAGGACTTCAACCGCCAGCCGATGCGCACGGCCGCGGAGCTCGGCTTCGACGACAGCCGCTACGCCGACGTGCCCGACGACATACGGGAGCTGGACCCGGTCGGCCGCTCCCTGATGCGTGAGGAGCGCCGCGCGGCCCTGGAGTCCCAGAACCAGGACCAGCCCGGACTGATCGGCCGGGACGGCGCCGGGATATCCGGCTACCCGGACGAGTTCGGCGGGCCGCAGCAGAGCTACGACAACGCCCCGCACGGCTTCCAGGAGCAGCCCGGCGGCTACGACGGCCGGCAGGACGGCTACGTCGAGCAGCGCCGCCCGGCGTACGAGGAGCCGCAGCAGACGCCGTACGAGGAGCAGCAGCGCTCGTCGTACGACGAGGGGTACGACGAGGGCTACTACGCGCCGAACGGCGGTCTGCCGCAGAACGACACCTTCTCGTCCGGCGCCCCGGCGGGCTTCTCGCCGAACGGCGGCTACCCGGAGCCCTCCTATGCGGAGCCGGCCCAGGACGACCGCACGGGCGCGGGCCAGTCCGTCCCGGACACCTTCCCGGCCTTTCAGGAGCGCCGCCAGCAGGATGACTGGCCGCAGCAGGACGGCTACCAGAACGGCTACCCGAACCAGTACCCTGCGGATGCCCCCGAAGCGGAATCTGCGCAGGCCGCTGACGCAAGTGAGCAGGACCGCGTAGGCTTCGATCCTCCGGGACCGGCCCCCTCCGCCGCCCACGACATGACCGACGCCGGGCTTCCGCGCCGCGGATCCACCGCGAGCGGCAACGGCGCGCGGCCCGTGAGCCAGGAGCCGTCGGCCCCCGCGGAGAGCAACGGCGACAGCAGCTGGCGTTCGGCGAACGACGACCGCTGGCAGCAGGCCGCGCAGCTCCGGAAGCCCAAGGCGGGCGGGGTCACCGCCTCCGGCCTGCCGCGGCGGGTGCCCCGGGCCAACCTGGTCGAGGGCTCCGCCGAGACCACCCCCCAGGGAGGCCCACAGGTCTCCCGCGCTCCGGAGGACGTCCGGGGCAGGCTGAGCAACCTGCGCCGCGGCGTCCAGCGGGGCCGCAACGCGGGCAGTGAAACGAACGGCCAGGGCTTCGGTCCTGACAGCACCTACAACCAGGAGCGTTAGTGTGAGCCCGATGAGCCAGGCGGCACAGAACCTGAACTGGTTGATCACCAACTTCGTGGACAACACCCCGGGGGTGTCCCACACGGTGGTGGTCTCCGCCGACGGACTCCTTCTGGCGATGTCCGAAGGCTTTCCCCGCGACCGCGCCGACCAGCTCGCGGCCGTCGCCTCCGGTCTGACGTCTCTGACGGCAGGCGCCTCCCGGATCTTCGAGGGCGGGAGCGTCAATCAGACGGTTGTGGAGATGGAGCGGGGATTCCTCTTCATCATGTCCATCTCCGACGGCTCGTCCCTCGCGGTTCTCGCACATCCGGAGGCGGACATCGGTCTCATCGGGTACGAGATGGCCCTTCTGGTGGACCGAGCCGGTACGGTCCTGACGCCGGACCTTCGTGCGGAGCTCCAAGGGAGCCTGCTCAACTGATATACGGACGGTGCGGTTTGGCGTCCCGTGGCCGTAAGGTTTCGAGAGCGGCTCCACAGCGATGGGTGCCCGGCACAGTCGGAGGAGGAGAAAGTGGCAACACCCCCAGGCGGTTCGCCCTCGGGCAACTGGTCGTACGGCCCTGCCCAGGGCCAGAACGACGGTGCGCAGAACCCGAACCGTTACAACTTCCCCTCCGCGCCGAGCCACCGGCAGCCGTACGCTCCGCAGGGCCCCGGCCCTTCGCCGTACGACCAGCCGCCGGCCCCGCGCATCCAGCCCGTGCAGCCGCAGCGCCGCACCCCAGAGCCGGCGCCCGCCGGGGCGTCGAACAACCCCCTGGTGCGCCCGTACGCCATGACGGGCGGCCGCACCAGGCCGCGGTACCAGCTCGCCATCGAGGCACTGGTGCACACCACCGCGCAGCCGCACCAGATGCAGGGCCAGCTGCCCGAGCATCAGCGGATCTGCAACCTCTGCCGAGAAATCAAGTCGGTAGCCGAGATCTCGGCCCTCCTGACAATCCCTCTCGGCGTGGCCAGGATCCTCGTCGCCGACTTGGCGGAGGCGGGACTGGTCGCCATCCATCAGCCCGGCGGCGACGAGAACGCCGGCGGCCAGCCAGACGTGACACTGCTCGAAAGGGTGCTCAGTGGACTTCGCAAGCTCTAGCGGAGGGCCGGTTTCTCAGAGTCGCTCCACCACTTCCGCGAAGATTGTGGTGGCGGGCGGCTTCGGC
>NZ_JACTVI010000001.1:0-100053 GCF_014495685.1 Streptomyces sp. TRM68367 | reverse complement strand
TGATCCTGTACCTGTTCGGCACCCCCGGTCAGGACCGGTTCTGGTTCATGTGGGACGACCTGGTACGCGGCGCCATCGGCGCGGTGGTGCTCGTGGACACCCGGCGCCTGGCGGACTGCTTCCCGGCCGTGGACTACTTCGAGAACAGCGGCCTGCCCTTCGTCATCGCGCTGAACGGCTTCGACGGCCAGCAGCCGTACAACCCCGACGAGGTCCGCGAAGCCCTCCAGATCGGCCCGGACACCCCGATCATCACCACCGACGCCCGGCATCGGGCCGACGCGAAGTCCACGCTGATCACGCTGGTGGAGCACGCGCTCATGGCCCGCCTGCGGTAGTCGGCACCATCACCTTGCGGCCCTCGTTCCTCCTGTGGGAGGGATGAGGGCCGTGGTTTCTTGCGGGGAGAGGTACGGGGATGCGCGCGGAGGCAGCCGCCTTACGGCTGGGGACGACCGTGGCACGGGCGGCGGCCCGGGCATGGCTCGGCGGGAAACGGCGCGAGCAGGCACGCCACATGTCGATGGCCGAGCTGGTGCGGCTGCGGGTCTCCGGCCTGCGGCTCCAGCGGAGCGTGCAGCGGCCGTTCGAGGAGATCGCGGACGCCGTGTTCGGACGTGAACCCGGCGGAGGTCGTGCGCCGGGTGACGGGTTCGGTGCGAGCGCCGGCCGGACCGAGCGAGCACGTCCTTGGGCGCGGAGATCGCCGGGGATCCTGGAGCGGTTGCCGGACAGGTCGCTGTTCGCCCCCGAAGGCACCGACCGGGACGGGGAGTTCAGGCGGCGGTATCACCTCCCCGGCGCAGAGGTCACCATCCTCTGACCGCACGCAACGGCCCCGCCCTCCCGAACAACAGAGAGGAGCGGGGCCGTACGCGCCCTACAGAGCTCAGCGCCAGCTGTGCGGGGCCCGGAAGCCCGGCTCGCGCTCCAGGCGGCGCCAGCCGGCCTTCACGCGGCCGCGGTGGGCCGGAGTCGGGTCCGTGGGCTCGGCCGCCGCGCGCGCCAGCAGGATCGCCGTGATGGCGGCGACTTCCTCGGGCTCGGCGTGGCCCTTCTCGACGCGGATGTCAGAGTTGTCCATGGGTGTCAGTCTCCGTGAGAGAGGGGTCCGCGGGGTTGCCGCGATGGGTCCGCTCGGTTACTGGGGCGGGTTGCCGTGCTTGCGGGAGGGCAGGTCGGCGTGCTTGGTCTGGAGCATCGCCAGCGAGCGGGCGAGCGCCTCGCGGGTCTCGGCCGGGTCGATCACGTCGTCCACCAGACCGCGCTCGGCCGCGTAGTACGGGTGCATGAGCTCGGACTTGTACTCCTTGACCATCTTCTGCCGCATGGCCTCGGGATCCTCGGCCTCGGCGATCTGCCGGCGGAAGATGACGCCCGCCGCGCCCTCCGCACCCATCACCGCGATCTCGTTCGTCGGCCAGGCATAGGTCAGGTCGGCACCGATGGACTGGCTGTCCATGACGATGTAGGCACCGCCGTACGCCTTGCGCAGGATCAGCGAGATCCTCGGCACGGTCGCGTTGCAGTAGGCGTACAGCAGCTTCGCACCGTGCCGGATGATCCCGCCGTGCTCCTGATCCACTCCCGGCAGGAACCCAGGCACATCCAGGAACGTGACGATCGGGATGTTGAAAGCGTCGCACATCTGGACAAAGCGCGCAGCTTTTTCCGAAGCCTCAATGTCCAGGACCCCTGCCAGCACCTGCGGTTGGTTGGCGATGATGCCGACCACCTGGCCGTCGAGGCGGCCCAGCGCGCAGATGATGTTGCGCGCCCAGCGCTCGTGGACCTCGAGGTACTCGCCGTCGTCGACGATCTCCTCGATGACCTTGGCCATGTCGTACGGCCGGTTGCCGTCCGCGGGGACCAGGTCCAGCAGGACGTCGCTGCGGCGGTCGACCGCGTCGGACGACTCCACCCGGGGCGGGTTCTCGCGGTTGTTCTGCGGCAGCAACGACAGCAGGTAGCGCACCTCGGCGAGGCAGGTCTCCTCGTCGTCGTAGGCGAAGTGGCACACACCGCTCGTCTCGGCGTGCACGTCGGCGCCGCCCAGGCCGTTCTGGGTGATCTCCTCGCCGGTCACGGCCTTGACCACATCCGGGCCGGTGATGAACATCTGCGAGGTCTCGCGGACCATGAAGACGAAGTCCGTCAGGGCGGGGCTGTAGGCCGCGCCGCCCGCGCACGGGCCGAGCATCACCGAGATCTGCGGGATGACCCCGGAGGCCTTCGTGTTGCGCTGGAAGATGCCGCCGTACCCGGCGAGGGCGGAGACGCCCTCCTGGATGCGGGCGCCCGCGCCGTCGTTGAGCGAGACCAGGGGCGCCCCGGCCGCGATGGCCATGTCCATGATCTTGTGGATCTTGGTGGCGTGGGCCTCGCCCAGCGCGCCGCCGAAGATACGGAAGTCATGGGCGTAGACGAATACCGTCCGGCCCTCCACCGTGCCCCAGCCGGTGACCACACCGTCGGTGTACGGCTTCTTGGCCTCCAGGCCGAACCCGGTCGCCCGGTGCCGGCGCAGCTGCTCGACCTCCCGGAAGGAACCCGGGTCGAGGAGGAGCTCGATCCGCTCCCGCGCGGTCAGCTTGCCCTTGGCGTGCTGTGCCTCGGTCGCCTTCTCGCTGGGGCCCGCCTGGGCCTGGGCACGGATCTCGTGCAGCTCGGCCACTCGCCCGTGCGCGTCCGTCGGCTCACCCGGCGCCTCGTCCAAAACGGTCATGTAGCGACCTTACGAAGCAAGCCAAGGAAAGCGAGCCGTTGACTCCGTACAGTCTCCGGCCCGTTTTCCTGGTACCCCTGAACAGAACCCCGACGGCATGCAGCCTTTCCGACTGCTCAGAGGGCGTGCGGCTTGTAGGGGTCGCACAAAGCTGTCAGCTGAGAGTCACCTCACATTCATGGTCGGCACATGCCCTCCCCGGAGTGACACGCAGGTGCAGTCGGGGGGTGGTGGCGAGGACCTCGACGCTGTCGTCGGCGCGGACGACCCGGCGCACCGTGTGGTCCCAGGTGATCTCCAGCGGCTGGCCGGTGCGCGGCGGCTCGCTCACGCAGAGGCTAGCGGTGCGGCGCCGGCGGCGGAGCAGGAGGGCGGCGCCGCCGGAGGCGGACAGCGGGCCCGCCGCGCCGGCCTGCCAGAAGGCGGCGGCGGTCAGGCCGAGGGAGGGGATGTCGACGGCTTGGCGTGTGCGGTCGTTGGCGAGGACGGACAGCCAGTGGCGGTCGGCGGCGCGGCGGGCGACCGAGGTGCGGGAGGCGCCGGGCATGAGGACGTAGGCGTACGTGGCGTCGGCGGGGTCGGTGCCGTGGTCCAGCCAGAGGGTCTGCCAGCGGCGGGTGCGGCGCTCGTCCGTGCCGGAGGTGTTGATGTCGGACCAGGCTCCGGTGCGGTCCTCGCGCAGGGTCTTCAGGTCGCCGTCGAGGACGATCCAGCCGCCGTGGTCCGCCAGGTGGGCCCAGCCGGGGCCGCGGACGAAGGCGTGGGTGCCGGACTCGCCGAGGTTGCGGTTGTCCACGATCGTCTCGACGGGGACGCCGTCGGTGCAGGTGATGCCGGCACCGAGGCAGATCACCGCGTCCGCCGTGCAGAACCACGCCTTGCGGGCGTCCAGGGTCGAGCCCAGCCCCTTCAGGTGCTGTCCGAGCACCGCGTACTCGCCGTTGGTGACGCCGCCGACCCAGCGTACGTCGGGCCTGGGCTCGCCCCATTCGCCGCCCGCCCGGTCGGGGAGTCTCTTCGTCGACACGGTGGTGCCGGGCAGGCGGTACCAGTCGACGGTGGGCCAGTACCAGTCTGTGTACTGATCGGACCGATCAGACTGATCAGACTGATCGGACCGGTCACTGCGGGCCTCGGGCCACCAGTACGTCAGCCCGGCGCCGGTGTGCCAGCCGCGCGGGTTCTCACCGTTGCCGCACTCGTAGTGGGCGATGCGGTCGCTGGCCATGGCGAGGCTCACGGTGAAGCCGGGGCGGCGGTGCACGGCACGGTCCATGGCGGCGAACAGGCGGTGGCCGGTGGGTTCGGGCGCGGGCGCGACCGGGGCGGCGGCGACGGCGTGCAGCCGGGACAGGTCGGCCACGCCGAACTGAGGTGCCGTCAGGATCGGGGTGGCAGTGTCTGCGGAGTCTCGCTCGATCCAGCCCTTGACGCGGGCGTACCAGCGCTCGCGCTCCGCCGGGCTCGCGCTGTCCGCGAGGAGGGCGATGGCGGCGATGACCGCCTGGCCGTGGTAGTGGTCGCTGCGCATGACCTGCCGGTCGTCGGACTTGAGGCAACCCCGGCTGATCGCACGGCCGTTGACGGCGTCCATCATCAGCCCGTCGTGGATGAGGGGTGCGAAGGCGTGCTCGACGCTGTCCAGGATGATCTGCCGGCCGGGGTCGGTGACCTCCCAGTCGGATCCGGCGAGCAGTGCGAAGAGGCGGCCGAGGCCGTCGAGCAGGACCTGCCCGTACGTCCCGGAGTAGGCGACCCAGGTGTGCTGCACGTACGAGCCGTCGGCGTACAGGCCGTCGCCCTTGTCGACGTACGGGAAGACCGGGGAGAGCGCGTCGCGGGCGAGGGCGAGCTTGGCCGGGTTGCGGCCGAGGGCGCCGCGCAGGGCGACGCTGCGGCACAGGTCGACGCGGTTGGCGCCGGTCGACGTGCCGGAGTAGTCGCCGAGCGCGGCGTCGGGGATGAAGTGGTCCACGGCGGCGCAGGCGGCGGTGACGCGGGCGGCGCCGAGGTGGTCGTGCAGGGCGGCCGTGATGTCCATCAGGTGACGGGGGCTGCCGATCTGCCAGTCCCACCAGTTGCCGTACGGGGTGGTGGACGGGTTGTAGACCGTGTCGGAGACGTGGTCGAGGCCGCGCAGGATGTCCGCGAGGAGGGCGGGGTCGCCGGTGGAGCCGGTGCCCTGCTGGACGTACGCCTGGGTCATGGTCCACAGGCGGCCGTGGCTGAGGGTGGTGCCGGAGGACGCGGCGAAGGGGTGGCCCGGCCAGAGGGAGGTGGGTGTCGGGGCCATGGTGGCACGCAGGCCCCGGGCGAGGGCGCCGGTCTCCGCAAGGCGGGAGGCGTAGGGCTCGGCCGCCGGATCGTAGCCGGTGCCGAGGCAGAGGGTGAGCCAGCGGTGGCGGAGGGTGTCGTAGGGGTCGGCGGTGGGGCGGGGTGCGGTGGTCCCGGGGGCGGTGGTGCGGGGTCCGGGCGTTGCGCCGGTGGCCGCCGCGAGGGCCGCCGTGGCGAGCAGGAGGGCGCGGCGGGTGGGGGTGCGGAGGGCGAGGGCGCGGCGCTTGGAGGTCATGGGCATGCGCTCTATCACCGCGGGGGGCGGGTGGGAACCGTGTCGCCCCGGAGTTCCACCAGGTCGGCCGAAAGCCGCCCGCGCCAGGCGGGAGAAGCGACCTTGCCGATGTGAACGCCCTGGGGCCGGCCAGCCTAAGGCTGTATCCGATATGCGGCTCCGCGGCGTGGGCGCGACCAGCCACACAAAACCCGCAGCCGCCGCACGACAGGACCCCCGAGTCAGTAGCGCCATGCCGAACTCAGGACGCCGCGTCGCCCGAAGCGTCCGTCAGCCGAACCGGTTCAGCAGCCGCCGGTACACCGTGGGGGCCAGGCCGCGGACGCGGCCCGGGAGGGTGAGCCAGCCTGGTACGTACGCGTCGTCGCGGCCGTGTTCTACGGCCTCCCAGACCGCGCCGGCGACCAAGCCGGGGGACGTGGGGCGCGGGCGGGAGCGCTGGTAGGGCCGGCCGCGGCGGGCGAAGAACGGGGTGTCCACGGGGCCGGGTACGACGAGCGTCACGCCCACCCCGGTGCCGCGCAGTTCCTGCCGCAGGGCCTCGGCGAACGCGGCCACCCCGGCCTTCGCGGCGGAGTACACCGCCTCCTCCCGTACACCCACGCTGCCCGCGACCGAGCCGACGAGCACCACGCGCCCGCGGCCGGCCGCCACCATGGCGGGGACCACCGCCCGTACGAGGTGGAGCGTGGCGTTGAGGTCCACGGTCAGCACCCGGTCGATGTCGGCGTGCGGCATGGTGACGAACGGTCCGGCCCAGCCGATGCCCGCCCCGGCGACCAGGACGTCGATCCGGTCGGTCGCGCGCAGCGCGGCCTCGGCGAGCCGGCGCGGGCCGTCGGGGACGGCGAGGTCGGCGGGCAGCACCACGGCGGACGTACCGGCGGCCGTCTCCTCCAGGCGCCGCCGGTCCCGCCCGCTGAGCAGCAGGCGCCAGCCGCCGGTGGCGAAGCGGCGTGCCGTGGCGGCGCCGATGCCCGAGGAGGCCCCGGTGACGAGGGCGACGCGCCGGTCCGCGCGGGGCGGCTGCCGGTCCCTCCGCGCCACCGCGGACGGGGTGGGCGCTGCCGCGGGCCGGGGCGTGGTGCCCGCCCGGGGTTCGTAGGTGGAGCCGGAGCCGGTGTGTGTCACGAGTTCGGTCTCCCTGAGCTGTCGGTCCGGTCGTCGTGGTGCGGGCTGTCGTCCTGGGGCCGGTCTGGGGCCGGTCTGCCGGCTGTCGTCGCGCGGCTGTCCCGAAGGTGTCGTGAGGCGGTTGTCCCGTGAGGCGGCGTACGGCGGTCGTCGTGGTCGCCGCGAGCTGTGGTGGTGCGCGTGGGCGTACTGCGTCCGGGCGGATTCCCGTCTTCCAGGACACCGCCAACCCCGTCCGGTGCGCCAGTGGTGGACCCGTCCGTCCGGGGTGCGGCTCACCCGAACCGACGCGTGCCGTTCCGGCGCCGGGACGGGGGGTAGCCGACCTTTCGGTTCCGTACCCGACGCGGCAGGACCACCCCTGCGGGCCGCGCGGTGCCGCCAGGCGGCGGTACGGGCGGTGCGGGGCGAGGCCTGCCGGGATACGAAGGAGACTGCGTTCCGACCGGTCCGGCTTTCCGGCTCCCGTGGCGAGGTGACCATGCGCGTACTGCTCGTCCACCCCAGCGCCCTGATGTACTCCGAGATCTTCCTGCGGCTCGAACCACTGGGCCTGGAACGCGTGGCGGGCGCCGCCCGCGCCGCCGGGCACGAGGTGCGCGTCGTCGACCTCCAGGTGACCGCCCGGGACCGGCTGCGCCGCGAGGTGCGGTCCTTCCGGCCGGAGGCCCTCGGCATCTCGCTGAACTACCTGGCGAACATCCCGGAGGCGATCGACCTGGCCGCGGAGGTGAAGCGGGCCGTGCCGGGCTGCTTCGTGTTCCTCGGCGGGCACAGCGTGTCCTTCGTCGCCGAGGACGTGCTTGAGCAGGCGGAGGGCGCGGTGGACGCGGTGGTCCGCGGCGAGGGCGAACCGGCGGTCGGGCCGCTGCTGGCGGCGGTGCAGGGCGGCGGCGTCCAGGACGTGCCGGGGATCGTCACGGCCGCCGGGCGCGGACCCGCGCCGCTGATGCTGCACGGCATCGACACCCCGCTGCCGGCCCGCGACCTGATGCGGAACCGGCGTCGCTACTTCATCGGCGAGCTCGACCCGTGCGCGTCCATCGAGTTCACCCGCGGCTGCCCGTGGGACTGCTCGTTCTGCTCCGCGTGGACGTTCTACGGCCGCAGCTACCGCAAGGCGTCCCCGGAGGCGGCGGCCGAGGACCTGGCGCGCATCCGCGAGCCGAACGTGTTCATCGTCGACGACGTGGCCTTCATCCGGCCCGAGCACGGGGACGCGATCGCCGCGGAGGTCGAGCGGCGCCGCATCCGCAAGCACTACTACCTGGAGACCCGCAGCGATGTGCTGCTGCGTCACCCGGAGGTGTTCGAGCGCTGGGCACGGCTGGGCCTGCGCTACATGTTCCTCGGCATGGAGGCCATCGACGCGGAGGGCCTCGAGCTGTACCGCAAGCGGGTCAGCCCCGACGAGAACCTCCGCGCGCTGGAGACGGCCCGCAAGCTGGGCATCAAGGTCGCCATCAATCTCATCGTCGATCCCGCCTGGGACGAGGAACGCTTCCGGGTGGTGCGGGAGTTCGCGCTGGCCGTGCCGGAGATCGTGCACTTCACGGTGATGACGCCGTACCCGGGGACGGAGATCTGGCACACGGAGTCCCGCCGGCTCACCACCCGCGACTACCGCCTCTTCGACATCCAGCACGCGGTGGTCCCCACGACCCTGCCGCTGGAGCGCTTCTACGAGGAGCTGGTGCGCACCCAGGCCGTGATCAACCGCAAGCACCTGGGCGTGCGCACCGCGTTCGGCGCGGCCCGGGTCCTGGCCCGCAACCTGCTGCACGGGCAGACGAACTTCGCCCGCATGCTGTGGAAGTTCAACCAGGTCTACAACCCGCGCCGGCAGCTCGCCGACCACGCCCGGCCCGTGCGCTACGAACTCCCCCTGCCGCAGCACCTCGATGTCGGCGACCGCCGGCAGCTGTACGTCCACACACGGGGTGCCACGCAGGGTGCGCCGGGCCGCCGGACGGCCGACTGACGCATGCCGGTCGCCGTCCTGGCCTCGCTCGCGGCCGGCGTGTGCTTCGCCGTGGCCGGTGTGCTGCAGCAGTGGGCGGCGGCCGCGCGCCCGGACGCGGAGGCGCTGTCGCTGCGCCTGCTGACCCATCTGGTCCGGGACCGGCTGTGGCTGTGCGGCATCGGGCTGGCGGTGCTCGCGTACGGATTCCAGTCGCTGGCGCTGGCCTTCGGGCCGCTGAGCCTGGTGCAGCCGCTGATCGTCGCCGAACTGATCTTCGCCGTGCCGCTGTCGGCGCGGCTGCACCGGATGCGGCTGGGCCGCCGGGAGTGGTTCGGCACGCTCGCGGTGGCCGCGGGTCTCGCGCTGGCGCTGGCGTCGGCCCGCCCGCACGGGGGCCGGCCGGGGGCGGCGGGGGCGCTGTCCTGGCTGCTGCTCGTGGGCGCGGTGGCCGCGCTGGTGTGCGGTGCGCTGGCGGCGGCGCGGGCTCTGCCGGGTCCGTGGCGAGCGTCGGCGACGGCGCTGGCGGCCGGGGCGGTGATGGGCACGCAGTCCGTGCTGCTGGCCGCGACGGTGGACCGGCTCAGGCACGGGCTCGACGCGGCGCTGGCCGCGTGGCAGACGTACGCGTTGGTGGTGGCGAGCGTGGGCGGACTGCTGCTGATCCAGAGCGCCTTCCAGCAGGGCCCGCTGGCCGCGAGCATGACGGTACTCGACGCGACGGAGCCGGTGGTCGCCGTGACGGTGGGCATGGCGGTCTTCGGCGAGACGGTACACGCGGGCTGGCCGGTCAGCACGGTGACCGCCCTCGGGCTGGCGCTGGTGGGGGCGGGCATCGTGAGCCTGGACTCGTCGCCGGTGATCGCGGCGTTGCACGGACGCGGGGCCGGGGTGGGGCAGGCGGGAGCTGAGCGCGGTGAAGGAGAGGCCAAAGGGCGGACGGATGAAGGGCGGTGAGGCGGTGACGGGTGGGGCGGGCCGGGGCCGATCCGACCACCTCCACCCCCGCGCTCCCAAGCCCGCCCCATGCCACAGCGACCCGATGACGGGACCGGGTGAGCGGCGGACCGGTCACGGGCAACGGGCAGACACGGACGCGCGGCATGCCGGGGCAATCTGTCCACCCGGCAGGCCTCCCCGGCGCCGCACCCGCAGCCCCGTGTCACGCCGCTCGTGCGGGGTCGCGGCGGCGGGACGGGGACGGGAGCGACCAGATCGGGAGCAGGTCCTCGGTCAGGACGCGGTCCCAGGTGGGGTGGGTGTCCCGGGCCGTGGACAGTGCGCGGCGGCTCAGGGTCTGCCGCAGCCACGGTCGGTCGGCCAGTGCGCACAGGGCGTCCGCCCAGTCGCGGGGGTCGTCGCGGCGTACGACGATGCCGTCCACGCCGGGCGCGGCCAGCCACCCGGTGGTGAGCGCGCCCTCGGGCAGTACCACGGCGAGGCCCGAGGCCATGGCCTCGGCGACGACGTTGCCGCAGGTCTCCGTGCGGGACGGGAAGGCGAAGACGTCGCAGCCGGCGTACACGCGGGCGAGCCGTTCCTGCGGGAGCGGACCGAGCAGGGTGGCGTCCGGGCCGAGGGCCTGCCGTACGGCGTTCTCCTCGGCACCCGAGCCGGCCAGGACGAGGTGCGCGGCCCGGCCGCGGTCGCGCAGCAGCCGCATGCTCTCGGTCAGCAGCGGCACGCCCTTGGTGGCGTCCAGGCGGCCGGCGAGCAGCACCAGCGGGCGGTCTGCCGGGACGCCGTACTCGCGGACCAGGGCGGCTCGGGCGGTGGCGTCGGGCCGGAAGAGGCCGTGGTCGATGCCGCGGCGCAGCGGCCGGACCCGGTGCGGGCCCAGCGTGCGGGCGAGTTCCGCGCGGCCCGCCGGGGTCGGGACCAGAACGTGGTCGCAGCTGTCCAGCAGGCGGTCGCGCCGCCGGCGCAGCCGGGTCTCGGCGTGGTCCGCGAGGTACCTGCCGACCGCCGGGTGGGATCCGGGCAGCCACCGGTCGGCCAGGTAGCGGGCGTAGACCGAGGCCAGCAGCGGGACGTCGGTGTGCACGGAGGCCACGAGCCGGGGCGCGGGGGTGGACCGGCGGGCGAACCGTACGGCGGTGGCGGCGAAGGCGAAGCTGTGGGTCAGGTGCCAGACGTCGTGCCGGGGCAGCAGCGCGGCCAGGCCCGGATGGTACGGGGCGAGGTCGCAGAGGTCCTCCGCGCCGTCGGCCGACATCAGGGCGGAGGTGCTGAGCACCGGGCGGAGCATGACGAGCCGCACGTGCGGGGCGAGGGTCTCGGCGCGCTCCCGCTCGCCGAGGAAGTAGACGGTGAGATCGAGTCCGGCGGCGTCCGGCAGGCGGGCGGCGCTCTCCGCGAAGCGCTCCCAGCACTTGACGTGGCCTCCTGACGTGCCGCTGCGCAACAACTCGACCAGGACCGCGACCGAGTACATGATCACTGAGTACCACTCGGACCCGTGATCCAATCGCGGCACCTTGACGGCACCGACCCGGCACTGTCCACCGGACTTCTTCAAGGCGGACGAGTTCCCGGCCATGACCTTCCGCTCCACCTCGGCGCAGGCCCTGTGCGGCGACGGTGGCGGGCGGCCGCGCGGCCTGGTGGGCGTATCTCGTCCCGCTGCTCGGCAAGTTCTCGCTGGTGGCAGCCACGTTCCTGGAGGGCCGGGCGCGCTCTGCGGTGCCGCCCCTGGTGGGCCTGACCGTCCACTGCACGACCAGCGCGGTCCTGTTCACCGCGCTCGCCGTGGCCGCCCGGCCCCGGCGCGGGAGCGGGCGTGCGCGTGGCGTGCGCCTGGCGTGCGCAGGACACGCATGCCCGCAACCAGGACGACTGCGCGTGCCCGCGGCCACGGCGGCATGTGTGCGTTCAGAAGCCGCCGCCGAAGTCGCCGCCTCCGAAGCCGCCACCCCAGTCGCCACCGCCGAAGTCGCCGGAATCGAAGTCGGCGCCGGAGACGTCGCCGCCCTCGTAGCCGCCGAAGTCGCCGTAACCGGCGCCGTAGTCGGCGGCGTAGGCGGACGTGGCCATCATGTTGCCGAGCATCGTGCCGATGAGCAGGCCGGGCAGGATGCCGCCGCCGAAGTAGCCGCCCGCCCAGGGGCCGTAGGCCGGGCCCGCGTCCCAGTACGGGCGGCGGCCGCCGTCGGTGTCGACCTCGCGGATCATCGGGTCACGGCCGTCCGCCAGGCGTGCCTGGTCGGCCGCGCAGACCGGCACCTCGCGCCGGGCGCCGCCCGCCGGGGTCCACTCGGTGTCGGCCACCGACGGGCCGTGCCGCGGGTCGAAGAAGCACGGCGCGCGGCGTTCGGGCAGCGGGCGGCCCTCGCGGCGCGCGGCGAGCTTGGCGATCGCGAACCGGCCGTCCTCCAGGGCCTGGGTGACGCCCTTGACCTGCTCGGGCCGATCGGCCGCCGCCATCAGCGACTTCGCCTGCTCGTAGGCGTCCAGGGCGTGCTCGTAGTCCTCGCGCATCGCGTCGTCGGCGCCGGGCTCGCCGGGGTGGAAGTCGAGGCGGTCCAGCTCCTCGCCGTACGCGGTGATGTCCTCGTCGACGACCACGCGCAGCTTCTCCAGCGCGGCCCGCCGCTCCTCCTCGTGGCGCCGACGGTTGCGCCGCGCCAGCGTGTACGCGCCCGCGCCGCCTGCCGCCAGCAACGCGCCGACCGTGACCAGCCCGGTGACCGGCACGCCGGCGTCGCCCTCGCTCCAGCTGCTCGGCGCGGAGCCGCTCGCGCTGCGCAGCGCGGTGTCGACGAAGTCGTTCAGCTGGGCCCTGGCGTCCGTCTCGCCGCGCACGGCCGTGACCAGGTTGTTCACACCCTGGTTGCTCAGCACGGCCCTGTCGGCAGCCGCGTTGAACCGGTCACCGACGCGGATGCCGTACAAGCCGGTGATGCCGGTCTCGGTGCGCAGGTTCTTGAGGAGACCCTGGGTGGGTTGGTCGGACGGCAGGACCGCCACGAAGACGGGCTTGTCCGCTTCCTTGATCTTGTCCGCGAGCGCGTCGGCGTCGGCCTGCGAGAGCTGCTCGGAGGCGGCCGGGTCCACGTAGACGGGGCTCTCGCGCAGTTGCCCGGCGACCTTCGACAGGTCCGTGGCGGCATGGGCCCCCGGCGCGCCGGCCAGCAGCAACGCCAGTGCGGCGGCGACCGGCACGATCAGCAGGCGTACGAGGTGGTGCACCAACGCGGCCTTCATACATTCGAAGCTACCTGAACCGCCACCAAATGGGCATCGGTCCCGGCAGGGAATTCCCCGCCGGGACCGATGGTGGAGACGGGTGCGGTTCAGGCCGCCGACCGGTACGCCGCCGTCAGCTTCTCCACCGCCTTCCCGTACCGGCCGGTCAGCAGCAGATGGTCGGCCTGGGCGAAGGGCTTGGCGACCCGTTCGGTGATCCGGCCGGCCGCGCGCTGCTGGACGAGCAGCCGGGCCTTGCCGACGAGTGCGCGTCCTGCCTGGTCTGCGCCGGCCCGTTCGGCCGCCGTCGCCGCGGCGCCGAGCGCGCGCAGGGTCGTCACGCCGCCCTGCGGGGCCTTCGTCAGCGTGGTCAGGCCCCAGCCGGACGGGAACAGCGGGTCGTACGACGCGTCGCCTACGCTGATCGGCAGCTGCGCCCCGGACTTCGGCCAGGTCACCGGCAGCTGCCCGGTGAAGCGCCGCATGCCTGACTCCGGAGGCGTGCTGGCGGGCGTCTCGGGGGCACGCGTAGCGCATGGGGTGTGGTGGGGCGGAGACCGCGGGTGCATGGGGGTACTCGTGGCCTTCCGCGGCGCGGATCCAGCAACCAGGCAGCCCTACCCGAACGCCGGCTCAACGCCGGACCACGTGGCCCACCTCATGCGGCGCCCAAAGTTACCGCGCCGGCTGCACTCCCGCCCGCAGCAGGCCGTAGGCATACGCGTCCTCCAGGGCCTGCCAGGACGCGGCGATGACGTTGTCGGCGACACCCACCGTGGACCACTCCCCCGTGCCGTCGGTCGTGGAGATGAGGACCCGGGTGGTGGACTGGGTGCCGTGCTTGCCCTCCAGGATGCGGACCTTGTAGTCGACCAGGTCCAGCTTGGCGAGCTGCGGGTAGATCTTCTCCAGGGCGACGCGCAGCGTACGGTCGAGCGCGTTGACGGGACCGTTGCCCTCGGCCGTGGCGACGATGCGCTCGCCCTTGGCCCAGAGCTTGACGGTGGCCTCGTTGGCGTGGCTGCCGTCGGGGCGGTCCTCGGTGATCGCGCGCCAGGACTCGACCTCGAAGTAGGTGAGGGGCTTGCCCTCGGCTTCGGCTCGGAGGAGGAGTTCGAAGGAGGCGTCGGCCGCCTCGTACGTGTAGCCCTTCAGCTCCCTTTCCTTCACGCGTTCGACGACCCTGCCCACCAGTTCCCGGTCTCCGCCCAGGTCGATGCCGAGTTCCTTGCCCTTGAGCTCGATAGAGGCCCGGCCGGCCATGTCGGAGACCAGCATCCGCATGGTGTTGCCTACCTGCTCGGGGTCGATGTGCTGGTACAGGTCCGGGTCGACCTTGATCGCGGAGGCGTGCAGGCCCGCCTTGTGGGCGAAGGCCGAGACACCTACGTAGGGCTGGTGCGTGGAGGGGGTGAGGTTGACGACCTCCGCGATGGCGTGCGAGATGCGCGTCATTTCGCGGAGCCTGCCCTCGGGGAGGACCATCTTGCCGTACTTGAGTTCGAGGGCCGCCACGACCGGGAACAAGTTCGCGTTGCCCACCCGCTCGCCGTAGCCGTTCGCCGTGCACTGCACGTGGGTCGCGCCCGCGTCGACGGCGGCGAGGGTGTTGGCGACCGCGCAGCCCGTGTCGTCCTGGGCGTGGATGCCGAGGCGGGCGCCCGTGTCGGCCAGGACCGTGGCGACCACCGCCTGGACCTGTGCCGGGAGCATGCCGCCGTTGGTGTCGCACAGGACCACTACGTCCGCGCCTGCCTCCGAGGCCGTGCGGACCACGGATTTCGCGTACTCGGGGTTCGCCCGGTAGCCGTCGAAGAAGTGCTCGCAGTCGATGAAGACGCGGCGGCCCTGCTCCTTCAGGTACGACACCGTGTCCCCGATCATCGCCAGGTTCTCGTCCAGGGTCGTGCGCAGGGCGAGTTCGACGTGCCGGTCGTGGGACTTGGCGACCAGGGTGATCACCTGTGCGCCGGCGTCCAGGAGTGCCCTGACCTGGGGGTCCTCCGCGGCGGTCGCTCCGGCGCGGCGGGTGGAGCCGAACGCGACCAGCTGCGCGTGCCGGAAGCCGATCTCCTTCTGCGCGCGGGCGAAGAACTCGGTGTCCCTCGGATTCGCGCCGGGCCAGCCGCCCTCGATGTAGCCGACGCCGAAGTCGTCCAGATGCCGTGCGATGGCGAGCTTGTCCGCGACGGTGAGGTTGATGCCCTCCCGCTGGGCGCCGTCGCGCAGGGTGGTGTCGAAGACGTGGAACGAATCGTCGAGCTCGCTGGTTGCGGTCATGGTCGTAAGGCTCCTGTGTCGGATCTCGGTCTACCGGAATAACCGGCTCCACCGTCCCCCTATGATCCCTTGCGCTCTCTTTCCGGCTGTGGGTGGGCCAGAAATGCGAAAAACCTCTCGCGGGTGCGAGAGGTCTGCGCGCGGGTCGAGGACGACGGTGTCCGCCCGTACGTTGTGGTACGTGGCGGTCACTGCGGACCGGCGCGCCTGCTGCCAATAATCGTGGCGAACGAGAGCACGGAGGCAGTCTGGCACACGCTGTCCCCGTGCTCACCGTCCGTCTCAGGATGCGAACAGTGCGGTACGTCACAAGGCGCCGGAGAGCCCTCGTAGCGGAGCTACCAGGGCTTTTAGGTGGGCCGCATACGTACTGCTGCGGCCCACAGCGCCGCAGCAGTACGTGGCAGGGCCGCCGCGGACGCAGCGTCCGGGGTGGCCCTGACCATCAGCGGCGAAGGTCAGCCGAGCTTGTGCATCCACCCGTGCCGGTCCTCCGTCACCCCGCGCTGGATGCCCAGCAGGGCCTCGCGCAGCCGGAGGGTGACCGGGCCGGGCGTGCCGTCGCCGTGGGTCCAGGCGTCCGTCCTGGTCTTGACGTGGCCGATGGGCGTGACCACGGCGGCGGTGCCGCAGGCGAAGACCTCGGTGAGAGCGCCGGAGGCGGCGTCCTCGCGCCACTGCTGGAGCGTGACGACACCCTCCTCGGCGGTGTAGCCGAGGTCGCGGGCGACCTGGAGGAGGGAGTCGCGGGTGATGCCCTCCAGGATCGAGCCGGTCAGCTCCGGGGTGACGATCCGGTCGCCGTAGACGAAGGCGATGTTCATGCTGCCGCTCTCCTCGACCTTGGTGCGGGTCACCGCGTCGAGGTAGACGACCTGGTCGCAGCCCTGCGCGGCGGCCTCGGCCTGCGGCAGCAGCGAGGCGGCGTAGTTGCCGCCGGTCTTGGCGTCTCCCGTGCCGCCGGGGACCGCGCGGACGTAGTCCTCGGAGACCCAGATGGTGACCGGCTTGACGCCGCCGGCGAAGTAGGCGCCGGAGGGGGAGGCGATCAGCATGAAGAGGTACTCGTTCGCCGGGTGCACGCCGAGCGCGGCCTCCGTCGCGAACATGAACGGGCGCAGGTAGAGCGACGACTCACCACCGTGCGGCGGGACCCAGTCGGCGTCCTGCGCGAGCAGCGCGTCCAGGGCCGCGATGAACAGCTCCTCGGGCAGCTCCGCCATGGCCATGCGCCGGGCGGAGCCCCGGAACCGGCGGGCGTTGGCCTCGGGGCGGAAGACCGCGACCGAGCCGTCGGGCTGACGGTACGCCTTGAGGCCCTCGAAGATCTCCTGGCCGTAGTGGAGCACATGCGTGGAGGGATCGAGGGAGATCGGCCCGTACGGGACGAGCTCTGCGTCGTGCCAGCCCCGGCCCTCGGTCCACTTGATCGTCACCATGTGGTCGGTGAAGTGGCGGCCGAACCCGGGGTTGGCCAGGACCGCCTCGCGCTCTGCGTCGGAGAGCGGGCTGGCGGAGGGCTTGAGCTCGATCGTGGGCTGCGTCATCAGTAGCGTCCTTCGCTTCCTGGCGAACGGCTGGGCAGTGCCCGGTCGTTCGGCCGGGGGTCCGGGGATTGTCCCCCGGAAAATGCAGTACCGGTTGTGTGTGACGAGCCGCGCTCACGCCCGTACTGCCAGTGGCCAGTGCTAGGACGTCCGAGCATTCCCTCATTCCGCGGCTCCGCGTTCGATTATCGCAAGCGGGAACCGTGGAAGAAATCGGCGTGAATGCGGCCCGGAGGTAGATGGTCCCACCCGGCGGGGACAGGGGAAAGCCGCCGGGTACGAGATGACCCGGCGGCTTCGAGAGTTCGAGTGGCGCGGCGGGGTCAGCCGGCTACTCGTACGGCGAGCGCGTCGCCGATCTGCGACGTGCTGCGGGTGGGCTGGTCGCCGCGCTCCGCGAGGTCGGCCGAGACCGCGTCCTCGATGCGGACCGCCTCGGCGTCGTAGCCGAGGTGGCGCAGGAGGAGGGCGACGGACAGGACCGTGGCGGTGGGGTCGGCCTTGCCCTGGCCGGCGATGTCGGGCGCCGAACCGTGCACGGGCTCGAACATCGACGGGAACTCGCCAGACGGGTTGATGTTCCCGCTCGCCGCGACGCCGATGCCGCCGGAGACGGCCGCGGCGAGGTCGGTGATGATGTCACCGAAGAGGTTGTCGGTGACGATCACGTCGAACCGCTCGGGCTGCGTGACCAGGTAGATGGTCGCCGCGTCCACGTGCATGTACTCGGTGGTGACGTCGGGGAACTCCTCGGCCACCTGGTTGAAGATGTTGGTCCACAGGTGACCCGCGAAGGCCAGCACGTTGTTCTTGTGGATCAGCGCCAGCTTCTTGCGCGGGCGGGCCTGCGCGCGGGCGAAGGCGTCGCGGACGACGCGCTCGACTCCGTAGGCCGTGTTGACGGAGACCTCGGTGGCGACCTCGTGCGGCGTGCCCTTGCGGATTGTGCCGCCGTTGCCGGTGTACGGGCCCTCGGTGCCCTCGCGGACAACGATGAAGTCGATCTCGGGCTGGCCGGCCAGCGGCGTGGCGACACCCGGAAGGAGCTTCGACGGGCGCAGGTTCACGTGGTGGTCGAAGAGGAAGCGGAGCTTGAGCAGGAAACCGCGCTCCAGGACGCCGGACGGCACCGACGGGTCGCCGATCGCGCCGAGCAGGATGGCTTCGTGCTTCTTGAGCGCCTCGGCGTCGGCGTCGGTGAGGGTCTCACCGGTGGTGTGGTAACGCCGGGCGCCGAAGTCGTACTCCTTGGTCTCCAGCTTCACATCCTGCGGAAGGACGGCGGAGAGGACCTTCAGGCCTTCGGCCACGGCCTCCTGGCCGATGCCGTCACCGGGGATCACTGCGAGATTGATGCTGCGAGACATGCGGGCACCCTACTCTCCCGTCCCATGGGATGACACGGCGCGTCCGCGATACGGACGCCCGTGCGGGGGGACGACTCCGGTGCGACGGATTCCGTTCACCCGGATACACCCGGATGTGGAGCGGGTGTTGGCCTTCGCCGGGAACTTCACCGTCATGGAGATCCCCGACTTCGGCATCCCGCCCGGGCTCGCACAGCGGATGAGCCTGGCGGAACAGCACGAGTACCTGCGCAGTCGGCTGTCCCGGCGCCGCACACTGGTGACGGCGAGCGCGATGGCGGGCGGGCTGCTGACGGGCTGTTCCGGATCGGGCTCCGGCGGCAGCGCGACGAGTCCGGCGTCTGCCACCGGTCCGGCACCGGCCACGTCCAGGGCGCCCGGCGCGCTCATCACCCCGTTCGGCCGCCATCTCGCCTTCGGCGCCGACCCGAAGACGCAGATGCGCGTCTCCTGGCAGGTGCCGCTCGCGGTGCGGAAGCCGTACGTGCGGGTGGGGCTGCGGCCCGACGACCTGGGCCGCAGGGTGGAGGCGGAGCTGCGCGACCTGCGCACCCCGGCGCTCGACGGGGTACGCCCGGCCGTGGAGCAGTACTACGCGCACGCGGCCCTGGACGGCCTGCGCCCCGGCACGACGTACTACTACGGCGTCGGCCACGACGGCTTCGACCCGGCCTCGCCTGCCCACCGCCCGACCATCACCTCCTTCCGCACGGCGCCCGCGAGCCCGCCGCAGCGGTTCGTGTTCACCGCGTTCGGCGACCAGGGCGTGGGCGAGGAGGCCGTCGCCAACAACCGTGTGCTGCTGGACCAGAACCCGGCCTTCCATCTGCACGCCGGCGACATCTGCTACGCGGACCCGGTCGGCAAGGGCGAGGAGACGAAGGGATACGACGCCACGCAGTGGGACCGGTTCCTGCGGCAGACGGAGCCGGTGGCGCGGTCCGTGCCGTGGATGGTGACGACCGGCAACCACGACATGGAGGCCTGGTACTCGCCGGACGGCTACGGCGGACAGCTCGCCCGTTTCTCGCTCCCGGACAACGGCTTCGACCCGCGCACCGCGCCGGGCGTGTACGCGTTCCGTTACGGCAACGTCGGCGTGGTGGCGCTGGACGCGAACGACGTGTCGTACGAGATCCCCGCCAACCTGGGCTACACGGACGGGCGGCAGACGAAGTGGCTGGACCGGACACTCGGTGAGCTGCGGGCGTCCGCGGACGTGGACTTCGTGGTCGTCTTCTTCCACCACTGCGCGTACTCGACGTCCACGCACGCCTCCGACGGCGGAGTGCGCGCCGAGTGGGTGCCGCTGCTCGCCGAGCACCAGGTGGACCTGGTCGTCAACGGGCACAACCACGTGTACGAGCGGACCGACGCCATCAAGAACGGCGAGGTCGGCCGGCGGGTGCCGATCGGCGCGGCGACGGATCCCACGCGGGACGGGATCGTGTACGTCACGGCGGGCGGCGGCGGCAGGGAGCTGTACGGCTTTCCGGCGGGCGTCGAGGAGAGCTACGAGGGCAACGGCGCCGGCGAGCGCGAGTCGGTCGACAGCTTCCGCTGGACCAGGTCGCGGCACGCCAGGGCGGAGCGGGTGGCGTGGTCGCGGGTGCGCTACCGGGGGTTCTCGTTCCTCGCCGTGGCGGCGGAGAGCGGCAGCCGGCCGCGGCTCAGGGTGTCGGCGCTGGCCAACGACGGTGAGCGGATCGACCACTTCGAGGTGCGGCGCGGCGGCTGAGGCCACGCCGCACCTCGGGTGCGGGTGCGGCTCCCGGAGTCCGGGTCCGGCTCAAGGCCGGTGCGTGAGTGCGGCTCAGTGGCCGGTCGCGCCGCCGTTGTCGCGGCGGTCGAGGGCGCGCTGGAGGGCCGCGGCGGCGTTCTTGCGGTCGGACTCGCTCGTACGGGAGACGTGCCGGACTCGGCGGCGGACGGTCGTCTCGGCCATGGGAAATCGACTCCTTCGACACACCGGTGGTGCGGGAAAAGGGATACGAGACGCCGGATGGGGCGGGGAGCGTGGGCCGCAGGGATTGCCTGCGCGGGGCCCGGCTCACGACCGCCATTCGCTTGATCGAGCGAGACGTTCGGCTCCTACAAAGCTAAGGGAGGACGGAGCGTCTGTCTCCACAATTACTCGGACTTCCTACTATCTGAGACGGCGCCCCGACCCGGACCCCGCTGACCTGCGGTGATCTCCTACAGCACGTCTCCGTCCCGCCAGTCGAAAAGCAACCGGCCCCGGCGCCGGCCACGGTGGGCCACGCTCCGAGCCGCCTGGTGTCCGGGCGGGTGCAGGAGGACGATGGGAGGGTCCGGCTTCGGGAGGGAGACCCGATGGCGACGGCAGATGCGCGGATGCAGGTGGTGACCCAGCGCCGGTTCGGCGGACCGGGGGTGCTTCAGGTCGAGGACCGGCCGCGTCCCGGCGAGATCCTCCTGCGGGTCCGGGCGGCCGGCGTCAACCCGGTGGACCGGCTGGCGCGTTCGGGGACGGCGCCGATCTACGGCGAGCCGCCGTTCACGCTCGGCCGGGACGTGTCCGGGGTGGTGGCGGCCATCAACGCGGAGGTGACCGGCCTCCGGCCCGGCGACGAGGCGTTCGGCAAGATCGACCGCGGTCGCTACGCGACGTACGTCACCGCGCCCGCCGGCCACTTCGCCGCCAAGCCCGCGACGCTGGACCACGTCCACGCCGCGGCCGCCCCGACGGCGACGCTCACCGCCTGGCAGGCCCTGATCGACATCGCCCGGGTCGGACCGGGCACGCGCGTGCTGATCCACGGGGCCGCAGGCGGCGTCGGGCACGCGGCGGTGCAGCTGGCCAAGGCGGAGGGCGCGTACGTCGTCGGCACCGCCCGCGCCGACCGGCACGCGTTCCTGCGCGACCTGGGCGCCGACGAGCTGATCGACTACACGACCGCCGACTTCACCGCGACCGTGCACGGCATCGACGCCGCCCTGGACCTGATCGGCGGCGACTACGGCCCGCGCACGCTGGGCACCCTGCGCCCGAATGGCCTGCTGCTGTGCGCGATCCCCGGCGATCCGGGGCTGGCCCCGGAGGACGTGGAGGCGCACGGGATGCGGTTCGCGCTGGTGAGGGCGGAGCCCTCGGGCGAGCGGCTGGGCAGGATCGCCGGGCTGCTGGCCGACGGCCGGATCCGCGTCCATGTGGAGGCGGCCCTCCCGTTCACGGAGGCGGCCAAGGCGCACGCGCATGGTCACAGCGCGCCACCGAGCAAGCGCCGTAACGGCACGGGCCCTGCTGTCACAGCACCCCCGCGACGGCCTCCCGGAACGCTTTCGGATCCTCCACCCACGGCAGATGCCCGGCCTCCGGCAGGACCACCCGGGTCACGCGCGGCAGGGCCCGCTCCAGGGAGTCCACGGCGGAGCGCGGGCGGATGTCCCGCTCGCCGTCGACGATCAGCACGGGCAGGTCGAGCGACCGGCAGGCGGCGTACAGCTCCGGTGTTCCCCAGGTGCGCTTCCGCTCGGCGCCCAGGGCCTTGTTGCACTCGGTGTTGATGCCGAACCACGGCTCGGCCATGCGCGCGGCGCGCTCCGGCGCCCGCTCGCGGTCCGCGAACTCGACGGACCACTGCAGGACCGCGCGCTCCCGCTCCTCCTCGTCGGACAGCTGCGGGCGGTCCGTCAGCTCCCGCCAGCGGGCGAGCCGTCCGGGATCCTCGCCGAGCCGGTCGCGCAGGTTCGCCTCGTACGCGCCGTGCCAGTCGGCCTCCGGACCGATGCCGGTGCCGGCCACATAGATCAGCGCGCTGACCCGCTCGGGGTGGGCCAGCGTGTACGACAGGGCGAGCTGCGCTCCCCAGGAGTGGCCGAGCAGGGCCGTCCGCTCCAGCCCGAAGTGCCGCCGTACGGCGTCCAGATCGGCCACGAACCGCTCGCTCGTCCACGGCCCGGCGCACCGCTCGGACCGCCCGCACCCGCGCTGGTCCCAGCGGATCACCGTGGCGAGATCACCCACCAGCCCCGCCACGTCGTCGAACATGTCCCACAGTCCGGGCCCGCCGTGGCACAGCACCAGCGGCTGCCCGCCGCGTCCCGACCGGCTCGCCCACAGCCGCACCCCGTCGTCGGCGGGCACGGTCACCGTCTCCCTCTCCGCCCAGGTCATGACGGAAATTCTGCCCGCCGCACAGGCGTGCGGGCCAGGGCGCCCCTCCTGGGACGGTGCCCTGGCCCGCGCGTGTGCCGGGGGTCAGCCCATGTGCGGGTAGGTGTAGTCGGTCGGCGGGACCAGCGCTTCCTTGATGGAGCGGGTCAGCGTCCAGCGCAGCAGGTTCTGCGGGGCGCCGGCCTTGTCGTTGGTGCCCGAGGCACGGCCGCCGCCGAAGGGCTGCTGGCCGACGACCGCGCCGGTCGACTTGTCGTTGATGTAGAAGTTGCCGGCCGCGTAGCGCAGCCTCTGAGCCGTGTACGCCGCCGCCGCGCGGTCGCCGGAGATGACCGAGCCCGTCAGGGCGTAGTCGGTCACGGCATCCATCTGCGTCAGCATCTCGTCGTACTTCTCGTCCTCGTAGACGTGCACCGCGATGACCGGACCGAAGTACTCCGTGCGGAAGACCTCGTTCTCCGGATCGGTGCACTCGATGACGGTCGGGCGGACGAAGTAGCCGACCGAGTCGTCGTAGGAGCCGCCCGCGACGATCGTGCAGGCCGGGTCCTCCTTGGCGCGGTCGATCGCGGCCTTGTTCTTGGCGAAGGCGCGCTCGTCGATGACGGCGCCGATGAAGTTCGACAGGTCGGTGACGTCACCCTGGGCGATGCCGTCGACCTCGGCGGCGAACTCCTCCTTGAAGCCGGAGTTCCAGATGGACGCCGGGACGTACGCGCGGGAGGTGGCGCTGCACTTCTGCCCCTGGTACTCGAAGGCGCCGCGGGTCAGCGCGGTCTTCAGCACGGCGCGGTCGGCGCTCGGGTGGGCGACGAGGAAGTCCTTGCCGCCGGTCTCGCCGACGATGCGCGGGTAGGAGCGGTACTTCTCGATGTTGTTGCCGACGGTCTTCCACAGGTACTTGAAGGTCTTCGTCGAGCCGGTGAAGTGGATGCCGGCCAGGTCGCGGTGCTCCAGGGCGACCTTGGAGACCTCGATGCCGTCGCCGGTGAGCAGGTTGATGACGCCCTTGGGCAGCCCGGCCTCCTCCAGCAGCTGCATGAGCAGCACTGCGGCGAGGGTCTGGGTCGGGGACGGCTTCCAGATCACGACGTTGCCCATGAGGGCGGGCGCGGTGGGCAGGTTGCCGGCGATCGCCGTGAAGTTGAACGGCGTGACCGCGTAGACGAAGCCCTCCAGCGGGCGGTGGTCGAGGCGGTTCCAGACGCCCGGGGAGTTGGCGACCGGCTGCTCGGCCAGGATCTGGCGGGCGTAGTGGACGTTGAACCGCCAGAAGTCGATCAGCTCGCAGGGGGTGTCGATCTCGGCCTGCTGGGCGGTCTTGGACTGGCCGAGCATGGTGGCGGCGGCGAGCGTCTCGCGGTAGGGGCCGGCCAGCAGCTCGGCGGCGCGCAGGATGATCGCCGCGCGGTCGTCGAAGGACAGCGCCCGCCAGGCGGGAGCGGCGGCCAGGGCCGCGTCGACGGCGTCCTGCGCGTCCTGCTGGGTGGCGTTGCGGAAGGTGCCGAGGACGGATTTGTGGTTGTGCGGCTGCACGACCTGGAAGGGCTCACCGCCGCCCATCCGCTTCTCGCCGCCGATGGTGCAGGGCAGGTCGACGGGGTTCTCGGCCAGCTCCTTGAGCTTGGCCTCCAGACGGACCCGCTCGGGTGAGCCGGGGGCATAGCCGTGCACCGGCTCGTTGACGGGGGTGGGGACCTGGGTCACAGCGTCCATGGTGTTCCGTACTCCTTGTCTTGAGCGGTGTTCTTGCGGGCTCAGCCCTTGGTCATCATGCTGCGGGCGAAGAACTGCAGGTTGGCGGGCTTCTCCGCCAGGCGCCGCATGAAGTAGCCGTACCAGTCGGTGCCGTAGGCGGTGTACACGCGCACGCGGTGCCCCTCGGCGGCCAGCCGGAGCTGCTCGTCGGACCGGATGCCGTACAGCATCTGGAACTCGTACTCGTCGAGCTTGCGCCCGGCACGCCGGGCCAGCTCCTGGGTGAGGGCGATCAGACGCGGGTCGTGGGACCCGATCATCGGGTACCCCTCTCCTTCCATCAACGCCCTCAGGATGCGAACGTATGCCCGATCGGTGTCGTGCTTGTCCTGGTACGCGACGGACGCGGGCTCCTTGTACGCGCCCTTGACCAGCCGGACCCGGCTGCCGTTCGCGGCGAGGCGGCGGGCGTCGGCCTCGGTGCGGAAGAGGTAGGCCTGGATGACACAGCCGGTGTCCGGGACGTCCTTCCGCAGCTCCTCGTGGATGGCGAACATCGAGTCGAGGGTGGTGTGGTCCTCCGCGTCCAGGGTGACCGTGGTGCCGATCCCGGCGGCGGCCTCGACGACCGCGCGGACGTTCTTCAGCGCCAGTTCGTGGCCGTCGGGGAGGGCTTGCCCGAACATCGACAGCTTCACCGACATCTCGGCGCGCGTGCCGAGATCCAGCGGTTTGAGCCGGTCGATCAGCTCCAGGTAGGCGTCCCGGGCGGCGGCGGCATGTGCGGGGGTGGTGATGTCCTCGCCGACGACGTCCATCGTCAGCTCCAGGCCGCGGTCGGTGAGGTCCGCGACGACGGGGACAATCTCGTCGACGGTCTCCCCGGGGATGAAGCGATCGACCACCTGCCTGGTCACGGGAGCCGCCGTCACCAGGCGTCGCATCCGGTCGCTGCGCGACGCGGCGAGAATCACGGGACCCAGCACGGGGCACCTCCACAGAACAATGGCAGAAGGCCGCCACCCGACGTAGCGGGTACGGCACGGAGAACCACCGTGAAACCTAAGGATCCCTCCGATCCGGGGCCATCGACAGCTGTCACGCATCCGTGCCGCAGATCTCAGACAGATGTATGAACGTGCCGGGAACATGCGGGAGAATGTCCCGGTGACGTCCGAATACAGGGGTGACTACCAGGAGCTGGTGGACGAGCTGTCGGAGCTGCTCGGCGCACCGGCGACGCTGGAGAACCGCGACTTCGAGCTGATCGCCTTCGGTGCGTATGACAGTGAGGGCGACCTCGATCCGTCGGCTCTGGACCCGGTGCGCACCCGCTCGATCCTCACCCGGCGCTCGACGTCCGCCGTCCGCGCCTGGTTCGAGGGCTTCGGCATCACCCGCGCGACCGGCCCCGTGCGCATCCCGCGCACCCCGGAGGCCGGCGTGTACCGGGGACGCATCTGCCTGCCGGTACGCCATCGGGGTGTCGTCCTCGGCTACGTCTGGCTCCTGGACGACGATCCGGGGCCGAGCGAGCGGCAGCTGGCGGCGGCCATGGAGGTCACCTCGCGCATCGGCGCGCTGCTCGCGGACGAGGTGCAGCACGGGGCGGACCTCAGCCGTGAGTTGCGCGCGGTGCTCACGGCGGACCGGGACTGGCAGCGGGACATGGCCGTCGCCGAGCTCCGCACCGCCCTCGGCACCCGCGCGGACGGCCTCCACACGGTGGTCTGCGTGGCCCCCTGGCCCTCGGCCGACCCCGACGACGCCCCCTCGGTTCGCACGGTCCCGGGCGCCACTGCCCTGTGCACCCTCCCCTGGGGGCCGACGGGCCAGTGCCTGTCCCTCCTGGTGCGACTCCGCTCGACGGACGTCCTGACCCCGGCGACCGCGGCAGCGGGACGGCTGCTGCAACTGGGGCGGGGGGCGGCGGGGGTGGAGGCCAAGGGTGGGGGCGGAGCAGGGGGTGGTGAGAGAGCGGGGGGCGGGGGTAGGGGCGCGGATGCCGGGGCCGGGAGCAGAGGGGCGGAAACCGCAGGCAGGAGCGCGGGCGCAGGAGCCGGGACCGGAAGCGGAAACGTCGGGGCCGGGAGCGGCGGGGCCGGAGATTCGGGCACTGGCGCCGAGATCGCCGCCGGTATCGCCGTGCCGCGGGTCGGGCTCGCCGAGCTGGGGGCGGCCTGGCGGGAGGCGTCGGCGGCGGCGCGGGCGGCGCTGGCCGAGCCCCGGTTCGGGCCGGTCGCCGAGTGGACCGACATCGGGCCGTTCCGGCTGCTCACCGCGCTGTCCCCGGACGCGGCCCGCGACCCCGTCGTAGGGTCCCTGCTCTCCCCCGCCCAACACGAGCTGGCCCGCACCGCCGAGGTCTACCTCGACTGCGCGGGCCAGGCCGGCCGCACGGCTGCCGAGCTGGGCATCCACCGCCAGACCCTGTACTACCGCCTCTCCCGCGTCGAACAGCTCACGGGCCTGGACCTCGACGACGGCGAGGACCGCCTGCTGCTGCACATGACCCTCAAGGCACACCGGCTGTGACGGACGTGCCGGTCTCGGCGTGAGCCCTTCGCACGCTCGGCCGGGGAGGCATGGTGAAGATTATTGAAAATGATTACCATCATGCTAATCTGCGACCGCTTGACCGTCCCTTTACCCAGCCATCGCTGGACAGCCCCCATCCGGAGAGTCCCGTGCGCCGCGTCCCCGCCCGCCGTCTGATACCCGCCACCGCCCTCACCGCGGCCTGCGCCCTCCTCACCGGCTGCTTCTCCGGCGGCGAGTCCGCCGCGGACGGCGCCGGAGGGGACGGCAAGCGCGTCCGCATCGCGATGATGCAGCCGCCCCGCTCGGGGCTGTCGCCGCTGTCCGACGACGCGTTCAAGCTGTCCCGCTGGTCGACGGCGCAGACCCTGGTGAAGCTGGACGCGGACGGCGACGCCCAGCCCGCGCTCGCCACCGAGTGGGCGCAGTCCGGCAGGACCTGGACCTTCACCCTCCGCGACGGCGTCACCTTCCACGACGGCACGAAGCTCACCGCGCAGACGGCCGTCAACTCCCTCACGAAGGCGACCCAGGCCTCCCCCAAGCCCCGCATCCTGGACGGCGTCGACCTGACCGCGAAGGCCGAGGGCTCCGGCACGGTCACCATCACCACCGCCACCGAGGACCCCCTGGTCCCGCAGCGGCTCAGCTCCCCGCAGCTGTCGATCCTGGCCGCCAAGGCATACAAGGGGAAGACGGTCGATCCTGTCGGCGCCGGCACCGGCCCCTTCGAGCTGACCAAGGTCAACGGCACCTCTTCCGCGATCCTGGACCGCTACGACGGCTACTGGGGCAGGAAGGCCAAGGCCCCCGGCATCGACGTGAAGTTCGTGCCGGACGGCACCGCCCGTGCCGCCGCCCTGCGCAGCGGCGAGGCCGACATCGTCGAGGCGGTCCCGGTGTCGCAGGCCGCGCTGCTCGACGAGAAGCTGATCACCGAGGTGCCCATGCCGCGCACCAACACGCTGTACCTGAACACCGGGAACGGCGCCTTCAAGGACGCCTCGCTGCGCGCCGCCGCCCGCGAGGCGATCGACGCCGAGTCGATCGTGAAGGGCGTGTACGAGGGCCGCGCCGACGTCGCCCAGGGGCTGCTGGGGCCTGCGCTGCCGTGGGCCGGCGAACTGCGCAAGCCCGTCCAGCGCGCCAGGGCCGGTGACCCCAACGGCAAGTCCATCACCATCGGCACCTTCACCGATCGCGCCGAGCTGCCCGAGGTCGCCGCCGCGCTGCAACAGCAGCTCCAGAAGGCCGGGTTCAAGGTGAAGCTGGACGTGCGCGAGTACGCCAACATCGAGTCCGACGCCCTCGCGGGCGCCTTCGACGCGTTCGTCCTCTCCCGCGCCACCGTCCTCGACTCCGGTGACCCGGCCGCCTACCTCTACAGCGACTTCGCCTCCGACGGCTCCTTCAACATCTCCCAGCTCGCCAACGACGGCGTGGACAAGGCACTGCGGAAGGCCGGCGAGACCAGGACCGGTGAGCCGCGCCGCCAGGCCATCATCGAGGCCGAGGCCGCCGTGCTCGGCACCGACGCGGCCGTGCCGATGCTCCACGAGCGGGTCATCCAGGGCGACGCCGAGGGCGTGACCGGCGCGGCCCACGACCCGCGCGAGCGGGAGCTGGTCACCGCGGACACCTACGTCAAGTGAGCGCACGTATACGCCGGCCGGCGGGCGCCGCCGGGCTGACCCGCCTGCTGTGCCTGGTCGCCGTGGTGGCCGCCGTCGGCCTGCTGCCCTGGCTCTCCGGCCGGGACCCGGCGCTGACCGTGCTGCGGGCCCGGTCCGCCGAGCAGGAGCCGACGAAGGAGGCCCTGGACGCCGTACGGCGCGACCTCGGTCTGGACGCCGGTCCCCTGTCCCTGCTCGGGGACTGGGCCGGCGGGCTGGTGCGCGGTGACTTCGGGACCTCGTGGGTGTCGGGCACCGAGGTGCTGCCGTCGGTGCTCTCCGGGCTCCAGGTGTCACTGGCGCTGATGGGTGCCGCGCTCGCCGTGGCGGTGCTGCTGGCCTGCGCGCTCGTCGCGCCCGTGCTGGTGCGGGGGCGGGCGTCGGCCGGGGCGTTCGCCGCGATGCTGGCCGCCGTACCGGAGTTCCTGCTGGCCACGCTCGTGCTGCTGGCGTTCGGGGTGTGGCTGGGATGGCTGCCGACCTCGGGCTGGGTGGGACCGCAGTACATGGTGCTGCCCGCCCTCGCCCTCGCCGTCCCGGCGGGCGGTCTGCTCGGCCGGCTGGTCGCGGACGCGCTGCCCGCCGTGCTGGAGGAGCGGTGGGCTGAGCTGTGGCGCGGCGCAGGAGTCAGCCGAGCCCGGATCTCGGCGGCCGCGCTGCGCCGCGTCCTGCCGCCGCTGGTCCCGCAGTTCGGGATGGTCGCCGTCGGACTGACCGGCGGCGCGGTCGCCGTGGAGACCGTGTTCGCGGTGCCGGGCATCGGCCGTACGGCGCTCGGCGCGGCCAAGTCGCAGGACCTGCCGCTGCTCCAGGGCGCCGTCCTCGCCCTGCTCGCCCTCGGCCTGCTGGCGGGCGCCCTGGCCGCGCTGGTCCGGCGCCGCCTGCTGGGCCCGGCGCTGCGGGACGCGGGGCTCGCCCTGCCGCCGTTGCGCCCGGTGCGCACGCCCGCGGCGATCCCGGTGACGCTGTTCGCCGGCCTCGCCGTGACCATCGGCTGGGGTCTGCTGCGCGACCCGTACGCGGTCAACACGACCGCCCGCCTCGCCGCGCCTTCCTGGGCGCACCCGCTGGGCACCGACGGCCTCGGCCGGGACGTGCTCGCCCGGCTCGGGCACGGCGCCGCCTCGACGGTCGGCACGGCGGCGGCCGTATGCCTGCTGAGCCTGCTGGTCGGGCTGGCGCTGGGCTTCCTGCCCGGGGTCGCGGCGGGCGCGGCCGACCTCGCCAACGCGCTGCCTCCGGTGATCGTCGGCATCCTGGTCGCGGCGGCGGCCGGTCCCGGCACCGGCGGCGCGGCCCTCGCGGTCGCGCTGATCTCCTGGCCGCCGCTGGCCGCGCACGCGGCGGCGCTGGTGCAGGAGGTGCGGGCGTCGTCGTTCCTGACCGCGCAGCGCGCCATCGGCGCACCGCCGGTGTGGATCCTGACCCGGCACGTCCTGCCGTCGGTGGCCGCCCCGGTCGCCCGGCACGCGCTGCTGCGGCTGCCCGGCATCGCGCTGGCCCTGGCCGCGCTGGGCTTCCTGGGCCTGGGCGCCCAGCCGCCCGCCCCCGAGTGGGGCCTGCTGCTGGACGAGTCCCGCGCCTATGTGGAACGCGCCCCCTGGGCCGCCCTCGCCCCGGCCGTCGCCCTCGCCCTGCTGGCCGGGCTCGCGGTGTCGGGGGCGTCGTACGCGCAGGGCCGGGGCATGCGGAAGGAGCGGCGAGGCAGCCGTGTCACCCGTCCGGTGAGGAAGGAGGCCCCCGTTGGAGCCGGAGTCTGAGGCGCTGCTGTCGGTTCGCGAGCTGCGGATCGCCTTCGACGGGGTGGAGGCCGTGCGCGGCGTGTCCTTCGACGTCCGCCCGCGTGAGGTGTTCGCGATCGTCGGCGAGTCGGGCGCGGGCAAGTCCCTGACGGCGCGGGCGCTGCTGGGGATGGTGCCGCGCGAGGCGACCGTGAGCGGGAGCGTCCTGCTGCGCGGCGACAGCGACCTGGCCGCACAACGCGGCCGCCGTATCGCGCTCGTCCCGCAGGACGCGCTGTCGGCGCTCTCCCCCGTGCACCCCGTGGGCGACCAGCTCACCGCCGCCGTACGGTCAGTGGCCCGCGTCTCCCGCAGCCAGGCCCGCACCAGGGCGGTCGCCGCGCTCGACCGGGTCGGCATCCCGGACGCCGCCCGCAAGGCTCGGGCGTACCCGCACGAGTTCTCCGGCGGCATGCGGCAGCGCGCCGTCATCGCCATGGCGACGATCAACGACCCGGATGTCGTCGTCGCCGACGAGCCGACCACCGCGCTGGACGAGGAACGCCGGGACCAGGTGCTGCGGGTGCTCGCCGAGCAGCGCGAGGCGGTGGGCGCGGCGCTCGTCCTCGTCACGCACGACATGGACGTCGTCGCGGGCCACGCGGACCGCGTGCTGGTCATGTACGCCGGGCGGCTGGCCGAACTCGGCCCGGCGGGGACGGTGTTGGACCGCCCCCGGGCTCCCTACACGGCCGGTCTGCTGGCCTCGCTCCCGCAGCACGCGCCGCCGGGCCGCCGCCTGCCCGCCCTGCGCGGCACCCCGCCCGCCCCGGGCGCGCTCCCGGCGGGCTGCGCCTTCGCCCCGCGCTGCCCGCTCGCGGACGACGCATGCCGGCACACGGAGCCGGAGCCGTCGGCCGCCGACGGCCGGCTGGTGGCCTGCCACCACTGGGCCGACCTCCCGCACCCGGCGACCGAGTTGTTCCACCAGGAGGAGCGGCAGCCCGCATGAGTGATCCCCTGCTCGACGTCCGTGACCTGGTCGTCCGCTACGGCCAGGTCACCGCCGTGGCCGGCGTCTCCTTCGCCTTGGCCGCCGGCGAGACCCTAGCCCTGAACGGCCCCTCCGGCTGCGGCAAGTCCACCACGGCCCTCGCGGTGCTCCAGCTGCGCCGCCCTGACAGCGGCGAAGTCCGCTTCGAGGGCCGCGAGTTGACCACCCTGCCGGAACGCGACCTGCGCCCGCTGCGCCCCCGCATGCAGCCCGTCTTCCAGGACGCGTACGGGTCGCTGAGCCCCCGGCACCGCATCCGCGACGCCGTGGCCGAACCCCTGAAGGTCCAGGGCCGCTGGGACCCGGCCACGGGCCCAGCCCGCGTCGCCGAACTCCTCGACCGGGTCGGCCTGGATCCCGCCTACGGCGCCCGCCACCCGCACGAGCTGTCCGGCGGCCAGTGCCAACGCGCCGGAATCGCCCGCGCGTTGGCGTCCGAGCCGCGCCTGCTGATCCTCGACGAACCGGTCTCCGCCCTCGACCCGTCGGTCCGGGCCGGCGTCCTGAACCTGCTCGTCGACCTCCAGGACGACCTGGGCCTCGGCTACCTGTTCATCTGCCACGACCGGGCGGTCGTACGGCACTTCGCGGACCGGGTGGCCGAGATGCGCGACGGACGCGTCATCGCCGCGTAGCGGCCTCGATCACCTGACGGAGTCCCTCGGTGAGCTGCTCACCGCCGGGCGCGGTCTTCGGATCGAAGGTCCACTGTGCGATGAGGCCGGTCATCAGGGTGATGTAGAACATGCCGAGGGTGTCCGCGCTCTCGTCCGACACGTCCTCCTCCCGCCCGCCCATGAGCAGCGGGATCAGTCCGCGCCCGGCCTCCCGCTGGGCCCGCGCCAGCTCGTCCCGGACGGCGGGCAGCTGGTCGCCCAGGGTGATGACCTCCATGCTGAGGCGCCACATCGGCTCGCGCAGGGTGCCGATGATGTTCGACCACACCTCCTGGAACCGCTCGACCGACCCGGGCTCGGTCGAACTCTCGGCGGTCCCGTCACCCTCGAAGGCGTCGCCCATCTCCGCTACCAGCGCCACGTACGCCTGGGCCAGCAACGCGTCCTTCGAGCCGTAGTGGTAGCCGATCGACGCCAGGTTGGTCCCCGACTCCTTGACGATGTCGCGCGCGGTCGTGCGTACGAAGCCCTTGGCCAGCAGGCAGCGCTTGGCGCCCTCCAGCAGATCCTCACGGTGTCCCATGCGGCCACCCTACCCTGATCCATACAACCGTCCTATACAACTGAATTAGACGATCGTACTAGACAATCGTTTAAGACGTTCGTACAGTCCTCGGCATGACGACGAACCCGAACCCTCCGGCCCGGGCAGGGCGCCGCGAGTGGACCGCGCTCTGCGTGCTGATGCTGCCGCTGCTGCTGGTCTCGATGGACGTCTCGGTCCTCTACTTCGCGATCCCCGCGATCGGTGCCGACCTGGAGCCGACCGGCACCCAGCAGCTGTGGATCTTCGACATGTACGGCTTCGTCCTGGCCGGTCTGCTGATGACCATGGGCTCGGTCGGTGACCGCATCGGCCGGCGCAAACTCCTGATGATCGGCGCGGCGGCCTTCGGCGCGGCCTCTCTGGCGGCGGCGTACGCGAGCAACGCCGAGATGCTGATCGCGGCCCGCGCGGTGCTCGGCATCGGCGGCGCGACGCTGATGCCGTCGACGATGGCCCTGGTCCGCACGATGTTCACCGACCACGGCCAGCGTGCCAAGGCGATCGGCATCTGGTCCGGCGTGATGACGGGCGGGGTGGCACTCGGCTCGGTGCTGAGCGGGGTGCTGGTCGAGCACTTCTGGTGGGGCTCGGTCTTCCTGGTCAACCTGCCCGCGATGGTGATGCTGCTGGTCCTCGCCCCGGTGCTGCTCCCGGAGTCGCGCGATCCCGCGCCCGGCCGCTTCGACTGGCCGAGCGTGCCGCTGTCGATGGCGGCGGTACTCCCCGTGATCTACGGCCTGAAGGAGATCCCGTCGGACGGCTGGAACGTCCGGTACGTCCTGTCGATCACCGTGGGCCTGCTCTTCGCGGCCCTGTTCGTCCACCGCCAGCGCACGACGGCGTCCCCCCTGATCTCCCCCACACTGTTCCGCGTACGCGGCCTCGCCCCCGCCGTTGTCCTGAACCTCGTCGCGCTGTTCGGGATGATGGGCTCGGCGATCTTCACCACGCAGTATCTGCAGTCGGTGCTCGGCAAGAGCGCGCTGGAGGCGGCGCTGTGGGGACTGCTTCCGTCGGTGGCGATCGGCGCGCTGGCACCGGTCTCGGCGCAGCTGGTCCAGAAGGGCGTACCGCGGGCCGCCGTCGTCACGGCGGGCTTCGTCATGGCGGCGGGCGGCTACGCGCTGCTGGCCCTCGCCGGCCCGGACTCCCTGTGGCTGGTGCTGACGGCCTGCGGTGTCCTCGCCGGCGGAGTCATCACGGCGACGACCCAGATAGCGGACCTCATGATGACCGCCGCCCCGGTGGAACGGGCGGGCACCGCGTCCTCCCTCTTCGAGACCGGCGCCGAGTTCGGCGGCGCCCTCGGCATGGCGGTCCTCGGCTCCATCGGTACGGCGATCTACCGCCACGAGATGCCGGCGACGGTCCCCGCCCCGGCCCGCGAAACCCTGGGCGGCGCACTCGCCGTGGCCCAGCAGTTGCCGGGGCGCGCGGGGGACGCCCTGACGACGGCCGCGCGGGAGGCCTTCACCCACGGCATGCAGGGTGCGGCGATTGCGGCGGCCGGGGTGTTGGCGGGGGCGGCGGCGCTGGCGGCGGTGACGTTGCGGAGGGTACGGGTGCGGGAGGAGGAGACGGAGGAGCGGGAGAAAGCGCTGGCCTGACACACCAGAACGCCGGACGAGCTGATCACCTCAGCTCGTCCGGCGTTCCCACAACCTCAGACCAGGTTCACCGATCGAGCAGACGTCGCCCCGATCTCGGTGGCGACCTCGGCCAGCACCCCGGGGGACACCGTGTCGTCGACCGTGAGGATGGCCAGCGCCTCCCCACCTGCCACCGACCGCGACACCTGCATACCGGCGATGTTGATCCCCGCCTCGCCGAAGATCCGGCCCACCGTGCCCACGACACCCGGCCGGTCCTCGTACCGCAGCACCACCATGTGGTCGGCGAGCGCGAGATCGACGTCGTAGTCACCGACCGCGACGATCTTCTGCAGGTTCTTCGGGCCGGCCAGCGTGCCGGACACCGACACCTCCTCGCCGTCCCCGAGCGTCCCGCGCACGGTCACGACGTTGCGGTGGTCGGTCGCCTCGGAGCTGGTCGTCAGCCGCACCTCGACACCCCGCTCCTGCGCGAACAGCGGTGCGTTGACGTACGACACCGTCTCGTCGACGACGTCCTCGAAGACACCCTTCAGCGCGGACAGCTCCAGCACCTTCACATCGTGCTGGGTGATCTCGCCGTACACCTCGACGTCCAGCCGCACGGCCACCTCGCCCGCGAGCGCGGTGAAGATCCGGCCCAGGCGCTCGGCGAGCGGCAGCCCCGGCCTGACGTCCTCGGCGATGACGCCGCCCTGGACGTTCACCGCGTCCGGGACCAGCTCACCGGCGAGCGCGAGGCGCACCGACCTGGCCACCGCGATGCCGGCCTTCTCCTGCGCCTCGTCGGTCGACGCACCGAGGTGCGGCGTGCACACCACCTGGTCGAACTCGAACAGCGGCGAGTCCGTGCACGGCTCCTTCGCGTACACGTCGAGACCGGCACCGGCGACCCGGCCCTCCTTGAGGGCGGAGTACAGCGCCTCCTCGTCGACGATCCCGCCGCGCGCGGCGTTGACGATGCGCACGCTCGGCTTGACCTTGCGCAGCGCCTCGTCGCCGATCAGACCGAGCGTCTCGGGCGTCTTGGGCAGGTGCACGGTGATGAAGTCGGCGACCTCGAGCAGCTCGTCCAGCGACAGCACCTTCACGCCCATCTGCGCGGCCCGCGCGGGCTGCACGTACGGGTCGTAGGCAACGACCTTCATGCCGAACGCGGACATCCGCTGCGCGACGAGGGCACCGATCCGGCCCAGACCCACGACACCCAGGGTCTTCTCGGCCAGCTCGACGCCCGTGTACTTGCTGCGCTTCCACTCGCCGTTCTTCAGCGCGGCGTTGGCCTGCGGGATGTTCCGGGCCGTGGCGACGATCAGGCCGCAGGCCAGCTCGGCGGCGGTCACGATGTTCGAGGTCGGGGCGTTGACGACCATCACGCCGGCCTTGGTGGCGGCGGAGACGTCGACGTTGTCCAGGCCGACGCCGGCGCGCGCGACGACCTTGAGCTTGTTCGCGGCGGCGACGGCCTCGGCGTCGACCTTCGTCGCGGAACGGATCAGGATGGCGTCGACCTCGGCGATGGCCGGGAGCAGCTCGGCTCGGTCGGCTCCGTTGCAGTGCCGGATCTCGAAGTCCGGCCCGAGCGCCTCCACGGTGGCGGGCGACAGCTCTTCAGCGATGAGTACGACGGGTTTCGAGCTCACGTGAGTCCTCACAAATCCAATGCTGCGGACGGCCGTCCCGACGGCCGCAGGCGGTGGAGGGTGGTGGCCGCGTGGAAGACGCACGACGCTGTGGGCCTGACGCGTATGTAGTACCGCAGTGTAGTGGTGCGACGGGGGTCGTCTTACGTCTGTGCGGAAGGATCACCCGGACGTGAAAGGTCCGGCCGCGGCATCGGTGCCGCGGCCGGACCGGGGGCTCACGCCTCCTCGTCGACCCAGCTCATGAGCTTGCGCAGCTCCTTGCCGGTGGTCTCCAGGAGGTGCTCGGAATCCTGCTGCTTGTACTCGTTGTACTTCTTCAGGCCGCCGTGGTACTCGTCCATCCACTTCTGGGCGAACGAGCCGTCCTGGATCTCGGCGAGGACCTGCTTCATCTCGGCCTTGGTGGCGTCGGTGATGATCCGCGGGCCGGTGACGTAGTCGCCCCACTCGGCGGTCTCGGAGATCGACCAGCGCATCTTCTCCAGGCCGCCCTCGTACATGAGGTCGACGATCAGCTTCAGCTCGTGCAGGCACTCGAAGTAGGCGATCTCCGGCTGGTAGCCCGCCTCGGTCAGGGTCTCGAAGCCCGCCTTGACCAGCGCGGCCGTACCACCGCAGAGGACGGCCTGCTCGCCGAACAGGTCGGTCTCGGTCTCCTCGGTGAAGGTCGTCTTGATGACGCCGGCGCGGGTGCCGCCGATGCCCTTGGCGTACGACAGGGCGAGCTCGAAGGCGTTGCCGCTCGCGTCCTGCTCGACGGCCGCGATGCACGGAACGCCGCGGCCCTCCTCGTACTGGCGGCGCACCAGGTGGCCCGGGCCCTTCGGGGCGACCATGCACACGTCGACGCCGGCCGGGGGCTTGATGAAGCCGTAGCGGATGTTCAGGCCGTGGCCGAAGAACAGGGCGTCGCCGTCGTTCAGGTTCGGGGCGATGTGCTCCTCGTAGACCTGGGCCTGGATCGGGTCCGGCACGAGGATCATGATGACGTCGGCCTCGGCGGCGGCCTCCGACGGGGTCACCACGCGCAGGCCCTGCTCCTCGGCCTTGGCCTTGGACTTGGAGCCCTCGTGCAGACCGACGCGGACATCGACACCCGAGTCACGCAGCGACAGGGCGTGCGCGTGGCCCTGGCTGCCGTAACCGATGACCGCGACCTTGCGGCCCTGGATGATGGACAGGTCGGCGTCGGCGTCGTAGAACAGCTCGGCCACTTTGGGTTCTCTCCTCGGGAGTGCAGGTGTTGCGTCCCACCGTATGACGGCGGGGGGACGGGAAGTTCCGGGGTCTCGGAATACGGGCGGTCGGCGCGCGCCGACCGCCCGTATGGAGTCTTATGCCGACCGGTCGAGGGCGCGCAGCGAGCGGTCCGTGATCGAACGGGCGCCGCGGCCGATCGCGATCGTGCCGGACTGGACCAGTTCCTTGATGCCGTACGGCTCCAGCATCTTGAGCATCGCGGACAGCTTCTCGCTGGATCCGGTGGCCTCGATGGTGACGGCCTCCGGGGAGACGTCGACGGTCTTGGCGCGGAACAGTTGGACGATCTCGACGATCTGGGAGCGCGTCTCGTTGTCGGCGCGCACCTTCACGAGAACGAGTTCGCGCTGAACGGCCGAACCCGGCTCCAGCTCGACGATCTTCAGCACGTTGACGAGCTTGTTGAGCTGCTTGGTGACCTGCTCCAGCGGCAGGTCCTCGACGCCCACGACGATGGTGATGCGGGAGATGTCGGGGTGCTCGGTGACGCCGACGGCGAGCGAGTCGATGTTGAAGCCGCGGCGGGAGAACAGGGCGGCGATCCGGGCCAGGATGCCCGGCGTGTTCTCCACCAGGACGGAGAGCGTGTGCTTGGACATGTCTCTTGGTCTCTCTCGCTCAGTCGTCTTCGTTGTCGCCGAAGTCGGGGCGGACGTCCCGGGCGGCCATGATCTCGTCGTTGGAGGTGCCGGCGGCGACCATCGGCCACACCATCGCGTCCTCGTGGACGACGAAGTCGACGACGACCGGGCGGTCGTTGATGGAGTTCGCCTCCTCGATGACCTTGTCGAGGTCGGCCGGGTCCTCGCAGCGGATCGCGTAGCAGCCCATGGCCTCCGACAGCTTCACGAAGTCGGGGACGCGGGTGCCGCGGGCGTCCGGGTTGACGTCGTCGGGCCCGGAGTGCAGCACGGTGTTGGAGTACCGCTGGTTGTAGAAGAGGGTCTGCCACTGGCGGACCATCCCGAGGGCGCCGTTGTTGATGACGGCCACCTTGATCGGGATGTTGTTCAGGGCGCAGGTGGTGAGCTCCTGATTGGTCATCTGGAAGCAGCCGTCGCCGTCGATCGCCCAGACGGTCCGGTCGGGCGCGGCGGCCTTGGCGCCCATGGCGGCGGGGACCGCGTAGCCCATGGTTCCGGCGCCGCCGGAGTTCAGCCAGGTGGCGGGCTTGTCGTACTCGATGAAGTGCGCGGCCCACATCTGGTGCTGGCCGACGCCCGCCGCGAAGATCGTGCCCTCGGGGGCGAGCTGGCCGATGCGCTCGATGACCTGCTGTGGGGACAGGGAGCCGTCGTCGGGCTGGTCGTAGCCGAGCGGGTAGGTCTCGCGCCAGCGGTTCAGGTCGGTCCACCAGGCCGCGTACTTCGGCCCGGCGGCCTCGCCCGGGTTGCCCTCACTGTGCTCCTTCTGCACGGCCTGGACCAGGTCGGCGATGACCTCGCGGGCGTCCCCGACGATCGGCACGTCGGCGGCGCGGTTCTTGCCGATCTCGGCCGGGTCGATGTCGGCGTGGACGATCTTGGCGTGCGGCGCGAAGCTGTCCAGCTTGCCGGTGACGCGGTCGTCGAAGCGGGCGCCGAGGGCGACGATCAGGTCGGCCTTCTGCAGCGCGGTGACGGCGGCCACGGAGCCGTGCATGCCGGGCATGCCCAGGTGCTGCGGGTGGCTGTCGGGGAACGCGCCGAGCGCCATCAGGGTGGTGGTGACGGGCGCGCCGGTCAGCTCGGCGAGGACCTTCAGCTCGGCCGTGGCCCGGGCCTTGATCACGCCGCCGCCGACGTACAGGACGGGCCGCTGGGCCTGGGTGATCAGCTTGGCGGCCTCGCGGATCTGCTTGGCGTGCGGCTTGGTCACCGGGCGGTAGCCGGGCAGGTCCATGGCCGGCGGCCAGGAGAAGGTGGTCCTGGACTGCAGGGCGTCCTTGGCGATGTCGACCAGGACCGGGCCGGGGCGGCCGGTGGAGGCGATGTGGAAGGCCTGCGCGATCACCCGGGGGATGTCCTCGGCCTTGGTGACGAGGAAGTTGTGCTTGGTGATCGGCATGGTGATGCCGACGATGTCCGCCTCCTGGAAGGCGTCCGTGCCGATCGACTTGGAGGCGACCTGCCCGGTGATCGCGACCAGCGGCACCGAGTCCATGTGGGCGTCGGCGATCGGCGTGACCAGGTTGGTGGCACCGGGGCCCGAGGTGGCCATGCAGACGCCGACCTTGCCGGTGGCCTGCGCGTAGCCGGTGGCGGCGTGGCCGGCTCCCTGCTCGTGACGGACCAGGACGTGGCGCACCCTGGTGGAGTCCATCATCGGGTCGTACGCGGGAAGGATCGCACCGCCGGGAATGCCGAATACCGTCTCGGCCCCGACTTCCTCGAGAGAGCGGATGAGGGACTGCGCACCCGTGATCTGCTCGGGCGCGGACGGCTGTCCAGAGGGACGGGGCCGCGGCTGCGGATGGTGGGCCCCGGAGGCCTGCTCGGTCATCGGCGATCTCTTCTCGATGCTGAGGGTTTATGCGAAGTTTGTACGACGTTGGACTCGTGTACGGGCTACGTACGGCTCGTGCCCATGCAACAAAAAACCCCTCGTGCCGTAGGGCAAGCGAGGGGAGCGCGCCGGTGAGGTCGCTGGGGTTTCCGGATCTTCTCCGGTGTGACCCAGCTCAACCGACGCGCTGTCCAAGTACGAGAATTCGGGTGCGCATGGCACTGACCTTCTCCCCGGCGCACACTCACTGTCAAGTGGGTGGGACGGGGGTCTCATTATGTGAGCGGAGGGTGGTACCACCGCCGAGGACGGCGGGCACGCTGCTGGTGTATACCCTCGGGCCCCTTTCCATGGCTCGTTCACCTCCCACACCGCCCGCGAACGCGGGCTCGGCCGGTCCGTGCGGCACCGGATAGTGGCCGGTACTGAGCGCCCGGCGCAACCGGTACTCGTCCAGCGGCCCGGAGAAGGCCACGCCCTGCCCGTGCGTGCAGCCCATCGCGCGCAGGGCGACCACCTGCTCGGGCAGGTCGGCCCCTTCGGCCACGGAATGCAGCCCGAGGTCGGTGGCGATCCGGAGCAGGCCACTGGTGATCTTGTGCAGTCGCGCGGACTCGACGATGCCCTCGACCAGGCTGCGGTCGAGCTTGAGCAAGTCGACGGGGAGCCGGCGCAGCGCCGTGATCGCCGCGTGGCCGCTGCCGAAGCCGTCCAGCGCGATCCGTACGCCGACCCGCCTGAGGGCACCCAGGCGGCGCTCCAGCTCGTCCAGGCCGACCCGGGGGTCGGTGTCGGCCAGCTCGATGACGAGCGCCCCGGACGGTAGCCCGTGCCGGGTCAGCAGGGCCTCCACCGAGCCGAGCGGCAGGGAGCGGTCCAGCAGCCGGCGTGCGCTCATCCGGACCGCCACAGGCACGGACAGGCCCGTCGCAGCCCGCTCGGCGGCCTGCTCGACGGCTTCCTGGAGCATCCAGCGGTCCAGCTCGGCGGTCTTCTCGCTGTCCTCGGACACCCGCAGGAAGTCGGCGGGGGTGAACAGCACCCCCCGCGAGGAGCGCCAGCGCACCTGGGCGGAGACCGAGGTGATCCGGCCGTCCGCCAGGCACACCACCGGCTGGTGCAGCAGCGCGAACTCGCCGTCGTGCAGCGCGGCGCGCAACCGCGTGGCCAGCTCCGCCTTGCGTACGACGTCCTGCTGCATCTGCGGCTTGTACAGTTCGACGCGGCCCTTGCCGCCCGCCTTGGCCCGGTACATGGCGAGGTCGGCATTGCGCAGGATCTCGCCCACGCCGAGGCCCGGCTCGGCGAAGGCGACGCCGATGGAGGCGTTGACCCGGACATCGTTGCCGTCGATGGCGTACTGCTGCGACAGCGTCGCCCTGAGACGGTCGGCGAGCTCCAGGATGTGCCGTTCACGGGCCGTGCGGTCGGGGGTGCCGTCGCCGACGATCAGAGCCGCGAACTCGTCGCCGCCCAGCCGGGAGGCCGTGTCCCCCTGCCGGACCGAGTCCTGGAGCCGGCGTGCGGCCTGGACGAGCAGTTCGTCCCCGGCCTGGTGCCCGATCGTGTCGTTGACGGCCTTGAAACCGTCGAGATCGATGAAGAGCACGGCCGTGCCCCGGTCGGTGGAGCGGCGGCCGGACAGGGCCTGCTGCACGCGCTTGGTGAACAGGGCGCGGTTGGGCAGGTCGGTGAGCGGGTCGTGCTCGGCGTTGTGCTGCAACTGCGCCTGCAGACGCACTCTTTCGGTCACGTCCCGGCTGTTGAAGATGAGGCCCCCGTGGTGGCGGTTGACGGTCGACTCGACGTTGAGCCAGCCGCCGTCGCCGGACCGGAAACGGCACTCGATGCGCGTAGTGGGTTCCTCGACCGGGTCGGCGGCGAGGAAACGGCGCACCTCGTGCACGACACAGCCCAGATCCTCGGGGTGGATGAGACCCGCCAGTTCCGTGCCGACCAGGTCCTCCGCCGGGCGGCCGTACACCCCCGCGGCGGCCGGGGAGACGTACCGGAGGACGCCGCCGGGCGTGGCGATCATGATGACGTCGCTCGATCCCTGCACCAAGGAGCGGAAGTGGTTCTCCTTCTGCGCCAGTTCCTGTGTGAGAGTGATGTTGTTGAGCAGCATGATGCCCTGGCGGACGACGAGCGCGAGCACGACCGTGCCGCCGGTGATGAGTACCACGCGGTCGACGCTGCGGCCGTTGAGGACGTTGTAGAGGATCCCCAGCGTGCACACGGCGGCCGCGAGGTACGGCGTGAGGGCGGCGAGGGAGCCCGCGAGGGGCCGGGCGGCCGGATACCGGCCGTGCTCGGCTTCCGGTGCGGGCGGGTGGTGCGCGCCGCCGCGCTGGCCGGGCAGGTGCTCGTGGACCACGCGCGTGTGCCCGTCCGTGTAGTGCCTGTCCGTGGGGTGTCTCGTGGGGTGTCTCGTGGGGTCCGGCTGGGCGGGCCGGGGCGCGGCCCAGGGGGCGTACGCCAGCAGCAGCGAGCCGGCGAACCAGCCCGCGTCGAGCAGCTGGCCGGATTGGTAGTTGTTGTGCATCAGCGGTGAGGTGAACAGGGCGTCGCACATCACGGTCAGCGCGAGCGCGCCGATCGCGGTGTTGACCGCGGTGCGGTTCACCGCGGAACGCCTGAAGTGCAGCGCCAGCAGCATGCTCACCAGGGCGATGTCGAGCAGCGGGTAAGCCAGCGACAGCGCGGTGTGCGCCACGTCGGGCCCCTCCGTCTTCGCCGCCTGGGCGAGCGCGAGGCTCCACGCCAGGGTGAGCAGCGAGCCGCCGATCAGCCAGGCGTCCAGCGCGAGGCAGCCCCAACCCGCCTTCGTGACCGGCCGTTTGGCGAGCACGAGCAGTCCGACGATGGCCGGCGGTGCGAAGCACAAGAAGAACAGGTCCGCGTAACTGGGGCTGGGCACGGGCCGGTCGAGCACGACCTCGTACCACCCCCAGACCGCGTTGCCGAGGGCCGCCATCGCCGAGGAGAGGGCGAACAGCAGCCAGGCGGGGCGAAAGCGGACACGGCGACTGCGGGCGTAGAGGAAGCAGGACACGGCGGCCGCCACCGCGGCGCCGGCCAGCCCGAAGTCGCCCATGATCAGCGCGAGGTGGGTCGATCCCCAGCCGAACGCGGAACCGAGGGCGTATCCCGCGCAGACCAGGGCCAGGACGATCTGCGGCAGCAGGGCCCGCCCGTTGCCGGAGCCCGGCGTGCGAGGCAGCGGCGATGTCCCCGGCGTGGGCTGTGCCCGCAGCCCCGCGTCGAGGGTGGTCGTGGAAGTCGGCGCGCTCACCGGTCCCTCCCGGTCCGCGCCGCTCCCCGGTCCCGCTGGTCCCGGTGCGCTGGGTGGGCCTGGCGCCTGCGGCTGCCGTGTCGTCGCTGGTGAGGACTGTGGTTGATGTGGTAGCCGCCGCGCCGACGGTGGCTGTGACTGCCGTGGTGGCCGCGTCTGCACGCGGCTGTGCACCAGGGTCGCCGTCGGCTGCCCTGCCGCGTCGGATCGCTGGTCCATAGGCCGTGCATCGCCCGTCGCCCCCCTCGCAGTCTGAAATGTCCATCCCCGGCGCCGATCGGTGCGCGGCGCTGCCCCTGTCTGGACGATACACCAGTCTCGTCACTCAGGGACATAGGTTCTCTACGCTCCGTAACGATCAACAGATGCATAAACACCCACCGCGTCCGGAAGGTTGCGGACGGTACCCGAGCGGATGCCGTCCTGGTGCGCTCCCGCGGATCAGACGCCGGTGGCGCCTGTCGTAAGGATCACGTTGCGCAGGGGCTCCCGGTTCACATAGCGGCTCAACTGGTCGACGAGCAGGCGCCGGGCGCGCGGCAGGAAGGCGGAGGTGGGGCCGCCCACATGCGGGCTGATCAGCACGCCGGGCGCACGCCACAGGGGGTGTTCACGGGGCAGCGGCTCGGGGTCGGTGACGTCGAGGGCGGCGGTGATGCGGCCGGTCTCCAGCTCGGCGAGCAGCGCCTTGGTGTCGACGACGGGTCCGCGGGCGACGTTGACGAGCAGGGCGCCATCCTTCATCCGGGCGAGGAAACCGGAGTTGACCAGGCCCTTCGTGGCCTCGGTGAGCGGGGTGGCGAGGACCACGACGTCCGCTTCCGGGAGCAGGGCGGGCAGTTCGGTGAGCGGATGCACCGGACCGCGCGCCGTGGTGCGCGCGGAGCGCGCGACGCGCGCCACCCGCGCCACCTCGAAGGGAACGAGCCGGTCCTCGATCGCGGCGCCGATCGAGCCGTATCCCACGATGAGGACGTTCCTGTCGGCCAGCGCCGGGCGGAACCCGCCGAGCCACTCCCCCTTGTCCTGGGCCCGTACGAAGTCGGGGATGCCGCGCAGCGACGCCAGGATCAGCGTGAGTGTCAGCTCCCCGGTGCTGGCCTCGTGCACGCCACGCGCGTTGCACAGCCGCACGCCCGGACGCAGCTGCTTCAGCCCGGGCTCCACGTGGTCGATGCCCGCGGACAGCGTCTGCACGACCTCCACGGCGCCCATCTGGGGCAGCGGCCGCTGCCCCACCTCCGGCGCCTTCATGTAGGGCACCACGTAGAACACGCAGTCGGCCGGGTCGGCGGGGAACTCCTCCTCACCGTCCCAGAAGCGGTACGTGGGCCCCTCGGGGAGGCCGTCGATGTCGTCCGGGGAGAGGGGCAGCCACACGTCAGCACTCATGCTCTGGAGGCTATGTCAGGAGCGTGAAGGCGCAGAGGTTAGGTTGGGGTGGCCAGGAGAGGGAGGGTCACGAGCAGGTGGAGCGCAGGACGATCGGCGCGGCGGCGCTCGCGGTGGGGGCCGTCGGACTCGGGTGCATGCCGATGAGCTGGGCGTACAGCGCGTCGCAGCAGCGCGGCGACGAGTCGCTCAGGGCGGTGCACCGGGCGCTGGATCTGGGGTCGACGCTGCTGGACACGGCCGACATGTACGGCCCGTTCACCAACGAGCTGCTGGTGGGGCGGGTGTTGAAGGAGCGGCGCGCGGACGCCTTCGTGTCGACGAAGGCCGGCCTGCTGGTGGGCGAGCAGCACATCGTGGCCAACGGCCGCCCGGGGTACGTGAAGCGGGCCTGCGACGCGAGTCTGCGCCGCCTGCAGACCGACGTGATCGACCTCTACCAGCTGCACCGCGCCGACCCCGAGGTCCCGGTCGAGGAGACGTGGGGCGCGATGGCGGAACTCGTACAGGCCGGGAAGGTACGGGCGCTGGGGCTGTGCGCGGTGGGTGCGCGGGCCGGCCGCCGGCCCGGAACGCGGCTGCACGACACGACGATCCGGCAGCTGGAGCGGGTCCAGCAGGTCTTCCCGGTGAGCGCGGTGGAGGCGGAGCTGTCGGTGTGGTCGCCGGAGGCCCTGGAGGCGCTGCTGCCGTGGTGCGAGGCGCGCGGCGTCGGCTTCCTCGCCGCGATGCCGCTCGGCAACGGCTTCCTGACCGGCACGCTGACGCCCGGCGAGGGCTTCGAGTCGGACGACATGCGCGCCCGGCACCCGCGCTTCACGGCCGAGATGATGGCCGCGAACCAGCCGATCGTGGCCGGCCTGCGCCGCGTCGCGGCCCGCCACGGCGACGAGGTCACGCCCGCCCAGGTGGCCCTGGCCTGGGTACTGGCCCAGGGCCGGCACGTGGTCCCGGTCCCCGGCAGCAAGCGGGAGCGCTGGGTGACGGAGAACACGGGGGCGGCGGCGTTGCGGCTGACGGCGGAGGATCTGGCGGAGGTGGCGCAGCTGCCGGCGGCGCAGGGGTCGTGGGACTGAGGCGGGGCGGGTTCGCGGGCTGACGAGCCGCGAGCAGTGGGACGGAGGTGGCGGCCATGGGGTACGGCCGTACGGTGACCGGAAACCGATCCTGTACGGCGTGAACCGTGCGCTCGGATGAGACGGGACGGTTCAACATTCACTGATCGGGAACCTGTGGGGCGCGAGCGGTGTAAGACAAGTAGGAACCGCCGCGTCGAAGGGACCATGATCGTGCGACGTCGAGCCGTGACGGCCTTGCTGGCCGCCTCCGTGCTCCTGCTGACCGCCGGCTGCTCCTCCGACGGCGGAGGGTCGCCGGGCGGCGAGGAGAGCGCCTCCCCCAGTGGTACGGCATCGCGGCCCTCGCCCACGCGGCAGGCCGCCGGACAGACCCCGCCGGCGCAGGGCTCGGTGAAGGTGGTGCGCACGGTCGCCACCGGTCTCGACAGCCCCTGGGGCCTGGCCCCGCTGCCCGACGGCGACCTGCTGGTCTCCTCGCGGGACGACAGGACGATCACGCGGGTCGACGTGGAGACGGGCCGCAAGACCGAGCTGGGCGAGGTGCCGGGCGTCGCCCCGGAGGGCGAGGGCGGCCTCCTCGGCATCGCCCTCTCCCCGGACTACGCCTCCGACCACATGGTCTACGCCTACTTCACCTCGGCCTCGGACAACCGCATCGTCCGCATGCTGTACGACGCGCAGAAGCCGTCCGGCGAGCAGCTGGGCGCGCCCGACGTCGTCTTCCGCGGCATCCCCAAGGGCTTCGTGCACAACGGCGGCCGGATCGAGTTCGGCCCGGACAAGATGCTGTACGCGGGCACGGGCGAGAGCGGGGACACGGGGCTGTCCCAGGACCGGGACTCCACGGGCGGCAAGATCCTGCGCCTGACCCCGGAGGGCGAGCCGGCCCCGGGCAACCCGTTCCCGGACTCGCCGGTGTACTCGTACGGCCACCGCAATGTGCAGGGCCTGGCCTGGGACGACCAACAGCGTCTGTTCGCGGCGGAGTTCGGCCAGAACACCTGGGACGAGCTGAACGCGATCAAGCCGGGCGACAACTACGGCTGGCCGAAGGCCGAGGGCCGGTCCGACGACCCCGAGTTCCACAACCCGATCGCCCAGTGGGGCACGGACGAGGCCTCCCCCAGCGGCATCGCCCACGCCGAGGGCTCCATCTGGATGGCGGGTCTGCAGGGCGAGCGCCTGTGGCGCATCCCGCTGAAGGGCACGGAGGCCGCGGCGGACCCGCAGGCCTTCCTGGAGGGCGAGTACGGCCGCCTGCGCACGGTGGTCCAGGTCGGCAGCGACAGGCTGTGGCTCACGACCAGCAACACGGACGGCCGGGGCAACCCGAAGGAGGGCGACGACCGGATCCTGGAGCTGCAGGTGAAGTAGTGGTTCGGGCGGGGTGGCGGTTCCGGCGGAGTGGTACCCCCTCACGCGTCCTCGTCGCTGTCACCCCCGCCCCGCGCGCCGGGATCCTGCGCGGGCGGCCGTACGACGACCTTCCCGGACGCCAGATCTATGGGCCCGCGGCCGGGGTCGTTGTCGCCGACGTCCTCGCGGGTCAGTTCCAGGCGTTTCTGCTCATCGCGGGTGTGTTTGCGACCGGGCGCGAACAGTTCTTCGAACGCGTTGAACACGGAGCCTCCCTCGGCCGGCGTCCCTTACAGCGTAAATGTCACCCTGCCGTCGGCGAGGTGAGCGTTTCGGCCGGGAACAGCCCCAGCCGGTGCGCCACCGCCGCAGCCTCGCCCCGGCCCGCGACGCCGAGCTTGGCGAGGATGTTGGAGACGTGGACGCTGGCCGTCTTCGGGGAGATGAAGAGTTCCCCGGCTATCTGGCGGTTGGTGCGGCCGGCGGAGACCAGGCGCAGGACGTCGCGTTCCCGGCTGGTGAGCCCGAGGTCCCCGGCGGGGTCGGGGGACGGCCGGGCGGTGCGGCTCAGGGTGAGGCGGGCGCGCTGGGCGAGCAGGGTGACGGCGTCGAGGAGCGGGCGGGCGCCGAGGTGGTCGGCGACGGCGCGGGCGAGGCGGAGCAGCTCGGTGGCGCGGGCGCGTTCGTCGTCGCCTCCGGCGGAGCCCAGCAGTGCCTCGGCGAGTCGGTGGCGGACGCGGGCGAGGTCGTAGGGGCGCTCCAGGGGTTCCAGCGCGGCGACGGTGGCGGACCACTCCCCGGGCTCGGACTTGCCGTCCGCGCACAGCAGTTCGGCGCGCAGCCACAGGGCGTGGGCCTCCCATACGGGCGCCCCGGTGGCCAGCGTCTTCGCGGCGCCGCGGATGCGGTCGAGGATCTCGGGGCGGCCGGATGCGGCGGGCGCGAGACCGTGGGCGTCGGCCTCGGCGCCGGCGGCGGCGATCAGCAGCGGCCAGCCATAGCGCTGGGTGCCGGGCGGGAAACCGGCGTCCAGGACGGCCAGCAGTTCGGTGCGGGCGTCCGGCAGTCGGCCCTCGGCGGCGGCGATCAGCAGCGGCCAGCCATAGCGCTGGGTGCCGGGCGGGAAACCGGCGTCCAGGACGGCCAGCAGTTCGGTGCGGGCGTCCGGCAGTCGGCCCTCGGCGGCGGCGATGCCGATCGCGATGTGGCTCATCGGCAGGGAGTACTGCGGCATGAGGTCGTGCGTGCCGAAGTATTCGCGGGCGGCGCGCAGATGGCCGGTGGCTGTGGTCAAGTCGCCCCGGACGAGGGCCAGATGGGCCAGCCGCATGGAGCCGCCGGTGCGCGGCTTGGCGCTCTGTCCCTCCCGCTGGGCGTTGGCGGCGGCCTCGGCGGCCTCGTCCCAGTGGCCGAGGGAGTGCAGGGACTCGGCGAGATTGCCCCACACCCAGCCCTCGGAGTCGAGCAGGCCGAGTTCGCGCGTGATGCGCACCCCCTCCCGGAGGAGCCCGACGGCCTCCTTGGAGCGGCCGAGGCCCTCCAGCACGGACGGCAGGTTCACATGGCTGCGGACCCGCACACTGATCGCGCCCAGCTTGGCTGCCTGCTCCTTCACCTCGTACATCTCGGCGAGCCCGACCTCGATCTGGCCCGCGTCGGCCTGGAGGCCGGCCAGGGTGAGCCTGGCGTTGAGCTCGATGTCCCGGGCGCCCACCATGCGCGCGTACTCGACGGCGCGTTCGGCGGCCGTCATCGCTTCGGGGCCCGGCTCGTGGAGCATGGACCAGCCCGCGACCATGGCCAGCACTTCGGCGTGCACCTCGGAGGGTGGCAGTCCGCGCACCAGGTCCTGCGCAGTGGCGAGTTCCTTCCAGCCGTCGCCGCGGGCCAGGGCCTGGGTCAGCCGGGCGCGCTGCGCCCAGAACCAGGCGGCGCGCAGCGGGTCCGGCTCCTCGTCCAGCAGTCGCAGCGCCCGCTTGGCGATCTTCAGGGCGCGTTCCCGCTCCCCGCACAGCCGGCCGGCGACGGCCGCCTCGGCCATCAGGTCGAGGTAGCGCAACGGAGCCGTGGTCGGGCCGCCGCCGCTGGGGGTCCCCCCACGCCGTTCTGGCAGTGGGGGAGGGTATACCTCGGCGTAGTCGGCGGGGCGCTGGGCGGCGCGTACGTCCTCGGGGACGGTGTCCCACAGCTCCATCGCCCGCTCCAGCAGCCGCAGTTGCTCGGAGTAGGCGTGCCGGCGGCGGGCCTCCACGGAGGCGTCGAGGACGGCGGGCAGGGCCCTGGCGGCGTCGTGGGCGTGGTACCAGTAGCTGGCCAGGCGCATGACGCGCTGGTGGGCGGGGACGAGCGTCGGGTCGGTCTGGAGGGCTTCGGCGTAGCGGCGGTTGAGGCGGGAGCGTTCGCCGGGCAGCAGGTCGTCGCTGACGGCCTCGCGGACCAGGGAGTGGCGGAAGCGGTAGCCGTCCTCGCCGGGCGCGGGGGTGAGGATGCCGGCGTTCACGGCGGACCTGAGCGCCTCGATCAGGTCGTCCTCGGCGAGCCGGGCGACGGCGGCGAGCAGCCGGTACTCGACGGTGGAGCCGCCCTCGGCGACGATCCGGGCGACCCGCTGGGCTGCCTCGGGCAGGCCTTCGACGCGGACGAGGAGCAGATCGCGCAGGGAGTCGGGCAGGCCCGTACGCGCGCCCTCGCGGGCGGCGACGGCGAGTTCCTCGACGAAGAAGGCGTTGCCGTCGGAGCGGGCGAAGATCTCGTCGGTCTGGGCCGGGTCGGGTTCCCGCGCGAGGATGCCGGCGATCTGGCGGCTGACTTCCTCGCGGTTGAAACGGCCGAGTTCGAGGCGGCGGACCGTGCGGAGGCGGTCGAGTTCGGCGAGCAGGGGGCGCAGTGGGTGGCGACGGTGGATGTCGTCGGAGCGGTAGGTGGCGAGGACCACCAGGCGGCCGGTGCGCAGGGTGCGGAAGAGGTAGGTGAGCAGGTGGCGGGTGGAGGCGTCGGACCAGTGCAGGTCCTCCAGGGCGAGGACGACGGTGTGGTCGGCGGCGATGCGCTCCAGCAGGCGGGCGGTGAGCTCGAAGAGGCGGGCCATGCCCTCCTCACCGGGGCGGTCGGCCTCGCGGGCGGCCACCGTGCCGAGTTCGGGCAGCAGCCGGGCGAGTTCGTCCTCCTGTCCGGCGGCCGCGGCGGCGAGCCGGTCGGGCAGTTCGCGGTGCAGGGTGCGCAGGGCGGTGGAGAAGGGGGCGAAGGGCAGGCCGTCGGCGCCGATCTCGACGCAGCCGCCGAGTGCGACGACAGCGGCCCGGCGGCGGGCGGCGGTGGCGAACTCCTCGACGAGGCGGGTTTTGCCGACACCGGCCTCGCCGCCGATCAGTAACGCCTGCGGGTTGCCTGCGGCGGCGTCGGCGAGGACGGTGTTCAGTGTGTCCAGTTCGTCGCCGCGGCCGACGAAGACGGGACTGACGGACCTGGTCTCCACGAGGCTGAGCATTGCACGGGGGTCTGACAATGCGGCACCGGTTTTCTGGCGGCGGAGGGGGCGGGAGGCGTGCGGTGTTGGTGCTGGCCGGGGGTGGGTGCGCTCGCCGCGCTGGTGGGGTGCCGCTACGCCCACCCCTGCCGCCCCAGCGGCACGACCGCCCGCGGCTATGTCGGCGTGGGGTGCATCGCCTGTGCACGCCGGTGGGGCCCCGTCGTCACGCCGCGCGGGTGAAGCGGCGGTAGCGGGAGTCGTGGGTATGGGGCTCGGTTCCCGAGGTGCCGTGCGTCGCCTTGCGGCGGGCGGTGCGGCGGGCTCGGAGGGCCTCGCGGACCAGGCGCTGGTGGTCGGCGCGGCGGAGCAGGTCGGCGGAGCGGTACTGGTGGAGCTCGTACTCGTACATGGTGTGTCCCCACTGGGTCGGTGGTCGGCTTCGCTTGGTGCGATGCCTCCACCTTCGTCTCCGAGGGGGGCCGGCCACATCGGGAGAGTTCCGCATCTTCGGGGGACGGTCCCGGGTCCGGGCACGCGTAAGGGGCCTCAGGTCCGCCGTAAGTACCCTGCGGAGGACCTAAGACCCCTGATGGCGCGCGCGGCTCAGCTGCTCGTCGAGGGCAGGCCGAGCAGGACGTCGGTGTACTTGAGGACGGCCAGGAACAGGCCGATGACGCCGAGCGCGACGCCCGCCCAGGAGACCGACTTGATCCAGGGGGCCTGCGACTTCCCGGGCGCACCGAAGGCGGGGCGGGCCAGCACGACCACGCCGACGACCAGGGCGGCCAGCGCGAACACGCCGGCCCACAGCGCGGTGGTCTGCCAGGCGTCGCCGTAGACCTCCTTGACCTGCGCCGCCACGCCCGCGTTCGCCGCGGTATGCAGCTGCCCGATGAGCTGCTCGCGCGCGGAGGCGACGGTGCCGAGCCAGCCGCCGGTGAGCGACACGAGGCCGAGCGCGACGGAGACGACCGCCCCCGCGCCCTGTCCGACACCGGACGGGCCCTCTTCCTGCTTCGCCTGGAACTCCTCGTCCTGCTCGTCGCCGTCCTCGGCGTCGGGCGTCTCGTCCGAGGCGTCCTGCACGGCCTCGCCGTCGGCCTCCGTCCCTTCGTCGGGCTTGGTGACGTCCACCGCCTCCTCGTCGTGCTTGGCCTCGGCGGCCTCGGTCTCATCCACTGTCTTGGTTCCCATGCCTCGCACCGTACGGACGCTCTCTGAGAGGTTGCTTAATGATCGTTGTGAGCTATGGAACGGGGTGAGCGGCACGCGTCGCGTGCGGCGCGCCACTCGGGCGCGAGCACGGACCACACTTCGAGGTCGTGCCGTACGCCGTGATGGAGATGGGCCTCGCGGCGCACCCCGTCCCGGGTCATGCCCAAGCGCCGGGCGACGTTGAGGCTGGACTGGTTGCCCGACGCGGCGACCCACTCGACCCGGTGAATGCCGCGTTCCTCGATCGCCCAGTCTAGGAGCACCCGCATCGCGCGCGTGACAAGGCCCCGTCCCGTCGCGGCGGGCTCCAGCCAGCAGCCGACCTCGCAGCGGCCCTGCTCCGCCTCGAAGTTCAGGAACAGCACCCCGCCCACGAGCTTGCCCTGCAGCCACAGGCCGTGCAGGGAGGCGGAGTCGGCGGCGCGCAGGTCGGCGTACCGCTGGAGCATGGCCCGCGCGGAGTCGACGTCGGTCTCCTTCGACCCGAAGTCGATGAACCGCCCGATGAACTCCCTGCCCCGCTCCAGGTGCGCGAAGAACTCCTCGGCGTGCCACGGCTCCAGGGGCCGCAGTTCCGTTTCGTCGTCACCCAGTCGTATCGCGTACATCCCGCTGCCGTGCCTCCTCCTCCGCCAGGACGTCCGCCACCTCGGCGTCCGTCGCGGCGGCCAGCCTCTCATGGGCGGCACGGCACTCGGGCGGCTCGATGCTGATGCGCGGCATGCACCTGTCGAGCCAGCGCGGCAGCCACCAGTTGGCGCCGCCGAGCATGTGCATCAGGGCCGGTACGAGGAGGGTGCGCAGGACGAAGGCGTCGAGGGCGACGGCGGCGGCGAGCGCGATGCCGAACATGGCGATCACCCGGTCGCCGCTGAGCACGAAGGCGAGGAAGACCGAGATCATGATGACCGCGGCGGAGTTGATCACTCTGCTGGTCTCGGCCAGGCCGACGCGGACAGCGCGCCGGTTGTCGCCGGTCTCCAGCCACTCCTCGTACATCCGGCTGACCAGGAAGACCTGGTAGTCCATGGAGAGGCCGAAGAGGACCGACACCATGATCACGGGGAGGAACGGTTCTATGGGCCCGGCCCGGCCGAGGCCGAGCAGTTCGCTGCCCCAGCCCCACTGGAAGATCGCGACGACCACACCGAAGGCGGCGGCGACCGCGGCGACGTTCATCGCGGCGGCCTTCAGCGGGATGCCGACGGACCGGAAGGCCAGCAGGAGCAGCAGACAGCCCAGGCCGATGACGACGCCGACGAAGAGGGGCAGCTTGTCGACGATGACCGCGGCGAAGTCGTCGTAGCCGGCCGTGACGCCGCCGACCTGTACATCGAGCGAGGTGCCGGTCTCGGCGCGCGGCAGCACGTCGTCGCGCAGCCGGTCGACGAGGTCGCTGGTCTGCTGCGACTGCGGCGAGGACTCCGGTACGACGGTCAGGTAGGCGGTGTGGCCGCCCTCGTCGTACGTCACCGGGGTCACCGCGGCGACGCCCTCGGTGCCGCGCAGGGTGCTGTCGAGGTTGTCCAGGGCGAGCTGGTCGGCGGCGCCGCCGACCTTCGTGACGAGGGTGAGGGGGCCGTTGACGCCGGGGCCGAAGCCGTCGGCGAGCAGGTCGTAGGCCTGGCGGGTGGTCGAGCCCTGGGGGTCGTTGCCCTGGTCGGAGGTGCCCAGGTGCAGGCCGAGGGTGGGCAGGGCGAGGACGGCCATGACGACCAGGGCGACGGCGCCGAGCACCTTGGGGTGGCGCTCCACGAACGCCGACCAGCGGGCGGCGAACCCGGTCGGCAGCTCCGGTTCCGGTCCGTGCTCGGCCAGCCGGCGCCGCTCGCGGCGGCTGAGCGCGCGCATGCCGATGAAGGACAGCAGGGCGGGCAGCAGGGTCACGGAGGCCGCGACGGTCAGGACCACGGTCAACGAGGCGGCGATGGCCACGCCGTTGAGGAAGCTGAGCCGGAGGATCAGCATCCCCAGCAGGGCTATGCAAACGGTGGCACCTGCGAAGACGACCGCCCGTCCGGTGGTCGCGACGGCGTTGGTGGCCGCCTCGGTGACGGACAGCCCGCGCTTCAGCCCGCGCCGGTGTCTGGTCACGATGAACAGCGCGTAGTCGATGCCGACGCCGAGCCCGATCAGCATGCCCAGCATGGGTGCGAAGTCGGCGACGGTCATGGCGTGCCCGAGCAGCGCGATCCCGGAGTAGGCGGTGCCGACGCCGACCAGCGCGGTGGCGATCGGCAGCAGTGAGGCGGCGAGCGAGCCGAAGGCCAGGAACAGCACGACGGCGGCGACTACCACGCCCACGATCTCGGCGAGATGCCCGCCGGACGACTCGGTGAGCCCGACGGCGCTGCCGCCCAGCGCCACCTGCAGCCCGTCGGACTCGGCGGACTCGGCGGTGTCGACGACGGACTGCGCCTCGGCCTTGCCGACGTCCTGCGCCTGGTCGTCGAAGGTGACGGTCGCGTACGCCGTACGGCCGTCCGGGCTGATCCGGCCGGCGCCGTGCTCGTCGTACGGGCTGGTCACGGAAGCCACCCCGGGCAGGTCCCCGACGCGTTCCAGGGTGCGGGTCATGGTCTGCTCGACGTCGCTGGCGCGGACCGTGCCGGAGTCGGTGTGCCAGACGATCCGGTCGCTGTCGCCGCCGAGGTCGGGGAAGCCGTCGTGCAGCAGCTGGGTGGCGCGGCCCGACTCGGTGCCGGGGACCTTGTAGTCGTTGGAGTACGCGGTGCCGGCGACGACGGCGCCCGCGGTGACCCCGCCGAAGGCGAGGAGCCAGAGCAGTACGGCTACGAGGCGGCGCTGGATGCACCAGCGTGCGAGTGCTGCCACGAAACGTGCTCCCGGGGGGACGATGTGGGGGGATCTTTGACCGGGAACAGTCGTCCATGGGATGAACGGCCCGCAAAGAACGCATGAGCAATGCGGAAGCCACTCTTACAGCTCGTGGAGATCGTTTGACGAATTCGTGGGCTTACTCACAAGAGTGGGAGACAGCTCACAGGACAGTCCGATGAACTCTGTCGCCCGGCGACTGAAGCCGCTCACATCAGTCGGACTGGTCCCCGAACGCCATGACCATCACGCCGGCGACCAGCAGCCACAGCGCCCGCCGGGTGCGGCCCTGCGAGCCCACAAACGCCGCGAGCGCGCACACGGCCGCCCCGACGGCGTAGGCGGCCGGGACGAGCGCGGGCGCGGATCCGGTGGCCCGCAGTGCCGCGGCGGCCAAGCCCGCGAGGGCCAGCAGCGCCCCGGTTCCGGCCGCCGCCCAGCGGGCCCGCCGCACCTCGTGCGTCGGGTCGTCCTCTTCCACCGGGTCTTCCCCTTGCGTCGGGTCCTCTTCTTGCGCCGGGTCCGGTGCCTCGTCTGCCGGGTCTTCCTCCTGCGCCGGTTCCGAGACGTCCTGACCTACCGGACCCGAGACGTCCTGACGCTCGGACATCTCGGAATCACCACGTCCGTTCATGCCGGGCGAGCGTAGCGCCTCCCGCTGAGAAACCCGGATGCGGGCGGCATGCCCCGGTGCTAGCCTCCGGGCCGTCCGCAGGCCCCGCCGGCACCCCGCCGCCGACCGAAGCAGGTGCATTGAATGACGGTCCGACCGAGCTCCGACGCACCCCTGTTCTCCATCAAGGACTCAAGGAGCCCGTTCACCGATGACCGACATCACATCGAGCACCTCGACCGACGAGCGGGCTAGGCGCCTGACGCACGACAGCTACCCGCGCGGCAGCGCCTACGACGCCCGCTGGATCATCGACAACCAGATGGGCCCGCACCCGCTGTGGCTGCTGGAGTGGCTGGCCCCCGCCCTCGGCCTCGACGCGCTGCGCCCCGGCGCCCGCGTCCTCGACCTGGGCTGCGGCCGCGCCCTGACGTCCGTGTTCCTGGCCAAGGAGTACGGCGTCCAGGTCACCGCCGCCGACCTGTGGATCAAGCCCGACGAGAACGCCGCGCGCATCGCCGAGGCCGGTGTCGCCGACCTCGTGCAGCCGGTGTTCGCCGAGGCGCACGATCTGCCCTTCGGCGCGGAGACCTTCGACGCGATCGTCTCCATCGACGCGTACCAGTACTTCGGCACCAACGACCTGTATCTGTCCGAGCTGGCCCGGCTGCTCAGGCCGGGCGGGCGGATCGGTGTCGTCGTCCCGGCGCTGCGCGAGGAGCCGGACGGCGTCGAGCCGCCCGAGCAGCTGAAGCCGTGGTGGGAGCCGGACTTCTGGTGCTTCCACACCCCCGCCTGGTGGCGCCGCCACTGGACCCGCAGCGGGGCCGTCGACGTGGAGGCGGCCGACTGGCTGCCGGACGGCTGGCGGGACTGGCTGCGGTGGTGCGAGATCACCGTCGAGGAGAGCCCGGAGGAGTTCCACGTGCGGATGGCCGGCCAGTGCGCGGAGATGCTGCGCGCGGACGAGGGCCGCGCGCTGGGCTTCGCACGGGTCGTGGGACGCCGTATCTGAGAAATGCCGAGGGGGATGCATCGGGCCGATGCATCCCCCTCGGGGACTTCGCGTCCGTCCTCGGGGACTCCGCGTCCCCGCGAAGACTCGCGGGCGTCAGCCCCCGCTTCGGGGGACCCGCGGGGCGTCAGCCCTCGCTGACACCCAGCTTCTCCAGGATCAGTTCCTTCACCCGGGCCGCGTCCGCCTGCCCGCGCGTGGTCTTCATGACCGCGCCGACCAGGGCGCCGGCCGCGGCCACCTTGCCGCGGCGGATCTTGTCCGCGATGGCCGGGTTGCCGGCGATGGCCTCGTCGACGGCGGCGGTGAGCGCGCCCTCGTCGGAGACGACCTTCAGACCGCGCTTGCCGACGACCTCGTCCGGGGTGCCTTCGCCCGCGAGGACGCCTTCGAGACACAAGCGGGCCAGCTTGTCGTTCAGATCCCCGGCGGCCACCAGCTCGGTGACCCGCGCGACCTGCTCCGGCGTGATCGCCAGCTCGTCCAGCGCCTTGCCCGACTCGTTGGCGGCGCGGGCCAGCTCGCCCATCCACCACTTGCGGGCGGAGGCCGCGTCGGCACCGGCGTCGATGGTGGCGACGATCGGGTCCAGCGCGCCGGCGTTGAGGATCGCCTGCATGTCGGTGGCCGAGATGCCCCACTCCTCGCGGAGCCGGTTGCGGCGCACCAGCGGCAACTCGGGAAGATCCGCCCGCAGATCCTCGACCCACTCGCGGGTCGGGGCGACCGGCACCAGGTCGGGCTCCGGGAAGTACCGGTAGTCCTCGGCCTCCTCCTTCACGCGGCCCGAGGTCGTGGACCCGGTGTCCTCGTGGAAGTGCCGGGTCTCCTGGACGATCGTCCCGCCACCGCTCAGCACGGCGGCGTGGCGCTGGATCTCGTAGCGGCAGGCGCGCTCGACGGACCGCAGCGAGTTGACGTTCTTGGTCTCGCTGCGGGTGCCGAACTTGTCGGAGGCCTTCGGCATCAGCGACAGGTTGACGTCGCAGCGCATCTGGCCCATCTCCATCCGGGCCTCGGACACGCCGAGCGCCCGGATGAGCTCGCGCAGCTCACGCACGTACGCCTTCGCCACCTCCGGCGCACGCTCGCCCGCCCCGACGATCGGCTTGGTGACGATCTCGATGAGCGGGATGCCGGCGCGGTTGTAGTCGAGGAGCGAGTGCGAGGCGCCGTGGATCCGGCCCGTCGCGCCGCCCACGTGCGTGGACTTGCCGGTGTCCTCCTCCATGTGGGCGCGCTCGATCTCCACGCGGAAGGTCTCGCCGTCCTCCAGCTGCACGTCGAGGTAGCCGTTGAAGGCGATCGGCTCGTCGTACTGGGAGGTCTGGAAGTTCTTCGGCATGTCCGGATAGAAGTAGTTCTTCCGGGCGAAGCGGCACCACTCGGCGATCTCGCAGTTCAGCGCGAGACCGATCTTGATTGCTGACTCGACGCCGGTCGCGTTGACGACCGGGAGCGAGCCGGGCAGGCCGAGGCAGGTGGGGCAGGTCTGGGTGTTCGGCTCGGCGCCGAGCGCGGTCGAACAGCCGCAGAACATCTTGGTCTTGGTGCCGAGTTCGACATGGACCTCGAGGCCCATGACGGGGTCGTACGACGCGAGCGCGTCCTCGTACGACACCAGGTCGGTCGTGGTGGTCACGGTGAAACTTCCCTCTCAGCCCAGCAGGACGTCGTCGTCGCCCAGCCGCTTCAGCTCGCGGTAGAGGATGGCGAGGCCGGTGACGATGGCGGCGGCGGACACGGTGGCGTCGATCAGGACCAGCGTGTCCTTCTCCGCGCGGGCCTTCTTCAGCCGCTTGGCGACACCGATCGCGCCGAACGCCGTGGTGGCGATGGACAGGTACGTACCGGACTTGGACTTCTTGAAGCCCTTGGCCTTGGTCAGTGCACTCACAGCGACGGTGCCTCCTCCAGCAGCGGGTGACCCCACTTTTCCACGAACGCGGCCTCGACGGCGGCACCCACCTTGTACAGCCGGTCGTCCTTCATCACCGGCGCGATGATCTGCAGCCCGACCGGGAGGTTGTCCTCCGGGGCGAGGCCGCAGGGCAGTGACATGGCCGCGTTTCCGGCCAGGTTGGTCGGGATGGTGCACAGGTCGGCGAGGTACATCGCCATCGGGTCGTCGGCGCGCTCGCCGATCGCGAAGGCGGTGGTGGGGGTCGTCGGGGAGACGATCACATCCACCTGCTCGAACGCCTTGTCGAAGTCCTGCTTGATGAGCGTACGGACCTTCTGGGCGCTGCCGTAGTATGCGTCGTAGTAGCCGGAGCTCAGGGCGTACGTGCCGAGCATGATGCGGCGCTTGACCTCGGGGCCGAAGCCCTCCTCGCGGGTGAGGGAGGTGACCTCCTCGGCCGAGTGGCCGCCGTCGTCGCCGGTGCGCAGGCCGTAGCGCAGGCCGTCGAAGCGGGCGAGGTTGGAGGAGCACTCGCTCGGGGCGATCAGGTAGTACGCCGACAGGGCCAGGTCGAACGACGGGCAGTCCAGCTCGACGATCTCGGCGCCCAGGTCGTTCAGCAGGGCCACGGACTCGTCGAACCGCTGGATAACGCCGGCCTGATAGCCCTCGCCGCGGAACTGCTTGACGACGCCGACCCGCATGCCCGCGACGCTGCCGCCCCGGGCGGCCTCGACGACCGGCGGGACCGGGGCGTCGATGGAGGTGGAGTCGAGCGGGTCGTGCCCGGCGATCACCTCGTGCAGCAGGGCCGCGTCCAGGACCGTGCGGGCGCAGGGCCCGCCCTGGTCGAGGGAGGACGAGAAGGCGACCATGCCGTAGCGGGACACGCCCCCGTACGTCGGCTTCACACCGACCGTGCCGGTCACGGCGGCCGGCTGGCGGATCGAACCGCCGGTGTCGGTGCCGATGGCGAGGGGCGCCTGGAAGGAGGCGAGCGCGGCGCTCGACCCGCCGCCGGAACCGCCGGGGATCCTGGTCAGGTCCCAGGGGTTGCCGGTCGGCCCGAACGCGCTGTTCTCGGTGCTGGACCCCATGGCGAACTCGTCCATGTTGGTCTTGCCGAGAATGACGACGTCGGCGGCCTTGAGCCGCTGGGTGACGGTGGCGTCGTACGGCGGGAGCCAGCCCTCGAGGATCTTCGAACCGACGGTCGTCGGGACGCCCTCGGTGGTGAAGATGTCCTTGAGCGCGAGGGGAACACCGGCCAGCGGCCCGAGCTTCTCACCGCGCGCCCGCTTCTCGTCCACGGCACGGGCCTGGGCGAGGGCGCCCTCCCGGTCGACGTGCAGGAAGGCGTGCACCTTCTCGTCGATGGCCTCGATTCGGGCGAGGTGGGCCTCGGCGACCTCGACGGCCGTGAGCTCACCGGAAGCGATCTTCGCGGCGGTCTCGGCGGCCGTGAGCTTGATGATGGTGTCCGTCATGACGGCTTACTCCTCCCCCAGGATCTGCGGCACCTTGAAACGCTGCTGCTCCTGGGCCGGGGCGCCGGACAGCGCCTGCTCGGGGGTGAGCGACGGGCGGACCTCGTCCGGGCGCATGACGTTCGTCAGCGGGAGCGGGTGCGAGGTCGGCGGTACGTCTTGGTCGGCGACCTCGCTGACGCGGGCGACCGCGCCGATGATGTCGTCCAGCTGGCCGGCGAAGTGATCAAGCTCTTCGGGCTTCAGCTCCAGACGCGCCAGCCGGGCGAGGTGGGCGACCTCCTCGCGCGTGATGCCAGGCATGCAGCGATCCTCTGGGGTGAGAGTGTGTGGTTTGGCCCAATCCTATGGGGCGGAACCCACTGCCCGTGAAACGGTTTCCCATCCACCCCACCCGCAGCCGCCAACGACGCGCACCCCCGACGGCAAACGCCCACCTTCCAGCTGACCCGCACGGGCGGGCAGGCGGGTGGGAAAACTACTCGTCCCCGGCGGCCGCGGGCAACGCCGCCGGCGCCCGCGCCCCGCGCGCCCGCAACCACGCCGTCGTCTCCTCCGCCGGCATCGCGGCAGCCACCAGCCACCCCTGCACGGCGTCACACCCAAGATCCCGCAGCCGCTCCCACGTCTCGTCGTCCTCCACACCCTCGGCCACTACCAGCAGCCCCAGGGAATGCGCGAGATCCACCGTGCACCGCACGATCTCCGCATCCTCCGTGTCGACCGCCAGCCGCGCCACGAACGACCGGTCGATCTTCAGCTCACTGACCGGCAGCCGCCGCAGATGCACCAGCGAGGAGTAGCCCGTACCGAAGTCGTCCAGGGACATCTTCACGCCGTGACCCGTGAGCGCGTGCAGCGTGTCCGCGGCCCGCTGCGGGTCCTCCAGGAGCACGTGTTCCGTTATCTCCAGCTGGAGTGCCCCCGCTGGAACCCCGTGCCGGGCCAGCCGCGCGGCCACCGAGCCCGCGAACCCGGGGATGTGGACATCGCGCGGGGAGACGTTCACCGCGACCGGCACGAACAGCCCCTGCGAGCGCCACTCGGCGACCTGCCCGAGCGCCGTCTCCAGCACGTACTCCGTGAGATGGGGCATCAGCCCCGACGACTCGGCGATCGCTATGAACTCGTCCGGCGGCACCCTGCCGCGCTCGGGATGCACCCACCTCACCAGCGCCTCGAGCCCGGCGACGTGGCCGTCGAAGCGGACCTTGGGCTGGTAGTGCAGCTGCACCTCGTGCGCGTCCAGGGCCCGGCGCAGATCGCCCAGCAGCCCGAGCCGGTCGGGGGTGTTCGAGTCCCGCTTGGACTCGTAGACCTCGACGCCCGTACGGTCCCGCTTCGCCTGGTACATCGCCACGTCCGCCCGCCGCAGCATCCCCTCGGCGTCCAGCGCGTGGTCGGGGAAGACGGCGACCCCGGCGCTGGCCTCCAGGACGAGGGTGAGGCCGTCGAGGTCGAGCGGGGAGCTGAGTGCCGCGACCAGGTTGCGGGCGACCCGGGTCGCGGACGTCGTGGAGTCGGCGACCGGCAGTAACACGGCGAACTCGTCGCCGCCGAGCCGCGCGGCCTCCGCTCCGCGCGGCAGCGCCAGCCGCAGCCGGTCGGCTATCTGCAACAGCAGCCGGTCACCGGCCAGATGACCGAGGGTGTCGTTGACCGACCGGAACCGGTCGAGGTCGATCAGCATCAGAGCGGCGCGGGCGCCGATGCGTTCGGCGTCGTCCAGCGCGGTCCAGATGCGCTCCAGCAGCCACTGCCGGTTGGGCAGTCCGGTCAGCGGGTCGCGCAGCTGCTCCTCCGCCCGGGCACGGGCTATCCACAGCGTGGAGTCGAGGGCGATCAGCGGGATGGCGAACAGCGGCAGCAGCACCGGCTGCGCGATGGCGACCACACAGATCAGCGGCGCGATGCCGAGCAGCGCGACCGCGACCAGGCCCTGTCTGACCAGGGCGGTGCGGGCGGCGGTGGGCAGGCCGCCGCGCGGCGCGTGCAGATACCACAGCAGGGTGCGGGTGACAGCGAGGTAGGCGACGGCGACCAGCGCCACCTCAAGCGCGGTGTACACCGTCCAGGTGTCCGGATCCCACGGGTGTTCGACGGACGGCACGGCGCCGAAGGCGCCCAGAAGCAGAGCGCCCGCCCCGATGCCGAGGATGTCCACCGCGCCGTGCAGCACGCCCTGCCGCCAGCGGCCGCGCCGGGCTACGCCGACCAGGACGACGACGGTGAGGCTGACCATGCCGGCCGCGACCCAGCCGTACAGCAGAAGTACGGCGAGGGTGAGGGCGGCGCCCGAGCCGGTGCCGCCCCACCAGCGGGCGCGGCCGAGCATGACGAGGTGGCCGACGATGATGCCGGTCAGCACGGCCAGCGCCCAGCCGGCCGTGCCGGACGGGAAGAGCCCGCGGCTGCCGGTGAAGCCCCGGTAGAAGCCGGTGCCCAGCACGAAGGAGGCCGCCGCGACGACCGCCGCGGGCAATGCGGGCCAGGACAGGTGCCGTTCGGTGTCGCCTCCCGGCAGCGCGGGGGCGTGCCCGGAGGTGGGGGGCGCGCCCCCGCGGCCGTTCACCGAGGCCGGCGCTCCGGCGCGCCCCTGCGCACCCGCACGCTCCAGGGCTCGCCCTGCCCACCGGCCGGCGCGCCATGCGTCCGCCATGCGGCGCAGGCGCAGCCGTGAGGCCGATGCGGCGCTCTCGGTCGGTTCCATTCCCGTCCCTCTCACAGCCGGCGGTGCCCACGCCACGCGGCCCGATGCCCGACGACCATCAACGGCTCCGCGTTGGAAAGCCCTTGCCCCTGCTCTTCAGAAGCCCTTCAAGAACAAGGGATGCCCCAACCGCAGCTGGGCACGGCAGGCGCACATCTCAACAGTAGGCCGCAGAAGGCCCCCACGGGCAGCGGTCGTAGACGGTTGCCCGAATGCGCCCCAGCCACCCGTATGCATCTGGTATGCGCCGATCGGGTGGCCTTCAACCGCTACTCCTCGGCCGAAAGAGCGACGTCGGCCGCCGCGTCGGGGCCTTGTTCCAGCAGGACGTTGAACCCGTCCTCGTTCAGAACAGGCACCTTCAGCTGCATCGCCTTGTCGTATTTCGAGCCGGGACTGTCACCCACAACGACGAACGCCGTCTTCTTCGAAACCGAACCGGTCACCTTGGCTCCCTGGCTCTGCAGCGCCTCCTTGGCGCCGTCCCGCGTGAAGTGTTCGAGGGTGCCGGTGACGACGACGGTGAGCCCTTCCAGCGGACGCGGGCCCTCCTCCTCGCCGGTGCTCTCCGCCTCCATGCGGACGCCGGCGGCCTTCCACTTGCGGATGATCTCGCGGTGCCAGTCCTCGGCGAACCACTCCTTGACGGAGCGCGCCACGATCTCGCCCACCCCGTCGGTGTTCTTCAGCTCTTCCTCGCTCGCCTCGTCGATGCGGTCGACCGAGCGGAAGGCGCGGGCGAGGGCCTCGGCGGCGACCGGCCCGACATGACGGATCGACAGACCGGTGAGGACGCGCGCGAGCGGGCGCTGCTTGGCGGCCTGGATGTTCTCCAGCATGGCCAGCGCGTTCTTCTTCGGCTTGCCCTCCTGGTTGGCGAAGACCGTGGCGATCTTCTCCTCGCCGGTCTTCGGGTCGCGCTTGGGCAGGCCGCTGTCCTGGTCGAGGACGTACGCCTTGATGGGCAGCAACTGCTCGACGGTGAGGTCGAACAGGCCGCTCTCGTCCTTCAGCGGCGGCTCCTCGGGCTCCAGCGGCCCGGTGAGCGCGGCGGCGGCGACATAGCCGAAGTGCTCGATGTCCAGCGCCTTGCGGCCGGCCAGGTAGAACAGGCGCTCACGCAACTGGGCGGGGCAGGTGCGGGCGTTCGGGCAGCGCAGGTCGACGTCGCCCTCCTTCATCGGCCTGAGCGCCGTACCGCACTCGGGGCACTCGGACGGCATGACGAACTCCCGCTCGCTGCCGTCGCGCAGGTCGGCGACCGGGCCGAGGATCTCCGGGATGACGTCACCGGCCTTGCGCAGCACGACCGTGTCGCCGATGAGGACGCCCTTGGCCTTGACCACGTCCTGGTTGTGCAGCGTGGCGAACTCGACCTCCGAGCCGGCCACCGTCACCGGCTCGACCTGGGCGTACGGCGTGACCCGGCCCGTGCGGCCCACGCCCACGCGGATGTTGACGAGCTTGGTGTTGACCTCCTCCGGCGCGTACTTGTACGCGATGGCCCAGCGCGGCGCACGCGCCGTGGAGCCGAGGCGGCCCTGGAGGCGGATCTCGTCGAGCTTGACGACGACTCCGTCGATCTCGTGCTCCACGGAGTGCCGGTTCTCGCCGAAGTAGGCGATGAACTCCCGAACGCCCTCCAGGTCGTCCACCACCTTGTTGTGCCTGGCGGTGGGCAGACCCCAGGTCTTCAGCAGGTCGTAGGCCTCGGAGAGGCGGCTCATGCCGTCGAAGCCCTCCAGGGCGCCGATGCCGTGCACCACCATGTACAGCGGGCGGGTGGCGGTGACGCGCGGGTCCTTCTGGCGCAGTGAACCGGCCGCCGCGTTGCGCGGGTTGGCGAACGGCTTGTCGCCGGCTTCGACCAGGCGGGCGTTGAGCTCCTGGAACTTCTCCATCGGAAAGTAGACCTCGCCGCGGATCTCCACGAGATCCGGGATGCGGTCACCCTTCAGACGGTCCGGAACGCCCGCGATCGTCCGGACATTGGGGGTGATGTCCTCGCCGGTGCGGCCGTCGCCGCGGGTCGCCGCGCGCGTGAGGCGGCCGTGCTCGTAGGTGAGGTTGACGGCGAGGCCGTCGACCTTCAGCTCGCACAGGAAGTGGTAGTTCTGCTCGCCCAGCTCCTTGGCGATGCGCTCGGCCCAGGCGGCGAGTTCCTCGTCGTTGAAAGTGTTGTCCAGGGACAACATGCGCTGGCGGTGCTCGACGGCGGTGAAGTCCGTCTCGTAGGACCCGGCGACCTTCTGGGTCGGCGAGTCGGGGGTGCGCAGCTCCGGATACTCGTCCTCCAGCGCCTCCAGGGAGCGCAGGAGCTGGTCGAACTCGGCGTCGCTGATGACGGGAGCGTCCTTCACGTAGTACCGGAAGCGGTGCTCCTCGACCTGCTCCGCGAGCTGCGCGTGCTTCTCCCGTGCCTCGGCGGGCACCGCCGTCTCCGCTTGCTTGTCGCCGGCCACCGTGTTTCCTCCCGTTACTCTGGGTTGTCCGCGAGGGATCTCGCCGCCCGGACGCAGTGGGCGAGCGCCCGGCGGGCGTACTCGGGGGAAGCGCCCGCGAGTCCGCACGCCGGAGTGACCGTGACCGCCTCCGCGAGAAGCCCCGGTGACAGCCCCAGCCTGCGCCACAGCGTCCTGACACCCATGACGCTACCGGCAGGGTCTGACAATGGGCCGTCCGCGGCCGGCACGACACCGGTGAAGAGCCGGGTACCCCCTTCCACGGCTTCGCCCAACGCGCCGTCGTCACGCTCGGTGAGGAGCGAGAAGTCGAAGGAGACGGCCGCCGCGCCCGCCCGGCGCAGCAGGGCGAAGGGGACGTCCGGTGCGCACGAGTGGACCACGACGGGGCCGTCGCCGTGAACTCCGATGACGTCCCGGAGCGTGGCCTCGGCGACCTGCCGGTCGACGGCCCGGTGGGTGCGGTAGCCGCTGGCCGTCCTCACCTGTCCGCGCAGGACGGCGGTGAGGGACGGCTCGTCGAGCTGGAGGAGGAGCCGGGCGCCGGGGATGCGGCGCTGTGTCTCGGCGAGGTGGAGGCGCAGGCCCTCGGCGAGGGAGGCGGCGAGGTCGCGGCAGGCGCCGGGGTCGGAGAGGGCGGCCTCGCCGTTCCTCAGCTCCAGGGCGGTGGCCAGGGTCCAGGGACCGACGGCCTGCACCTTGAGCGGGCCGTCGTAGTCCTGGGTGAACTCCTCCAGCGCGTCGAGGTCCTCGCCGAGCCACGCGCGGGCCCGCCTGGTGTCCCGTCCTGGCCGGTCGCCGAGCCGCCATCCGCTGGGCTCCACGCGCGCGTACAGCTCGACGAGCATTCCGGCGGTCCGCCCGATCATGTCCGCGCCGGGCCCCCGGGCGGGCAGCTCGGGCAGGAAGGGGAAGTCCTCGAACGTGCCGGTGACGGTCTTGGCGGCCTCTCGGGCGTCGCCCCCGGGCATGGACCCCACGCCGGTGGCGGCACCGAACCTGAACTGGCTGTTTTCGCTCACCGGAGCAGCCTACGGAACGGCTCGCCCGAGGTCGTCTCCCCGGGCGCGGGTCAGCGCCCGGGACGCACCGTCACATCGTTGATCTCCGCGTCCCTCGGCAGGTCCAGGGCCGTGAGGATGGTCGTCGCCACGGACTCGGGGTCGATCCACTTCGCGGGGTCGTACTCCTTGCCCTCCTGCCGGTGGACCTTGGCCTGCATGGGGCTGGCGGTGCGGCCCGGGTAGACCGAGGTGACGCGGACGCCGTTCGCGTGCTCCTCGGCGCGCAGGGAGTCGGCCAGCGCCTTCAGGCCGTGCTTGGAGGCGGCGTACGCGGACCAGTCGGCGTGCGCGGTCAGTCCGGCGCCCGAGTTCACGAACACGACGTGGCCCCGGGCGGCGCGCAGCTGCGACAGGAAGTGGCGGGTCAGCTCGGCGGGTGCGATCAGGTTGACGTCGATCTGGTGGCGCCAGGTCTTCGGGGTCAGCTCGCCGACCGGCCCGAGGTCGACCACGCCCGCGACGTGCAGCAGGGAGTCGACGCGGTCGGGCAGCGACTGGTGCGAGAACGCCCAGCTGATCCTGTCCGGGTTCGCGAGGTCGCCGACCAGGGTCCGCGCCCCAGGGAACCCGGCCGCCAGTTCCTTCGCCCGGCCCGCGTCGCGCGCGTGCAGCACCAGGTCGTCCCCGCGCGCGTGCAGCCGGCGGGCGACGGCCGCGCCGATGCCGGAGCCGGCGCCGGTGATCACATGTGTAGCCATGCCCGCCATGCTCGCATCACCCTGTCACGGGGTACCGAGCGACTCCTCCAGGAAGGCCATGGCCCCCACCGGCTCCTCCGCGAAGAACACCAGGTCGGTCAGCGGCCTGGGCAGGAAACCCTCGTCCTCCATGCGCCGGAACTGCTCCTTCAGGCCGTCGTAGAAGCCCGCCGTGTTGAGCAGCACCACCGGCTTGTCGGTGTGCCCGTGCTTCTTCAGCTCCAGGATCTCGGTGGCCTCGTCCAGGGTGCCGGTGCCGCCGACCATGATGACCACGGCGTCGGCCTTCTCCAGGAGCAGCTTCTTGCGCTCGGCGAGGTCCTGCGCGATCACCATCTCGTCGGCGCCCGGGCGGGCCTTGGCCGCGAGGAAACCGACCGACACGCCGCAGATCCGGCCGCCGGCCTCCTGCACGCCGTCCGCGACCACCTTCATCAGCCCCACGTCCGAACCGCCCCACACCAGGGTGTGGCCGCCCTTTCCGATCAGCTTCGCGAAGTCGCGCGCGGGGCGCGTGTAACGGTCGTCGAGGTCGGCGGCGGAGAGGAAGACGCAGATTCGCATGGGGCCACCGTACGCGGGAAGAACCCGGGCCCCGCGGGCGCTGTTCGGATATGGCCGAAGGACACACGATCAGGATCGAAAAGACCGACGCACACGTGCGCGTGATGCACGGAGAGCAGGTGCTCGCGGACAGCACACGCCCGCTGGAGCTGTGCGAGACCGGCTGTCCCGTGCGCTACTACATCCCGGCCGAGGACGTACGGCTGGACCTTCTCACCCCCTCCGACACCCACACGTACTGCCCCTTCAAGGGAACGGCCTCGTACTGGTCGCTGCCGGACGCGGCGGACCTGGTCTGGGCGTACCCGGACCCGAAACCGGACGTGGCCGAGATCAAGGACCACCTCTGCTTCTACGAAGTCGAAGTGTCCTGACGTCGAAGTGTCATGACCGATTAGTTCGCCGGCCGATGGCAGTCTGCACTGGCATGGACAAGCAGATCCTTTCGCGCGACGGCACGCCGCTGGCGTACCGGAGCGCCGGGCAGGGCCCCGCGGTCATCCTCGTCAGCGGCGCGATGTCGACGGGCGCAACCGTGGCGCCGCTGACGGTCCCCCTCTCGTCGCGGTTCCAGGTCATCGCGTACGACCGCCGCGGCCGCGGCGAGAGCGGCGACACGCCGCCGTACGCGGTGGAGCGGGAGATCGAGGACCTCGCGGCACTGATCGAGGCGGCGGGCGGCGAGGCCTCGCTGTACGGCATCTCGTCGGGCGGCGCGCTGGCCCTGCGGGCGGCGGCCAGCGGGCTGCCGGTCCGCCGGGTCGCCGTCTACGAGGTGCCGTTCGCGGTGTCCGAGGGCGGAGCCAGGGAGCGCGCCGAGTACACCGAGCGCCTGACCGAGGCGCTGGCGCAGGGCCGGCGCGGGGACGCGGTCGAGCTGTTCCTCCGGCTCGCCGGCATGGCCGAGGAGATGATCCGGGGCGCCCGCCAGTCCCCCATGTGGCCCGGCATGGAGGCGATCGCCCCGACCCTCGCGTACGACGACGCCGTCATGGGCGACAGCCTGGTCCCCCGCACCCTGCTGGCCTCGCTCACCGCGCCCGTCCTCGCCGTCGCGGGCACCCTGAGCCCATCGTGGATGCGCGAGGCCGCCCAGTCCATCGCCGAGTCCGCACCCCACGGCACGTACCGGACCCTGAAGGACCAGTCCCACATGGTGGACCCGAACGTCCTTGGTCCGGTACTGGCGGAGTTCTTCGCGGGGTGACCACCGACCAGGGGCCGACTGAACAACCGCCGCGCGGGACTGGGCAGGTGCGGCGGGGCTCTCAGCCCACCGCACCCCGCCAAAGCTCCCGCTCGGCTTCCGCGAAACGCCGCTCCAAGTCGTCGAAGTCCGTCAGGACCGCCCGCATTGCCTGCCGGAACCGTGCACCGTGACCGGAGGTCCGCAGATGGGCGAGTTCGTGGACGAGAACGAAGTCGATGAGGGCAGGCGGCAACTGCAGAAGCGCCCAGTGCAGCGTGATGCGTCCCTCGGCGTCACAGGCACCCCAGTGTTCCCCCAGTTCACGTGCCTCAACCCGGCGAGGAGTCACCCCGGCTCGCGCAGCCAGCGGCACCGCTCGGGCCGCCAGCCATCGGGTGCCCTTCGCGGCATACCAGTCGCAGATGAGCCGGGCCCTGTCCTGCCGGGTGGCCGCCCGTGGCAGTTCCAGCCAGCCGTGGCGGAGTCGTACCCTGCCCGATGCATGGGCCGGGAGAGCCCGCAGCCGGTACCGTCGCCCCAGATAGGCGAAGCTCGCCCCGTCGACCAGCTCCTTGACGGGCCGACCGGCGCGGGGAACCCGTCTGCGGACCTCGGCCGCAAGCCGGGGCAGTCGTGTGCGCACAGCCTCGGCCACGGCGGTCGGCTCGGCGTCGGCGGGGACGGCGAAGTGCACGGCGCCGTCCTCCGTGATCTCGATGCCGAGGGCCGGAAGCCCTGGAGGGAGTTGCGCATGCCCTCACCGATGCCCTTGAGGTTCTTCCACGGCCTTGAGTCCCTTGCCGGACTTCATGAGGTTCGCACCGGCCTTCCCCAGCTTCAACCCCTTGAAGGCCCGCACACCGCAGAACAGGCCCGCCGCATCCCAGGCCAGGGTCTGCCAGCTCACTCCGTCCGCGCCACCGGCCCAGGCGAGGAGGTGGGCCCCGAGCGCCCCACCGGCGACGATGAGTCCCAGCCAGCCCAGACCGGGAACGCCGAGCAGCGCCAGGACGCCGACAACCATGGCCGCATCGGCGAGAAATCACCAACAAGCTTCCAAAAGTTCGGATCCGTGATCGTGTCCCAGGCGTCCGAGAAGAACTCCCCGATGCCGTCCACCAGTTCGTCGAACCAGCCAGGCTCAGGAGGAGCGTCATCGGCCGCGTCCTTGATCCGACGCGACGTGTCGCCTGCGGCGGCGGTGAACTCGACGTGCAGGGTGCGGGCACGGCCTCGAACGGCCTCAAGCTCGTTGTTGGCAGAGTCGTACGCGCGCTGGCGGTCCTTCTTGTCTTTCTCGTGGTCGTCCTTCTCCGTGTCGGACATCCCGGAGGTGTCTTTGGTCAACCCGTCAAGGTTCTGCTTGGCCGTGCTGGCCTTGCGGGCGGCCTCTGCGGCTTCCTCCTCCAACTTGCGGGCCCGCGCCTGGAAACCGCCCAGGGAGGTCTCCCAGGACGACAGGGCGCGATGCGCCGAATCCAGCGAACCCAGCGCCTTCTTCAGATAAGGCGGAATGACAGACACGGAGTCCGCGAAGGTGTTCGCGGACTTACCGGCCCACACGCCCTCTGACGTGCCCACTTTGCCCAGTTCGGTCTGTGCTTGGCCGCTGCCTTCAATGACCGCACCCACCGCGGAGACCAGCAGCTTCACTGTCTCCAGGTCTCCTGGTGCGGGATCGAAGCCCAAATCGGATACTTCGACACGCTCATCGCATTTATCCCCCGATGAACAGCAGCGTCTACAGCCCGTGAACTTCACCGACGTCACGATGATATGAAGTCACTCTTGAGACGTGTGTGCTTCCAGCCACCACCGTACGGAGTCATGGCTGTGAATCGGACCACGGAAGGTCGATGAGATTCTCAAGGCCTACGTCCGGGGGCGGTAATCGGATCGGCCCGCCATGAGCACTGAGGACACACGGGGAGGGGTCGGCTGTCCGGTCCCGTGCTACACGTCCCCTTCATCCAGAATGGCGTCCTGGCGGTCGAAGACGTTCAGGTACTGATCATCACAAACTACTGGAACACGACGTACTCACGGAGGATGTCCTGCGTAAGCCGGATATGCCGGGTATTGCCTCTCATCGGGATCGACTTCTCGTGATCAGGATGCTCGGCCAGCACGGAGACCGCCCGCTCGAACGCCTTACGGCGCTCGGGGGTCAGTACGTCGCGTTTGACCGCAGCTCCTCACCGTAGCGAATCGTGTAGCTCACGGCGTTTTCCCTTCTGTGCAGCCCCCGATCATGCCGTATCCGATGCGCCGGCCAGGACTGTGCGGCCGTCGGCTTTCCCGGCCCGCTGAAGGCAGCAAGCCACACGCTGGTACCGACTGCCACGAGAGGAACGAGGCGGTCACGCAGCGTTCCCGCCCCGCAGGTATTCGTGTACGCGACTCGCAAGGTCGGGCGGCCCGTCGAAGAGGCAAGGCCCCAGCCCTCGACCGCGTCACCGACAGCCCCCTCGGGGATGACGAGGTTTCCCGCCGCCCATTCGATGGCCAGCGCCTCGGGGCGCCGAGGAGTTGGCTTCCTGCTACTGGGAGAGATGGGAGGCGGAGACCGGGATCGACCAGCTCAAGACCCACCTGCGCGGTCCCGGGAAGATCCTGCGCTCGAGCCGCCCGGACCTGTCTACCAGGAGATATGGGCCTACCTGCTCACCCACTGGGCGCTGTGCGCACTGATGTGCCGGGCCGCGACCAACGCCGGGATCGATCCCGACCGGATCAAGTTCCTCGGCACCGTCCGAATCGTGCGCCGCTCGGTCACCGACCGAGCGGCCTTTCCCCTCTGAGGATCACGAAGCCCTCCTGGCACACACGCTCGAACGCGGCGCCCATCGCCGCAACCTCAACCCCCGCCGACGACACCGTACTTACCCTCGCTCCATCAAACGCCCCCGCCCCTCCAGCCACCGCGAACGACGCCGCTCCGATCGAGGCGTTCGCCACCCCGGCCCGCCCACCGTCAAGCTCCTGCCCTCCAGCACCCGAGGTCAACCGAAGCCAAACTAAACGGCATTGGGGAGGGGCGGTGAGACCAGTGTTGTCAAGGTCGACGCGATGCGCGGAGTCCGCACGGAGCGGACAGTCGCTGCCGACGCCCTGGGCGGCGGGGAGCTGGGATCGCGCCGCGTCGAGTACGTCGTCCCCGTCCCGGGCGATCACGGCCGCTGGTTCGGCGTCGTCTTCTCCACTCTCGGAGCGGGCGACCCCAAGGACGAAATTGCCGACCTCTTTGTGGAACTGTTCGACGCGATGATGAGTACGTTCCGTTGGAGGCGCTCATGAGCTGGCCGTACGTTGGACTACGACACCGACCTGTGGATGAAGGTCCCGGACTCCTGGGAAGGGACCCCGTGGAAGGGGCCGAAGCAGTGGAGTCGCTACGTGTCCGAAGCATGGTGGGGCGACAGCGACTTCGAGCCGAGCCGCAAGGAACTCAAAGGCTTGGCCGCCACCTTGCAAGCCTGCGCCGAGCAGTTCCCGCGGAGTCACCCCCGGCTTCGACGTCTACCTCTCCTGCCGGACCCGCGCTTCATGCCGCTGCCCGTGTACGTGGCCGCTGTCGAGGCGAACGGTGACCGCGAGGAGACCCTGCGGGAACTGGTCACCACGGACGACCCGGACCTTGTTGAGAAGCCGATAGTGGAGGACTTCACCACCGAGGCGCTCGGCACCGGCTTGCGCTCCTTGCGTTACACGCAGACGGGGGAGGATCGCACCATTGTCGCGGGCGTGCGGTACGCCTGGCGCAGCGAAGAGGCCGGCTGCGACGTGCTGGTCATCGCCACGGCCCCGGACCCGCGTCGGGTCCTCGGCGCCATGGACGACATCGACGCCTTCGTCGGGCGGATCAGGGTGTCGGCCGGGTCGGGCTGACTGTCCGTCCAGTCCGACTCTCATGGGACTGGCGGCGCCCTACGGCTCAGACGATTCCCGGATCGGTGCGGTGGACCGGCCACGCGTCCCGCAGCTGCCATTCCTTTGCCTCCGGCAGCCCTTCGGTGTCCACGGCCAGGGTTCGGGAACCACAGTCGATACGCAGCGTCTTCCCGTACGGGCCCGTCGACCGCTCCCGGTAGCCGCCGGGAGCGGGGTCCGTCAAAAGCGTCCACGACCTGGTGTAAGGGTCCAGGACCAACCCAACGGGAATCCCGGCGGTGGCGTACGCCCTCGGTTTGATCACGTAGTCGTTTTCCACGGACGACGGAGACACGATCTCCACGACCAGCTCGATCGCCTCCGCATCGTAGGGGGCGTCCTCCTCCTCGTCGCCGTGCCACACGATCATGTCCGGCGTCAGCCGACGGTCCCACGCCGGATGGGCGAACTCGATCTCGCCGAGAACCGAGTCACCCGCCTGATCACGAAGCTGCCGGTCAATCTGTTGCTGGGTGCGGTAGTGGGCCGGTGCGACCGGCGACATCATCACAACGCCGTCGACAACGCTGACGTCCATGCCCTCAAACTCCTTTTCAACATCCCGTGCGACGTCCAGCAGGTGAGGGAGGTTCCGCGCGATGTGTTGCTCGGTCACCGGTGGGGCTCCTTCGGCGGTGGCAAGGGTTCACCCCCACGGTATCCGGGATGGACGGGTTCTAGGCGGCTCGGCGGAACACCCGTCCCGGTGTCGACCGCCTCGTCGGTTGAAGGCAGCAAGCAGGTCGCTGGTGCGGGCCACCACAGAAGGCACAAGCGCGTCATGCAGCACTCCCGCCTCGCAGATACTCGTGCACGCGACTCGCGAGATCGGACCGGGCGGGGGCCAGCCCCGGTGATCACCGGGTGGACACCGTGACCTCCCGTGTCGTGGACGCGATCGTCGCCGAGCCCACCACGCGTGTGCCGTCGTACAGGACGATCGCCTGGCCGGGGGCCACACCGCGGACCGGGCCGGTGAAGTGGACCCGGAGTTCGCCGTCGACGAGTTCGGCCGTCACCTCCGTTTCGCCGCCGTGGGCGCGGAGCTGGGCCGTGTAGGTGCCGGGGCCGGCGGGGGCGGTGCCGCACCAGCGGGGCTTGATCGCGGTCAGGGAGTTGACGTCGAGGGCGGCGGCGGGGCCGACCGTCACCGTGTTGTTCACGGGTGAGATGTCGAGGACGTAGCGCGGCTTGCCGTCAGGGGCGGGGGTGCCGATGCGCAGGCCCTTGCGCTGGCCGATGGTGAAACCGTACGCGCCCTCGTGGGTGCCCAGCTTCGCCCCGGACTCGTCGACGATGTCGCCCTCCGCGCGGCCCAGCCGGTTCGCCAGGAAGCCCTGGGTGTCGCCGTCGGCGATGAAGCAGATGTCGTGGGAGTCCGGCTTCTTGGCCACGGCGAGGCCCCTGCGCTCGGCCTCCGCGCGGATCTCGTCCTTCGTGGTGAGCGTGTCGCCGAGCGGGAACATCGCGTGCGCGAGCTGCTGCTCGTCCAGGACCCCGAGGACGTACGACTGGTCCTTGGCCATGTCGGAGGCGCGGTGCAGCTCGCGGCTGCCGTCGGGCAGCGTCGCGATCTTGGCGTAGTGGCCGGTGCACACCGCGTCGAAGCCCAGGGCGAGGGCCTTGTCGAGCAGAGCGGCGAACTTGATCTTCTCGTTGCAGCGCAGGCAGGGGTTCGGGGTGCGGCCGGCCTCGTACTCGGCGACGAAGTCCTCGACGACGTCCTCGCGGAAGCGGTCGGCGAGGTCCCAGACGTAGAACGGGATGCCGATGACGTCCGCGGCGCGGCGGGCGTCGCGCGAGTCCTCGATGGTGCAACAGCCCCGCGCGCCGGTACGGAACGATTGAGGGTTCGCGGAGAGCGCGAGGTGGACGCCGGTCACGTCGTGGCCCGCCTCGGCCGCTCGGGCGGCGGCGACGGCGGAGTCGACGCCGCCCGACATGGCGGCGAGGACGCGGAGGGGTCGGGTGCGCTGCGAGGTGTGAGTCATAACTCTTCCAGGGTACGGGGGCGTGGGAACCCGGGCCCGCGAGTATCCGTTGACGATCACATGGGGGCGAGAAGAGCATCCAGGGACAGGGCATCCGGGGACACGGACCGGCGGATCGGGCGGCGTGCCCTGCTGATCGGCGGGACGGCGGCCGCCGTGGGCACGGCCGTGCTGGCCCGTGACGAGCTGGGCCGCCTGTGGTGGCGCGCGCCCGGCGTGGAGAAGCCGCGCAAGCCGGGCGAGGTCGACTACCGGGGCGCCCAGTGGCTGGCGGCGTCGGATGCGAACTGGCGGCGCGCGGACCGGCCGGACGACTTCGGCATCGACATGGTGATCATCCATGTCACCCAGGGCAGCTTCGACAGCGCGGTGAAGGCCTTCCAGGACCCGGGCCACCAGGCCGCGGCCCACTACATCGTCGGCCAGGACGGGCGCATCGCGCAGATGATCCGCGAGCTGGACGTGGCGTACCACGCGGGCAACCGCGACTACAACGAGCGGAGCGTCGGCATCGAGCACGAGGGCTTCGTGGACCGTCCCGAGGACCTCACGGACGAGATGTACGAGGCATCGGCGCGGCTGACGGCCCGGATATGCGCGCGGTACGACATCCCCGTCGACCGAGAGCACATCATCGGCCATGTAGAGGTGCCGGGCACGGACCACACCGACCCTGGCCCGCACTGGGACTGGCACCGGTACATGCGCCTGGTGCGCGAGGCGAGCAGGACCTCCGCGTCACCGGCCACGACGCCTCGGTCCACGTCGGCCTGACCGGCGGTGCGCCGGTCCTCTGCGTCGGCCGCCGCCTTACGTCAGCCCCGCCGCCCGCGCCCGTTCCACCGCCGGCCCGATCGCCTTCGCGAGGGCCTCGATGTCGGCCGTTGAGGAGGTGTGGCCGAGGGAGAAGCGGAGGGTGCCGCGGGCCAGGTCCGGTGGGGTGCCGGTGGCCAGGAGGACGTGGCTGGGCTGGGCGATGCCGGCGGTGCAGGCGGAGCCGGTGGAGCACTCGATGCCCTGGGCGTCCAGGAGGAGGAGAAGGGAGTCGCCCTCGCAGCCGGGGAAGGTGAAGTGCGCGTTGGCCGGGAGGCGGCCTTCGGGTGCCGGGTCGCCGCCGAGGATCGCGTCGGGGACCGCCGTACGGACCGCCTCGATCAGGTCGTCGCGCAGGGCGCCGATCTCCCGTGCGAACCACTCGCGCCGCTCGGCGGCCAGCCGGCCGGCGACCGCGAAGGAGGCGATGGCGGGGACGGCGAGGGTGCCGGAGCGCACATGCCGTTCCTGGCCGCCGCCGTGCAGGACGGGTACGGGTGTGTACTCGCGGCCGAGGAGCAGCGCGCCGATGCCGTACGGGCCGCCGATCTTGTGGCCGGAAACCGTCATCGCGGCGAGGCCGGAGGCGGCGAAGTCGACCGGGAGCTGGCCGACGGCCTGGACCGCGTCGGCGTGCAGCGGGATGCCGAACTCGCTTGCCACGTTCGCCAGTTCGCGGACCGGCATGATCGTGCCGATCTCGTTGTTCGCCCACATGACCGTGGCCAGGGCGACATCGTCGGGGTTGCGCGTTATCGCCTCGCGCAGCACCTCGGGCTGGACTCGGCCGCAGGAGTCGACCGGGAGGTACTCGACGGTGGCGCCCTCGTGCTCGCCGAGCCAGTGGACCGCGTCCAGGACGGCGTGGTGCTCGACGGGGCTGGCCAGGACCCGGGTGCGGGCCGGGTCGGCGTTGCGGCGGGCCCAGAACAGACCCTTGACGGCGAGGTTGTCGGCCTCGGTGCCGCCGGAGGTGAGGACGACCTCGCTGGGGCGGGCGCCGAGGGCTTCGGCGAGGGTTTCGCGGGCTTCCTCGACCGTGCGGCGGGCCTTGCGGCCGGATGCGTGGAGGGAGGAGGCGTTGCCGGTGATCCCGAGCTGGGCGGTGAGTGCCTCTGCCGCCTCCGGGAGCATCGGGGTCGTCGCGGCGTGGTCGAGGTATGCCATGGTGAGGCCGATTCTACGGCGACCGGTCGACGAACCTCAGACCGGCTGGCCGGGGTTGCCGCCGTCGTCCGGCCTGCGCTCAGAAGCTCCAGGAGATCGAGTGGTCCGCCTGCATGAACGCGGCCAGGACCAGAAGGTCGGCGACGCCCAGGCCCAGGCCCAGGTAGGCGCGGCCCTTGCGGGCCGTCCCCCGCCACAGCGCCAGGCTCGCGAGGGTGATGGCGATGGGGCCGAGGAAGACGTTGAGGACCAGCAGGCCCAGCAGGCCCAGGACGAAGGACGCGACGGCCATTCCGTCGGTGTCGCGCAGGCCGGTGCGGCGGCGTGCCGGTGCGGTGAGTTGCATGGTGATCGGCTCCCGAGGGTCAGTGGGCGGACGTACCGCGGTGGCGGCCGTGCCGCTCGCGGAGGGCGAAAATGCCGAGCCAGACGGCGATGACGGCGCCGGTGGCGACGGAGAAGGCGAGCGGTGCGTGGGCCACGGTGCCCATGACGACGCCCAGCAGCAGGAGCGCTGCGACGAGGAACAGCATCGGATGAAACCTCTCAGTCAAGTCTCGGTGAACGGTTGTTGTTACAGCTGTTCACTGACTACTTAGTCTAGCGCGCCGCACGACTTTCCAATTCCAGAGAACAGTTGTTAACTGCATGGTATGAGTCACACCCTCGGCATCCGGCAGACCCAGAAGCAGAGGACCCGGCAGGCGCTCCTGGACGCGGCACTGGGCCTGCTGGAGGAGCAGAGCCTGAGCAGTCTGGGCCTGCGCGAGGTCACCCGTGCCGTCGGCGTCGCGCCGACGGCCTTCTACCGGCACTTCCGTTCCACGGCCGATCTCGGCGTGGCGCTCGTGGAGGAGGCGCTGGGCAGCCTGCACCCGATGATCCGGACGACGGTGTCCACGACCGGCGACAGCGAGCGGCGCATCGCGCGCGCCATCGAACTGATCGCCGGTCATGTGGACGCGCACCCCGCACATGTCCGGTTTATCGCCCGTGAACGACATGGCGGGGTTCAGCCGGTACGGGAGGCCATACGGTCCCAACTCGCGCGGTTCGCCGAGGAGGTCAAGGCCGAGCTGGCCAAGGACCCGGTGTCCGCGGGCTGGACCGACGACGACCTGCACATGCTCGCGCACCTGTACGTCGACCAGATGCTGATCACGGCCTCGCTGTTCCTGGAGACGCTGGAGTCTCCGGCGCAGGAGCGGGAGCGGGTCACCCGGCTGGCGACCCGTCAGCTACGGCTGATCAGCATCGGCCGGCATCACTGGCGGGACTGAGGAGGGCACCCGCCCGCGTCGCTGCTTCCCGGAGCCGCCGTTTCCGCCGGTCATCGAGGAGGACGACGAGTCACTCGAGCCGCAGGCGGCCAGGGCTGAGGGGGTTCTGAGGCGGGCACTCAACCAACATCGCTCAGGGGAGAGTTGTAGGCGACCTGCCGCGGGCCTGTGCGCGCGGCAAAGCGGCCGCAAGGGTGGCGGTCCGGCCTGGGCTGCTATCCCTGGGGGCGTTGCCGCGGCTGGTACAGGTCCGTGACGGACGCCGCCGCCCGGGCCAGTTCGTCGCGTACCTCGGGCGGGGCGAGGACCTCCACCTGGTCGGCGAACATCAGCAGTTGGCGGGACTCGCCGACGAGGCCGAACGCCAGGTGGGCGGTCACCCACTCGCCGTCGCCGTCATCATGCGGCGGCGCGACCAGCCAGGAGGCGAGCAGGCGGCGGAACAGGTCGAGGCGGTCGCGGTGGACGCGTACGGTGACGTCCAGGCCGCCGGGGCGTTCCTCCACCTGGCGGCGGAGCGCCTCCCAGACATCGGCGAGTTCGACGCCCGGCCGGCGTCGTACGGGGTCGTCGAGGAGCTGTGCGGAGTGCACGCGGTCGGCGCGGAAGAGGCGGGGTGTGCCGCGCCGGTCGGCGACGAGGTACCAGACGCCGGCCTTGGAGACCAGGCCGTACGGGTCGACCGTGTACGTCCGTGCCTGCGGGGTGTCGCTGTGCCGGTAGCGCAGGCGCAGGCGGCGGTCGGTGAAGACCGCGTCCTGGAGGGTGTCCAGGTCTGCGGCTGGCTGGGGGCCGCCCTTCCAGCGGGTGGCGTCGACCAGGATGCGGCGGGAGGTGACCTCGGCGGCCGGGCGGTGCGGGGCCGGCAGTGCGGCCATCACCTTGCGCAGGGCGGAGGCGATGGCTGTGTCCAGGCCGAGGGCGGCGTGGGCGCCCTGTGCGGCGAGGACGAACAGTGCGCGGGACTCGTCGGCGGTGAGGCCGGTGACGTCGGTGCGGAAGCCGGCGAGCAGTTCGATGCCGCCGTGCCGACCGCGTTCGGCGTAGACCGGGACACCGGCGGTGGACAGGGCCTCGATGTCCCGGTAGATCGTGCGGACCGATACCTCGAGCCGGTCGGCGAGTTCGTGGGCCGGGACGCGGCCGCGGGTCTGCAGGAGCAGGAGGATCGAGAGGAGGCGGTCGGACTTCACGGCACCAGGGTCCCGTGTGGGCTTGTTGCCGGCCGGGGGTGGGGGCGCTTGCCGGCCGTCGACGGGGTGCCGTGAGTTGACTGCGTCGGCTGGACCCGCTCGCCGGGCACCCCGCGTTGCGGCTGGCCCGGGCATGGGCGTGCAGCCCGGCCTGGACGGGACACCGCGCGTCGACCACGCCAACCGGACCCCGCTCGCCAGGCACCCCGCGTAGGTGCGGGCCCGGGCATGGGCGTGCAGCCCGGCCTGGACGGGACACCGCACGTCGACCACGCCAACCGGACCCCGCTCGCCAGGCGCCCCGCGTAGGTGTGGGCCGGGGGTGGGTTTCGCTCGCCCGCGCCGGCGGGGCGCCGCTGCGCCCAGCCGTGCCGCCCTGGGGGTGCCTCCCAGGCCCCTTGAGGCACTGGGGGGCACGACTGCCCGCAGCTACGGCGGATGCGGCGGCCCACAGCTACGACGGCTGCGCGGGCCCGCGGTTACGGATGCGGTTGCGCGTCGGCTGCGCGGGCGGTGGGCTGCTTGCCGATGGGGCCCGTCGCCATGTGTGGGTGCGGCATGCGCGCGCCCGCAGTTACGGCAGATCGGCCCGCCAGCTACGCACCGCCGCCCGCGGCTGCGTCACGTCAGGCGCACCCTCGCCAGTTGCCGCGACTGAGCGACCAGCCGGTCCCTGCTGTCCCAGACCTCCGCGTCCTCCTCCAGGAAGCCGCCGGCCAGGTTGCGGGTGGTGATGGAGACGCGCAGGGGGCCCGGGGCTGGGTGGGAGCGGATGTGGGCGGTGAGTTCTACCGTGGGTACCCAGCCGGAGATGCCCAGGTCGAAGGCGGTCGGCGGTAGGGCGTCCACCGCGAGCAGGAGTGAGAAGGGGTCGGCGTCTCGGCCGTCCGCGAGGCCGAACCAGGCGCGCGTCTCGCCCTTGCCGGAGGGCTGACCGAGGGCCCAACCCAGCGTGGCGGGGTCGAGTTTGATCATCAGGCGGTCGACGAGGGCCGAGCTGCCGGAGACAGAGACCGGTCCGTCGTCGGGGCCGAGGCACTGGTTCAGCGGCGGGATCGCGGGCGGCTTCGCCGTCGTACGGACGTCGTCCGGCAACGCCGACAGGTCGCCGTACGAGGCGAGGACGCGGATACGCTCGACCTCGCGGCCCTGCTCGTCGTACTGGAAGAGGGAGGCCTGGCCGGTGGACAGGGTCCGGCCCGTGCGGGCGACGTCGGTGCGGACGACCGCGGGGCCCGGCCGGGACGCGGTGAGGTAGTGCGCCGAGATCGTGAACGGGTCGGGGTGCGGCAGCGTGTCCGCCAGGGCGCGGCCTAGGACGGCCAGCAGGTAGCCGCCGTTGACGGCGTTGATGATCGTCCAGCCGGCGGACAGGTCGATGTCATAGACGCCGGGCTCGCGCAGCGTCACCGCCGTGTCACGGTCGAACTCGCTGTCGCCGATGGCAACCGGCAGGGTAGCTGCTTCGGACATGCGTGAACGGTACAACAGGAAACTACTAAGCGGTAGCTTTGAGAGAAGTGAGACCCGGGCAATTTCCCGGTAAGTGTCCGCACTCGCCAGAAACCCGAGGTGCCTCTCCACCCTCTGTAGGGACATGAGCCTCACCGGGACTCCGTTCCTCTACACGTTGATGGTGCTGTCCGTCGTCGCCCTGGTGCTGCCGCTGGCCCTGTGGTCGCGGGTCCGGGGACCCCAGGCGCTGCGGGCCGCGGCCCGGACGCTGATGCTGCTGTTCGCCCAGGGCACGGCCGTGGCCCTCGTGTTCGTGCTGGTCAACAACCAGAACAACCTGTACGACAACTGGGCCGACCTGCTCGGCACGGGCAACCATGTGCAACAGGCCGCGAACCTGGGGGCCAACGGCACGGGCGGCATCTCGCTGAAGAAGCTGCCCAAGGTCCGGCAGACGTTCAGGCCGGCCAGCGGGCCGGGCATGCGGGCCGACGACGGAGTGCGCGTCACCCAGCTCAAGGGCCGGGTGTCGGGTGTGAACGCCGAGGTCTACGTGTGGCTGCCGCCGCAGTACCACGAGCCCGCCTACCGCCACCACAGGTTCCCGGTGGTGGAACTGCTGTCGGGCTACCCCGGCTCGGCGAAGGCCTGGTTCGGCTCACTGCATGTACACGAGCAGTTGCAGCGGCTGATGCGCAGGGGGCAGATCGCGCCGTTCATCCTGGTGGCGCCGCGCACCAATCTGCTGGCCGGCGTGGACCCCGGCTGCGCCAACATCCCGGGCACGGTGAACGCCGACACCTGGCTGAGCATCGACGTCCCGATGATGGTCATGGACAACTTCCGCGCGGAGCGCGCCCCGCAGGGCTGGGCGGCCGCCGGGTACTCGGCGGGCGGGCACTGCGCGACCAAGCTCGCCGTTGCCCACCCCGATCGCTACCGGGCCGCCATCAGCATGTCCGGATACAACGACCCGATCATCGAACGCACCTCGCTCGCCGCGCAGAGCCCGGCCCTGCGCGCCGCGAACAACCCGTACGTGCTGCTCCGGAAGGCGCACACGCCACCTCCGATCGCGCTCTACATCTCCGGCCAGCCGCACGACGGCTACGAGGCGGGCTTGGGCCTGGAGCAGATCGCGAAGGCGCCGACGACCGTGCACGTGGTGTACATCCCGAAGAGCGCGGGCGGGCACACCATGGCGCTGTGGCGGCCGCAGGTGGTCCCGGCGTTCCGCTGGCTGACCGAGGAGATGGGCATCGGCCACCTCACGAGGGGCTCTGTTCCTCGCGCACCGTCGACCGGCGGTTCCACGCCCGCGGAGCTCGCCAGTGGAACCGCAGCGCGAGCAGGCGCAGGACGAAGGCGGTGAGCGCGGCGAGGCCGCTGGTGAACGGGTTCAGCACGTCGTAGCGGATGCACAGCGCGACCAGCGTGGCGCCGACCATCGCCGGGACCGCGTACAGGTCCCGGTCCCAGCGCAGCAGCGACGGCACCTCGTTGGCCAGCACATCCCGCAGCACGCCCCCGCCGACCGCGGTCGCCAGGCCCAGGCAGGCGGAGGCGGTCAGGCTGAGGCCGTACTCGTACGCCTTGGTCGTCCCGGCCACGCAGAACAGGCCGAGGCCGGCCGCGTCGAAGACGTTGACGCCGGCCTGGATGCGCTCCACCTGGGGGTGCAGGAAGAAGACCAGGAGGGCGGCGAACAGCGGGGTGAGGAAGTAGCCCAGGTCCGTGAAAGCGGCCGGGGGCACGGCCCCGATGATCACGTCGCGGAACAGTCCGCCGCCCAGCGCGGTGACCTCGGCGAGGACGGCGATACCGAAGACGTCGAAGTTCTTGCGCACGGCCAGCAGCGCGCCGGAGATGGCGAAGACGAAGATGCCGGCCAGGTCGAGCGTGTGCTGGACGGACGGGCTGAACAGTTGCTGAAGCACCCGGACATTCTTACGCAACATCGGGCCCCCGCCTTACAAACCAAGGCAGAGGCCCGATCGGACTTACTTGTCCTCGCCCTCCGTGGTGTCGGAGGTGTCCTTGGTGGCCTCCGCCGCAACAGCCGCCGAGGTCTCCGCCGACTCCGCCAGCACCTCGTCGGCCACCAGCTCCGCCGCCTCCTTGGCCGCGGTCAGCAGCACGGTGTCCTGCGGCTGCTGGTCCGCGAAGTTCTCCGGGTGGTGGCAGGCCACCTGCTGCGCCGGGCGCAGCTCCACCAGCGGGGGCTCGGTGGTCCGGCAGATCTCCGTGGCCTTCCAGCACCGGGTGTGGAAGCGGCAGCCGCTCGGCGGGGAGATCGGCGAGGGCACGTCGCCCTTGAGCAGGATGCGCTCGCTCCTGGCCGACCTGCGCCGCGGGTCCGGTATCGGCACCGCGGACAGCAGGGCCTTGGAGTACGGGTGCATCGGCGCCTTGTACAGCTGGTCGCGGTCGGCCAGCTCGACGATCTTGCCGAGGTACATCACCGCGATCCGGTCCGAGACGTGCCGGACCACCGAGAGGTCGTGCGCGATGATCACGTACGTCAGGCCCAGCTCCTGCTGGAGGTCGTCCAGCAGGTTCACCACCTGCGCCTGGATGGAGACGTCCAGCGCGGAGACCGGCTCGTCGGCCACGACCAGCTGGGGGCTGAGCGCGAGCGCGCGGGCGATGCCGATGCGCTGGCGCTGGCCGCCGGAGAACTCGTGCGGATAGCGGTTGTAGTGCTCGGGGTTGAGCCCCACGACCTCCAGGATCCGCTGCACTTCCTTCTTGATGCCGCCCTCGGGCTCGACGCCCTGGAGCCGGAAGGGAGCGCCGACGATCGTGCCGATGGTGTGGCGCGGGTTCAGCGACGAGTACGGGTCCTGGAAGATCATCTGCACGTCGCGGCGCAGCGGGCGCATGCCGCCGACGCCGAGGTGGGTGATGTCCCGGCCCTGGAACTCGACCGTTCCGGCGGTCGGTTCCAGCAGGCGGGTGATCAGCCGGCCCATGGTCGACTTGCCGCAGCCCGACTCACCCACGACGCCCAGCGTCTCGCCGGACCGCACCTCGAAGTCGATGCCGTCGACCGCGCGCACCGCGCCGACCTGCCGCTGGAGCAGGCCCTTGCGGATCGGGAAGTGCTTCTGCAGGCCGGTCACCTTCAGCAGAACCTCGCCGGGGGCGGTCTCCTTGGTGAGGGTGGCCGCGCCCGCCGTACCCGGCTCGGCGCCGTCGCTCTTCGCGGGAGTGGTCACGGCCGTGTCCTTGGGGTCCTCAGGCGTCTCGCTCACAGCTTCGGCGCAATCTCTTCGGTCCAGATCCGCTCCCGCTGCTCCCGGGTCAGATGGCAGGCGGCCCAGTGCCGGCTGCCGACCTCGGCCAGCTCGGGGCGGACCGTGCGGGTGACGTTGTCCTTCGGCAGGTCCGCGTACGGGCAGCGCGGGTTGAAGGCACAGCCGGACGGCACGTTGATCAGGGAGGGCGGGGAGCCCTTGACCGGGATGAGCCGGTCCTGCTGATCGCGGTCGAGGCGCGGCATCGAGCCGAGCAGGCCCCAGGTGTAGGGGTGGCGGGGCTCGTAGAACACCGTCTCGGCCGGGCCCCGTTCGACGCAGCGGCCGCCGTACATCACAAGGATGTCGTCGGCCAGTTCGGCGACGACGCCCAGGTCGTGAGTGATGACGATGACCGCGGAGCCGAACTCCTTCTGCAGGTCGCGGATGAGGTCGAGGATCTGCGCCTGGACGGTGACGTCGAGGGCGGTGGTCGGCTCGTCCGCGATGAGCAGTTCGGGGTTGTTGACCAGCGACATGGCGATCATGGCGCGCTGGCGCATGCCGCCGGAGAACTCGTGCGGGTAGCTGTCGACCCGCTTGTCCGGCTGCGGGATGCCCACCCGGTCGAGCATCTCGACCGCCCGGCGGCGGGCGGTCTTCTTGTCGACGTCGTGGTGGATGCGGTACGCCTCCACGATCTGCGCGCCGATCGTGTAGTACGGGTGCAGCGCGGACAGCGGGTCCTGGAAGATCATCGCCATCTCGCGGCCGCGCAGCTTGCGCACGTGGTCGGGGTCGGCGGTGAGCAACTCGGTGCCGTCCAGCCAGATCTCGCCGGAGATCTGCGCCTTGCGCTTGCCGTACTGGCCGGCGGTGTGCAGCCCCATGATGCCGAGCGAGGTCACCGACTTGCCGGAGCCCGACTCGCCCACGATGCCGAGGGTCCTGCCCTTCTCCAGCTGGAAGCTGAGTCCGTCGACGGACTTGACCAGGCCGTCGTCGGTCGGGAAGTGCACCTTCAGGTCGCGCACTGCCAGGAAGGCGGTCGGGGCCGGCGAGGTGCCCGTGGGTTCTCCCACGGCCGCTCCGGTCTTGCTGAGTTCGGTCATGCGAGCCTCACTCGGGGGTCGATCACGGCGTACAGGACGTCCACCACGAGGTTGGCGAGGAGCACCGCGAGGGAGGTGATCAGGGTGACGCCCAGGATGATGGGCAGGTCCTGGTTCTTGATCGCGTTCAGTACGGCCTGGCCGAGGCCCGGCAGGCTGAACGTGGTCTCGGTCAGGATCGCGCCGCCCATCAGGGCGCCGATGTCCATGCCCAGCATGGTCAGAATGGGCGTCATCGTCGAGCGCATGGCGTGCTTGCGGATGACGACCTGTTCGCGCAGGCCCTTGGCGCGGGCGGTGCGGATGTAGTCCTCGCCGAGGATCTCCAGCATGGTGGCGCGGGTGATCCGGGCGTACATCGCGGCGTACAGGAACGCCAGCGTGATCCACGGCAGGATCATGCCGCCGAGCCAGCCGGTGAAACTCTCCTCCAGGGGCACGTACTCCCCGTCGATCCAGCCGAGGCCGTAGGAGAAGACCGCCAGGCTCAGCAGGCCGGTGAAGTAGATGGGCAGGGAGACGCCGGACAGGGCGACGACCATCGCGCTGCGGTCCCACAGGCTGCCCCGCTTGAGCGCGGAGAGCACACCCGCCGCCAGGCCGAAGATCAGCCACAGCACGGCGGCGCCGAGCGCGAGCCCCAGGGTCACCGGGAAGCGGTCGGTCAGCACCGGCCAGATGGCCTGTTCGCTGCGGAAGGAGTAACCGAAGCACGGCGCGGCGCAGTTGGTGACATCACCGCCGGCCGCGTAGGTGCGGCCCACGAAGATGCCCTTGAAGAACTCCCAGGCCTGGACGTAGATCGGGTCGCCGAGGCTCAGCTTCTGCCGCACGGCCTCCACGGCGTCGGGGCCGGCCTGCTTGCCCACGAAGGCTCCGGCGATGTCGACGCCCGCCCACTTGGGGACGAGGAAGAAGATGCCGAAGACGACGATGACGACGACCACGAGCATCACTGCGGCGGCGAGCAGCCGCCTGATGAGGTAAGCGAGCACAAGTCTCGGCCCGCCGCGGACCGCGGGCCACCGGATGTTGTCCGATGGCCCGCGCTCACGCCGCGCCGGCCTTCACCTGCCTTTCGTGCCGTACGGCGGGTGTGCCGGGTTCACTTCCCGGACTTCAGACCGAGGTTGACGAAGTCGTACATGCCGCTGTACGCGTCCGTCGTGTAGACGTTGGCCAGTCGGTCCGAGCGCCAGTTGATGAACTTCTCGAAGACGAAGGGCAGGTAGTAGCCGCCCTCCATCACCTTGTGGTTGATCTCGGTGGCGATCTTGGCCTTGCCCGCGTCGTCCAGCGTCTTGACGTACTGGTCGAACAGGCCGTCGATCGTCTTGTCCTTGATCATGGCGAAGTTGTTGTTGCCGCTCTGCAGGATGTAGCTGCTGTCCCACAGCGGCAGACCGTAGCCCTGGACGGTCGGGAAGTCCGGGCCCCAGCCCATGATGATGATGCCGTAGCCCTTCTTCTGCACGTTCGAGGGGCTGCCGATGATGCCGGTGGTCTGCGAGCCGTCGTACTGGTCGATCTCGGCCTGGATGCCGACCTTCTTCAGCGAGGCCTGCATGGACTCGGCGGTGGCCACCTCGACCGGCTTGTTGTTGCGGACCGCGATGCGGGTCTTGAAGCCGCCCGGCTTGCCGCAGGCCTTCAGCTCTTCCTTGGCCTTGGCGACGTTGCCGTTCTTGTTGGCGGTGGCGAGCTGGTACGGGTCGTACTTCTGGCCCTCGGAGCCCGGCACGGACGGCGGCAGCATGTTGGTACCGATGTCACCGCCGGCGATGGGACCGCCGCGCGCGTTCTGCAGCGACACGTGGTCGGCGCCGTAGATGACGGCCTTGCGGCAGTGGATGTTGTCGAACGGCTTCACCGTCTGCGGGAAGACCGCGTAACGGATGTAGCCGGAGACCGGGTTGTCCAGGTTGGCCTTGTGCTCCTTCAGGGCAGTGGTGCGGCCCTGCGAGGACATGCCGGTCTGGTTCAGGTCCAGGTCGTAGTCGCCCGCGATGAGGCGCGCGTCCATGTCGTTGGCGTTGGTGAAGAACTTGATCGAGATCTTGTCCGGGTACGCCTTGCGGATCGGGTCCGAGGACTGCTTCCAGTTGGTGTTGCGGACCAGGACCAGGTCCTTGCCCGGGTTGTACGACTGGAACTTGTACGGGCCGGAGGAGAAGGGGTGCAGGGCGTACTTGGACTTGGTGTCCTTGTCCTGGCGGACCGGGGAGGCGGAGATCAGGGCCAGCATCTCCTCGAAGTCCGAGTTGGCCTCGGGCAGCTTGAAGACGATGGTCTTGTCGTCCGGGGTCTCGATGGCCTTCAGACCCAGCTTGTCCGGGGACGGGTCCTTGTACGGGCCCGGGTACTCGCCCTTCGGGTCGAGCACGTCCTTCAGGTAGACCGGGCCGCCGGACAGCACGTCCTGCGCCCAGACGCGCTCGATGCCGTACTTGACGTCCTTGGAGGTGATCGGCTTGCCGTCCTCCCAGGTGATGCCGTCACGCAGGGTGTATGTGTAGGTCTTGCCGTCGTCGGAGATCTTGGCGAGCCCGGTGGCGAGGTCCGGGGTCAGCTCGGCGCCCTTGCTGCCGGGCTCGGCCTTGTTCGTGACGAGCTGACGGCTGTAGTAGCGCGCGAAGTTCCACATCATGCCGTAGTAGCCACGCGTGGTGTCCCACGAGTCGGCGTCCTGCGTGGCCGCGAACTTCAGCTCGCCGCCCTTCTTGACCTGGTCGGCCTGGGCGACCTTGTTGTTCGCGGCGTCGTAGCCGGCCGCGCCGCCACCGTCGCCGTCGCTGTCGTTGCCGCCGCCGCACGCCGCCGTGGCCAGCAGCGCGGTGACCACTGCGGCAGCGGCCATGGCCTGTTTGCGCCGCCCTGAGGTGCGTTGGGTAGTCACGATCTCGGATCCTCCGAATTGATGAGAGACACCGTGCGGTGTGCCACGGGTCGCTTGGGGTACGGCAGGTCAGCGGGTTCCCTTCGGGTCCAGCGCGTCGCGCACGCCGTCGCCGAAGAGGTTGAAGGCAAGAACGGTGATGAAGATCGCCACGCCCGGGATCACCATGTACGTGGGATCCGATTCGTAGTAGTCGATCGCGCTCGAAAGCATCTGGCCCCAGGAGGCCGTGGGCGGCTTGACGCCCACACCCAGGAAGCTGAGTGCCGCTTCGGTGAGGATGTTGGTGGGGATCATCATCGTCGTGTAGACGATGATGGGCGCGACGAGGTTGGGCAGCAGTTCCTTGAAGAGGATGTAGAACCGCCCGGCGCCGAGCGACCTGGCCGCCTCGACGTACTCGCGCTCGCGCAGCGAGAGCGTCTGGCCGCGCACCACGCGCCCGATGTAGGGCCAGCCGAAGAAGCCGATGACGGTGATCATCATGAACAGGCGTACGCCCGTACCGCTCAGTCCCAGCATGTTGTCCGGCATGACCGAGACGAGCGCGATGATGAACAGCAGCTGCGGGAAGGCCAGCAGGCCGTCCATGACGCGGCTGATGGCGGCGTCGACCCAGCCGCCGAAGAAACCGGCCAGGACTCCGAGGACGGTGCCGATCGCGACGGCGACCATCGCGGACAGGAAGCCGACCAGAAGCGAGATCCGGGCGCCGTAGACGATGCGGGCGAAGATGTCGCGGCCGTTGACCGGCTCGACGCCCAGCAGGTGCTCGCCGCTGATCCCGCCGAACGAGCCCGTGGGGGTGCCGAACAGAGGGTCGATCAGGTCCTCGTGGTAAGTGTTGGGATCCTGCCCGACCAGGTTGGTGATCAGGGGAGCGAGCACGGCGACCACGATCAGGAAGAGCACGACGGCGCCGCCCGCCAGGGCGAGTCTGTCCCGTTTCAGGCGCTCCCACGCGATCCGTCCCAGGGATCGGCCCTGCACGGCCTTCGCACCGGCGCCTACTGCCGCCGCTTCCTCGGCCGCACTGGGTGCCGCCTCCGCGGTCGGCTCGTGCAATGGTGCCGTCATCTGACAGGGACCCCTCTCACCGGCGGTGGCCGGCCCGCACTTGCCGCTGTAGCGGCGTGATCAGTCTGTTGTGCACAGGGGTGAACACCCCTGGTGCGGGAGTCTTCAACGCTTCGCCGATCCGTTGCCAGACTTGGCGATGAAAGGATGCGTAAACGTGATGCTGTCTGACGGGATCCGTTATCCGGACAGTGGGTAACGGGGGCCGGACAGGGACACGTTGGGGCATGTGTGACACGACGGGACGTTTCCTCTGCCTCTACGCGCGAAGACGTGTGCACGGTGTGTGCATCGTCCACGGGCGGCGTGGTGTTACCGGTCAGTCGCTCGTGCTGTTACCGGACGGTCAGTACCGGCCCTGGGCGGGCGGGTAGCCGTAGCCCGTCGCGGGGGCCTGGGCGGGGGCCGCGTGGGCCTCGCGGTCGTAGAAGGGGCGGGCGTTGGCACGCAGCCACATGGCGACCGGGTCGTGTTCGTCGGAGAGCGCGACGGTCGACACGGGCAGCCCGTCCGGGACGGCGCCGAGGGACTGCTGCATCATCGCGCGCACGGAGTCCACGGAGGTGGGGCCGGCGTCGTACACGTCGAGCCCGATGGCGAGGTACGGCGCGCCGAGCGCGGGCTGCACCCAGGCGCGGCGCAAGGAGCGGACGGCCGGGGTGCGGTGGGCGTTCTGCGCGAGCAGGGCGTAGAACTGCGGGATCTCGATCGCCGGCTCGGACAGGCGCAGCGGGCCGGCGGGCTGCCGGTCCAGGCCGGTGGCGATGCGGCGCAGGTCGAGCCAGGGGATGCCGAGGCCGCCACCCGGGGCGTGCGGGTTGAGCCAGAGGCCGTAGTGGTCGGGGTAGAGCGCGCGGGCCACGTCGACTCCGTCGACGACTTCGTAAGAGCGGTTCCAGCCGCTGGCCGAAAGCTCCTGGGCCGAGGTGACGCACGGGGCGTAGCCGTAGCCGTCGACCTCCATGTTGCCGTACTGGGCGTCGGGGGAGCCGGCCTGACCGTGCCACAGGAGCATCCAGATCTGGCCGGAATTCGGGGTCGCGAGCGCGCGGAGGAGTGCCTCGTAGGCGTCGTAACGTCCGGGCGTGACCTGGCGAAGCATGTGTTCGACCTGCCCGGCCGCGGCCGCGGCGCTAGCGCTCACCTTTTGTCGCCCCTTCTTTTGGCGGACCTCGACCGAGCCGTGCGCCTAGCTTAATGGCGCCCACGAGTTCGGGGGGTGCTCTGGTTTCGCGGGTGCGGGTTGTGTGTGGTTGTTCGCGCCCACGCGGCGGAGCCGCATGTCGATTCTGCCCCGCGCCCCTTTTGGGTTGGACTACTGACCCTGTGTGTAGAAGGGCCGTATCCTCTCGCGCATCCAGTCACCCACCGGGTCCTGGGCCACGTCCAGGAGGACGAGGTTGACGGGCCATTGGACCGGGACCTTGCCGAGGGCCTTGCCCAGGGCCTCCAGTGGGAGAGCGCGCAGGTCGCCCTCCCACTGGGAGAGTTCGACGCCGATGAACATCACCGGGGCGGCGGTCTCGATGGCGGCCAGGCAGCGGCGGGCGGTCAGGACGACGCCGGTGGCCGTGAACTCGGCCGCGGCCGCGGCGAGGAAGTCGACCGGGTCGTCCTGCCAGTCCGGCTCCAACAGGCGGACCCGGCCGCCGCTCGCGGGCCCGTCCAGCGGGGTGCGTCCGGCCCGGCACAGCTCGGCGACCGCGGGCGGCGGGAGCGGGATGCCGACCACGCCCTCCGGGTTCACGGCGATGCCCACCTGCGGGGGCAGGCCGCGGGCGAACTCCACGGCAGGGGCGATGGCGTACGACATGTGCGAGCCGGCGACCTGGTGGAACTGCTCCTCGGAGCTGAACACCGGCACATAGGCCTGGCCGTCCAGCTCCAGCGTGGGCAGGTCGAGCGGAACGCTGTGCCGGCCGCCGCCGTTCGGCAGTGGCACCCAGACGAAGCTCCGGCCCAGCACCTCGACGATCCGGCCGGCGGCCGACGGGATGCCGAGGGAGGCGGAGAGCACCTCCTCCAGTTCGTTGCCGGGCCAACCGCCGTGCGGGTGGGGGTGCGCCTGTGCCGGGAAGTCCGCCGGGAAATCCATCTGCCTACCGCCTGCCTGGAACCACATGCTGTGGTTGAAAGGCTAGCGGCTGTCCCGGGCGGCCGAGTCCCCTCACCCGGTGAAACCGATCCTCCGCAGGGTGTTCGCGGCGTCCCGGTCGAGGAGCACGGCCGAGCCGCAGCCGGCCGGCAGGTCGCCCCGCTCCACGGAGCGCAGCAGGCGGGTGGTGGCCGTGCGGTGCCGCAGGAACGCGTACCGCGAGACACCGCGGCCGCGCTCGCGCTGGCCGGCCAGGGCCTTTTCGGCGCCGACGTCGAGCAGCACCAGGTGCAGGGTGCCGCCCCGGCGGCGGGCGTCGCGGGCCAGCCAGCGGCGCACCCAGGCCTGCGTGCCGCAGTCGTGCACGGCGACGCCCTCGCCCGAGCGCAGGGCGCGGCGCAGCCCGGCGTAGTGGGCGAGGCGGACCAACGGGCGGTAGACGGCGTACGGGAGGAAGCGGGGTACGCGGGCGTCCCAACGGTCCCGGGCGTCCTGGGAGTCGATGCGCGCGCCCTTGACCGCCCGCCGCATCAGCGTGGACTTGCCGCTGCCGGGCAGGCCGGTGACCACGACCAGGTCCCGGGGGCCGAAGAGCAGCGCGCGCGGGCTGTGGCCGGCGCGGTCGCGCAGATCGCGGACGACCGGTGCCGGCAGCGGGCCGCAGGCCTCCCGGGCCGGGCCAGCGGGCTGCTTGGGCAGCGCGACGCCCGAGGTCGTGGCGTAGGCCGTGGTCCTGTTCACCGTGATCGTCCTCCCCTGGGGCCAGGTGTGGAGTCCCATCCCCGTCGAGTGTAAAGAGAAGGTAATGCGGGACGTCTCTCGTTTGCGTCCGCTTCCCGCCACAAGCCGGTCACAGATCCGGGCCTGCCGCGCAGGGGGAGGCGTGCAATGATGTGCGCGCCAACTGCATACTGGCCGTTTGAATCCGCGCGGGAGAGTTCCCAGCAGCCGTGCCGCTGGGGCGCCGAAGGAGCAAGTCCCTCCCTTGAATCTCTCAGGCCCCGTTACCGCGCGGGCGAGGCACATCTGAAAAGCGGGCTGCCCCTTGATCGACGGGCGGTCCCACCCAAGGTGCAAGCCATGACCTGTTACCCATGACGGTCAGGGCGAACCTCTCAGGTTCCGATGACAGATGGGAGGACTTCACGAGATGTCCTCGCCGTCATGCCCTGGGAGACCGAACCCATGAGCAGTACCGAACTCCGCCGTACCGCGCTCGACGCCGTGCACCGCTCGCTCGGCGCCACGATGACCGACTTCGCCGGCTGGGACATGCCCCTGCGCTACGGTTCCGAACGCGACGAGCACAACGCCGTGCGCACGAGGGCCGGACTCTTCGACCTCTCCCACATGGGCGAGATCACCGTCACCGGCCCGCAGGCCGCCGCGCTGCTGGACTACGCGCTGGTCGGCGACATCGGCGGCGTCAAGGTGGGCCGCGCCCGCTACACCATGATCTGCCGGGCCGACGGCGGCATCCTCGACGACCTGATCGTCTACCGGCTCGCCGAGACCGAGGCCGCGTCTTCTGAATACCTGATCGTGGCCAACGCCTCCAACGCCCAGGTCGTGCTGGACGCGCTGACCGAGCGCTCCGCCGGCTTCGACGCCGAGGTGCGCGACGACCGGGACGCCTACGCGCTGCTCGCCGTACAGGGCCCCGAGTCGCCCGGGATCCTCGCCTCGCTGACGGACGCCGACCTCGACGGGCTGAAGTACTACGCCGGTCTGCCCGGCACGGTCGCGGGTGTCCCGGCGCTGGTCGCCCGCACCGGCTACACCGGCGAGGACGGCTTCGAGCTGTTCGTGCAGCCGGAGCACGCCGTGGAGCTGTGGCAGGCGCTGACCGAGGCGGGCTACGGGGCGGGCCTCGTTGCCTGCGGGCTGTCCTGCCGGGACACGCTGCGCCTGGAGGCGGGCATGCCGCTGTACGGGCACGAGCTGTCGACCTCCCTGACGCCCTTCGACGCCGGGCTCGGCCGGGTGGTGAAGTTCGACAAGGAGGGCGACTTCGTGGGGCGCGCCGCTCTGCGGGAGGCCGCTGAGCGCGCCGCCTCGCAGCCTCCGCGCGTTCTCGTCGGACTGGTCGCCGAGGGCCGCCGGATCCCGCGCGCCGGGTACGCGGTCGTCGCCGGCGGCGAGGTGATCGGCGAGGTCACCTCCGGTGCGCCCGCACCCACGCTCGGCAAGCCGATCGCCATGGCGTACGTCGACGCGGCGCACGCGGCGCCGGGCACGCCCGGGGTGGGCGTGGACATCCGGGGCAGCCATGAGCCGTACGAGGTCGTGGCGCTGCCGTTCTACAAGCGCCAGAAGTAGACACTGGGCGTCCGGCGTGAGGTCGCGCACTTTTCCGCTGCTCACTCACGTTTCCAGTAGTCCTCCATTCACCAGCACTCACCCGCGTACAGGAGAATCCAGGCCATGAGCAACCCCCAGCAGCTGCGCTACAGCAAGGAGCACGAGTGGCTGTCGGCCGCCGAGGACGGCGTCTCGACGGTCGGCATCACGGAGCACGCGGCAGGCGCGCTCGGCGATGTCGTCTTCGTCCAGCTCCCGGAGATCGGTGCCACCGTGACCGCGGGCGAGACCTGCGGCGAGCTGGAGTCGACCAAGTCGGTCAGCGACCTGTACTCCCCCGTCTCGGGTGAGGTCACCGAGGTCAACGAGGACGTGGTGAACGACCCGTCGCTGGTGAACTCGGCCCCCTTCGAGGGCGGCTGGCTGTTCAAGGTACGCGTCACGGACGAGCCGGCCGACCTGCTCTCCGCCGACGAGTACGACGCCCACATCGCCGGCTGAGGAGTCGTAGCCGTATGTCTGTCCTGAACACGCCCCTGCACGAGCTCGACCCGGACGTGGCCGCCGCGGTCGACGCCGAGCTGCACCGCCAGCAGTCCACGCTGGAAATGATCGCCTCGGAGAACTTCGCGCCGGTCGCGGTCATGGAGGCGCAGGGCTCGGTCCTGACCAACAAGTACGCCGAGGGCTACCCGGGCCGCCGCTACTACGGCGGCTGCGAGCACGTCGACGTGGTCGAGCAGATCGCGATCGACCGCATCAAGGAGCTCTTCGGCGCCGAACACGCCAACGTGCAGCCGCACTCGGGCGCGCAGGCCAACGCGGCCGCGATGTTCGCGCTGCTCAAGCCCGGCGACACGATCATGGGTCTGAACCTCGCGCACGGCGGGCACCTGACCCACGGCATGAAGATCAACTTCTCCGGCAAGCTGTACGACGTGGTCGCGTACCACGTGGACGACTCGGGTGTCGTCGACATGGCCGACGTGGAGCGGCTGGCGAAGGAGGCCGGGCCGAAGCTGATCGTCGCGGGCTGGTCGGCGTACCCGCGGCAGCTGGACTTCGCCGCGTTCCGCCGGATCGCCGACGAGGTCGGCGCGTACCTGATGGTCGACATGGCGCACTTCGCGGGTCTGGTGGCCGCCGGGCTGCACCCGAACCCGGTCCCGCACGCGCACGTGGTGACGACCACGACCCACAAGACGCTGGGCGGTCCCCGGGGCGGTGTGATCCTGTCCACGGCCGAGCTGGCCAAGAAGATCAACTCCGCGGTCTTCCCCGGCCAGCAGGGCGGCCCGCTGGAGCATGTGATCGCGGCGAAGGCGGTCGCGTTCAAGGTGGCGGCTTCGGAGGACTTCAAGGAGCGGCAGCGCCGTACGCTTCAGGGCGCGCGGATCCTGGCCGAGCGTCTGGTGCAGGACGACGTCAGGGCCGTCGGCGTCGACGTCCTGTCCGGCGGTACGGACGTGCACCTGGTCCTGGTCGACCTGCGGAACTCCGAGCTGGACGGGCAGCAGGCCGAGGACCGTCTCCACGAGGTCGGCATCACGGTCAACCGCAACGCGGTCCCGAACGACCCGCGCCCGCCGATGGTCACCTCGGGCCTGCGCATCGGCACGCCCGCGCTGGCCACCCGCGGCTTCACGGCCGAGGACTTCGCCGAGGTCGCGGACGTCGTCGCCGAGGCGCTGAAGGCGCCTTCTCCCTTCGGGGAGGCCGACGCGGAGGCGCTCAGGGCACGGGTCGAGGCCCTGGCGGACAAGCACCCGCTGTACCCCGGCCTGAACAGTTAAGTCCCAGGCGGGGCACCCGGTCCGCGTGACGTCGGGTGCCCCCGCCGACCCTGTAGTGAGGAGTCCCCGTGGCCATCTCGGTCTTCGACCTGTTCTCGATCGGCATCGGCCCGTCCAGCTCCCACACGGTGGGCCCGATGCGGGCGGCGCGCTTGTTCGCCCGCCGGCTGCGGGGCGAGGGCGTGCTCGACTCCGTCGCATCGGTGCGGGCCGAGCTGTACGGCTCCCTCGGCGCGACCGGCCACGGCCACGGCACGCCCAAGGCGGTGCTGCTCGGCCTGGAGGGCGACTCGCCGCGCACGGTGGAGGTGGAGACGGCGGACGAGCGCGTGGCGGCGATCAGGGCGGAGCGCCGTCTGAGGCTCCTCGGCGAGCAGGAGATCGCGTTCGACTTCGACGCGGACCTGAAACTGCACCGCCGCAAAACCCTCCCCTACCACGCCAACGGCATGACCCTGTGGGCCTACGACGCCACAGGGACCGAACTACTGTCGAAGACGTACTACTCGGTGGGCGGCGGCTTCGTCGTCGACGAGGACGCGGTCGGCGCCGACCGCGTCAAGCTGGACGACACCGTCCTGAAGTACCCCTTCCGCACCGGCGACGAACTGCTGCGCCGCGCGGAAGAGACCGGCCTGTCGATCTCCTCCCTGATGCTGGAGAACGAACGGGCCTGGCGCACCGAGGACGAGATCCGCGCCGGCCTGCTGGAGATCTGGCACGTGATGCGCGAGTGCGTCAGCCGCGGCATGACCCGCGAGGGCATCCTGCCCGGCGGCCTGAAAGTACGCCGCCGCGCCGCCATGACCGCCCGTCAACTACGCGCCGAGGGCGACCCGCAGGCACTCGCCATGGAGTGGATCACCCTGTACGCCATGGCGGTGAACGAGGAGAACGCCGCCGGCGGCCGCGTGGTGACCGCCCCCACGAACGGGGCCGCGGGCATCATCCCGGCGGTCCTGCACTACTACCTCGACTTCGTCCCCGGCGCCGACGAGGACGGAGTCGTCCGCTTCCTGCTCGCCGCCGGCGCCATCGGCATGCTCTTCAAGGAGAACGCCTCCATCTCCGGCGCCGAGGTCGGCTGCCAGGGCGAGGTCGGCTCCGCCTGCTCCATGGCCGCCGGCGCCCTGGCCGAAGTCCTCGGCGGCACCCCCGAACAGGTCGAGAACGCCGCCGAGATCGGCATGGAACACAACCTCGGCCTGACCTGCGACCCGGTCGGCGGCCTGGTCCAGATCCCCTGCATCGAACGCAACGGCATGGCCGCCGTCAAGGCCGTCACCGCCGCCCGCATGGCCATGCGCGGCGACGGCTCCCACAAGGTGTCCCTGGACAAGGCGATCAAGACCATGAAGGACACCGGCGCCGACATGTCCGTCAAGTACAAGGAGACCGCTCGCGGCGGACTCGCGGTCAACATCATCGAATGCTGAGCGGGGCGTAAGACCCGGCAGTCCCCGGGACGTCCCAGGGAGCCCGGGTGAGCGCGGGCGCGTCAGCTCAGGCTGTCCGGGTCCCGCAGCTGCCGGTCCAGGGCCTCCTCGGCGGGGGTCAGGGGGAGGTCCGGGCGGACACGTTCCAGGAGGTGCGGGGGCGTCGGGCCGGGACGTTCGCCGGGGAGGTAGAGCCACATCTGGCCGTAGGCGACCAGTGAACGGTAGGCCTCGCCCAAAAAGCGGGTGACCCAGAGCGCCAGGAGACGCGTCATCGGGGGCTCCTCTCGGTGCGCTCGGCCGCGTGCGGCGGGGGACTCGATGGTTCCGGGTGCCACTGAACGGGGGTTTGGGCCTTACCGGAGCCGTAGCTTCGGCGTCTCGTTCGTTCGGCTCCGGAAATTCACTCTCCACAGGATGGAATTCGGCAATCGCTGATCCGGAGTCGGGCCGCCGGACAAGGCCTGCCAAAGTGTTCGGCGGCGGCCTGCACACCCCGTCCGGGCGTGAGAACTCACCCCCACGGGTGATGCCACCACTGTCTGTAGCACCGCCGGACCACAGAATTCCGGCCATGGGGCACCACGCACCGCACCTCGCACAGACCCAGCCCCAAGCCGCTCGACACGTCCAAGACTTCCAAGGGAAAGGTTCCCCTTGATCAACGAGATCTTCATGTCCGGCAGGTCAGGGGGAGGCGGCCGGTCCCGAGGCGGGGTCCAGTACGCTGAACTCCTCTTCCGAATCGGCTACTTGGCGCCACTCGGGCGAGAACCGGGAGCACGCGGCCCCGTGGTCGGGGCGCGCACCGCCGAGTGCCTGTGACGAGGTGGCCGAGGCCGAAACACCCCGCCCGCATCATCGGTGATTGAACCTCCCGAACAGGCCCACGCGTTACCAAGATTGAGCCGGGTATAACCAACCCCCGTTCCCCCGACTCACACCTCCGGGAGTCCCCACATGCTCCGCGGCATCGATGTCAGCGCTTACCAGTCCTCCTCCTACAGCACCGCGGGTCTGTCCTTTGTCTTCATCAAGGCCACGGAGGGCCGTTCGTACGTCAACCCCAAACTCGCCGCCCAGACGAAGCGCGCCCGCGACGCCGGCCTGGTCGTCGGCTTCTACCACTTCCTCTGGCCCGGCAACCTCGCCGCCCAGGCCAACTACTTCGTCACCAAGGCCCCGGAGAAGGCCGGCGACATCCTCGCCGTCGACTGGGAGACGACGAGCGAGGGCACGCATGCGAGCAACGCCGAGAAGGACCTGTTCATCCGGAAACTGACCGATCTGCGGCCGAACAACCGGGTCATCCTGTATGCGAACCGGCACTACTGGTTGACCGTCGATACGACCTCCTACGCGGGCGACGGCTTGTGGATCGCCGACTATGTCACCGCGGGCAAGCCCCGCATCACTGCGAGATGGCGCTTCCACCAGTACACCGACAACCCGCTGGACAAGAACGTCGCCGACTTCGACAGCAAGGCGGCCCTGCGCAAGTGGGCCGCGGGCGACTGACGCACGGGCTCACCTCACCCTGCGGCACGTGCGGCTGCCGCCAGCAGGCGGCGCATTCCCGCTGCGTGGAAGCCTGTGCTGATGACAAGGGCGCGGTAGACGGTGCCCGGGCGGCCCGGGAAGGCCGCTCGGGTTTCGGCGCGCAGGTGGGTGCGGCCGGGGGCGGTCGGGGGCCGCGTGCACCTCGACCGCCCAAGCGATCGCCCATGCCGGGCGTACGGACGAGGGGCGCCCGCCTGACCCGCGGGCGCCCCTCGCTCGGCTCACTTGTTCAGATACGACCAGAACTCGTCGAACGACATCATCTTGTCGCCGTTGGAGTCCCGCGACTTGATGACGGCCTCGGCGACCGACTCCGTGACGTTCCAGTCGCCGCCCTGCGCCAGGGCGGTCTTGAACTCGGCGGCGGTGATGAGCCCGTCTCCGTCCGCGTCGATCCGGTCGAACTGCTTGCGTGCTTCCTCGATGTCCGCCACCGATCCGCCCCTTCGTACTACGTCGTGCCAGGTTGACGCAGGTCAGATTAACCGCCCACCTCAGCACACGGCGCGGCGGCCACCCGAGCGAACCAGCTGACGGCGCGTGGACCAGCCTAAGGAGCCGGCGGAGCGCCCACTCTCAGTGCCACGGCTTGTAGTAGGGGTTGCTCTCGCACTCGCTCATGATCTCGGCCTTGGTCCGCTCGTCGACCCGGCAGACCCCGATGATGTACTGCCGCGCCACACCGCCGGGGAAGGCGACCTCGCGCTCTCCGGCGTACTGGTGGTTGTTGCCGATGGTCTTGTTGACGTCGATGCCGACCGGGGCGTCGATGTAGTAGTTCCAGTCGGCGCCCCAGTTCTTGTACAGGTCGTGGTCGTACGTCGTGGACACGTACGGGGAGGGGTGGTTGGCGAGAACGTACTGCTCCAGGTCGTACTGGCCGCCCACGACGTCCCTGGGCCGGAAGCCCTCCTGGAAGATGGTCGACGGTCCGCGGCTGTCGGCGCGGTAGAGGGTCTCGCAGGTGGTCCGCCAGACCGGGTCGGGGGTGATGCGGCCGATGTCCACGCGGCGGTCGGCGGCGGCCTTGGCCTTGTCGGCGAACTGGGGACAGGCGGGGGCGGCGGCGAGCGTGGCCGTCGCGGGGGCCTCGGAGGGTACGGCGGCCGTGGTGGTGAGGACGGCGGCGAGGGAGAGGGCGGCGGCAGCGGCGCGCCGCCGCAGGCGAGTTGTGATCATGGGATGCACTGTCTCGGTTCTGCGGCGGCGGACCGTGGACCGTCACCTGTCCGGCGGCGTGTCAACTGACCCGGGGTCACCGGAAGATGCCGGTGTGGCCAAGCGAGTAGCGGCCCGGCTGCGGATAGACGGCGAGGCCGTGCGGGCCGCTGCCGACGGGGATGCGGGCGAGCTGGGTGCCGGTGCGGGTGTCGATGGCGTACACCTCGGCGTCGTAGCGGCCGGACAGCCACAGGACCTTGCCGTCGGCGGAGACGCCGCCCATGTCGGGGCTGCCGCCGTCGGGCAGCTGCCACTTCTTGGTGAGCTTGTTCTGGGTGAAGTCGAAGACGGAGATGCTGCCCTCGCCGCGGTTGGAGACGTACATCTCGCGGGAGTCGCGGCTGACGTACAGGCCGTGGCAGCCCTTGCCGGTGGGGAGCAGCTCGGGCTCGTCGAACTTGTCGCCGTCCAGGACCCACATGCCGTGGGCCATCATGTCGGCGACGTAGAACTTCTTTCCGTCGGGCGAGACCTTGACGTCCTGCGGCATGGCGCCGTCGAAGGGGAGCTTCTGCTGCCCGACGACCTTCATCTTCTCGGTGTCGACCTTGAGCAGTTCGCCGCTGAACTCGCAGGAGACGATGAAGTAGCGGCCGTCGAGGGAGAAGTCGGCGTGGTTGACGCCGTAGCAGCTGACCGGGACGGTCTTCTTCCGCTTCATGGTGTGCGGATCGCGGAAGACCAGTTCGCGGTCGAGGGAGGCCATGACGACCGCGTACCTGCCGTTGGGCGTGAAGTAGAGGTTGTACGGGTCGTGCACCTCGACCGGCTCGCCCGCCTTGCCGGTCTTCGGGTCGATGGGGGTGAGGGTGTGGCCGCGGTTGTTGTTGACCCACAGGGTCTTCAGGTCCCAGGACGGGACGACGTGCTGGGGCTGTCGGCCGACCCGGATGGTGTCGGTGATCTCGTACGTCTTCGGGTCGATGACCGAGACGGTGTCGGACTCGGTGTTGGGGACGTAGACCCGGGAGGGGAAGTCCTTGACGACCGGGGACAGCCGGTTGGGGCGGTCGGCGGCGTAGACGTCCTCCGGGTCGAGGACCGGGGGCATGCCCGGGAGGCCCCGGACCTGCTTCTTCTCCGGTGGGGCGGGGATGGCGGCCTTGGTGCCGCGCGCCTGGTTCGTCTGGTCCTTGGTCTCCGTGCCGCAGGCGGCGAGGGCGACGAGCGCGGCGCCGGCGATCAGGGCGCGGCTGAGGATGGTCCGGTGCATGGGCTGAGCGGCTCCGTGGTGGTCAGAGGGGTCACCTGCACCATCTAAAGGGAGTTACGGGAGAATTCGGGTGATTGGGCCGTTCGGCGGCTGGCCCAGGCCGAAGACGTACGGTTGTCAGCGCTCCGCCACGCGCATCTCGAACCAGGTCGTCTTGCCGCGCGGGAGCAGGTCGACGCCCCAGCGGTCGGAGAGCCGGTCGACCAGGAACAGGCCGCGCCCGCTGAGGTCCATCTCCTGCACCGGCATCAGACAGGGCAGGCCGCGGGAGGGGTCGCGGACCTCGACGCGGATCCAGCCGCGGCGGCGGCGCATGCGCAGGCCGAAGATGCGGGCGCCAGTGTGGCGTACGGCGTTGCCGACGAGCTCGGAGACCAGTAGAACGGCGTCCTCGGTGAGCTTGGGGGGCAGGCCCCACTGGCGCAGGACCACCACCTGGGTCAGGCGGCGCGCGGTGGCCGCGGACTCGGGACGGGACGGCAGCGACACCTCTGCCTCGGTCGGGTTGCCGAACAACTCCAGCGCCTTCAACGCGCGTTCGTCCTCGACCATCGGCGACCAGCGCGCCGCGGTCACATGTGCCTGCCCCCGCGGCTGTTCCATACCCTCCAGCCCCGTCATGCCCCCATCATGGCCGCCCAGAGCGCCCTCCGGGGGCGTTCCGGGGGAATACGCCCCCCGGAAGCCACCACTCCGCAAGATCCGACCGGCATGTGTCACAGGCGGTTCGGGATCGGCCACGGACCCTCTGACCTGCGGCGACGGCTTACCTGGGGACAATCGCCGGACTCCCTCGACGAGACACCCTCATGGTTGCCTTGAGGCTGCTGTAAACCGCCCCATCGGGGGACCCGGATCAGACACAGCGTCAATTGCAAGACGTCCGGCGGGGATTCGCCGGTGGAGGTTCAGCCGAACTCAGCGGAACTTGGCCTTCCCGGGGCCCTCCTCCACGAAGCTGCGCATGCCGCGCTCGCGGTCCTCCGTGGCGAACAGGCCGGCGAACCAGTTACGTTCGACGGCGAGGCCGGTCTCGATGAATCGCCCCGGGTTTGATGGAGACATCGAAGACCCGGAAGGATGCCGATCATGGCTGCTCCCCGCAAGTACCCCGACGAACTGCGC